>JANMIG010000054.1:0-147392 GCA_031375675.1 Chitinophagales bacterium
TTAACAGGCTGTTATATTAAGAATAAAAGAAAACAAATGGCGTATAAAAAAATTGAGCAGTATGATGAAGCCACTACTTCAGGGCTCATGAAAAATTACCGGGCCAACTTACAATTGCTGGGGGAAGACCCGGACAGGGAAGGATTGGAGAAAACCCCAGAACGTTTAGCCAAGGCAATGCAGTTTCTTACACAAGGGTATCAGATAGATGCCAACGAGATCTTGAATTCAGCTAAATTTCACGAAGATGTAAGTGAAATGATCATTGTAAAAGATATTGAATTGTATAGTATGTGTGAGCACCACATGCTGCCATTTTACGGAAAAGCGCATGTGGCCTATATTCCCAATGGATATATCACCGGGTTAAGTAAAATTGCGAGGGTAGTTGATGTGTACAGCCGCCGCCTGCAGGTGCAGGAAAGGCTTACCTCGCAGATACTGGAATCGATAAAGGAAACCCTTAATCCTTTGGGTGTGGCTGTAGTAATAGAAGCCAGCCACCTGTGTATGATGATGCGGGGCGTACAGAAGCAGAATTCAGTTACCACCACTTCGGCTTTTTGGGGCGAATTTGAAAAAAATGAAACCCGCAGCGAATTTGTAAAACTCATCAGCGCCAGGCTGCATTGATGGGTATTGCGGAGCATGAAACTCAGCTCTTACGAAAATGATTGCCTGATAAGTAAAAAAGTATTTACTTTGCCCGGACTGCGTCAGCAGTCTTTTTTTATCATACATATTAATCGTAAGCAGATGAATGCATATATTTTCCCGGGTCAGGGTTCACAATTGGCCGGTATGGGTAAAACCCTGTATGAAAGTAATGAACTTGCCCGTACCTTATTTGAGCAAGCAGACGCTATTCTGGGGTTTGACATTTCAAAAATAATGTTTGAAGGTACTGTTGAAGACCTGAAAGAAACAAAGGTTACACAACCGGCAGTTTTTATTCATTCGGTAATTGCTTATAAAACGGCTGGTTTGCCTGAACCGGATATGGTGGCCGGGCATTCGCTGGGTGAATTTTCTGCCCTGGTGGCCAACGGTGTACTCGGTTTTGAAGATGCATTGCGCCTGGTATTTTTGCGGGCAATGGCCATGCAGAAAGCATGTGAAATCAACCCTTCAGCCATGGCAGCCGTGCTTGGGCTGGAGGATAATACTGTAGAAGAGGTATGCGGCGCAGTGCAAAAGGAAACAGGGGAAATAGTGGTGCCTGCCAATTACAATTGCCACGGCCAGTTGGTTATTAGCGGCACGATAAAAGGTGTGGAAATTGCCTGTGAGCGCATGAAAAGTGCCGGGGCCAGAAAAACAATACCATTGCAGGTGGGCGGGGCTTTTCACTCCCCTTTAATGCTGCCTGCCAGGGAAGAATTGGCTGCCGCCATTACCGCAACGGCTTTTGGCGAACCGCTATGCCCCGTGTACCAGAATGTAGTGGCACAGGCCGTTATAAATCCTGCCGATATACGAAGTAACCTGATTGACCAGCTTACCGGTGCTGTGCGCTGGACACAATCCGTAGAAGCCATGGTTGCTGGTGGTGCCACGCATTTTACCGAATTTGGACCGGGTAAAGTGCTGAGAGGACTTGTACACAAAACCTTCAAGGAAGCAGTGGTAGCAGGAGTAAGCTGAGGCTGTGGCCAGTTGCTACTGAGGATGATAGATGCGTTCCGCCGTTTTATACACGTCTTCTTTTTTAAGGCTCATCTTTTTTGTTTGCTGGTTAATGAACATTTCCATCTGGTCATCGTAATGCTTATTGCCGGGCTTGTTGCTGGCACCATAGCAATTGATGCTTTCAATCTGCGGACCATCTTTGGTAAACTGCACCAGCTCAATATACGAGTCGCCCTGGCGGCCTTTTACCATCCCGTTTTTATAGGGTTCACTTTCCATGCTGGCTATCACATCGGGTAATCCCGGCAGGGCCAAGGCTTTTTCGCCTCTCACTAATTTTTGATAATCTCCCAGGGTGATGTCAATGCGGCCAAAATACTTTATGCAGTATTCTTTTATGTATGCTGTTACTGTTGCACATTGTGCGGGGCTTAACTGAGCTACCCCGTTCCAATCCTGCTTCAGCCTTTGTACAATATAATAAAATGCAATACCGAAATAGGCTGCTCCTGTACTGTTTGCCGTTGCTTTCCTGTCCCATTGTTTCAGGGTGGTTATTACCGGGGCAAGTTCGGGATAATCATTTTCATTCAATGCAAAAAGGCCATCAGCCTTAACGGGAAAAGCAAGCGGTGTTGGGAGCTGCCTGTCGAATTTTATCCTTTTAAAATCTTCAAATGACAGTTTATTCAGCGGTGCAATTTGCTCCATAAAACGTACACTGCGGTTATTTTCATTGGTTTCGTAGCCCATAGTGGCATCATAGTTACTGTTTTTAATGTTATCTGCAGCAGCAGTTGCATTAAAAGGGGAGTGGTTACTGTTAAAAAGATATCCCGATGGAGGGTTGAGTACCTGGGGCAGGTCTTCCACAGGGTGAAACTTCGTCCATAATGTTTGGCTGGTATTGCCCGGCACCGTGCTTCGCCAGTTGTATCCCGGTTGCCGCAGGGGCATGCGGCCATTGCTCAGGTAAAAAATGGTATCGTACCTGTCGGCATACACCACATTATAGCCGGGAATTGCTTCCATTTTCAGCGCCTTGTAAAACTCTGTAAAGTTCCGGGCTTTATTCATATGGTACCATTGCTCCAGCCCGGCAATGGAAAACATGGCGGTGCTGCGGATGGAAAAAGTACCATTTTTGCCCATCACTGTGGGGCCGTATTTGCTGGTGTATATTTTTCTTTTAACACCAATTTTAATACCGGCTACTTTCACTTTCAGTTTCACGGTTTCTTGCTCCAGGGTTTCCCAGGCATCGTTAAAGCGGTACTGCAGTTTGTTATCCGGGTTCATCTGCAATTGAAACAGGTCAGTTTTGTCGGGCGCATTTACCGTGTGGCCCCAGCCAAGGTATTCATTACAGCCTAGTAAAATAACCGGGGAACCTGTAAACATGGCACCAATAATATTCCATCCTTCCTCACTTTGTAAATGAGCCTCGTACCAGCTTACCGGCCCGTTGAGCGGCTGGTGGGCATTGATGTTGAGAAAACTGTTGCCGTTATTTGTCTTGTGAGAATTAAAAGCATAGGCATTGGATCCGCCCATCTTTAAAAAATCCACCGTTGGCGCCGTGCCCTTAAAAACCTGCTGCAATGCCTCATCTCCCCGGCAGGAAACAAACAACTGCAGCATGGAATAAGTAAGCATATTCTTGGGTGTAATGGGAAACAGCTGCTTTACCAGTACTTCTTCCGGGTGATGTGCCGCATAGGCATTAAAGCCATCGCAATAGCCCTGTAGTAATTTTTTAAAAGGAAGTGAAATGGCCGTATCGTACTGAGCCTCCACCAGCTCTTCCGCTTTTATCAGGTGTACCACATAATCAACGGTGGCCCCTTTTTTACCGCTGTAGCGGCCCAGCATTTTTTTGCCTGCTAAAAAACATTCCTGTATGGTTTTAAAATCATCTTCGGCATGGGCCCAGGCAAGGCCATAAGCCGTGGCGGCATCTGTTGGTGCAAAAATATGCGGTACGCCAAAACTGTCTCTTACAATATCAATGGTGGCAGGGTTGATGGCAGTTTGTCCAAATGAGTGTATACAAGTGATGCAGGTGATAAGGATTAAATGAATGCGGAACATAACGGGGAGATAAGATTTTGTGGTATTTATTGTAAATGCTGTAAAGGTAAGCTATTATGGCCGTATTGACATGATGTGGCAAATGCAATCCCCGGGCATGATGGTAACAGCAGTATGGCATTTATCTCCGGTGATTGACCTGGCGGGGAACGATTACTCCGCCATAAAACTATCCTTCATTTTTTGAAGCAGGTCAGTTTCAATCATCCTGCATGCAATGCGGATCATGTTTTTAAATGCGGCAGCGTGTGAAATGCCGTGACCGATGATTACCGGTTTTGCCACACCGAGTACAGGTACGCCACCATAGGCTTCAAAATTGAAACGGTCGAAGTGTTCATCTTGTATATTGCGGCGTTGTACAATATCATAGATACTTTCGGCCAGTTTCAGTACCACATTGCCTGTAAAGCCATCACAAACCATTACATCTGCCTTGTTCATCAGTATATCACGCCCTTCAATATTGCCAATGAAACTGATCTGTTTGTTTTGCTTTAAAAGCGGGTAGGCCGCCTGCGCCAGCAGGTTACCTTTGCCTTCTTCTTCACCCAGGTTAACCAGGCCTGTGCGTGGCGTTTCAATATTTAAAATATGTTTTGCAAATAAGGAGCCGAGTATGGCAAATTGGTTGAGGTTTTCGGGTTTGCAATCGGCATTAAGGCCCACATCTACCAAAAGGCCAAGTGTGCCGTCTTCCCTGGGCATGTAGCCACCAATGGTCGGCCGCAATACCCCTTCAATGGTTTTGATGCTGAAGAGGGCGCCCACCATCATGGCACCGGTATTGCCTGCACTGATAAAAGCGTCCATTTTGCCGGTAGCCAGCAGGTGAAAGCCAATTGCAATGGATGATTCCTTTTTTTCCTTTAAGGCTTTGGTGGGATGTTCATTCATTTCAATCACCTGTGGCGCATGCACTACGGTATAGCTTTGCTTGGGCAGGTTGTAAGTATCAAGCAGGGTTGCAAGCCTGGCTTCATCACCTATCAATACCAGGTGAATGCCTTCCGGGTTTGCTGCCAGAAATTCCGCAGCTCCTTTCACTGCTTCAACGGGGGCATGGTCGCCACCCATCATATCAAGGCCTATTTGCATCATATTGGTAAAATAAAAAATCCTAAACCCGGTACCCGGAATAGCCGGATGCAGGATTTAGAATCTTGAAATTACGGAAAATCTTTATGCTTTCAGTGGCGCTTTTTCGGCTACCACTTTTCCTTTGTAGAATAATTTACCTTCACTAACATGTGCACGGTGACGTACATGGGTTTCGCCTGTTACAGGATCAGTAGTTAAAGTTGTTTCTGTTGCCTTATAGTGCGTCCTTCTTTTGGCGCTGCGTTGCTGCGAATGGCGCCTTTTGGGATTTGGCATAACTTATAATTTTAAATGTTTAATACTTGATTTATTATTGCTTGCTAACAATTCAATTCTTTCCCTTGCTCTTTTTAAATTGCTGTAACCCTTTCCAGAGTTCATTGGAGTTACTGTCTTTCACCTCGTCTTCCATCTGCTTCAGCTTTGCCAGCACTTCCTTATTGCAAAGCGGGCCGCCCATTTCTTCCTGCGTACACATCCTTTGCAGGGGTATGCTCAGCAGCACAAACTCGTATATCCAGTCATTCAGGTACAGGTGGCTTTCCGTTCTTGAAATGTAAAACACATCGGGGTCTTCCTCCTGTGTATTCATCTCATCGGGGTTTTCAACCAGTTTTACCACCATGTTAAACTCGTCCCAAAGCTCTTTGGTAATGGTATTGCCGCACCTGTCGCAGGCTACCTCGGCTTTACCACCTACTTCAAACTTCAGCAGCATGAAACCGCTTTTTTTGTCTAACTGGAGTTTTACCGTTGCCACACAACCTGAAAACTCTTTTCCTTCCAATTCAGCAAAGAACTTATCATCCACTTCGTAACTAAACTCATGCAGTCCGGGCTTTAAACCCACAAACGCTATTTCTATCGCACGCCTGCCAGCCATTAAGTCAGTTTTAAAGGAGTGCAAAGGTAGGGTTAATTTTTTATTTTATGGCCCGGCAGCTAAGTTTTTTGCTGATTTTTAGGCTTAAATTGCCTTTTAATACCCACATCTGTGGATATTGCAGCAGGATATGAGCAAAAAAAAGTACAAATGGCTGGTTTTATTGACAGTTGTAACAGCAATAAAGCTTTTCAGTCTTGATAAAGACAGGGTGGAACAGTATTACAGTAATGGTATTTACCCCGGGATATCAACAACACTGAGGTTTTTGTTTGGCTGGCTGCCTTTCAGTATTGGTGATATAGCCTACGGATTGGCTGTATGCTGGCTGCTGTGGAAGTTGTTCAGTTTTACACGGATGGCAGTAAAGCGCAGGATTACAAGAGCGTATCTGTGGCAGGGTGTACAGAAAATGGTTTGGATTGCCATGGTGATATATGTTTGCTTTAATGTACTGTGGGGGCTTAATTACAACCGCAGGGGTATTGCCAGCCAGTTGGGCCTGGTGATGGGCAAATACGATACGGCAGATGTAAAGAGCATCAATGCCCTTTTGCTGGAGAAAGTAAACACCTGCCGTACAGCACTTGCCACCAGTAATGCTGCTTATCCCAGCAATAAGCAGTTGTTTGAGAAAGTAACCGAAGCATATGCTGTTGCAAAATTGAAGTATCCTTTTCTCAGCTATGAAGTAGTTTCTCAAAAGCCATCTATTTGGGGTTGGCTGGGCAATTATACCGGTTTTACAGGTTACTACAATCCTTTTAGCGGTGAGGCGCAGGTAAATACAACGGTGCCCAGGTTTTTACTGCCTTTTACCAGTTGCCACGAAGTGGGTCACCAGCTGGGTTATGCCAAAGAGAACGAAGCCAATTTTGCGGGGTATCTTTCAGCATCGTCGTCGCCTGATACGGTATTCAAATACTCAGTTTATTTAGATTTGTTTTTGTATGCCAACCGGAACCTTGGCTGGGTAGATTCTGCTGCTGCCAAACAATACCGGGAACAACTGAGCCCTGCTGTTAAAAGCGATTTGGAAGAGTGGAGACGCTTTAACCGGCGGCACCGTAATCCTGTGGAGCCGGTTATCCGCTGGTTTTATGGTATGTACCTGCGCAGCAATGAGCAGCCACAGGGCATTTTCAGCTATGATGCGGTTACGGCTTTTATGATAGCGTATTATAAGAAGTTTGGGGAGGTGTAGGTCGAGTAGTTATGAGTTCTTGGTTATGAATGTCACTCAAACAACTCCAGCTTATTCTTTGGCCTGCGTTTGTCTAACCAGGCATAGCCTTTCAGTTGCTTCTGTTCTTCAGGAATTTGGTTCATGGGGTACATGGTGCCGTTTACATCGTTTACAAACTTGATCTTGTTCAGTTCCTTGTTTACAAAATAAATATCAATCACATCGCCGCTGCTGCGGTTCATGCCCACATAGGCACTGTCTTCATCCTGCGGATAATAGATGCTTTCGGCAGGGGAGCCCTTTACCCTTACATAATCAATATTGCCCTCTTTAAAATAACCATTGATGGTGCGCCCTCCAACCTGGTTGTACATTTTTTCATTGGCTTTGTTGATGATGATACCATTGTTGAACACATATACCCGGTCGGGATTTTTATTTTTGGTGAACAGGTAAATGGTATCGCCTTTAACCTGGGTTTTATCGTTCCACACCACGGGGTCTTTAAACAGCCGGAACACAGAATCTTCGGATGAATAATACAGGCTGTCGCATACTGACTGCATCGAATCATTGAAAATACGCACATGGTGAAAAGCAAGAAAATACCTGATGGCAGTATCGGCCGCATTTACAGCTGTTGTTTTCTCCACTTTTTCCTGCCTGGTTTTTTTGGAACTGCTTACACTGTCAGCCTTGCGCAGGCCGGAGAACAGGGTATCAGCTGCAATATAAGTACTGTCATTCTTATCGTATAAGATCATCACCGGCTTACCATAACCCAGTATCGAATTTTCTTTTTTATTCATCTCAAGGTTATTGCCCACCATTATTACTTTATTGGCACTATCTACCACTTTGGCCCGCCCTTCCATCAACAGTATGCCGGTTTTTTCCTCGTAAATCATCTTATCGGCAATGGCAGTACGGGTGCTGTCTTTAAAGGAGGTGCGGTCAAAAAAAGCTGCTTCACCAGTCTTCAGGTTATACGTACCGCTTTTTGTTTCCAGCACACCATCCTTGCTTACAATGCGGGTAGGAGCGATGAAAGTGGCAATCTGGGTTTGGGTATTGTACAGCAGGCTGTCTGTTCTGATATCGTATTTTGGATCGATGAGGTGTACGTCTTTTTTAAAATATACATCTTTGGTATCCGCATAATAAGTGCCTTCTTTGCTGGTAAGCACTGTTTGCGTATTCACCACTTTACCACCGCCGCTGTATTTTCCAATATGTGTGGCCAGGTTATATTCCAGGTCATCAGTATACAGCACTCCTTTGCCATCGGTAAGCCTCACTTTCTTTTTCAGGTAGGCAATCCTGTCCATACCCACATATTTAAGGTACTGCGAATAAGTATGAATGCTGTCGTTGTCGTTGATATGGATGCTGCCAAATGCTTCCATCACATTGGTGCGCCGGTTAATGATAGCACTGTCGCAACTGAATGTGGTGCCACCTTCTTTTAAGATAACATTGCCGGCAATGGTTTCAATCAGTGTGGCAGAATCAAGCTGCTTCTGCCGCATGCTGTTGCCCTGTACAATCTCAATGATGCGCAGGGTATCCAGCCCGCCGGGTAATGGCTGCTGTGCATACAACGATGCACATGCCGGAAGCAGTATCGTTATCAGCAGAAATTTTATGATGAAATTTTTATTCATTGCCACAATGGTAATATCCGGCTGCAAATTGCTGTTTTATTTTTTAATGAAATCATAAAACATACCGGATAAACTGTTAATGTTTTGCAACTGCAGACAACCGGCAGCAAGCTATTGCTTATACGGTGCATTTACTGTGTCCGGCAGGGGAGTCATTAGCGGCCCCGATTTATCCTTTCTGCCAAATACGGATACATTTACATACCTTTTGGGATGCAGCCTGAGGTCATCCAGCAGCAGGTTAAGTTTATTGGTGGTGGCAGTAAGATTATTGTACAGCCTGGTATCATTCAGCAGCAGGCCAAGTGTGCCATTACTGCTGCCCGCCTTGCTGATGGTAGCTTTCAGTTCTGCCATGGTGGTATTAAGCGTTGTTAGCGTTTTTTCCATATCCAGCTTGGAGAAATTAGCGGTTGTTTTTTCCACATTTCCCAGTATGGTATTCATTTTTTCGTTGTTGGCAGCAAGATTGCCTGAAAAAGAACTGACATTATTCAGCGTTTTGGCCAGTGCGCCTGTTTGCGTATTCATCAGCGTTTGCAGTGATGCGGAGGATACCGCCAGTGATGCGGTTGTTTTATTTAAATTTTCCAGTGTGGCCCTGATATTGTTTTTTGCAGCAGGATCCACTACACTGTTCACCGTTGTTAAAACTGAGTCAAGCGACTTCACTGCATTCTTTACCTCGTACAAAACGGGGTCCAGTTTTTTCATGGCTTCATCTAAAATACCATTGCTGGCCTCCGTATTAAGGGTATCGTTATTGGCAAGATAAGTGCCCGAATTGCCTAATTTAATATCTAAACTCATGGTGCCCAGCAGGGAGGAACTTATTACTGCTACAGAGTTTTTGGGGATTGAGAAACGGTCGTTCATGTTAAGTGTAACCGTAATGCTTTTCATGTCCTTACTGAACTGGGTGGCATATACCGTACCCACCTGTTTACCGTTAACTACTACGGGGTTGCTGTTGGCCAGTCCTTTTACATCGGTAAACACTGCATAAAGCTTTGTATCCTTGGTTGACAGGTTTTTTCCTTTCAAAAAATTGAATCCAAGCACCAGCAGGGTTATTGCTATGGCTGTAAGGGCACCTACTTTTGTTTCTCCAGATATCTTCATTAAAGCAGAAAGATTGATTTATAAAACAAAAATAACGAAACTTTACCGTAGCAGCGGTTTAAATATCAACATTCCTTATCAGCGCTTTGCCCCGGGTTTTTGTATAGCCTGGTTGGTTGTTTTTGGATTTTCCAGGTCGTCTTTATAATGTTTTATGGCATTTGTGATGGCCTGGGCCAGTTCCTGCTGTCCCTTTTCACTGTTGAGATAGCGCTCATCATCATAGTTGGTGATAAAGCCAGTTTCAACCAGTATGGCCGGCATATTGGTTGCCTGCAGTACCCAGATACCCACCTGGCGCTGGTTAATACCAAGGGCAGTGCGGCCCGTTTTATCTACTTCGTCGTTTACAAATTGGGCTATTTTGGCGCTTTTTTCCTGGTAGCGCTTGGCATATATATTGGCAATCATCCTTTTTTCAGGACTGCTGAAGTCAATTTTATTGTACGCTGAGTCAGAACTTGTTTCAGCATTAAATTCTTCCTCGTTCATGATGGCTTTAAGCTTATCACTGGTTTTGTGTGCCGCAAATATCCATACACTGGTGCCACTGCGCTTGGTACCAATTTTGTAGTATTCCACAATAGGTTTTTCCACCTGGCGGGGTATTTTGGTTACTTTTTTCTTTTTCTTTTTGCCTTTTCCAATCCATTCAACTTTATTATCGTACACAGTAACCGTACGATAGCCGGTAATGCGGGACCCGGTTTTAAGATTAGCCGCATCGGCATGTATACAAACAAAGAGATTGGCCTGCCCGGGTGTAGCAGCAGCATTGGCAATGGCAGCCTTTTCGGGAGGAGACTGGTAAATATCTGTATTGCGGGTAGTCACCACTTTTACTCCCGGTAATTCTTTTTTAAGCTGTTCTGCCAGTTTGAGGCTGATGGCCAGTGTAACGTTTTTTTCATAAGAATTCAACCCGCCTTCATACCCTCCATGTGCGCCTGCGTCCTTGCCGCCATGCCCCGCATCAACAATAATGGTACCCAGCTTCTGCGGAGCCTGGGCTGCTGCTGTAAAACAATTGCATGCTATTAATGCGGGTAAAACTGCCGCCAGTACTTTGATTTTCAGCATAATTTCTTCTTACTGGTTTAAATGGATTTGCTAATTATAAATTCTTTCACACTTTCTTGTGGCATTAATATATATTTTTGCCACCAGCATCAATGATACACAGTTACAAAGGTAAGGCAAAATATATATCAGCATGGGTCGTCCTGGTGCTGCTGGTGGCATTAACGTCATTTGGCGGTAATAAATTTGTGTATAATAACAGTTTTCACAATTCTTTAACGGCTGATACAGTACCGCAAAGAATAAAACGCAATAAAATACCTGTTAAACAGGATGCTGATAAGATCATTGAAAGAACCATACAGCAAAAAGAAGCTGAAAAGGCTAAAGCAAAAACTGATACTGCTGATGTGCCTGTGGCAGATACGTTTTCAATAAAATATGCCAAAGGGGCACTTGATGCTCCCATTACCTATCACGCTGATGATTCGATGGTGCTGGATGTACCCGATAAAAAAATCAGGCTGTATGGCAGGGAAAATAAAACCACTTACCAGGACAACGAACTGGTGGCTCCTGTGATTGAGTATGACCAGAAAACAAATATTGTGAATGCTTACATGCTGAAAGACAGCCTCGGCAATGTTATTTCGTACGCAAAATTTACCCAAAAAGATTTTCAATCGCAGAGTGATACCCTGCGCTTTAACCTGCTGAGTGGCAAGGGGCAGACAAAAGGTACTTATTTTACACAGAATGAAATGTTTGTGTATGCCACGGTATCAAAAAAAATTGACTCCTCCACCATTTATGCGCAAAAAGTAAGGTTTACCACCTGTAATCTTGATACGCCGCATTTTGCTTTTGTGAGTAACCAGGTAAAATTCATTAACCAGAAAATGGCTTTTACGGGGCCTGTTCACCCTGAGTTTGAAGGGGTACCTGTACCCATTGTGCTGCCTTTCGGTATTTATCCTCTTAAGCAGGGCAGGCACTCCGGTGTACTGGCGCCCACATTTACCGCCAATGCTCAGCTTGGCCTTTCGCTGGAAGGACTTGGCTATTACAAAGTGCTGAGCGATAACTGGGATATCACTGCCAGGGGAACCATCTATTCCTATGGCGGCTGGACGGCCAATGTGAGCCCCCGGTATTACAAGCGCTACCGATACCAGGGCAGTTTTGCAGTGGATGTACAACACCTGAATTTTGGCCTGCGCAGCGATCCTGATTTTACCGGCACCCGTACTTTTAATTTCCGCTGGAATCACACAGCCGATACCAAATCCAGGCCCGGTGTAACTTTTTCGGCCAACGTAAATGCCGGCAGCAGCAAGTTTAACCAGTTTGTTCCCAACAGCCCTGCCCGTAATTTCAACAACCAGCTGCAATCTTCGGTTACCTATGCCAAAGTATGGAAAACGATGAATATTACGGTAAGCGCCAATCATAATCAGAATACACAATCAAGGCTGATCAATATTAACCTGCCCGATATTGGCTTTAACCTCAATACCATCTATCCCTTTCGCCGTAAGGAGGCTGTGGGTGATTTGAAGTGGTATGAAAACCTGGGTATTGCACTGAACAGCAATGCCAAAAGCCTTACTTCATTTATTGACACGGCAGGAGGGATTGGAAAGCAAATTGGCAATAACTTTCAATGGGGTGCCCAGCACACGGTTCCCATCACCCTGTCTCTGCCCCAGATTGGTCCATTGCAACTGGCACCAAGCATATCCTACTCTGAGCGCTGGTACCAGCAAAAGCTTTTCCGGCGGTGGAACAGTACTACTAAAAAAGTGGACAGTACCTATAACAAAAGTTTTTATACAGCCCGGGACATGAGTTTTGGAGCAAGCCTTACCACCCGTATTTTTGGTATGTTTACGTTTGGTAAAAAAAGTAAGGTCCAGGCCATCCGTCATGAAATACGCCCCTCTTTCGGGCTGAGTTATAAACCTGATTTAAGCAAAGGAACCTACCAGACGGTTCAGACAGACACTACAGGTAAAAACTTCAGCAGGCTCTCAGTATATGACGGTACTATTTTCCAGGGATTTGGTGAAGGACAATTCGGGGGTATCAATTTCGGCATTGATAATAATATTTCCATGAAGGTGCGCAACCCAAGGGACACTGGAGAAAATGCGATTAAGAAAATAACCCTTATTGATGGGTTAAGTGTAAATGGCAGCTATAACCTGATGGCTGATTCTTTTGCGCTGTCGGGGTTCAGTTTTTCGGCAAGAAGCAACCTGTTTGATAAGATAAATATTACGGCCAGTGCCACTACCGACCCTTATGATGTGGACAGCAGGGGAGAGCGCATCAAAGACCTCATCTGGAAACGAAAGCCGTTTTCACTCGGAAGATTAACGGGCGGAAACGTATCTGTTCAGAGCCAGTTTAAGGGAGGAAGCAAGGACAAAAAAGACAAGGGTGACCAGAAAGATCTTGGCCGTTACCAGCAGCAATATGACCCATCAACCGGGCTGCCATTAGATGAATATCAGCAGGAAGCAGCTTATATCAACAATAATCCCGGCGAATTTGCCGACTTCAGTATACCCTGGTCGGTTAATTTGTCTTACTCACTGCGTTTTCAGCGTGAAAGAAAGACTGATTTGAGTGGCTACGAAGTGAGATTTTTCCAGGATATTAACTGGAATGGCGACCTGAACCTTACGCCTAAATGGAAGCTGGGGGTGAACGGCACTTACAATTTTACCACTAAGGAGCTGGGTACCATCAGCATGTTTTTGAGCCGTGAAATGCATTGCTGGCAAATGTCCATCAATGCTTCGCCCGTAGGCAGGTACCGTTTCTTCAATATTACCATCAGTCCCAAATCGGGCCTGCTGCGTGACCTGCGCATCAACCGCACCCGGTATTTCTACGACTTGTAAAAGGTGCAGTATCCCCTTTTTGCAGGCAGATTATCTTCCTTTTTTTGAGATTTTTAGCCTTATTTTGCGATACAATTTTTATAGATGAAACAATTCAATGTTAAAACCCTGTTGCCGCACCTTATTGCAATAGTGGTTTTTATTGCCGTGGCTGCTTTTTTTTGTAAAGATGCCCTGAGTGGCAAAGTGCTGCAGCAGCATGATATCACCAACTGGAAGGGAGCCTTCCAGAATTCTGAGCAATATGCTGCAACTCATAATGGTGATTATCCATTGTGGACAAATGGCGTTTTCAGCGGTATGCCTGCATTTCAGATAGGCGGTACGGCAAGCAATTATGTGGCCAATGTAGTGCATACGGTGATGACGCTCGGTTTACCCAAACCCATGCAGTTCTTCTTCCTGGCCTGTATCTGTTTTTATATACTCTGTGTCACATTAAGAATAAATCCCTACCTGGGCATTATGGGGGCACTGGCTTTTGGCTATGCCACGTATAATCCGGTGATTATTTCAGTAGGGCATGATACAAAAATGCTTTCGATTGCTTACATGCCTGCTGTACTGGCCGGTGTGCTGCTGATATTTGAAAAAAAATACTGGCTCGGCGCTTTGCTCACAGCCTTGTTTTCAGCAGCTATGATAGCGATGAACCATGTGCAGATAGCCTACTACCTGTTTACCTCCATTGCTTTGATGACCGTTTTTTACGCCATAAAGTGGATCATGCAAAAGGAAACAAAGCACCTGTTGATAGCAGGTTCGCTTGCATTGGTGGCCACAGCGGCAGGGGTACTTACCAATGCCACTTCCCTTTTAGGTACTTACGAATACCAGAAGGAAACCATACGTGGCGGCGGGTCTGTGCTTACCGATTCAACAAAGGGCAATAAATCAACCACGGGGCTGGATAAGGATTATGTATTCAGCTACAGCTTTAACATCAGCGAACCTTTTGTACTGATGGTGCCCAAAATGTTTGGCGGCAGCTCAGATAAGGCTGAGATTGATTCTGAAAACTCAAAAGCCATTGAGGCAATGAGTGAATTACCGCAGCAACTGCAGCAGCAATTGCCCATGCAATATTACTGGGGTGGAATGACCAAGCCCGGCGAAGTGGGTACTTCCGGCCCTCCATATGCCGGTGCCATTATCTGCATGCTGGCCATCTTCTCCTTTTTTATGAAAGGGAATAAGCACCGCTGGTGGATACTGGGCGCTTTGGTGCTGAGCATCATTATGAGCTGGGGCAGCTATTTTGACGGATTTAACGGCCTGCTGTATAAGTACCTTCCGTTTTACAATAAGTTCAGGGCACCTTCGATGATGATGGTGATACCGCAGCTGTTGCTTTCACTATCTGCCGTACTGTTTGTTCAGCAGGTGATCAGTACAGAAGATAAAAAAACCTTATGGCCTTCATTAATAAAAGGTGCTATTGTAACAGGCAGTATTTTTGTGCTGTTGCTGCTGATGTATTTCACCTTTGATTTTATGAGCGGGGCTGATAAAGGGTTTATGAAGCAGGCAAGGGAAATGAACCAGCCCCAGCTGCTGGAGTACCTCAAAACTTTTTATGCAGGCCTTAAAGCCGACCGCCAGTCGCTGATGATGGGCAGCATCTTCCGTTCGCTGGCGTTTATGCTGCTGGGAGCAGGTCTTGTGTTCATGTATATGAAAAAAATACTGAATGCCACATTGCTCAGTATTGGTCTTGCTTTGTTTGCACTGATTGATGTAAGTCTTATCAATAACAAATACCTCAACAGCGATAACTACCAGGAAAAGGAAAACAATGCTGCTGATTTTTCCCCTTCCAAAGCCGACCTGGAGATACAGCAGGACAAATCAGATTACAGGGTATTTAATGTAGCCGGCAGTTTTTCTGAAAACATTACTTCTTATTATTACAAATCAGTTGGTGGTTATCACCCTGCCAAGCTGCGTATTTACCAGGACCTGATTGAAAGGCAGCTGAGCAAGCAGGACATGAATTTCCCGGTGCTGAACATGCTCAACGCCAAATACCTGATACAGAAAGACAGGGCAGGGGTTACACAGCAGTACCAGAAGAATGAAGATGCACTGGGGCCCTGCTGGCTGGTAAAGCAGGTGGTATTTGTAAAAGATGCTGATGCAGAAATGAAGGCACTGGATAATTTCAATCCAAAAGATACGGCTTTTGTGCAGGATGCTTTTAAGGCAGCCATACCATTTATGCCGCAGGCCGACAGTACTGCTACTGTTAAGCTGGTTAAAAATGACAATGATAAAATCACCTACAGTTTTAATGCAGCATCCAACCAGTTTGCCGTGTTTAGCGAAATATATTACAAAGCAGGCTGGAAGGCTTTTGTTGATGGTAAGGAGAGTCCGATTGTAAAAGTAAACTACGTACTCCGTGGCCTGGCAGTGCCGGCAGGTAAGCATGATATTGAGTTCAGGTTTGAGCCACAGGACTATTTTATGGGCAAAAAACTGGCATTGGCTGCACTGGCGGTGTGTGTGGCACTGTTGCTGGTATGGCTGGTAAGTGTCATAAAAAGCAGGGGTAAACAACCAACAACAAATCAATAAGGCAAAGGAGGCTGCCGTTCAGTTTTGACAGACAGTAAGATATATCCATACAGGATTTCAGTTGTTATCTGCACCTACAACAGGGCAAAATACATTACTGAGGCGATGCAGAGTTTGTACGACCAGACATTGCCAAAGGAATTGTTTGAAGTGATTATTGTCAATAACAATTCAACTGACAATACGAAGGATGTTTGTGAAAGTTTTATTGCGGCAAACAGCAGTGTGAACTTTCACTATTACAACGAAGGAAGGCAGGGGGCATCTTTTGCCAGAAATACGGGTGCCGCTGCGGCCAGGGCGCCATTGCTGTGTTTTATGGATGATGATGCCATTGCCAACAGGGTGTATCTTGAAAACATTGTACATTTTTTTGAGCAGTATAAAGATGCTGATGCACTCGGCGGCAGGATAATACCCCGGTATATTCCGCAGGAACCAAAGTGGATGAGTTATTATGTTTCATCGCTGGTAGGAAATTTTGAATACAGTAAAGAAGTGGCCGTATTCAAGCCCGGTAAATATCCGCTGGAGTCAAATATGATTGTAAAGACGGCAGATTTCAGGAAGGTAAACGGGTTTAATGAGGCATTACCCGGTGTGGTGGGTACCCTGCGCATTGGCGGTGAGGGCAAAGACCTTTTTTTGAAACTGCAGGCTATCGGTAATAAAGTGTATTACAGTCCGCAGGTACAGGTTGAGCATGTGGTGGAGGTGGAAAAACTCACCAGGGAATATATGTACCGGGTGGCATCGGGCATCGGCAGGGGAGAGAAAGTGCGTACAAAAAATATTGGCACCACTGCATACCTCAAAAAAATATTTGAATACCTTTTTAAGCTGGGTGCTGCTGTTGCTTTAGGTGTTGCTTACACTTTACAGGGTCATCCCGCCAAAGCAATGCCTGTAATACGATTCCGAATGGATGCCTTAAGGGGATTGCTGCAGTAATGCAGGTATTTGCCCATGCATCATAGCGGATAAAACTATTTTTTACAATGCCAGATATTACCATCATAACAATTTGTTTTAACAACCCGGAGGATCTTATCGCCACCTGCAGGTCAGTGGATACGCAGGAGGGAGGTGTTTTTGAGCACCTTATCATCGATGGATCATCCAGGCCGGATATTAAAAACTACCTGGAGCAAACCCCGCAGCCAGCCCACCGGAGCTGGATATGCGAAAGGGATAATGGCATAGCAGATGCGTTCAATAAAGGAATAGCCAAAGCTAAGGGGGATATTATTGTAATGATGAATGCCGGTGATACTTTTTTCAGCAGTGATTGCCTGGCTGCTGTCAATGAAACATTTATCCGGCATCCCGAAGCCAGGTGGATGCATGGCAAATTCAGGATGGAAAGGGGCGGGCAGCAGGTGATACTGGGCAAGCCCTTTGATAAGCATAAACTGTACAGGGGGATGCGCAGTGTGTGCCACCAAACGATGTACCTGCGTAAGGAACTGTACGAAAAATACGGCCCTTACAGCACTGAGAAAATTGCCATGGATTACGATTATCTCTGCCGTATTGCAGGGGAGACGTTCATATTTATCCCGAAAGTACTGGCCGATTTTGCCCCTGCGGGTGTTAGTAGTACCAATTATCTGCAATCGCTCAAAGACAACAGGCGCATTTATGAAAAATACTACGGCAAAAGTTTTATATTGCGGCTGTGGCAGGTACGCTTAAAAATACTGCATTTCCTGCTCAGTTCACCCATTGGTAATTTTTTATACCGTATTAAAAAAGGGATGAAACTGGAGAACATATAATTTTGAGTGATGAAAAAAGCAATCATAACCGGTATTACCGGCCAGGACGGGGCTTACCTGGCAGAGCTGCTGTTAAGTAAGGGATACGAAGTGCATGGCATCAAACGGCGCAGTTCTCTTTTTAATACACAGCGTATTGACCATATTTACGAAGATCCCCATCTTGCCAATCAAAAATTCAAACTGCATTACGGTGATTTGACAGACAGTACCAATATCATCAGGATAGTGCAGGAAGTGCAGCCCGATGAGATTTACAACCTGGGGGCCATGAGCCATGTGCAGGTGAGTTTTGAAACACCGGAGTACACTGCCAATGCAGATGGCATCGGCACACTGAGGGTGCTGGAAGCGGTGCGCCTGCTGGGGCTTGATCAAAAAACAAAAATTTACCAGGCATCCACTTCTGAATTGTACGGGCTGGTGCAGGAAATACCCCAAACCGAAAAAACCCCGTTTTATCCCAGATCGCCTTATGCAGTAGCCAAATTGTATGCTTACTGGATCATAGTCAACTACAGGGAAGCCTATAACATGTTTGCCTGCAACGGCATTTTGTTCAACCACGAAAGCCCTTTGCGTGGAGAAACTTTTGTAACAAGAAAGATAACAAGGGCAGTGGCCAGGATAGCATTGGGTATGCAGGATAAAGTGTACCTGGGCAACCTGGATGCACAGAGAGACTGGGGACATGCCAAAGATTATGTATATGCCATGTGGCTGATGCTGCAGCAGGAAAAGCCAGAGGACTATGTGGTGGCCACAGGCGTTACCACCCCGGTAAGAGAGTTTCTCCGTCTTTCTTTTGCAGAAGCCGGTATTGAACTGGAGTTCAGTGGTGAAGGGGTGAATGAAAAAGCAATGGTGAAAAATTGTACCAATCCTGAATATATGTTACCCGCAGGGCAGGTTGTGGCAGAGGTGGACCCCCGTTATTTCAGGCCCACGGAAGTGGAGTTGCTGATTGGTAACCCGGCTAAGGCAAAGAAAAATCTCGGTTGGGAGCCTGCCTGCACACTCAACCAGCTCATAAAGGAAATGGTGGCGTATGATATTGATCTGTTTAAAAAAGAAAAGCACCTTATTTCAGGAGGCTTTACAGTAAAAGGCCCGATAGAACATTAAGTAATGGACAAAGCCGATAAAATATATGTGGCTGGTCACCGGGGTATGGTGGGCAGTGCTTTTGTAAGAAAACTTGAAAAGGAAGGGTTCACCAACATCGTATGCCGCAGCAGTGCTGAACTTGACCTGCGCAACCAGCAGGCGGTCAATGATTTTTTTGAGGCAGAAAAACCCGGCTATGTTTTTATGGCCGCAGCAAGGGTAGGGGGCATTATGGCCAATAGTACGTATAAGGCCGATTTTATTTACGATAACCTGATGATTGAAGCCAATACCATTCATGCTGCATACCGTACCGGAGTAAAAAAGCTGTTTTTTCTCGGGTCTTCCTGCATTTATCCCAAACTGGCACCACAGCCATTGAAGGAACAGTACCTTTTAACCGGTCCGCTGGAATCAACCAATGAGCCTTATGCCATTGCGAAGATTGCGGGCATTAAATTGTGCGAATACTACCGGGAGCAATATGGCTGTAATTTCATCAGTGCAATGCCCACCAACCTGTATGGCCCCAATGATAACTACGACCTGCAGAACAGCCATGTGCTGCCGGCACTGATCCGTAAATTTCATGAGGCAAAACAAGCTGGCTTGCCGGAAGTAATCCTCTGGGGCAGCGGTAAGCCCCTGCGGGAATTTTTATATGTGGATGACCTGGCAGATGCCTGTCTGTACCTGATGCTGCATTACAACGAAAAAGAATTTGTAAATATCGGTACGGGGCACGACCTGTCAATAGCTGAACTGGCAGTGATGGTGAAAAACCTGACAGGATTTGCCGGTGATATTGTATGGGACAGTTCCAAACCGGATGGTACACCCAAAAAACTGCTTGATACTGCTGCGATGAATGCACTGGGCTGGCGATACACTACTACGCTTGAAGAAGGATTAAAGCTGACTTATCAGACATTTATTGAGTCAGCAGCCTCAGCGGGGCAATAATTTTTTAACCAGCAGGAACAATTTTCTGAGCAGGCTGCTTGAGTCAATCCACCGGGCCAGCAGCAGTTTTTTATCTGCTTCAGGTTGATAATCATTGCCGGGGCCGGGTACCAATAACACGGCGTATTCTTTACATTTTTGAATAAATGATTGTACCGTAGTGGCACCACGAAGATGCTGCGGTGTGTACAGCATCCTGTGTGAGAACGACCTGCAATGATGATGGATAAATCCTGTGCCGTATTGAACAATCACTTCAGCAAGCTCTTTATGCTGTGCTTTTAATTCAGCAAGAAAATAAATGATTTTTTCAAAAGCCAGCTGCAGCTTTTCGTCCGGGGTGGTTTTGGTAGTGCTCTGGTGGATGCGGTATTGAAAACAATAGTCCCGGCTTACCGCCTTATAGCCCTTCATGGTAAGCCTGAGCCACAATTCCATATCAGCAAATAATAAGTTGGGATATTGAACGGGTATGCCGCCTAGTGCATCGTAATCTGCTGCCCGCATCATAAAGCCAGTACCCATAATGTCCACCGCACTGGTAAGGAACTGTTTCAGAAAATCAGCAGCATTTTCCCTGGCTGCCATCGGCTTGCAGGTGCGTATGTTATTGCCCTGGCTGTCAATGTATGTAAAATGTGTTTGGTAAAGGCTGGCATCAGGATGGTCTGCAATCAACTGCTGCATGGTTTGCAGGTAATTTTCAAGCAGGATATCATCATGCCCAATCATTGTGATGAATTCATTTTTCTCAATATATTGTATCCTCTCCCAGCTTTCTTCAATGGTAAGCGGCCTGTCTGCAGTAATCAGTTTTATCCTGCTGTCCTGCAGTGCATCAATCCACTCTTTGGTGCCGTCGGTACTGCAATTGTCAAGTACGATCAGGTTGAAATCCTGCAGGCTTTGGGCAAGAATGCAGTTGACGCATAGTTTGATATATTCTCCTCCGTTGCGTACTGGTAATATGATGCTGAACCTTGCCTGCTGCATAACTTCGTGACTCTGTTGTTTAATGGTGATCCTGTAGCAAAAAATCCAGATAGGGTTTTACCCTTTCATCAAAACTGAAATGTGCTGCTGCTTTGCGGCAGCCTTCACAAAACCTGTCGTAGTCAGCTTCAATGATTTTTACAGCTTTCAGTATTGTTTCCGGTTCAAAATTGTCAACAAGAACCCCCGCTCCAAATTCTTCCACCAGTTTAAATCCGGGGATTTTACAGGCTATTACCGGCACACCGGCTGCAAGGTACATAAAGAGCTTGCCTGAGGGTGCTGTTGCATAATTGAAATTGGCATGGATGAGCTCCCAGGAATAGAAGCAGATTCCAATCCTGAAATGTGCAAGAAAGTCGAGGAAGGAGCCGGCCGGCAGATAAGTTCTGTCGATTTTTATGCGGTCAGCTGCAAGCAGGTGTGCATAATTTTCATTGATTTTCCTGAGTGATTTTTTATCGCCGCCACCTTTCAGTACCAGCCTGAATTCAGGATAAGTATCAAAAAAACGGATACACTCCATCACCGCAAGCCTTCTTTCCATAGCGCCTGCCCAGATGAAATCTTTGCGTTCGAAATTGAATTGCCTTTCCCTGTCAAAAACCGGTGCGTTTTGCACATAAAATACCGGCAGTTCAATTCCTGGGAAAAGATAGTCATACCGCTCCCTGCTCTGTATAAAAACCGATTTAACCTTACTGCGGTCAATCTTTTTGTGGATGGGGTTGGTATTGTTTTCAATTTCAAGCGAAATAAAATGAACGCTGCCATACATTTGCTGGGCTATATGCAGCGCAGGAAAATCAGCCGCTATAATCACATCCGCTTTCCATTTGTATTTTTTGATGGCCGACCGCAAAATGGAAGGGAGATAGTGGTTGTAATACAAATAGTGGTATTGGATGCCCGGAAAAAACTTTCCGGCCAGGCTGAAGGCATGTGACAGAAAAAAATCCGCTTTCTGAAAAAACTGCCTCAGCAGGAAGCTTGTCTTCAGGTAAATGATGTTGCGGGTTTCGTCTTTTGTTTTAGTAGCATGCAGCGGTAAAAACGACACGATGGTAACATCAAAGCGGTCCTGCATAAAATCGTACAGGTTCAAAATGGAAGGCTGGTAAATGATGTAATCGTTAAGCGTTAATATGATGGCTTTCTTTTTCATATTATGCAAGCATCAGTTTAGCCAGTGAATGAATATCAACTGCAGGCTTCCAGCCCAGCGAAAAAATAGTGGCAGGGTCGGAGACCAGTTGTGTGTACTCTGCGGTAAAGCCGGGCACTGTTTCCACATGATCCTGCCAGTGCAAACCGTATTCAGAAAAACATATTTCCACCCATTCTGCGATGGAATGTGCGTTACCGGTTCCAAGCACACATTCAAAAACTGTGTCCTGCTCCACCAGGGTCATAATGCCCTCCACAATATCGCCAGCAAAGCCAAATTCCTTTTTTACAGACAGGTCGCCAATAGAGAGTTTTTCAGCACTGCCGCCGGCGATGCGCTTTACTGTTGCTGTTATTTTTTTGTTGATATGCCTTTCGGTACGCAGCGGGCTGTCGTGGTTAAAGAAATAGCCCATATATGACTTTACACCCTGCAGGCGGTAAAACCTTGCGGCGTAAACCGTATGTATGCGGCTTACGGCATAAGCACTTCCTGCATGAAAAGCATCTGTTTCCTTTATTGGAGCTCCATTGTTTACAAATTGCAGTCCGCTGCCGGAAAGAAACACTTTTGAAGCGGGTGAGTACAACCTTACTGCTTCCAGTATGTTCAATGAGCCTGTACAGATAGTTTCATGGTTTTCCTGCCAGGCATCCATGCGGGTGGTGGAATTGGCTGCAAGGTGAAAAATATAATCCGGCTGCAGGGTTTTAACAATGCTGCATACATCTTCAAATTTGCTGATGCTTACACCCGGCGCAGCAGCAGTGCTTCTTTCGATACCGGTAACAGCATATCCTTTTTTTTCCAGCAACGCTGAAAGGTATCTACCATCCTGACCCTTTGCTCCAAATATTACCGCTGTCATTTTTTTAGATTATTGAACACATCCTCCCTGCAAAAAATGGTATTTACATGTGTGTCGCCAAAAGCAAAATAGCCCTGTGAACGCATGAATTCGGGTATTGCACTGATTTTTTCTTCCCGGTTATTGGTGCTGAAGGTGATACTTTCCACGCAAATCACTTCTGGTTTGTATTTGCTGAAATCTATTGACTGCAATATCTCCAGGTCCAGCCCTTCCACATCAATGGAAATAAGATTGGGGCAGGAGGTGAAGTGCTTTGCAATCAGATCATTGATATTGATCATGGGTACTTTTACCACTTTTTCTATCTGTACACCAGAATCCTTCACCCTTATTTCAGCTTCCTCTTTTGAGAAGGTATTCCAGCCGGCACACCGGCCGGGAAAGACATACAGATCAGCTTCTGTTCTGTTATACAGCCCCACGCCAGCCTGCAGCACCGTATCTCTTTTTCTGTATTTTTTAAGAAGGGAAAAAAATGCCGGATCAGGCTCCACACAAACGCCCGATGAGCCCCGGGAATAAAAGTAATAAGTGTTGTTGCAACTGAACGGGTGGTTGGCGCCAATGTCCAGGTAAGTGGGTTGCTCATTACCCAGGCAGCTGTAAAATAGGTAGCGGATCAACTGATCTTCACCTGCCTGTGAGCAGCTTGGGTATATTTTGCCCTGCATGATCTGCCAGGCAGCAAACAGCTTTCCTCTTATGCGCTGCAAGTTCATTTTTTGTATATTTCAATTTTGGGTAATGGAAAGATAAAGCCTGTTCCTTTTTCCAGTGCTTCTTTCTCCCTTTCAACAAATTCCTCCTTAAAATGCCAGGGCAGCACCAGGTAGTAATCCGGGTTCATGGCCCTGCTTTCTGCTTCGCTGATAATGGGGATATTGGTGCCGAGTGTAAAAGCGCCGTATTTATCGGGGTTTCTTTCTGCTGCATAATCCACCAGCATATTATTGATATCGCACCATTGCAGGATGGTATTGCCCTTTGTGGAAGCGCCATAAATATGCACCCGTTTGCCTTCCGCTTTTAATTTCACCAGCAGGTTGTGCAATTCTGTTTTTACTTTTTCTATCCGGTACTGGAATGCCACATAAGGCTTATCTGTATCGAGTTCAAGGTCAAATTCCTTCTGGCGTATCTCATTCAGCAGCTTGTTGTTTTCAGGAATAAAGTAGCGGCTGCTTTCCTTATGCGTGGCATAGCACCGGATACTGCCGCCGTTGATATTGTTAAAAGCGATTTTGAATATTTTGATGCCTGCCATGGAAGCGATTTTTTCCAGCACTGCAAGGCTGTAAAACTCCAGGTGCTCGTGGCAGATGGTATCATAACTGTCCAGCTCCAGCATATGCGGCATATAACTCATCTCAAAAACCCATATCCCTTCCGGCGAAAGCAGGTTCTTAATGCCTTTGGCAAAATCTACCGGACTTTCCAGGTCGTAAAACATGGCAATAGAAGTAATAATGTCCATTTTCTTATCACCGATTGCCTTAAACAATTCAGCTGAAGGAAAAATATCCTGTACTACAGTTGCATTCTTTACTTCCTGTGCCACATCGCTGGGATCGCAACCATATTTTACATAACCGGCAGGGTAGTAGCCGAGTAATGTACCATCGTTACAACCAATATCAAGTACATTGCAATTTTCTTTTGCTATAAGGCTGGTTGTGGAGGACACAATTTCCTGCAGGTGATTACGCATGGTGGCATTGGTGCCGCTGCGGTACCAATAGGCTGCATATAATATTTCAGGTGGCACACTGTGTTCCATTTGCAAAAGGCCACAGGCATTTTCATCCACCTGGGGGTTACATCTCACCAATGAGCAATTGATCTTGCGCTGCGAGGGCATTTCCTTCCCGGGTTTTACAAATGAACCCTGTAAATACTGGGGACCAAGATCAATAACCGGCGTTAATGAAGCCGAACCACAAACCCTGCAAGTTGTTCTTTTACGAATGTGCATATTGCTTTTTTTTATGCTTGCTTTACTGGTACTTTATTTGTAATAATATTCAACTTTTAACTACTGCTATAAAATTTCACCAGTTCACAACCCCGGAATGAATATTTTCCCGGATTGAGTTTAACAAATCATTTTTATAAATAATTCACTGCTGCAATTTGGCTGTTGCCGGTAAGCCGCACCAGCAGTTAAACCTGTGTGCGCCCTTTCCACCTGCATTAAATAACGGTATAGCCTTTGCCAAAAGCGCTGTCTGCCTGCGAAAATAAGGAATTTGTGTTTTCCTGAAGGGTATACTTGTAAAAGAAAGTCACCGGTTCAGGAAGAAAGTGGCGTTACATGCCAATCTTCCTGCTGCCTGCATGAACTTTGAAGCCTGGAAGCACTAATATATCTGTCAGTGTTTTTCTTACAAAGAGATGCCTTAAAACCCGGTTTCATCCGGGGATATTGATTTTGTTAAATATGAAGGTTGGTATCAATTAACCCTGTTCAAGGCAAAAGTGCCTGAGCCTGTGACTCCCACATTTCTCCAGGTACCTGTTAATTTACCTGTTTTATCCCATTTTGCGGTAGAAGCCTGTACTACACCTATATTGGAACTTATTCCATAAACAGTAGTGTAATTGGAGGTTAATACAGTGTCTGACAAACTCCAGTTGCCAACTCCAAGGTGCTGCTGAACAGGGCTGATGCTTTTTGCATCGACTAAAATCGTGCCGTCATTCTTGATAATGTAACTGAAATATTGACTGACACCAGGCTGGCCATCAACAGTGTATGTACCTACCCATAACCCTTGTACAGGATAAGTTGCTGGTGGAGTGGTTGTTTGTACCGTATCCTTTGAGCATGAAATGATAAACAACAATAAAAAGAAAGCTACCGCTGATACTGCTGTGAAAATTTTCGTTGATTTCATATTGTATGATTTTTTAAGGGTGTAAATTTTTAATTTGGTGCTAAGATAGACCTTTCAGTTAAAATAAAAAAGCAGATGAGATTTATTCATCGTTTGTTTACATGCTTAGTATAGGATGACGGATCAGTATCTCTGTTACAGCATTTACAAAATACCTCATGAACAATGGTATTAAGCCATTCTTTAATATGATGATTAGTTTATTGAAGCGAATGCTGCATTCATCAGCAAATTAAGTTTAATCTGTCGGCATTGCCCCAAAACCGCATCGGCTCATAATCTGCATAAGGATAATAGCCAAGATTGAGCGTAATGGTTTGTTGCTTTTCTTTTAAATGATTTTCAACCATCGATTTTACCGTTACAGGAACGCCACTGCAGCAATTGATAATGCCCTCCACTTCATTCTGCAATGCAATACTGGCAACGTATCCTGCTACTTTTTCCACCGGCAGATAGTCTCTTACCTGTTCGCCGCCACTCATATTAAACACATCATCCCCATTCTCCAAAGCCCTTTCCAGCTGCGAAAATAAGGAATTTGGATTTTGTCCAGCTCCATACATGTAAAATAAACGAATCCATTTCAAATGAAAGCTGTTTTGCTGCTGCAAATGCTCCAGTTGCCTGCGCAGGCTGTCTTTTGCAAGGGAATATGCGTTGGCAGGCATAGCAGTCATATCCTCGCTGAGGCAGCCTTCCTGCATGCCGTATTCAAAGCAGGTGCCGGTAATGGTGATGTCTTTTTGCCCGTTGTCAACCAGGTTTTTGATAAAAGCAAAATGGCGGGGTAAATTCTCTTCTGTATGAAAAGCTGCTTTGTAATTGGGCAGTCCCTCCCAGGCAAGGTGTATCACCCCATCCGGGTTACCGAAAAACTCCTGGTAATTTACGCTGTTATTAAACTGTTGCAGGTTAAAAGCAACGTATTGCACTCTACTAAACCAAACTGCTTTTGCAGCTTTTGTTTCATCAGTTGATGTTGCAATTACACTGTGCCCTTTTTTAAGCAGTTCATCAATCACATAATTGCCGATGAATCCGGTAGCCCCCGTTACAAGGATTTTTTTCATGGGCGTTCAAATGATTTGCAATGAAGGTATGGGTACAACAAATTTTCCTCCCCAATCGCCGATATATGCAAGCTGCTTTGTTATTTCATCCTTCAGGTTCCAGGGCAGTATAAGTACATAATCCGGTTTTTGCTCCCTCAGGTATGCTTCATCTACAACAGGAATATGACTGGCGGGCAAAAATTTGTTTTGCTTGTGCGGATTAGCATCCACCACAAAATCAACCAGGTCGTTCTTTATACCGCAGTAATTCATCAGTGTATTGCCTTTTGCGGCAGCACCATAAGCGGCTACTTTTTTACCGGCCCTTTTCTGGTTGATTAAAAATTCAGTAAGGTTCAGTTTTACCGTAAGTGCTTTCTGCTGAAAATTTTCATAATAAGCCAGGCCTGTCAATCCTTTGTCAGACTCTTTTTGCAGCAAAGCAGCCACGTTGGCCGAAATGGATTTGCTGGTATCTTCTTTGTGCTTTGCGTATATGCGCAGCGAGCCTCCATGGGTGGGTATTTCGTCCACATCAAACAGTTCCAGCCCCTGTGACTCAAATATTTCCTTTACCGTATGGAAAGAGAGGTAAGAGAAATGTTCGTGGTAAATCGTATCAAACTGGTTATTGTCTACAAGCTGCATCAGGTGCGGAAATTCCATGGTCACCACGCCCGTATCTTTCAGGATAATTTTCATGCCACCCACAAAGTCAACAATATCCGGCACATGTGCCAGTACATTATTGCCCAGCAGCAGGTCGGCCTTGATATTTTTTTCAGCCAGTTCTTTTGCAAGGCGCACACCAAAAAAATCCACTACTGAGTCAATCCCTTTTTGCTTTGCAGCTTCGGCAGTATTGGCGGTAGGCTCAATGCCCAGTACGGGAATGCTTTTTTCCTTAAAGTACTGCAACAGGTAGCCATCATTGCTGGCCACTTCTATTACCTGCGATGCCGTGCCCAGGCCAAAACGCTCAGTCATCAGCTCCGTATATTTTTTTGCATGCTGCAGCCAGCTGGTGCTGAAGGAGGAGAAGTACACATAGTTGCTGTCGAAAATGGCATCAGATTTTTTATATTCATCTACCTGCACCAGGAAGCACCGGTGGCAGGTATACACTTTCAGCGGGAAAAAAGTTTCAGGCTCGTTCAGCTGCGCTGCTGTTAAAAATGAATTGGAGGCCGGGGAATTTACCAGGTCAATAAAAACATGTTCCAGCTCTGTTGTACAAAATCTGCACTGCATAATTATATTCCTTTAAATGTTGAATCCAGCATGGGGTGATTGTTGTCCCTTGCCGATATTTCTGTGAGGGCCAGTGGCCATACTATGCTGATAGCAGGGTCGTTGTAATGAATGCCGCCCTCTGCGCCGCTTGTATAAAATTCAGAATGATGGTATATCAGCTCGCAATTATCTGTTAATGCCCGGAAGCCATGCGCAAAGCCTTCGGGGATATACATCATCTTTTTGTTGTCTGCTGAAATTTCTGCCCCGAACCACTGCAGAAAAGTAGGAGAGCCTTTTCTTATATCAACCACCACATCATACACTGCGCCAGCAATACAGCGCACCATTTTAATTTCGCTATGCGGTGGTAATTGGTAATGCATTCCCCTGGTGGTGCCTTTTTGGCTGGTAAAGGAGTGATTCAGCTGCACCCATTCTTTAGTATGGCCTATTTGTGCAAATTCTTTTTTGCAATATGTTCTTGCAAACCAGCCCCTGTTGTCGCCCAAAGGTTCAATTTCTATGATATAACAGCCTTTTAATGGCGCAGGGGTAAATATCATAGGGCCTGGTAGTTTTTGATCTGTTCAAAAGTAAAGGCTGCCTGCTGGTCAACCGGTTGTTTGTACCAGTTGATGGTCCACTCAATGGCTTCACGGGCAGTGAGCTTTGGCTTCCAGTTCAGTTCGGCTGCCGCAAGTGATATGTCTAACTGCAGCAGGTGTGCTTCATGCGGCTGGCTGCTGTCAGAAATATCCTGCCAGTTTCCGCTTCCCCAGTATTGCACGGCATACTCAACCAGTTCCTTTACCGGCAAATGATCCTGCGGTAGTGGGCCAAAGTTATACGCAGCTGAAATATTTGCTGCCTGGCTGTGCAGCATTCCGCCCAGCAATAGGTAACCACCCAATGGCTCCAGTACATGCTGCCATGGTCTTACGGCAGCGGGATTGCGAACAGCAACAGGTTTTTCCTGCATCAGTGAACGGATGATATCAGGAATGATCCTGTCGGTACTCCAGTCGCCACCCCCAATTACATTACCAGCCCTTGCACTGGCTATTGCTTTTTGATGCCTGCCGTAAACCGCAGGGTTGAAAAAAGAACTGCGGAAAGAACTGACCACTATTTCGGTACAGGCCTTACTGGCGCTGTAGGGGTCGTATCCGCCCAGCCTGTCAGTTTCTTTGTATAAGATATCCTGCTCCCTGTTTTCGTAAACTTTATCAGTAGTGATAACAATGACGGTGCATTTTTTCTCCAGTTTAGTTACCGCTTCCAGCAGGTTGGCAGTACCCACGGCATTAATATCAAATGTTTCTGCCGGTAACAGGTAGGAGCGGCGCACCAACGGCTGTGCAGCCAGGTGAAAAACAAAATCGGGCTGAAAGGAAAGCAGCTCCTCAGTCAGTTTTTCTTTATTGCGTATATCGGCAATGGTACTGTTGCTGGTAACTGCTGATGGCAGCAGTGAGTGCAGGCTGTTTTCGTATTCCGGCTGCAGGGCATATCCCTTAACACTGGCACCCAGGGTGTGCAGCCATGCCGATAGCCAGCTTCCCTTAAAGCCGGTATTGCCTGTTACAAAAACTTTTTTGTCTTTATAATATGATTGTAAATGCTCCGGGCTTACCAGGTTTTCCATTTTGCCTCATTGTTTTGCCAGAGTGATTCTAATTCTATCTTATCACGGAGGGCATCCATGCATTTCCAGAAACCCTTGTGCCTGTATGCGCCCAGCTGGCCTGCATGCGTCAATTGCTCCAGCGGGCTGTCTTCCCACATCGTATCAGTCATATCTCCCTGCAGATAATTGAACACATCGGGGCTGAGTACAAAAAAACCTGCGTTGATCCATTTGCCTTCGTCCTTGGTTTTTTCCCTGAATGCGGTAACATCACCGTTTTCTGCCATTTCCAGTCCGCCAAACCGGGCATCTAACTGTACGGCAGTAACAGTTGCTGTTTTATTATTGGCTTTGTGAAAAGCCAGCAGTTCATTCAGGTCAATATCGCTTACACCATCGCCATAAGTGAGCATAAAGTCTTCATTACCCACATACTGCTGTACTGCTTTCAGCCTGCCGGCAGTTTTGGTATTAAGGCCGGTCTCCACCAGCGTTATTTTAAATGACTCACTGTTGCTGTTGTGAAAAGTAACATCGTTGGTGGCCAGGTTTACAGTAAGGTCAGAATTGTGGAGGAAGTAATTCATGAAATACTCTTTTATTACATAGCCCTTGTAACCCAGGCATATGATAAAATCGTTAAAACCATAGCTGCTGTAAATTTTCATGATATGCCACAGGATGGGTTTGCCGCCAATTTCCACCATGGGTTTGGGGCGGGTATCAGTTTCTTCGGAAATTCTGGTACCCAAACCTCCGGCAAATATCACTACCTTCATATTTATTTAAAATTTGTAAGAATGTTGCCGGTAAGGCAATAGTTTTGCAAATTTAGCTTAATAATCGTATTTAACCACTATAAATTCATGTCCCAGATACGGAAAAAGAGTCTGAAAGCATCTGCCTGGATTTACGGTGGATTCCTGATAGGTGCTGTTAATACCTGGTTTTTTACGCACAAAGGTTGGTTTACACCCGACCAGTATGGCCTTACAAGGGTGATGATAGAAGTAGGCTCGCTTTTCTTTGCCTTTTCCACATTGGGGGTTACTTCCTATCTGTATAAATTTTTTCCTTACTATGAAGATAATACCAGCCACTGTAACAATGATATACTGGGATTGGCCCTCGTTGTGGCCATGGTTGGATTTATGCTAACGGCTGCCGGGGCATTCATTTTTGAGACGCTTATTGTTAAAAAATTCAGTGAAAATGCAAAACTGCTGGTTGATTATTTTTACTGGACGCTGCCACTGGCCTTTTTTATACTGCTGTACACTGTTCTGGAAGCCTATTCGTACGGGTTTAAAAAAGGAGTACTTACCAGTTTACTTCGGGAAACCGTTTTAAGGGGTTATGTACTGTTGATTGTGGTGGCAAAAGTGCTGCAATTCATCAGTTTTAAAACTTTTATGGTACTGTTTGCCTTTCAGTATGCCGTAATTGTAATTGTACTTGCAGCACATTTAATACACCAGAAAAAATTGTGGCTGAGTTTTAAGCCATCAAGGGTTACCATAAAGTTCCGGAAAAAGATATTTGCCATCATGGCACTTACCTTTATTGTTATCATTGTGAGTGTATTGCGGCAGAGCATCGACGGGCTGGTGCTGGCCGCTAAAAAGAACCTGGGTACAGCAGGGGTTTTTGGTTTTGCTGCCTATATGGTTTCTGTGCTGCAGGCCCCGTTCAGAAGTATCGTTGCCGTAACTGTGCCTGTGCTGGCCCGTGCATGGAAGGAGAAAAACTACCATGAAATTGAGCGGATATACAAACGTTCTTCTATCAACCTTCTCAGCTTCTCCCTGTTTATATTTTTCTGCATCTGGCTCAATTATACACAGGCCATCAGTTTTTTCGGCATCAATCCTGATTATCTTGAGGGCCGGTGGGTTTTCTTCCTGCTGGGTATGGTTACCATCATCGAAATGGGTACAGGCATCAATGCACAAATAATTGGCACCAGCACTTACTGGCGCTTTGAGTTATGGACCAGCCTGCTGCTTACGGCATTAATCATTCCGCTGAGTTACTGGCTTACTGTTGAATACGGTATTATAGGGCCTGCTATTGCCAATATTGTATCATTCAGTGTGTACAATTTTATCCGGTTCTGGTTTTTGTGGAAGAAGTTTAACATGCAGCCATTTTCGGCAAAAACCGCCGAGGTAATCCTTATTGCAGTGGGGGGATATTTTGCCATTTATTGGCTGCTGGATGGAATGGGTGGACTTGTCGGCCTGTTGCTGCGGTCTGCTATTTTTTCTGTCATTTTTATCGCCGGTTTGTATTGGCGCAACATATCGCCCGACTTTAAACCAGTAATGAGTAATTTACTGAAGCGGTTGAGACTGGTAAAAAAGTAAAGTTTCTCCTGAGATCAAGTTTACGCAGGTAGTTTTTACTGCTGCAGTTTGCTTAAAAATAATGCCAATGCCTGTTGCTTATCTGCATCCAGCGAATAGCTGATATTTTCTGTATAATATTTGTAAAGGCTGTATTCCTCCAGTGAGGCCAATCCGGCAATGGTATCAAGGTGTTGCAAGCCTGCACCCGCAGCAAGGTTGAATGAGTGAATAAATGCTGCATCCATTTTTTTATTGGCCACCCAGGCAGCAAATACAAAGGGCAGGCCGGTCATTTCCTTCCAGGCTGTGCCCAGGTCGTAAATATATTTCGACCGGGTACGCTGCTTAAAAGCCCTGTCGCCAATTACCAGCCCGGCAGTTGTACCCGTAATCAGTGTTTCATATCCGGTTGCAGCTTCCTGTACAACCGGGCTGATATGCCAATGCTCCTGCAGTAATATTTTAAGCAATGCTACTGATGTGCGGCTCTGGTAATCGAGTAAAATATGGGTAATCTCCTGCAAAGGCACTTCACTAAAAAGGCAAACACTTGCTACCGCTCCGTTGCAGCCGATGCAATAATTGCCGGTAATATAATGTTCCTTTAGCCCGGGTATTACAGCTACCGGTATCAGCCCGATATCAATAGTATCATCCAGTAGCATCTGCGCCAGGTTTGCCGGGTAATCCACCGTTAATGTGATCTCTTCTTTCATCATTCCCTGTTCAAATCCGTATATCAGTGGCTTTGTATTGAGGTAATTTACTGCGCCAACCCTTATTTTTCTGTCCAACTGCTTTAGTTTATTTTTGCGGGCAAATTTACAGCATCATTATATAAAAGGTATGGAATTAAATAATCTTACGGCAATATCTCCTATCGACGGTCGGTACCGCGGACAACTGGCGCACCTGGGTGAGTATTTTTCAGAATATGCCCTGGTAAAGTACAGGGTTTGGGTGGAAATTGATTATTTTTTGCAGTTGGCCGATAAAAAATTTTTCAGGGCAAACGTTGCTGTAAGGAAGCACCTGGAGCAGGTTTTGGCTGACTTTTCGCTGCAGGATGCTGAGAAAATCAAACAAACAGAGAAAATCACCAACCACGATGTAAAAGCCGTGGAATACTTTTTAAAAGATGCGCTTGACAAATGTGGTGCCGGCAACCTGAAAGAGTGGGTACATTTTGGCCTTACATCGCAGGACATCAATAATACCGCCATACCCATGCTGTGGAAACATGCGGTGGAGCATGAGTATCTGCCTGCCGTCATCAACCTGCAGCACCTTATTTATCAATTAGCCGTACAGTGGGCTGATGTACCCATGCTGGCACGTACACACGGGCAACCCGCCAGCCCTACAAGGCTGGGCAAAGAAATGATGGTGTTTGTGGAGCGTATCGAAAATCAGGTGCAGTTGTTCAGCTATATCCCGTTTATGGCAAAATTTGGCGGTGCCACAGGTAATTTCAATGCCCATCATGTGGCTTTTCCTAAATATAACTGGGTAAAGTTTGCCAATGAGTTTTGTGAAGATAAACTGGGGCTGCAGCGTCAGCAATACACTACACAGATAGAGCATTACGATACACTGGCTGCACATTTTGATGCCATAAGGCGCATCAACAATATACTGGTTGATTTTTGCCGGGATATGTGGACCTACATCAGTATGGACTATTTTAAACAAAAAACAAAAAAGGGAGAAGTAGGCTCATCGGCTATGCCGCACAAGGTAAACCCTATTGATTTTGAAAATGCAGAGGGCAACCTGGGTATGGCCAATGCACTGCTGGAGCACCTGTCGGCAAAACTCCCCGTATCACGCCTGCAAAGGGATTTAACTGACAGTACTGTTCTGCGGAATATTGGTGTGCCGGTAGCGCATACGATCCTGGCCATGCAATCTGCCGCCAAGGGCATTGGCAAGCTGGTACTGAATGAGCCGAAACTAAAAGCTGACTTAGACAGTAATTGGGCCGTGGTGGCCGAAGCCATACAAACCATACTGCGCCGGGAAAACTACCCGGAACCATACGAAGCCTTAAAAGAATTGACAAGGGGAAAAAGCGCTATTGATAAGGCTGCCATACAGCAGTTTATAAAAGGGCTTAAAGTAAGTGCGGCGGTTAAAAAGGAGTTGAAAGCTATCAGTCCGCACAGTTATACCGGGGTTTGATAATTTTTACTTGTTTTAACCGGTCAAATTGAATATGTAACTTAATCCAGCTGTTTAAGTTTTTTTATCCTGATACTTAATCTTATAAGACAATCATTGCTGATAGTAACCCTGGTTTGTTTTAATAATTTCATTGTTAAATCGCAGGTTAATCTTACACAAGGTCTTGTTATGCGACTGACATAAATGGCACTCCTGATACCGCTGCCCTGTTTGATGGAATAAATGATTTTGCTCCATATTTTGCAGCAGGTTCCTGAATGTAAGGCAATGTACTAGAAATGCCTGTTCCGTTAAAACAAAGGTAATGGTATGACAGACTGTTCTTCTTTATTGAAAACTCAAAACTGCATTAAGCCTTAGAGGATAGTTCTGCAGCAAAATCCGGGGTCATACCAATTGGGCGCATTTCAAATTGGAACACTTTTTTTTGGCTGTGGGGGCTGTTGGGATGCCCACGGAAGTCTGGCCTGGTGCTGTCCTCACCCACCAGCGACAATTTGGAATGCACCCTGCCAATTGTAATTATAAAACAGTCCAAAGTTATTTCATAAGTTTACAAGCTGGATGTCAAAACTTTTTTGACGGGTGTTTATTGCGCTATCCTGTGTTCAGCCTTCTATTCAAAAAAGCAAAGGCTTTTCAAATGTGTGAATGATATAAGCATTTTCAATGATTGTGTAACAGTTGTCCGGGCGAATAGGCTCAAATTTACAGTTGATTTAACTAAAGGCTTTATGGCAACATTATTTTGGTTACCGTTTAATCAAAATCGGTAATATTTGAAGTGCCTGTTGTAAATAAGCGAAGATTGGCTGGGTAATGAATGAATGATAGTAATATGGAATCAGGAAGTAAAGCAATAAAAAAAGACGAAGAAGTGCAGGATAATCCTGATCCGCATATAGACCAGGATTATCCCGGCTTTCCTCATCTTCCCTCATCTAAAGAAATTATTTCTCCGAAAACAGCAGCAGAAAGGGAACTGGCAGGAATCAGTAAGGAACCTTCTGAAAAGAAACAGGGAAACTGATGCATTGATTGCCCCGGTGCAGTGTTTATTTGAGTAAATGATTATAAGAGCTGGATTATCAAATGTCTTACAGAAGAATAATAAGAAAATCAGGAAAAATAATATTAAAAATACTTGCAGGCACTTTGATATTGCTGTGCCTTTTTTTGCTGTTTATTAACCTCCCCGTAGGAAAACGGATGGTAAGAGACAGGGTACGGTCTTACCTTGAAGAAAAGCTGAAAACTAAAGTGAGCATAGGCTCAATAGATTACAGTTTACCGAAATGGATTGAGCTGAACAATGTATGTATACAAGATCAGGGAAAAGACAGCTTACTATTTGCTGAAAAGATATACGCTGATATCAATATGCTGAAATTGATCCGGGGATATACGGATATCCGGAAACTTGCCTTTAAAAATACTTCATTCAATATTTACAGGGCTGAAAATGATTCTTTTTTTAACTACCAGTTTGTGATTGATGCTTTTTCCGGTAACAAAATGGATACAGGAGAAAATAAAGATACCGCATCATTAAAATTAACTTTACAAAAGCTTTTGCTTAACCAGGTTACTTTACGCTTTAAAGATAAAAATGAAGGGACAGATTTTACCGCCGGTATAAATAACCTTGACGCTACCTTAAATACATTTCAGCCCGACAGAACAAATTTTGCGATAAAAGAATTTACAGCATCAGGAGTTAATTTCTTTATGAACACCTGTAAAAAAGTAATAGGGGACACCTTCTTTTTGCCAGCTGCTGCTGCTGCTTTAAAAGAACCTGCTTATGGGCTTTATGTAACTGCTGGTAATTTTAACATCAGGGATATCAATGTAAAAGTAGAAAATCAAATTTCAGGATTGTATTATTTCAGTACCGTAACGCATCTTGGATTTGAAAACGCAGTGTTTGACCCCGCCCATTCCATAGTCAGTACTGATCGCTTTGTGTTAGACAGTTCAATCATCCAGTTCTCTGCTCCAAAACAAAAGCCTGAAAAAACTGTAACAGTTAGCAGCGCATCTGTTACCCCATGGATAATTAACGCCAAAGCAGTTTCTTTAAATAACAATCACATTAAGTTCGACGACAACAATCTTCCAAAAGCGGAAGGTTTCGATTTTGGGCATTTCAATATTAAAAATCTTTCTGCAAACGTTACTGCATTCAGTTATTCGAAAAAAGAGACGGCTGCACTGGTAAACCAACTGAGTTTTAGAGATACCAGTGGTTTTGCCATAGATACACTGCATGCAAAGTTTCTACTGACAGACTCGGTACTGTCTGCTAAGGAATTGTATGTAAAATCGCCACAAACCCTTTTGCAAAAACTTTTTGAAATCAGATATGACAGTATTGCAGGTATTGCAGTTAATCCACGGAACAGTTTATTATCGGTGGTGCTGAATAATTCGACCATCGCTTTTAATGACCTTTATCTTTTAGTGCCAGCTTTAAAAAAATCTTTTCCACCGCAGCAGTTTGCCAATAACCTCGTTCATTTTAATACCGAACTGCGTGGTAATCTTGCGCAGGTATATTTACCCCACCTGCAACTGGCAGGATTTTCAGGTACAAATTTAAATGCCCATGGTACTTTGTACAATCTTACAGATGCTGCAAGGTTTTCTTATGACCTGTACATTGATAAAAGTAATTTTTTAAAATCTGACCTTTTAAAATTTGTTCCTCCTGAAAGCCGGCAATTACTGGCACAACTCCCTGATGTATTCAATCTTACCGGGCATATAACCGGTAATACAGACAATCTTATTGCTGATATAAGAACCAATGGAAAGGGCGTGTCATTTAATGGCGTATTCTCTTTAAAAAACATTACTGATCCTGCTAAACTTAAATATGATTTCGCTGTCACAAGCGGAAGTTTAAACAGGAATATTATACTTGGTCTGATTCCTCCGGGATTACTGCCGCCAGAAATAACGCTCCCTGAAAACGTCAGTTTCAGCGGAGTACTGAAGGGCGATAAAAAAAACTTTACTGCCGATATTAGGTTAAATGACAGCTATGGATTGGCAACGGTAAAAGGGTTTATTAAAAACATGGACAATGCTGCATCAGCTGCATATGATATTCACGTTACAACAAGTAATTATGAAATTGGTAAACTGATCGGCCAGGACAGTGTGCTTGGCAAAGTAACAGGTTCATTTTCTGCAAAGGGAACCGGCTTTGATTATAAAACAATGCAGTCAACTATAACTGCTTCAGTAAAGCAACTGCAGTATAACAAGTATAATTACCAGAATGCCCGGGTTGCTGTTAATTTTAATGAAGGCATGATTGAAAGCAAAGGAGCAATCAATGACAGCAGCCTGAAGCTTCACTACGGTGTAAAAATAAATGTAAAGCAGGAATATCCTTTGGTAAATGGGTTTGTAAAAGTTGATACTGCCCAATTAAAAAAGCTGCACCTGTACAAAGAGACCCTGAATATTTCATTAACCGCAAATGTCAATGCAGTCAGCCTGCGCCCACGCAACCTTGATGTTACTTCAGGGATAGATGCTGTAAAAATGCAAGCCGGGAACAATTTTTATTCATTGGACAGCCTGTCATTGGTTGCAACATCAGCCGGAGGAAAAGATAATATTGATTTCAAAACCCCTTTTGCAAACCTGCATATAAATGGCGCTTTTGATTATGATAAGGTTGGAACCGCTTTCGTTCAGTATGTAAATAATTATTATAAAATATCAGACGTTGCAACCACTGCAAATATTCCCGGACAGCAGGTGATATTTGAAGGGGTTATAAAAAGGCATCCACTGGTTACCGGGCTCATTCCGGGGTTAACAGCATACGACGGTATCAGTTTCAACGGAAGTTTTGCATCTGCCGCTGCTGACAGTGCTTTAAATCTTACGGTGGTGCTGGCTAACCTTGCTTACCGGGGTAATACGGTAAGGAATGGAAATTTACGCATCAGCTCTGAAAACGAACGGATAAATTTTACTGCTGATTTTGATACGTTAAGGTATAATGGTAATACTTTTTTTGGCACCAGGGTAAATGGCAGTGCTGCCAGCGGCAGTCTGTTAGTAAATGCACTTACACAGGATAAAAAAAGGAAAGACTGGTTTGGGCTGAAAGCATCCCTTTACCGGGAAAATAATAGTTTTTTCTTCCGTCTTGAAGATAGCTTGTTGCTTAATTATGAAAGATGGAGTGTTGCTGCGGATAATTATATAAACTATTCCCCCGCAGGATTGATTATTCATAATTTTTCAGCAACAAGCGATACCGCAAAGATATTTATCAGCAGCAGGCAGGAAATTGTAAACAGTCCTGTTGATATTGCCATTGATAATTTTAATTTAAAAAGTATAAGCGCTATTATCAGCAGGGATACATTGTTTGCATCAGGTATACTGGATGCAAAGCTGGAAGTAAATGACCTTAATAAAAATATTCCCGCATTTACAGGAAAATTTACTGTTAGCAATCTTGAATTAATGCAGCAACCCCTGGGTACCTTCTCCTGCTTTGCAGCAAAGCAATCCGAAAATACTATTACTGCAGCACTTACGCTCCAGGGCAATAAAAATGATATAGCAGCTAAAGCTAATTATTACCTGAATAATGAGTTGCAGCAGTTTGATGCGGCAGTGGATATAAAGCGGCTTAACCTTGCCAGCCTGCAGGGATTTACATTTGGCAGTGTCAGAAATGCTGCTGGCAATGTGTATGGCAATATGAATGTTACAGGAAAATTTTCAGATCCCCGGTGGAATGGCGAATTGAACTTTGATACTGCAAGGTTTACGGTAGCAAAGCTGAATACCCCATTTAAAGTGAACACGCAAAAAATAACTTTTGATTATCCTGCAGTTAATTTCAACGATTTTATTATACAGGATTCACTTGATCATAAAATGAATATTGATGGCTCACTGTCAATTAATAAGGCTAAGTCCTTTGATTTGAATCTTGATATAAAGGCCGCAGATTTTATTTTATTGAATATGCCCAGGTCAGCCGGCAATGAACTCTATGGCTTTGCGGCTGTGGATGCAAATATTCATATTGCCGGTAATTCGGTTTCTCCGGATATAGAAGGTGATATTTATGTAAAGGATAAAAGTAATATAACGGTTGTAATACCGGAAAGAAGCTATGGTAAAGATGAAGGGAAATTGATTGTCAGGTTTATTGACCGTGACACTTTTGATATTAATCCCCCGGTAATTCCTTTTGTGCCCGAAAAAGAAACCCGGTCAGATTTTGCCCGGTTTCTCAATTACAACCTGAATATTGCAATACAAAAAAACGCAGCATTAACTATTATCATAGACCCGGTTACGGGCGATGAAATAAAAGTAAAAGGTGATGCACAACTGAATGCAGGAGTTGATCCTGGTGGTAATATTGTATTGGCAGGAAATTATGAACTTGACAATGGGTACTACCTTTTTAACTACCAGTTTCTGCAGCGAAAATTCATTCTTGAAAAAGGAAGCAGTATACTGTTTGGTGGTGAGATGATGAAAGCAAGATTAAATGTTACCGCAGCTTATACCGTCAATACATCTTCAAAAGACCTCCTGGGTAACGAAGTTGGCACTGTAGATCCTTTACTTGCCAATTCGTTCAATCAAAAAATTCCCTTTAAAATACTGCTTTATTTAACAGGGCCAATTAATAAGCCCGTAATAAAATTTGATATACAATTGGCTGAGCAAAATTCAGCAATAAACAGTGAACTAAGGACAACAATCGAAAACAAACTTGCCCAGATAAGGGGTGATGAATCTGCAACCAATAAGCAGATTTTTTCTTTACTGTTACTGGGCAGGTTCACCGGCGAACAAAGCAGTGATTTTTTCAAGGGTAATGGCAACGACTTTAATGATATTGCCCGCCAGAGTGTAAGCCGGTTTTTATCAGCCGCATTAAATGAAATTGCCGGTAACTTATTAAAGGGAGTAGATATTGACCTTAACCTGAACAGCTACAGGGACTACAGTAATGGAGGTAATGAACAACGCACTGACCTTAATGTAGCGTTAAGTAAAAGTTTTCTGGAAGACAAGTTAATTGTTACCGTAGGAAAGAATTTTGCAGTACAGGGGCAGGGTGCTGTATCAAAAGAGAATAACACTTTTGTTCCGGATGTTACTATCGGGTATAAACTTACAAAAGATGGGAAATATTTGTTAAAAGCCTACCGTAAAAACCAGTTCGAGGTAGTGCTGGATGGTTATGTGGCAGAAACAGGGCTGGGATTTATTGTGACGATGGACTATGATAAATTTAATGAATTGTTCAAAAGAAAAAGCAAATAATAAAGGTATTAATGAGAAGGTTAGATTTTGCAGGGTTTATTTTATTGCTGGCTGTATCCTCCTGCAGTGTAAGCCGCTATTTGCCTGCCGGAGAAAAACTTTACAACGGTGCAATTGTAAAAGTTGAAAAAAATGCGGAAGTGAAGAATACCACTAAGCAGTTAAAAAAGCAATTGAAACTCGCCATTACTGCACGGCGTAATAAATTTTTATTTGGGCAACCTTATAAAGTGTGGTGGTGGTATAAAACAGGAGTACCTGATGCAGATAAAAATGAAAAGGGGTTCCGTGCTTTTTTAAGAAGAAAATTAGGTGAACCTCCTGTACTCAGCAGCCAGGTAAATGCAGCCGCTACGGCAGAAAATATTCAGGCCTATATGGAAAATACAGGTTACTTTCATACAACTGTTCAGGGAGATACGGTAAACAGCGGTTACTTTACAAAAGCAATTTATACAGCACAGGTTCAGCCGCAATACCGGATTAAAAATATTACCTGGGTTAGTGACAGTTCTGCTATTTTAAAGCTTTTGGAACAAAGGCAACGAAGAGGCATTGTAAAAGCTGGCCAGCCCTACCGCTTAAGTAATATCAGTGCTGAAAGAGACCAGCTTGATATATTTCTGAAAACAAAAGGGTATTACTATTTTAATCCGGATTACCTGATGGCATATATTGACAGCACTATTGGAAACAGGGAAGCAGCACTGTATTTTAACTTAAAAAGGAATATACCGGCACAGGCAAAGTATCCTTATAATATCAATAAGATCATTATATTTCCCAATTATTCGCTTGTTTTTTCAAAATTAGATACCAGTTTGTCAGGGGCTGTTAAATATGACGGCCTGCTGATTAAAGACACTGCAAATAAATTTACCAGCCGCCTTTTTGCACAAACAATTACTTACAGGCCAGGCGCTTTATACAGCAGCAGAACCCAGAACAGCACACTAAACCGTCTTATTAACCTGGGTGCCTTTAAATTTGTAAAGAACAGTTTTGAGATAGTTAAAGATTCGGGCAATATGCACAGGCTAAATGTTTATTATTATCTTACCCCGGCTAAAAAGAAATCCTTTCAGGGGGAGATTGATGGTTTTACAAAGGAAAATAACTCATTGGGTGCACAGGTGAGTGTTAACTGGAAAAACAGAAACCTTTTTCGTGGCGCAGAATTGCTTACGGTAAAAGCGTATACCGGCTTTGAAGTTTCCTTTGCGGATTCACTCCGCAATAACAACAGTTACCGTATTGGCGGGGAAGTTGCTATAAAGTTTCCCCGCTATGCCATACCTTTTTTTCGTTTAAAGGAAAATAATTTTTACCCTCCCAATACCAGTTTACTCCTCGGATATGAATTGTACAGAAAACAATTGTTTTATACTAAAAATTTATTCCGTTTGCAATATGATTTTACGTGGAAGCAAAGTGTTACTAATGAATTTACTTTTGCGCCTGTCGCTTTAAGTTATCTGAATGCCAGCCGTATAACAGATACATTTTATAAGCAGGCAATTATAAGCCCGGCTATTTTATTGAATGTATATTCTGAAGTTATTCTGGGCACTTATTTTTCTTACAGCTACAATAGTGCACAGCGCAGCAGGAGAAATAAATTGTATGTCACTGCCAGTATCGATTTGTCGGGTAATGCAGCCGGATTAATAACAGGGGCGAAAAAACCCAGGGAGAAGAAAGTTTTCAATACCCCTTTTGCCCAATATGTAAAAACCGATTTTGATTTGCATTATACCAGGTTATTGGCCAATAAATGGAGCTGGGCAAACCGCATCCAGGCTGGTATTGGCATTCCTTACAACAATTCTTCAATGCTCCCGTTTTCAAAACAGTATATCATTGGCGGATCAGGTTCTGTACGGGGATTCAGGGTGCGGAGTTTGGGGCCGGGAACCTATAAGCCAACAGCCGAAGATCAGCGGTTTTTTCAGATTATTGGCGGCGATTATAAATTTCTTGTAAATTCTGAGTTAAGAATTCCTCTTACACCAGTCATCAGTACTGCGCTGTTTGTTGATGCAGGTAACATCTGGACAAAAGATACATTGTTGTTTGGCCCCGGGGCGAAACTTAGTAAGAACTGGTACAAAGAATTGGCTGTTGCATCAGGCATTGGATTACGTTTTGATGTAAAAGTTTTGGTTATAAGAGCTGACCTGGGAGTGCCATTGAGGAAACCCTTTTTGCCACCAGGGCAACGATGGGTGTTGAATCAAATTGATTTTGGGAGCAGTTCATGGAGAAAAGAAAATCTTATTTTAAACATTGCGCTGGGTATGCCGTTTTAAGCCGGGCAGTTAATGAAATATTTTGAAAAAATCAACACAAATTGTTTGCGTTATTATTTTGCTGTTACTTATTGGTGGCTGGTTTTACTGGCAACAGAACAAAAAAAATATTATAAAAAACACAATCGGAAATGCGGTAAGCAGGGGGACTGATAGTTTATACTTTATTCATTACGACAGTTCTTCCATTGATGAAATTAACGGTAATGCATCTTTTTATAATATTGATTTGCAATCGGATTCTTTGCAAAAACAGTTGATGCAATTTGACACGGCTTCTTCAGGTACTGTTTACAATGTTCATATTGATCAGGTATCTGTGAGAGGAGTTTCAATTCCCAAACTTATGAGTAATACAGCTTTGGAGGCAAGTGTAATTCATATTATACACCCCGTAGTGTATATTATCAAAGCGGGTAAAAAAGAAAAAAAGATGGTTACCGGAAATGACAGTCTTGCTATTTATGAAAAACTGCTTGGTAAGTTTAAAAGCATTCATGCTGCTGAAATCATAATAGAGAATGGGAATATTTTTTTTTCTGATAAAACCGGCGATCCTCATACGGTTCTCCGTGGCATAGATATCAGGTTGAAAAATTTCCGGATTGACAGTACAAGGGATTATAATAATATCATCAGCTATTTTATAAAAGATGTAGTTGTAAAAGTGAAAGAAATTTATGCCGGGAGTGATAATAATGCAGTAACATTTACTGATGTGGAATACAATGCGCCGGAAAAGTTTATACGCCTTAAAAAATTTCAGCAAAAAAACAAACAGCAGCAGCTTGTATTTGATATAAATAATACATTAATCAGTAATATCTCTACTGATTCTTTTATCATGAAACAACAGTTAAGAGCTGAAGCACTTGTAAGTAATGGTGGTGTGTTAACCTTTTACAGCAGGCAGAATAAAAATGCAGGCGTATATAATGATGAAATAGAAATGGATAATAATTATTTCGATGAAGCATTGTTGAATAAAGTAAACATTGGCAATACTAAAATACTCATATACAGCAAAGAGGATCCCGGTAAAGCTCCTCTTATACTCACTGATGTGAAATTTACTGCTGCTGATATTGAAAAAATTTATTCAGGCAACAGTATTAAAAATCTGATCAGCAGGAGTAACTGGACATTATCTGCGGGTGGATTATCATTTATGTCTGAAAACAAACGTTATAAAATGAACGTGGGCAGATTTGATATCAACAGTGCCAATTCAACCATACACCTAAGCAGTTTTTCTGTTATACCCCAATTTACAGAGGCTGTTTTTTCAAAAAGTATTAAATACCAGGATGATCTTTATGATATGGTTTTTAAGACTATTGATCTGTACGGTGTTAATACAAGTTTGCTGCTTACAGGGAAGCGACTTGAGGCTGAAACTGCAACACTTGAGCCAACGTTGAAAATTTTTAATGACAGGATGGTTGCGCCAAACCCGGCAAGTAAGGTTGGCAAATATCCGCATCAACTTTTACTGGGTGTAAAATTTCCTGTCAGCATCAAAAAGCTGGTAATTAAAAACGGCTATATTGCATACAGGGAAAGGGGGGCTGTTTCCGGAAAAACAGGCACTGTTTTTTTTAAAAATGTTAATGCAACCGTATCAAATGTTACCAATGTAAAGGATGTGATTAATAAGGACAATATGCTTGTGCTGAATGCCAGCGCATTGTTCATGGGAGTGAGTGATGTGCAAACTGTATGGAAACTTCCGCTCAATAGCAGCAACGGCGCTTTTGATGTGTCAGGTGTTGCAGGCGGTTATAATGCAGCTGCAATGAATGTAATTACAGAGCCATTGGGTATGGTTTCTATAAGAAGCGGGAGGATAAACAAACTTACATTTGAACTTACCGGTACAGACCTTGCTGCAAAAGGTACTTCCACACTTTTATACGACGGTTTGAAAATAAATCTTTTAAAAAAGGATTCAGCTGATACTAAGGTGAAAAAAATCGGAAGTTTTGTAGCCAACTTCCTGGTGAAGGATAAAAATCCTCAAAATGGAGAAGTAAGGAAAAATGACATTGCCATGGAACGGGATATTACTAAATCTTTTTTCTACCTTATCTGGAAAAGTATTTTTTCGGCTGCCCAAAAAACAGTTGCTGGCAAAAGCATCAAGGAGCAGTAAAGCTGCCTGTATGAGGCCGGTTTTATGGAAAATGTCATAAATAGGCTATTCACATATTGTCTATATTTACAAGACGTTGGCATTGTTTGACACATTGTAGTTGTGCCTGATATTTTGCAAGCCACAAATTTTCATCAAATAAAAGAAAATTTTAATTTTGCTATTGATTGAGTACAACCCGGAGTGGCCAGTTCATTTTGATAAAATCAAAGAGAAGTTATTGGGCGCATTAATTGGGCCGGGTGTTTGTATTGAGCATATAGGCAGCACTGCTGTACCAGGTCTTTCTGCAAAGCCCATTATTGATATTGATATTGTTTACAAAGAAGCTCCTGATTTTGAATACATTAAAAGCAGGCTGGCATCAGTTGGGTATTACCACAATGGTAACCAGGATATAGAGGGCAGGGAAGTATTTAAAAGGCATAAGGAAGGGAATGACGAAATCCTAGATACAATTGTACACCATTTATATGTATGTAAGTACGATTGCCCTGAGCTGCACCGGCACATTTTGTTTCGTAATTATTTAAGAAAACACCTCATTGCAAGTGATTATTATAGTAATTTGAAATGCTCTATTGCAAGGGAAGCAAAAGATGACAGGAAGGTTTATGCTGCCCTTAAAGAAGTAAAAGCCAATTCCTTCATCAATTATATTATTGAATTGGAAAGGGCAGATTATGCAAAGTCCGCAAAAATTGATTCTGGGGCAAACATGTCCTAGCCATCAGCATTTTTTTGTTTTCAAAGCGGGTTGGCATCGTTCTTATCAAATAACTGTGTATGACAAAAAGGCTATAATACTATCTGGTTTTATCTGAACTCAATTCTTGGCCCACCTCTCCAGTACTTTTTCGTCAGCACTGATTTTACCGGTTATCTTGTATTTTGAGGCGGTTAATACAGGAGAGCTGGCTGCTTTTTCCCTTATCACACAGCGGGTACCTGTGTAATTGGCATGTATGAAATAAATTTCCGCCCCATCATTGTATAAAAAACCGGTATGGCTGTCGAGCCCCGTAATGTACAGGCCATAGCCCTGCTGCCTGATGGCTTCCAGGAATTGAGTCATGGGTATATTGCTGAAACGCTTGATGTATTTTGCCTGTACCAGGCTGCGTATCATTTGTTCGGAAGCGCATTGGGCCAGTTTAATACGGTTCAGGTTAACCCCGGCATCCCGAAGGGTGGTGGTCACAAAATAACCACAGGCAATAGTACCCTGCCCGGGTGTTTCAGTGGTGCCGTAAAAATTCCAGGCTGTGCCGGTCCATTGGGGAAATATACCCTCCGTTAAAACTGTGGTAAATGCTTTTTGTTTTTCGGCCATGCTCATATTTGGCCATTTTTTGGCATAATGCAGCCGGGCCGCAGCCATTTTTTTAAGACATTGGTCATAATTTTCATGGGTTACTGCCGCAACTTGTACGGGTTGAGGGGTGTTGCTGCTGCGACTTTTTTTAACCTGGCAGCCAAAAAGCAATAGCAGGGCAATAAAGGACACTATTTTCTGCATAACCAATAACAGATGTAAATGCTGCATATTTCCACACCAGTATTGTATTTTCAATTTTAAATAATCCTCATAAGCAAATGAGAAAGAGGGGTTTTGACTGAATAGCGTACGATGTATGGTAAAAACAAGTAATTTCGGCCCACAAAACAGGTAATATATTTTGGCTGCAACCGTAAAATATAGCGAAGATGAACTGGTAATGCTGGTAAAACAGCGTGATCAGCAGGCATTTGCTTATCTGTATGATAATTATGGTGCTGCACTGAATGGCGTAATTACAAAGCTGGTAGACGACAATACCCTTGCAGAAGACATTTTGCAGGAAAGTTTTTTAAAGATATGGAACAATTTTGCCAACTATGATGCTTCCAAAGGCAGATTGTTTACATGGATGCTGAATATTACCCGGAACCTTACCATTGATACCCTGCGCAGTAAGGGGTACAAGAAGCAAAGTAAAATCTCGGCAGACGAAAACTCCGTAAGTGTATATGCCGACAGCAGCTATGGCGCTGAAAGCTTTGATTCCCTTGGTATAAAAAAATACCTGGGCAGCTTAAAGCCGGAGCAGCGTGCAGTAGTAGATCTTGCTTATTTCAGTGGTTTTACACAGGATGAAATAGCAGGACAACTGGGTATTCCGCTGGGTACGGTTAAAACGAGGATGCGGACGGCGCTTATTGAGTTAAGAAAAGTATTGCAAAACAAGTGAATTTGGAAATAAACGAAATTATATCATCCGGTCTGCTGGAATTGTATGTTGCAGGGCTTGCTTCTGAGGCAGAATGCAGGCAGGTGGAGCAATGGGCTGCTCAATTTCCAGCGGTGAAAGAAGAATTGAATGCGATTGAAACTGCACTGGAAAGCTATGCCCGTAACATTGCAATCCAGCCCTCACCCGGCATCAGGGAAAAACTGATGGCAAATATAGCATCGGCAGGCAATACGGGTAAAACAGCTGACAGTGTTGCAGCAGAGAACATCATTACGGCAATACGGCCTGCAAAGACACCCGTAGTGGCTATGTGGAAACGCCTGGCAGCAGCCAGTGTACTATTGCTGGCAGGGTCGGCAGTATTCAGCATATTGCTGTTCAACAAAAATAAGGATAAGGAAAATGAACTGGCTGCGGCCAAAACCGAGATCAATAAAACCCAGGCAGCACTGCAAAAGCTGCAGGAAGCACATGTGTCAGCCCACCACGATATGGAGGAAATGCTGAGTGGAGATATTGTAAAAGTTGCTTTGAAAAAAACAGCCAATGCACCTGAAGATTGTACGGCATCTATATTCTGGAATAAAAAAACAGGTGAAGTATATATAGACCCATGCCAAATGGCGAATACACCAGGTGGTAAAACCTACCAGTTATGGGCCATTGTTAATGGCAAACCGGTGGATGCAGGTATTGTAAAAATGGGTACCCCGGAAGACAGGTACAGCATACAAAAAATGAAAATATTTGAAAAAGCAGAAGGCTTTGCAGTAACGCTGGAAAAAGAAGGCGGCAGCCCGGTACCAACACTGGAGCAAACTTATGTAACCGGTAAAGTAGTTTAAATCAAATTATAAATCGAATAAGAAAAGCCCCGGAACCGGGGCTTTTTCAATTGTATGAGTCGCTGAGCTTATACCATTTTGACGTATAAATCAGACCCGGAATAAATGGTACTGACGCTACGGTCAGTATTGTTAATATAATGTGATGACGAAGCAGAGCTTGTCACACCAAGACCGAAGCGTCTTGGCCGACATGCATTGCGTTTCACTCTTTATCTATTGGTCTGTTTTCAATGCATCGCCGGTATTAGTTATTGTTTAATCAGTTGTGCCCTTATTTCGCCACCCGGGTTAGCTGCTGTATGAAAATTAACATAATAGTTGTTGGCTTTCAATTCAGTTTCCTGGGTGGGGGTTAAGGCTACAGAAGTATAATTGACCGGGCTGCTGAAAGGAGCGCTGCCCAATCCGAAAATCACACCACCGTTTACACCAGCCGCCGCATTGTGAATATGCGCTGCTGTTGGGGTAAGGCCGGTAAAAGTTGCGGCAAGTGAAAGCACTTTTGTGTCGTTGTTAAAAGTCACTGTTACAGTACCACTGGCTGTGGATGTGTTGGCAGGCACTTCATTGGCACCACTGAGGGTACCTTTGAAAATAATGTTGGGGTCAGCAGGAACAGGGTCGCTTTTACTGCAGGATGCAAATAACAGGATGCCCGCCACAATGATAGTAGTGGAAAATAGTTTGTAACGCATTTTTTTTATTTTAGTGATGTCAGTAATTTACAATAATACCTTCCCCCAAAAAAGCCAATAAGGCCGGGCAGGCAAAATAAAGTGCTTAGCCGGTAATAATGGCAGCTGAACCGGGTTTATTGTAAAATCGAAATGGCCTTTTTCATTTCTGCATCGTTTTCGTTCACCACTTCAAAATAACCCTGGCTCCGCCAAAGCTGGTAAGCGATAGCACTGCGCACCTGGCGGCTGAGATAATCTTTTTGAGCAATACTCATATTCGTTGTTGCCACCGAATCACGGGCCGCAGCGGCACTGAAAAACTGCCAGTCTGCATCTGTCAGTACAAAATCTTTTTTAAAAGCAGCAGGAGTTGTATAGGCATCTATACGGGCTTTATGCTGCTGGTAATACCTGGCCGAAAAAAGATTGATAGTGCCTTTGGCATTCAGTTTAAGCATGGTGCCAATTTCAGGATACTGGGCTGTATCATGTGCCATGAATATATCGGGTGCAATGCCACCACCGCCATACAGTTTTTTGCCCCTGGGAGTGGTGAAAGTGCTTTTTGCATCATGCTGTACCGTATCGGCAGATTCAGACAGGTTGTTTTGCGCTCTCTTCATCACTTCGTCGTAGTAGGATTGCTGTCCGTTTGCATAACTTCTTTGGATGCTTCTGCCAAGGGGAGTGTAATAGCGGGCAATTGTAAGGCGCAGGGCACTGCCATCGCTCAGATTGTATTGCTCCTGTACCAAACCTTTACCAAAGCTGCGGCGACCGATAATCGTGGCCCTGTCCCAGTCCTGCAGGGCACCCAGCAATACTTCGCTGGCACTTGCCGTACCTTCATCAGCCAATATCACCAATGGTTCTTTTTCAAAAACCCCCACTTTCTGGCAACGGTACTCCTTTTTAGCATTGTGTACCCCCTGTGTGTATGTGATCAATTTATCCCCTTCCAGAAATTCATCTGCGATGGCCGTTGCCTGGTCCAGTACACCACCACCATTTCCCCTCAAATCCAGGATCAGTTTTTTAAGACCATTCTTATGCAGTTCATCCAGGGCCTGCATAAACTCACGGTAGGTGGTCATAGTGAATTTGTTCAGCCTGATATAGCCAATGCCGCTATCAACCATATAGCTGGCATCCACACTGCTTCTTGCAATCATATCCCTGGTAATGGTAATTTGCTTTTGTGTGCCACTGCGCAGCACTGTTATTACCACTTTGGTATTTTTATCGCCTTTTAAAAAACGCCTGATACCGCTGGCTTTAAGTTTTACGCCCGACAGCAGGCTGTCGCCTGCCTTAATGAATTGATCTCCGGGCAGCACACCCGCTTTGGCCGCAGGCCCGTCTTTTACAATCGCCATTACTGTTAATGTATCATCATACATTTCATATTCAATACCAATGCCATAAAATTTGCCCGCCATTTCTTCGTTCACCATATCCACTTCGTCAGAAGCAATAAAAACAGAGTGGGGGTCTAGTTTTGAGAGTATGGCCTGGATGGCCGTGTCGGCAAGTTCATTAGTTTTAACCTCATCTACATACTTGCTGTTCACCAGGTCAAGTACTTCCTGTACCGGCCTGGTTTTTTCCATGTAAAAAAAGCCCCGGCCAGGCATATTGTCCCGCATTTTATATCCAAGAAACATACCAGCCACCATGGTGATACTGAATAACAGGGGAAACCAAACCTGGGTCTTTTTATTTGACATATGCTGAAATTGGCGCAAAATTAAATTAATTACCAGTAACAGGCGATAACTGTTTTTTAACTAACTTCAATTTATTATACAAGATTATGTCAACTATCAAGCTCATTGCCGACAGCGGATCAACCAAGGCTGAATGGTGCCTGCTGAACGGTAACAGCAAAAAAACCGTTTTTACCCAGGGTATCAGTCCATATTTTCTTTCTGCCCTGCAAATAGAAGATATTCTTCGCAAGGAATTGGCACCGGGTTTAAAGAAGGCAGTGCCTGCTGAAGTGCATTATTATGGCACCGGCTGCAGTAATGCCGAAAATGTTAAAATTGTAAAGCAGGCCATTAAAAAAGTATTTCCCGGTGCTGTGGTAAATGTAAACCATGATTTGCTGGGTGCAGCAAAAGCCCTCTGTGGTAATAATAAAGGTGTGGCCTGTATATTGGGTACCGGCTCTAATTCCTGTTATTACGATGGGAGAAAAGTGGTGAAAAACAGCCCGGGCCTGGGTTTTATTCTGGGCGATGAGGGCAGCGGTGCCTGTTTGGGCAAAAAAGTGATACAATATTATATGTACAAAACCTTTGATGCCGACCTGATGGATCGCTTTGACGCCAAATACAGGGTAACTCCGGATGAGATACTGGATGCAGTGTATAAAAAACCTTTAGCCAACCGTTACCTGGCTTCTTACACTGGTTTTTTGGTGGAAAACAGGGGGCATTTTATGATAGAGAACATTATAGAAGACGGACTGAACGACTTCTTTTTTAATCATGTGTATAAGTATCGTGAAAGCTGGACCATGCCCGTTAATTTTGTTGGCAGTGTGGCTTATGGCTTTAAGGATGTGCTGAAGGAAATGTGTGCCAGCTACGAACTGCAACTGGGAATTGTGCTGAAAAACCCGATGGATGGGTTGATAAAATATCACAGGGCAGCCGATAAATCTAAAAAATAAGCAGAAACAGCAGTATGGGGTTTGAAAAAATTACTGAAAGTGAGTCAGGATACCGTCATCTGGATCAAATGACAGTGCAGGAGTTGCTGGTAAATATTAACCGGGAAGACAGCACTGTGCCGGCAGCCATTGAAAAAGCAATACCGCAGATTGAGCGGCTGGTAAGGGCTGTAACGGAGAAGATGCAACAGGGAGGAAGGCTTTTTTACATTGGAGCAGGTACCAGTGGCAGGCTTGGAATCCTGGATGCCAGCGAATGTCCACCCACCTATGGTGTGCCGTATGGTTTGGTAAATGGAATCATTGCCGGGGGAAGCAGGGCCATTACCGAAGCAGTGGAGTTTGCGGAGGATGATCCCCAGCAGGGCTGGGCCGATCTGCTGGAGTATGAAATAAGTGATAAGGATGTAGTGATAGGCGTTGCAGCCAGTGGTACCACACCCTATGTGATAGGAGCACTTGAGCTGTGCAGGAAACACCATATCATTACCGGGAGCATTTCCTGTAACCCGTCTTCTCCCGTAAGTGAAGTGGCTGACTACCCTGTGGAAGTGGTGGTAGGCCCCGAGTTTGTAACAGGCAGTACCCGCATGAAAAGCGGTACCGCCCAGAAACTGGTGCTCAATATGATTTCCACCAGTGTGATGATACAATTGGGCGGGGTGGAAGACAACAGGATGGTAAATATGCAGCTGGCTAACGAGAAACTGGTGGACAGGGGGGTGAAAATGGTGATGCAGCAATGGCCGGGCAGCAGTTACGAAACGGCAAAGAGCCTGCTGCTTAAACACGGAAGCGTTAAACGGGCCCTGGAGCACCGCTTATAAAAAATAATTTGCCAGTTTGTGTAATTTGAGTAATTTACGTATCTGATTAAAAAATTAAATCTACACTTATGAACTTTAAATTTTTACTTTCTTCCGCTATTGTTGTTTCATCATTAACTGCCATGGCACAGGATGCCAACCGGGCTTATGTTATTGCTGGTAAAGCCAACAACAAGTTTTTCTGGTCTGATATTAAAGAAGTTGACCTGGCAACAGGCAAAACAGTGCGGTCGCTGTTCGAAAATGGGGTAACTCCATTTACCGCTGCTGGTACTCAGTTTAAAATAAATGGCGCAGCCAATGCAGACCCGATGGGATATGGAGTAGCAGCCTGTGCATTGGACAGCCGCAACAACCGCCTTTATTTTACACCGATGCATTTTGCACAGCTGCGTTACATCGATTTGCAAAGTAAGTCTCCCAAATTTGTATATCTTGATCTTACGATGATAGCTCCCAAAGACGGAGGTTTCCTCACCGAAGAAAGTCATATTACACGTATGGTTATTGGCGCTGATGGATACGGTTATGCTGTAACCAATGATGCCAACCACCTCATCCGCTTCAGCACAGGTAGCAGGCCGCAGGTAACCGACCTGGGTAACCTGGTGGATGCTGATGGCAGCAAGGTTTCCATTCATAATAAGTGTACCAGTTGGGGCGGAGATATGGTGGCAGATGCTTTTGGAAAATTGTACATCATTTCTGCCAATCACAACGTGTTTTCTATAGATGCCGACAGCAGGATAACAACACATCTTGGTACCATCACCGGCCTGCCAGCAGGCTTTACCACCAATGGCGCAGTAGTAAATGCAGATGGTAAAATAATAGTAGGTACTGCCAATTCCTTTGATGGATTTTACAGCTTCGGTCTCAATGACCTTAAGGCAGTAAAAAATTCAGCCACTGAACTGGTAAACCCATCAGACATGGCCAACGGTACTTTTCTCCTGCAAAAAGAAGCCGATATAGCAAGGGCACAGGGCCGTCCTGTATTGGCTGACCGCAAACTGGCAGCAAGTGACATTTCTGTATATCCTAATCCCGTTAGTGGATCTCAATTCAGGGTTACATTCAGCAAAAACAAGCCCGGTATTTATACAATACTGCTTACTGATCTTGCAGGCAAATCTCTGATGAGCAAAGTAGTTAATATCCTGGCCGACGGCCAGGTAGAAACAGTAAATATGAAAATGAAGCCTGCACAGGGAATGTATTTTGTAAAAGTGATCAACAGCGATAAGGTCAATGTGTCCTCAACCAAAATCGTAATTGATTAATTAAGATAAAGGGTTAATAAGTAAGAAAGGCTGCCATCAGGCGGCCTTTTTTGTGGAATGAAGGCAGGTGCTTATTTTATTTTTTATTTCCCCCCGCGGTAAATACTTTTGCAGTAAAGCAAGTAATCATTTAAACAAACCCGGCTGATCGTTGCAGGATATAGAACCATATTATAACTGGCGGCATTTATATACGGCTGAAGAAGATGAGCAATCACCCTTTTACGAACGTACTTACAGCGAATTTGAGTTTTCCAATACGGTGTACAACTATTATATACACCCCCAGTGGGACGAGTTTGGCAGCCGCACACTGTACATGAAAGTATTGATGGTGGACTATGACCTCAATTATGCCATTATTGAATTGCTGGGGGAATGGAATGATGCCATAGAGAATGACATCATGATATTGCGGCGGGAAGTGACCGATAAGCTGTATGCGGCAGGTATTACCAAATTTATTTTAATAGCCGAAAATGTGCTGAATTTTCACAGCAGTGACGACAGCTATTATGAAAACTGGCGGGAAGAAGTAGCCGATGAAGGGGGCTGGCTGGTAATTTTAAATATGCCGCAGCAAAGCCAGTACGATTTTAAAAGGGCCCGGTTGACCAATTATGTGCAACTGATGGATTTTGAGCAATGGCGTACCTTAAAGCCCGAACTGGTTTTTCAGCAGGTAGACAATACGGTGATGAGGCTGCTCGACTAATCAAAACTGGCAGTTTGTGGAAGGTTGAAAGCCCTTGCAATTAAAAAGAATGAATAAAATCATTTTTTCGTAATTCGTGCCGTAAATTTGCCTATCATTTTCAAACTAACGTTTTCTATATGACCTGGAAACAGTTTCTGACTTCCTCAATCGGCAAAAAATTCACAATGGGCCTTACCGGCCTTTTCCTGATAACTTTTTTGTGTGTGCATGTTGGTGTTAACTCCTGCATTTTTTTAAATGACGGTGGAGCAGTGTTTAATGAAGCGGCATATTTTATGAGCCATAATTGGGTAATACGCATTATGGAGCTGGGACTTTTTGCCGGGCTGCTGCTCCACATTATACAGGGTCTGCTGCTCTGGAGGCAAAATTCGGCTGCCCGCCCGGTGGGCTATAATCAAAGCAATGCCAACAAAAACAGTAAGTGGTACAGCCGCTCAATGGGCCTGCTCGGCACTTTGCTGCTGTTTTTTTTAATAATGCACCTGGCCCACTTTTGGGTAGGTACTAAAGTGGCATTGTATTCAGGTGATGAAGAACATAACCTGTACAACAAAATGATTGAAATATTCAGCCAGTGGTGGGTGGTAGTGCTGTATGTGGCAGGCGTAGGTTCCCTGCTTTTTCACCTGCTCCACGGTTTCCAGAGTGCGTTTCAAACCATGGGCATTAACCACAAGCGCTATACCCCCATTATTAAAAAAGCCGGTATTGGATTTTCTGTAATTGTGTGTATACTGTTTGCACTGATGCCAATCCTGATTTTCTTTAAGGTGCTTGTATAAAAGTATCAAGCAGGCTCTCAGCGTTTAACACCACATTTTTTAAAGCGAATAACGAATCAATATATGCCATTAGATGCTAAAATACCCGCTGGTTCAATGGAAACCAAATGGGAAGATTACAAGGGTCATGTGAAGTTGGTAAATCCTGCCAATAAGCGCAAGCTGGAAGTGATTGTGGTGGGTACAGGCCTGGCAGGTGCTTCCGCCGCTGCCTCTTTGGGCGAACTGGGGTACAAGGTAAAAGCCTTTTGTTTCCAGGACAGTCCACGCCGGGCACACAGCATTGCCGCCCAGGGGGGTATCAATGCCGCAAAAAACTACCAGAATGACGGCGACTCTGTTTTTCGCCTTTTTTACGATACGGTAAAGGGGGGAGATTACCGTGCCCGGGAAGCCAATGTGCATCGCCTTGCCGAGGTAAGCACGTCTATCATTGATCATTGTGTGGCACAGGGTGTGCCTTTTGCAAGGGAATATGGCGGCCTGCTGAGCAACCGCAGTTTTGGTGGCACCCAGGTGCAGCGTACCTTTTATGCAGCCGGGCAAACCGGCCAGCAACTGCTGCTTGGGGCTTACAGTGCTTTGGAAAGGCAGGTGGCATTGGGTAATGTAACCATGTATTCCCGCCACGAAATGCTGGATATTGTAATGATTGACGATAAGGCAAGAGGTATCATTGTACGAAATCTTGTTACAGGTGAACTGGAGCGCCATTTTGGCCATGCAGTATTATTATGCACAGGTGGTTATGGCAATGTGTTTTACCTGAGTACCAATGCCATGGGCAGTAATGTTACAGCAGCCTGGAAGGCCCATAAAAAAGGTGCTTATTTTGCCAACCCCTGTTTTACGCAAATTCACCCCACCTGCATACCTGTAAGTGGCGATCACCAGAGCAAGCTCACCCTCATGAGTGAGAGCCTGCGCAACGACGGACGTATATGGGTGCCAAAGGCCAAGGGTGATACCCGTAAGGCAGTGGATATACCCGAAGAAGAAAGAGATTATTACTTAGAAAGAAGATATCCTGCATTTGGAAACCTGGTTCCCCGTGATGTGGCCAGCCGGGCCGCCAAGGAAAGGTGCGATGCCGGTTATGGGGTAGGTACCACTAAAATGGCGGTTTATCTTGATTATGCTGATGCCATTATTCGTTATGGAAAGATAGAAGCAGGTAAAGCAGGCGATAGCAATACGGATACTGAAACATTAAAACGATTGGGTAAGGCCGTAGTGAAAGAAAAATATGGTAACCTGTTTGAAATGTACGAAAAGATAACCGGCGAAAACCCTTACGAAATGCCGATGCGCATTTACCCGGCAGTACATTATACCATGGGCGGGCTTTGGGTGGATTATGAACTGCAAACTACGGTGAAGGGACTCTATGCATTGGGTGAGGCCAACTTCAGCGACCATGGTGCCAACCGCCTCGGTGCAAGTGCTCTTATGCAGGGCCTTGCTGATGGATACTTTGTTATTCCTTATACAGTGGGTAATTACCTGGGTGATGAAATACGCACCGCCTCCATATCTACGGATCATCCTGCTTTTGCCGAAGCAGAAAAAGCAGTAAGGGACCGCATAGAAAAACTCATGAGCATTAAGGGTACTAAAACGGTGGAGAGTTTTCACAAACGGCTCGGTAAAATAATCTGGGATAAATGCGGTATGGCCAGGAATGAAGAAGGCCTGAAGGAAGCCATCAGGGATGTGCAGGCGCTGAAGAAAGAGTTCTGGAGCGATGTACGTATACCCGGTGAAATCAACGGTATGAACCCCGAACTGGATAAAGCCGGTCGTGTAGCAGATTTTATAGAACTGGGTGAGCTGATGTGCAAGGATGCACTTGACCGCAACGAAAGCTGTGGTGGCCACTTCAGGGAAGAAAGCCAGACAGAAGATGGTGAAGCAAAAAGGGATGATGTTAACTACAGCTATGTAGCAGCATGGGAACTGAAGGGCGAAAGCGAATGGCAGTTGCACAAAGAGCCGCTGAATTTTGAAATTGTGATACCAAGCCAGCGTAGTTATAAATAGTGGGTGAAATACTGACGATACGGAATTTTGGGCCGATAAGAGACATGACGCTTGATTTGCGCCATGTGAATATCCTGATAGGAGATCAGGGGACGGGCAAGAGTACTGTGGCGAAGGTGTTGACGGCGGTGAAGGGCATGCGTATGCTGAGCTTAACTAGTATCAATAGTGTATCGTTAGTAGAAGATAGTAATATATCATTAGGCTCAAAGCATGCTACAGAAGAATTTAGCTATGAAATTCTGAAATTAGAGTTCAGGAGATGGCTTGATTGGACCGGTTTGCTGAATAGTCTTTATCCAGATTCATATATAAGGTTTGCAAACGAAGAGTACTCTTTTTTATACAAGCAAGGGGAAATAAGTATCAGTTCAAGGGATATTGACTTTGATGTGCCGGGTACACCTTTAGATATATTTATCCCTGCTTACCGGGAGGTGGCTATTGTACTCAAGGATAAATTGTTTGCTGTACTACAGGCCAAGGCCACTTTGCCGGATATTTTAACAAGGTTTGGAACAGCATTTCTGGAGGCAAGAACAAAAAAGACGGTTTACGATTACCGGGACATATTTGGTGTTTTGTACAAGCACAATAATGGCATGGATTATATTGTGCTCACGGACGGGAAAGAAATATTGATTGAAGATGCTTCCAGCGCTTTGAGGAATGGTGTGCCGATGCTGGTGGTGTTTGACGAAGTTTTAAATTCAAACGTCCGTTTATGCCCTTATTTGATAACGGAAGAACCTGAGTTGAATTGTTTTCCTGAAACACAGGAAAAATTGATGAGATATTTTATTGAAAATATAAAGGAAGATGAAGTGTATAAAAACCGGATGTTAATTACTACTCATAGTCCATATATCCTCACATCTTTGAACAACCTGATGCAGGCTTTCCAAACTGGTAAAGTGGAACCTGAAAAGGCTGACGCAATAATTCCAAAGCAGTATTGGCTGAACCCCGATGATGTGAGTGCGTTTATGCTGCTGAAAGACGGTACTTGTAAAGATATAATAAACAGGGAGGAACATTTGATAGCAGCAGAAGAAATAGACAGTGTGTCCACGAAGTTAAATGCAGAGTTTGAAGAATTGTTAAAACTGGAAATAAGGGTTAGTGCATGAGTATGGTTATTGCTGACTGCGCAGAATACAATGAGGTTCGTAAGCTTTGTGTGGCAGAGGAAAACGGGAAAAAATATGTATTGGATAATCAGGGCGCATATTACATCAGGAAAGTGAAAGTAGATGGGTGTGTAACAATACCCGATGGATACGGAAGATGTGATTATTTATTCAGTGCTGATGAAAATAGTAAACGCAGGGCATATTTTGTAGAGTTAAAAGGCAGCAGGGGCGAAGATGCTTTGAAACAGATAAATGATACCATTACATTTTTCAAGGAGGAGTTTGCTGGGTATTGTTTAGAAGCGAGGATTGTGAGTAGTAAAAGTGTGCCAAATTTCAGAGCTAGTGCGCCATACAAGCAATTGCTGAAGGTAATAGACCCAACAGGCGGCAACATTAAAATAGCAACAAATAAGTTTTATAAAGATATTATATAAGTATTATGGAGCATTACAGCATGAACCTCACATTAAAAGTATGGAGGCAGCAAAACGCAAACAGCAACGGTGGTTTTGAAACCTACCCGGTAAAGGATATTTCTTCCGAAATGTCTTTCCTGGAAATGATTGACGTGCTGAACGAGCAACTGATTACCGACGGTAAGGATCCCATTGCATTTGACCATGACTGCCGTGAGGGTATTTGTGGTATGTGCAGCATGTATATCAACGGGCAGGCACACGGCCCATGGCAGCAAAACACTACCTGCCAGCTGCATATGAGGGCCTTTAAGGATGGGGATACTATTGTGGTGGAACCCTGGAGGGCAAAAGCCTTTCCGGTGATAAAAGACCTGATGGTAGACCGCTCTGCCTTTGACAGGGTGATACAGGCCGGAGGCTACATTTCAGTAAACACGGGTAATGCTGTAGATGCCAATGCCATACCCATCGAAAAGAAACATGCTGATGATGCGTTTATGGCAGCAGCCTGCATCGGTTGCGGTGCCTGTGTGGCCACCTGTAAAAACAGTTCGGCTATGCTGTTTGTAAGTGCCAAGGTTTCGCAATTGGCTTTACTGCCACAGGGCCAGCCCGAGCGTAAAATGCGGGTACTGGATATGGTGGCGCAAATGGATAAGGAAGGATTTGGTAACTGTACCAATACCTATGCCTGCGAAGCCGAATGCCCCAAAGGTATTTCTGTAGCCAATATTGCCCGTATGAACAGGGAATACATGAGTGCAGGATTGAGCAGTGAGGCGTAATTGAAATCCTGGTAATAACCTAAAACTGATTCAAATGCAACTGAACACTGCTTTAAGGTTCAGTCTTCCGGTAGAATCAGAGTGGATTTTAATATTATTGTTCCGGGGACTATGTCTTTGATGGATTGTCACCCTTATCCAGATTGCTAAAAACAGCTTTGAAGGAGCAATTACCAATTAGTATGGCTACTGATTGTGCTGCTGTCTGGCATTCCTGGCCTGATCATTTACAAAATTGCAGGACCAAAACCGGTAAAAGAATAACTCCCGGCAATTTTTTTCAAAAAATTCCGATTGGCTGTATAAATAAATAACATATATCAGCAGGTGCCGTAATCTGTAAATTTTGTATCTACAGAATTGCATATTTCATAACATTCAAGATTGATAGCCCCTTTTTGTTTAATTAAATTTACATAGCTGCGTTAATTTTCTATACAGTTTCACCTGCATTTACTTAACAATTTTTTTATGCGATTATTTTAAAAAAATATGTGCAGTATTAAAGAAAGATCACTATCATTGTATTCTAATACATAACACACCCCAATAATAGATTCATAAGCCTGACAAAGAATTTTGAAGAACAATGTTTCTACATTTTTATTCGCTTTTTATTATCAAAACAACTGTTGCTTAATCCCGATTAACGTTATTTGGCGTAATCATACTGCTGACAGCGATTTTTAATATATAAGACTAGTAGCATAATTTACTTTTTTAATAGAAATTTCCTGCTTTATAGCTGGTATTTTCTATGCTTTTAATGACAGTAAGTTTTTTATAAACATGTCTGAAAAGGGTATGCTTATATTGAATGCTGTTTACTTCTGCGTGTATTTGTACAATGTATACACGCAAAACCGAATGACAGAAATAACATCATGTTAAATGAAAAAACTACTCATGCTGATGGGAAACAATGACAAGCACCGGCAATATCGCCTGGTTTGGTTTTTTTCAGTTATTATTTTAGTCAACAATCTTGCGGGTATGCAGGTAAGTGCACAGCAGTTGCAGTCACCAACTGTTGGCAATGCTGAAAAAAGTGCCGTTATGCGGGCAGAAAAAGATGCCATGGCAAGGGCTGCAACCCAAACTGTAGCAGTAATAACGCCGCAGGCAAATAATCCGCAAAATGTGAATGCACTGTCGTTTACGATTACACGTACAACAGCAGTTCCTTATCAATCCATAGCCCCCGTAATCAACGGTGGTGACGGCACAGGTATACTTTCCAGTGCAGCAGGTGATGAGGGTACCCAATTGGTAAATTTCCCTGGCGGGATGAACTTTACTTACGAAGGCTCTCCCTGTACAGGTTTTATCATCCACGCCAATGGGTACATTTCACTTCGCAACGGACTTTTCTCTCCTTCTTCTCTTGGCAGCAGTTGGGATAACTCATTGGTGCCTTCCAACGTGGGCGGTACCGTTGACAATGCTAAAAGAAATGTGTTGGCACCCTTTTATGACGATCTGGATAAGCCCAGTCCTGTTATCTATTATAAGTTTGCAGGCAATAAGGCTACCGTAGAATGGTTCAATAGCACCTTTTTTTCTTTTACCGGCCCTCAAATGTATTTCCAGATTGTGTTAGATGGTACGGATAACAGCATTGCGTTTAATTACGGTGATATGCAATTGTACAATGGCACAAGGAATACCCGCTATGCTTACACTTGTGGCATAAGCGGTTCTGTAGTAACCAATCCACCCCTGCCGGGACAGCTATTACTGCAGCAATATGAAAATACCACTGCTTTTGATTATGTTAATGGTACCGTACCCAACCTGGGTGCCAATGGATTGGCCATTTCTCCTGAACCCCGCAGCTCTATTAAGTTTACGCCCGGTACTTATGGAGGCTATACACCACCCGCAACTACTCCTCCGGCTAATGATGAGCCTGCTAATGCCATAGAGTTAACTTCTTTTACTGCATTTCCCAATAATATTGCCTGGAACAATATTACCAATACTTCCAATCTGTTTACCACACGCTATGCAACAGCCTCCCCGCAGCCCATCTGCGCCGGACCTGTGAATGCTAAAGATGTATGGTTCAAATTTACAGCCAACAATCCTGAAATGTCAGCCAGGGTTTATGGCTCTGGGGGCTTTATACCACGCTTAGAAGTATTAGACTCTGCCCTTGCACCGCTTCCAGCTCCTGCCTGTGTGTTAGGTACAGTGGGGCTTACAGCCAGTGCAATCTTAAGCAACCTTAATGTTGGCAGTGTTTATTATGTAAGGGTGTACCACAATCAAACCGGCAATACGGCCACTGCAACTGCAAACCTTACTGGTGGTGCTGTATCATCTGTCACAATTACCAATGGTGGCAGTAACTATATCAATGTTACTGAGGCCTATGGATATGTAGCAGCTAATGCCAATAGCCGCATTACCTTCAGTGGTGGTGGTGGTACGGAGGCAGTGGCCAATGGAGTACTTTCTGGTGGTGCTTACAGCAGCATCACTGTGCGCAATGGTGGTTCGGGATATACTACGGCACCAGATGTGACTATTGAGTCGCCCGACCATGGCATTACCGGGGAGTTTGGTATTATCATATTTGCCAAATCAGCTAATGACGAATGTTCAACTGCAGTAGCACTTACCGGTATAGATTCAGTTGGTTGTAACCTTGGCTCCAATGCAGTAAATGCCAATACCATACCCGCAACAGCTTCTCCTGAACCAGCAGTTTGCGGCAATCCCGACGATGACATCTGGTACAGGTTCACCGCAGATAAAACCCGTGCTTCGGTGATTGTAACCGGCAACAACAATTATGATGCGGTTATTCAGGTGTATGATGGGGGCAGTGCCCCGGGCAATTGCAATTCCAAATCTTCAGTTTCCTGCACCAATAATACCGGTACAGGCGGAGTGGAGCGTACAATTGTTACTACTGTTCCAGGTAATACTTATTTTGTAAGAGTATATCATGCAGGTACAGGTTCAGCCATTGCCTCCGGTTTTAATCTTTGCGTAAGCTCAAATTACCCGGTTTGTATCAGCAGCCCGGTAAGTCCAGCTAATGGCGATAGTGTATGCACCGGGCAAACAGTGCTGCGCTGGCGCAAATCGGCAGATGCTATCGGCTACCGGGTATTTTTAGACGCAGGTTCCGGGCCTGCAACTTCACTGGTAACAACCAAGAATAACAATGCAGATACCAGTTTTGTTACTGGTGTGCTGGCTGCGGGTAATTATACATGGCGGGTTGAACCATTTAACAACAGCGGGCCCGCAATTGCCTGTACTGACTGGACTTTTAGCAGAACGGCTGTGCTGAACGAGGCGGTAACTGTATCGGGGTGTAACAGGGTTACATATAAAGGAACTGTTTATACCAATTCAACCATCAGGCGTGATACATTGCGTAACCAAACTGGTTGCGACAGCCTGATTATCACTGCCACTATCAATGTGACACAGGTGGTACCTGTTACCAGAAACCTCAGTTTTAAAGCCTGTAATGAAGGAGTACTTTACCAGAGTGTTTTGTACACAACTTCTGCTATTGTGAGAGATACCCTGCGAAGTTACCAGGGTTGCGACAGTGTGTACATCATTGCCAATATCAGCATTACCAACATTACACCGTTAACGCCTCCGGGCAACCTGCTGCCTGCAGACAGTGCAGCCAATATAAATATACCGGTTGTTTTTTCATGGAGTTTTGTTACCGATGCACAAACTTATGATTTGTATGTATGGAAGGCCAGTGACACTATGCCTGCCACACCTTCGGTAACCGGGATAACACAAATAAGTTATACTTACAATGCGGCTCAGTTGCAGTACAGCACTGCATATAAATGGAAAGTGGCCGCCCGTTTTGGCAATTGCCAATTCCCTTCATCAGTACAAACGTTTACTACACGCATTTTACCTGACCTGGTAGTGGACACTATTATTGTGCCTCCATCGGGAACCTCTGAAAGCCCGATTTCTATCAACTGGAATGTGAAAAATAAAGGTCAGGGTGCTACCGGCAGTGCATCCTGGAATGATCTTCTTTATCTGTCAACCCAACCTGTGCTGGGAGTAGGTACCGATTATTACATCGGCACTGTAAGTAATTTCAGCGCACTAAATAGCGGGGTTTCCTATACCAACAGCATTAACTATACGCTGCCGCAGGGTATACAGGGGCCACATTATGTGATTGTGCGGACAGATGGATTTGGTAGCGTACCAGAAGTAACGGATACCAATAATGCCAGAGTGAGCGTACCCATAAACATTGCATTGGCTCCTCCTCCTGATTTGCAGGTTGACTCATTATCAGTCGCACCGGTTACCGCATTTTCAGGTTCCAGCCTTTCTGTTAAATTCAATGTGAAAAATGCCGGTACAGGCCCAACTACTGCCACCAACTGGACAGACAGAATATACCTCAGTAACAGCCCCACTTTTGTACAGGGCAGTGCTGTATTACTGCGTACCGTTTTTCGCAATGGTGTACTTGCTGTTAACCAGTTTTATACTATTAATACTACAGTTACATTACCCTTGCAAATAAGCGGTACTTATTATGTTCATATTTTAACTGATGCAGGAAAGCAGGTGTTTGAATATGTGAGTGAAGACAATAATACAGCCACAAGTGTGCCGCTCAACATCATTCTGGCTCCTGCGCCTAACCTGGTTGTGAGGGATGTGCTGGCTTCAGTAAGCACTGTAACCAATAATCAGCAGGTAAATCTCCAGTGGATAACAGATAATGAGGGTTCTGTAACAGCACGGCCATCCTGGACAGAGGAAATTTATATATCCTCTGACAGCCTTTTCAATGCCGGTGATGTATTTCTCGGCAGCTTTAACAGAACGGATTCGCTGGAGTCGCTGGGCAGCAGTGTAGCACAAAGGGTTATTGTATTACCCGCCAACCTGGCCGAAGGCAGGTATTTCTTCTTTGTAAAAACAGATGCCGGTAATAACGTGTTTGAAAGTACAGGCGAGTCAGATAATATATCCCTGCCATCGCTGCCGGTACAATTGCTCAATGCAGACCTGGTACCGCAGTTTCAGCGGCCACCTGTTAATGTTACTTCTGAGCAAAGTATAGACGTAAACCTGTTAGTGCGCAATAACAGTGATGCAGGTATTTACAGCAGCAGTTGGGCAGATAGTATTTACCTCTCAGATGACAATGTGCTGAGTACTGCAACAGATACGAAACTGGGCGGCGCTGTTTACAACCAGTTTCTGGCTGCCAACAGCGACTATAACCGCCAGGTAAATGTTAAATTTCCCGTGGGTGTATCCGGCAATAAATTTCTGATTGCAATGACCGACGCCGGCAATAAAGTGAAGGAGAAAATTGAAACCAATAATACGGTTGCCACACCCGTTACCATTACACTTGCACCCTGGCCCGACCTGCAGGTAACTGCTATTGCTGTGCCTGCACAGGATACCAGTGGTACAATACTCAATTTTTCTTACACAGTAAAAAACAATGGAGCAGGCACTGTACAGAACGTAAGCTGGAGCGATGCATTGTTCCTTTCACCTGTAAATAACCTTAGTGGTACGGGCGCAATCCTATTGGGTAAAATACCACAAAACCGGGTGGTGTCTCCCGGTGATTCATACACGCAACAAGCCTCCTTTCTTATACCAGCAACATTACCCGGCGGCACTTACTATGTTTTGGTCGCTACGGATTCTTTGAACAATATATTTGAAAATACGGGAGAGAACAATAACCGTTCATTAAGTACAGCCATTGCCGTGAGCAGCCTGCCTGCTACTGATTTACAGGTTACTGCCGGTCAGGTTACCACAGTTGCTGTAACGGCGGGTTTGCCTGCCAACATCCAGTGGACGGTACAAAACAGTGGCCCCAATCCCACCATCATACCTTCATGGACTGATGCAGTGTACCTGAGTACCAATCAAACAATTGATGCGGCTGACAGCCTGCTGGGCAGTTTTACCATTACCGGGCCGCTGGCAGTGAATGGTACTTATACTCAAAACCGTACAGTGCTGATTCCCAATACGGCAACTGGTACCATGTACCTGATTGTACGCAGCGACAATGGCAGCCTGCTCAATGATCCTGCAAGAGCTAATAATATCCGGTCACTCAATAATGCAGGCGGCGGTCAGGGTATATCCATCATTGTGCCTCCACCTGCCGATCTGGTTACAGTGTCTGTTGCAGCGCCCTTAAGCACTTTCAACGCACAGCCAATCACAGTAGTGTACAAGGTTAAAAATACAGGACCGGGTATTACGCCTGCAAGTTCCTGGAAAGAGCGAATTTATCTTTCCACTGATAACCAGGTAAGTGCTGGTGATATAGTACTGGGTGCTAAGGACAGAAACGGCGAATTAGCTCCAGGGGGTGAATACAGCGATACACTGACGGTTACCATTCCTGCTTCAGTAGCTGCTGGTAACTATGTATTGCTGGTTCAGGCAGATGCGGATAATACGGTATTTGAATCCAGTAACAGCAACAACACCGGATTTGCTCCGTTGCTGGTAAACCAGCAACTGCCCAGCGACCTGGTGGTTACAGATGCAGTAGTGCCCGCAGCAGAGCAGATTGCAGGCTCCGATATTACCATCAGTTGGCAGTTGCTAAACGCCGGTATAAATACAGCGGCGGGTTTCTGCAGGGAGGCGGTATATCTTTCTGTTGATTCTCTGCTGGATGTAAATGATAACCTGCTGGGTACAGCCAGCTTTAACCTGAGCATACCATCGCTGGCAACAGTAACGCACCAGCTTACCGCACCACTTAGTAATGTGGCAGTAGGTAACTATTATGTAATTGTTCGTACCGATTTACTTAACAATATTATAGAACAAAATGAGAATAACAACACTTATACAGCCAACAGCCTGCTGCGGGTAAATGTAAAAGAACTCCTGCTTAATGTGGTAAAAGCAGATACGCTGATTAATGGAAGATCATTAAATTACCGCATAGAAATACCGGCCGGGCTGGTAAATGAAACGCTGTCAGTAGGGTTGAGGGGCGATTCCGCAGGTAATGCCGTAAACCGGTTATACAGCAGCCTGGGTAAAATACCAACGGCGATACAGTTTGATTATTCGGCTACGGTACCTTTCAGTGCTAATCAGGAACTGCTGGTGCCTTCTTTATCTCAGGGTACTTACTACCTTACTGCCCTGGGGTCTTTGCCTTCTGCAGCGAAGCAGCCGGTTTCTCTGCTGGCAAAAATCATCCCTTTCAGTATTACTGCGGTGGATGCGGCCAAGGGTGGTAATACTGGTGCTGTAACACTTAGAATAAATGGAGCTAAATTTAACAGCAACACTGTTTTCCGGCTGAGAAGCGCAACCAATGGCAACATCCCTGCTTATCAAACCTACTTTATCAATCCTACCAGGGTGTTTGTTACATTCAATCTTTTGAATGCCAAATTGGGTATGTACGATGTGGTAGCTACCCAACTTAATGGAGACAGCACCGTACTTCCGGCCAGTTTTGAAGTGGTACAGGGGCCAGGCTCCATCACCGGTGGTGGTAATGGCGGCGGCGGTGGTGGTTTTGTATGCCAGGTTACCAATATAGGTTTTGAAGATAACCTGCAGACAAATCTGCTTTATCCGCCTACAGCACGTATTGGCAGGTTGATAGAGATAACCATCCAGTATGCGAATACAGGCTCAGTTGATATTCCGGCACCAACCCGTTTCCTGGTATCAGCTACCGAAAATGTTCCTGTTGGTTTTACCGTTAGCGATCTTGATAAAAAACTAACTGAGCTGCTGCTGGACTGTTCAGAAAATGGCGGGCCTCCGGGTATATTGCGGCCGGGTGCCAGTGGATTCTTTAAAGTATATTCTATTTGCTTTACTGCCAACCTGCCGGGTAAGCCTGCACCGGCTACATTGGATTATATCATCATAGAATAAAAGAGCTGTAATTATTATAACCAGAATAAAGACATTTAATATGAACCGTTTAATGAAGGCATTTCTTATACTGTTGATGCAATGGGCTGCACTGGCGCTCACGGCTCAGAACACCAATGCAGTGCGCCCTACGGTGAAGCTGCCCAATGGGTTTGACGTAAACAGTTTTACCGGCAACCTGTATCACAGCCGTACCGATATGGTGCTTGCCGGCAGGGGGGTGACTATCAGCCTGGATTTTGCCTACAATGTAACCAGGCGAACCGTAAACCGCGGAGCTGGAAATGGCTGGACTTTTGCCTACAGCATGGGGTACACGCCTGATTCGCTGGGTATGTGGATTGAGAAAGAGGACGGCAGTCGTGATTTTTACCGCAAAAACGGAACTGCCTATACTGCGCCCCGTGGTGTATTTGACAAACTTACACAATACCAGCCGGGCAAATGGCTGCTTACAACAAAAGAAGGGGAGAAATATTATTTTGATGATGTTGCGCACAAACGCCTTACCAAAGTACAGGATCCGGACGGTAACAGTATAGTTATCAATTATACTGACAGCCTAATAAGCAGTATGGCAGATAGTGCCGGCCATAGCCTGCAATTTGCCTATACAGCCGGACTAATGACCGAGATTACAGACAATTCGGGTACACAACCAAGGAAGATACAGTATGCGTATGATACGGCCCGTAACCTGGTGAAGATAACCAACCCGGCAGGTGATTTTGTGACCTACACTTATAACCGTACCAACAGGATGGCTGGCTATACGGATGAAAATGGAAGTGCCATGTCCATTGTTTACAACCCTGCAGGTGCTGTGCAAAAGGTGGTAACCTGTGCCAGTACCTATACTTTTTCATACCTGAGTACACAGTTTAAAACCATTGTGGCCGAAAGTGTAAGCGGGCAAAAACAAATCACCTCTTACCAGTACGACACTCTGGGACGTATTACAGAAAAAACAGGGAATTGCTGTGGGTACAACCAAAAGTACCAGTATGACAGCGCCAATAATGTGAGCAGCCTGCGGGACGGGTTGGGTAAAAACAGCAGCTACGAATACGATAATAATGGCAATGCGGTAAAAGAAATAATGCCTGATGGCAGTGTGAACACATTTGTATATGACCCCCTGTACAGTAATGTAACCAGTTTTACGGATGCAAAAGGTAATACAACTACTTATCAGTATGACGCTGCAGGTAATTTGCTGCAGGCCAACAAGCCGCAGGGCATTACTGAAAAATTCACCTATGATGCCAAAGGTCAGTTGCTTACAAAAACTGATGGCAACGGCAATGTTTCAAGGTACGAGTACAACAATAACGGATACCTTACAAAGTTTACAGATGCGGAAAACAATGTAACCGAGTACACCTACAATGCCTACGGCGACCGGTTGAGTAAAAAAGATGCCCGGGGAAATATTACTACCTGGGAGTACAATCTGCTGAACCAGTTGGTGAAGGAAACAGACCCGCTGGGTGGTATCACCAGTTACACTTATGATAAAGCCGGTAATATGAAGACCATGACCAATGCACTGGGTAAAACGACAGTGTACGGTTATGACGGGCTGAACAGGCGCATACAGGTTACCACACCACTGGGTATTACCAATACAACCCTTTATGATGAGCATGACAATGTGGTAAAAATGATTGATGGCAACGGGGGGGTGATGAACCGCACTTACAACAACAGGAAGCAGGTGCTGACTGAAACCGATGAGCTGGGTTATACTACCAGTTTTACCTATGACGAAGCTGGTAACCTGCTGAGTGTAAAAGACAGGCGGGGAGGTATTACCCGGTATGAATATGACGAATTGTACCGGGTTAAAAAAATCATAAACCCGGCAGGGGAAGTGATGACCATGAGCTATGATGCGGCGGGTAATAAAACCAGTATGACAGAGGGGGGCGGTAATGCAACCACTTACACCTACGATGCACTGAACCGGTTGGTGAAAATTACCGATGCGCTGAATAAGTCTGTAACATTTACGCTGGATGGCAATGGTAATAAAATTTCCGAGACCGATAAAAAAGGAAATATCACGGCCTACGAATATGATAAACTGAACCGCCTGGTAAAACGTACCGATGCACTGGCCGGGGTGATGTTGTACACGTACGACGGCAATGGCAACCAGTTGACCGGTACCGATGAACTGGGCAACCTTACTACCATGCGGTATGATGCAAAGAACCGCCTGATAGCAGAGAAAAACGCTGCCGGAGACTCAACTGTATATACTTACAACGCATTGGACCTCATCACAAGCACCCGTTTGGCCAATGGCAATACAGTAACGCAAACATTCGATAACGACAATCGTAAAAAATCGGTTACGGATAACCTGGGGGTAGGGGAGAGTTATAACTACGACAACAATGGCAATGTGGTGTCTGTTGCCGACGGGCTTGGTCAGACAACCAATTATTTCTTTGATAAGAGGGATGATCTTGTAAAAACGGTCTTTCCCGATAACACCACCATACTGAACTTTTATGATGCAGAAGGAGACCGCATAAAGCAAACAGACAGAAAGGGAAATCTAAGCCTTTACGAGTACGACCAGGTGAGCCGGATTGTGAAAGTAACCGATGCCAACGGTGCCATCAGCCGTTTTGTGTTTGACGCAAATGGTAATATGGTTAGTGTGGTTGATGCAAAGGGTAATACTACCAGTATGACTTATGATGCACTGCGTCGCCTGGTGCGCCAGGTTTACCCCAATGGGCGCAACCGCAGTTATACCTATGATGCCAATGGCTTGCTGGCTACCCGTACTGATGGCAAAGGAGTAACCACGCAGTACCAATTTGACAAACTGAACCGTTTGGCGGTGCGTATTTATCCCGGCAACCTTCGGGACAGTATGCTGTACGATGCGGCGGGCAGGTTGATTGCTGCTAACAATGCCAATGCTGCGGTATCAATTGGTTATGACGCTGTAGGCCGTATTCTCAGCGAAACAGTAAATGGCCGTGCCACAACTTACCAGTACAATACCAGTGCCCGTACTAAAAATATCACTTATCCTTCGGGTATGCAGTTGCAGTGGCAGTTGGATGCCCGTGATCGCATCACCACTATCCGTGAAGGCGGCAGCACGCTTGCCGATTTTCAATACAATGCCAACAATCTGCCCACTGCTAAATCGTTCCGCAATAACACCAGCCACTCGTACACGTACAACAATATGAATAACCTTACCGCAGTAGGGTCAGTACCGGCCAATGTGCTGCGGGTAAATTATGTGTACGACAGTGCTGATAATATGCTGCAGGCAGAAAAGCTGCATCGTCCGTCCAATTCGGAAAAATACAGTTACGATAACCTCTACCGCCTCAGCACATTTGCCAGCGGGCAGTATGCTGGTAATAACTTTACACCAGCCAGCACACATGTATATGGCTACGATGCATTGGGCAACCGCCTTACCGCAGTGCAGGATACCTTAAATAAAAGCTACAGTGTTAACAACCTCAACCAGTACATTTCCATACTTACCAACGGTATCAATGCGCCACCTGTTTATGACAACAATGGCAACCTTACCGGGGATGGTACAAATAATTATACTTATGATGCAGAGAACCGCCTGGTGGCTCTGCAAACCGGTGCCTCTGCAATCACTTACAAATATGATGCACTCGGCAGAAGGGTGTCCAAAACCGTGGGTGGTGTCGAAACAGTGTATTCCTTCAGCCACCTGAATATTGCAGAAGAAACCACGGCGGGCGTAACCAAAAGCTATGTGTACGGCAACGGGCTGGATGAGCTCCTGTATGCCAAATTCGGTTCCACCGCATATTATTATCATACCGATGCCCTTAATACGGTACATACTGTAACCAGCGATGCCGGTGCAGTAGTGGAGTATTACAGTTACGATGCAGCAGGTAACCCCGTTATTTACAGTCCTGCAAATGCGCTGCTTACCTCATCTGCCATTGGCAACAACCGGCTGTACAAAAGCAGGCCTTACGAAGTGCAGTCAGGCACTTATGATTACCGCTTCCGGGAAATGATACCGCAAACAGGCCGCTTTGCGCAGCGGGATCCGCTGGAGTTTATGGATGGCCTGAATGTGTATGCTTATGTAAACAACAACCCGGTTAATGCAATAGATCCGATGGGGCTGGTAAACTGGGGGGGTGTTTTCAATGCTGCGGTAGGAATTGTTGGCAATACAATCGGGGCTGTAACAACCGTTGCAGCGGCAGCAGCTACTTCGCCCACAGGGATAGGTGCAGTGGGGTTTGGTGCCTTGTCCCTGTATTATGGTTATGGTATTGGCGCCAACGCAAGAAATCTGTGGGATGCGATTAATGACAGAGATCCCTCCAGTAAGGGAAGTTTACCTACTGATGCAGCAGAAGCAGCTTTTCCGGGCAATGAAGCCGCACAAACTGCAGCAGACTTAATTGACCAGGCAATTGGTGCTAAGGGTGGTAAAGGTGGCAAACCCGGAAGCCGCGGAAGACCTTGCCCGCCAAATCCGGGTAATCATCCGCCCAAGATGGGGATTGTACCCAGTGGTACACCACCAACTCCGCCTCCTATTGTACCTGCACCAGTAACGCCTCCAAAGCCAAAACTCAGAAATGGTGATCTGGCAGGTAAAAATCATCCTAAAACTAATGTACCTTTCGATGCTGATGGATTCCCGGATTTTTCTAAGAATCTTTACAAGGGCGGAAAAAATGACGTAACAATAACGCCCACAGGGAACAGAGCCAAAGATTTTGCTGCTGCCAATAAGGCCGCTGGATATACTTCCACGCCTAAAGATCATACCTGGCATCATCACCAGGACACCGGCAGGATGCAATTGGTAGAGACAAAAGCACACAGTAAAACAGGTCACACTGGTGGATTTACGCTATGGTAAAATAAATTAATAAATATATAATTATGACAGTGTTTTCGCAAACAGAAGCCCCATTAACAGCAGCTCAGATTGAAGAATTTGAGAAGAGCATCGGCCTTGAATTTCCAATGCCATACAAAGAACATTTACTAAAATACAATGGCGGTCAATGTGTTCCAAATGTGTTCGTATTTGAGGAAGCTTCTGTAGAAACAAGTTCCTCAGTAGATTGGTTTCTGGCGTTGTATGATGGCGATAGCGACAGCCTCAGAGAGACTGTAGAAACCTACAAACTTGAAGAAAAAAGAATGCCATCTCACATGCTGCCCATAGCGCATGATCCCGGCGGTAACCTGATTTGTATTTCATGTGGTACAAAAGACTATGGATTCGTTTATTTCTGGAACCATGAGGATGAGGTTGATTACAGCGAAGCCGGAGACGATGATTACTCAAATTTATATTTAATTGCCAGGGATTTTGACACATTTCTTAATAGCCTGATGACCGAAGACGATTAAAGATATGTGTACAGATATAGCCAAATGAAAATTTCAGGTACACAACAAAAAATGCAAACAGGGATTAGAGGCTTAACCATTTAACAGATTATTTATGAAAATATCTTTTCATCTCCTACTGGCGCTGCTGTTGTCGCTGGGGGCAGTGGCCCAAAAAAAGTGCGATCCGGGTGATCCCAACGGCGGTTGTGGTTGTCCCAGTGGCAATTGTCCGCCGGGTGGTGGTTTTTCCATACCCTACACCGGCTCCAAAGACCCCAATAAAATTGTGGGCCCGGCAGGATATGATACACTGAAAAAATGGGTGGCAGCACGTTCTACCATGCCTTACACCATTTACTACGAAAATGACCCCAAGTTTGCAACAGCCCCTGCTCAAAAAGTAGTAGTGTACCTGCCGATTGATCCCAAAATCAATCCTAATTCACTCCGCATTGGCAACTTTGGCTTTGGTAGTTTCAACTTTACGGTTCCTGATAACACAACAACCTATACCAACCGGCTGGATGTAAGAGACAGCCTGGGTGTGTATGTAGATGTAACGGCCGGACTGGATGTAACCAACCGCAGGGCTTTCTGGTTTTTCCAAAGTATTGACCCGGTAACCGGGCTGGCTTCTACGCTGGCTGCCAATGTGGGCTACCTGCCGGTGAACGACAGCATCACCCGCAGGGGGGAAGGTTATGTATCGCTTACCCTGCGCTCCATCAACGCTGTGGTAACGGGTGATACCGCCACCGCACAGGCTGCCATTGCCTTTGATACAGAAGATACACTCAAAACCAATACATGGGTAAATACCATTGACGCTGTTGCGCCCATTAGCAAACTGAATCCGCTGCCTGATTTTATAGACAGTGTTTTTACACTTAAATGGACCGGCAGGGATGATACGCTTGCATCAGGCATAAAATCCTATGCACTGTATTATTCTAAAAATGGAGGACCTTATACATTGTACCAGGCAGATATTAAAGCTGACAGCGTATCATTCACAGGAGACATAGGAGCTGCATATCAGTTTTACACAATCGCTACAGACAATGCCGGCAACAAGGAAGTAAAAACGGTTGGTGAACAGGGGGCTTTTGTAAAGGGTAATGGTGTGTTTGTATCCGCAAAGTCATTCCTGCAGGGTGGGTACGCTGCATCCACCGGTTTGATGACAGACAGCCTGCGCATACTGGCATTGCTGCCTGATCAGGAACCTTACAGGGGGCTTGGTTTTGCGCCTGTAAATACGATAGCAAGAGAGAAAATACGCACCGGGGTACTTGATAGTACTGGCAATAATGCTTTAACAGACTGGGTATGGGTTGAACTTCGGCAGTCGGCTAATCCTGCACTGGTTGCTGGCTCCAGGGCGGCACTTATCCGCAGGGATGGACAGATTGTTGACATGGACGGTATATCACCTGTTTACTTCTCCAATATTACTGGCGGCAACTATTACATCGTTATCCGGCACCGTAACCACTTTGGTGTGGCTACGGCAGCTCCACTGGCTTTCAGCCGCATGAATACAACCAGCGTTGATTTCAGTAACCCCGCAACAGCTACGTATGGTACCAATGCACAAACAAATGTGAACGGTGTGATGACGATGTGGGCCGGGGATATAAACCGTGATGGTAAAATAAAATACAATGGCGCAGCCAATGATAAAACATTGATTCTTTCCAGGGTAGGTGTAGCTACGCCCAACAATATTATTACAGGTTACGACAGCGCCGATTTAAACCTTGACGGAAAAGTGAAATACAATGGTGCAGCAAATGACAAAACAATCATACTGATTAATGTGGGCGTAAGCACCCCCAACAACATACTGGTGCAGCAGCTCTTTTAATTAAAAAAATAAAAAATTATGAAACATAAATTAATAACCCTCCTTGCAATAGCTTTCTTCTGCAGCCTTTTTGCCACAGGCCAGGATTACGAAATACGTACCGTTAACAAGGGAATGGGTATTGTGGGTGTGGAAATGCGCATTGTAAACGGTACCCCTCCTGCTACGGGAGACTATGTAACCGACCTGGTGTTTGGTATAAAATGGAACAGCGCCTACAATGTAACATTGCTGAATGAAATAACCAGCACTTACAATATAAAAAAATCAGGGAGCACCGTTAATATTAACTCCTTCAGTTACCAGGCATTTTCTGCCGATCCCATTGGCTTTACAGTGCCCGCTGGCTGGAGTTTGAATAACTGGATTGAAATTATGGCTGTTTCCAACTCAAGAACCAGCCTCGGTACTGGTATTTTTGAAATATGTGAGCCGGGTTTTGATGCCGCCACTGAGCCTAACTTTGCTTTGAACTTTGTTGATTTTACACCTGTTATCAACGGAAGTGCATCTGGTGTGATATTACCGGTAGAACTGTCATCTTTTGAGGCAAAACCTGCGGGCAGAAATATTGAGCTGACATGGACTACACAAAAAGAAATTAATAACCGTGGCTTTGAAATACAGCGCTACCAGGAAGAGAACAATCAATACAAACCTATTGGCTGGGTAAACGGATTTAACAATGCAGTAAACGGCCATACCTACACGTTCACAGATGATAAGGTATTGGTAAATGTATTGTACCTGTACCGGTTAAAGCAGGTAGATGTTGATGGAAAATCTGTGCTGTCCTATATACGTTCTGCAAAAGTAGCAGGCGCAGTCAATGAATCATTCAGAATTTCACCTAATCCTGCATCGGTCAACATTAATCTGTCACTTGCAGGGCAGTCAGTAAGCGGAAGGTTTCTGATAAAAATACTGGACGCAAAAGGGGCATTGATGCTCAGCCAGTATGAGGTATTTGCAGCCGGCAGGTTAATATCATTACCTGTAAGTAAACTGCCCGCAGCCCAGTATGTTTTTATTGTTCAGCAGGGCGATAAAGTTATTTTTCAGGCAAATTTCCAGAAAGACTAAGAGCCTGTTTAAAATTCATTCAATGGATTCCCTGTGCCACTTTCTGGCTGCAACTGCGTTGAATTTTTCGCCTTAGGCATTTGGACTATGGCTGCAAAATTCGCCTTGTTTCGCTCAAAAATTGATTGTAGGAAATCTTATCAATAAAATTTAAACAGGCTCTAAAGGGAGTACTATAGTCCACACTATTGTGCAGCAATAAGGCAGCTTATTGCTGCATATTTTTTTATATGACTTTCTGCAGTTTTGGCTGCTGTGATTTGTTTTAATATATTTGATACAAATCAAAAAATATGAAGAGATTAATGCCCGCAATTGCAGTACTTGCTTGCATGGCTTCCTGCACATCTCAAAACGAAAAGACAATGGACAAAACAGCATATCAATGGCCGCAAGGCATTGTGGCACCGGTTTGCGATACCGTATCAAAAAAACTCACCGCACATGGCGATACCCGTATTGACGAATATTACTGGCTCAACCAGTACTGGCTCAAGGGCCCCGACTCCGGCAGGGTAGTGGATTACCTTAAAAGGGAAAATGCCTATACCGATACCATGATGAGCGGTACCACTGAGCTGCGTAAGAAATTGTACAGTGAAATGAAGGCCCGGATTAAAGAAAAGGATGAAAGTGTACCTGTTTTAAAAAATGGCTACTATTATTACAGCAGAACAGTGGAAGGAACTGATTACTACCTGTATTGCCGTAAAAAAGGCAGCCTCAATGCTGCGGAAGAGATACTGGCCGATGTAAATGAAATGGCAAAGGGACATGATTATTTTGCAGCAAGTGGTTTTAATGTGAGCCCGGATAATAAGCTGATGGTTTTTGGTGTGGATACTGTTTCCAGGAGGCAGTATGTGCTTCATATAAAAAACCTGGAGACGGGGCAGCTGCTTCCGGATTTGATTACCAATACAGAGGGGTATGCCGTATGGGGCAATGACAGTAAAACGCTGTTCTATACCAGTAAAAATCTGGTGACCCTGCTCTCAGAAAAAATAAAGAAACATAAAGTGGGTGCTCCGGCAGCAGCAGACCTTACTGTTTATACCGAAAAAGATCCCAGTAACTATATCAGTGTTGGCAAAAGCAAATCTGAAAAATACATCATCATTAACTCAAGTGCTACATTATCATCTGAGCAGCGTTTGCTCAATGCTGATACACCCGACGGCGAGTTTGCAGTATTTCAACCCAGGATGAAGGATGTGCTTTATTCTGTTAATCACCAGGACAATAGGTTTTTAATAGTAACCAACAGGGATGCCAAAAATTTTAAACTGGTGGAATGCCCGCAGGACAAAACCAGCGCTGATAACTGGAAGGACGTGCTGCCGCATAAAGACAGCATACTGATAGAAGACGTGGAAGTATTTAAAGACTTTTGGGTAACTACCGAACGTAAAAACGGACTGATACAGATGCGTATTCACAATATGGCAGACAACTCCGAGCATTTTGTTGATTTTGGTGAGCCTTCATATCTTGTTTTTCCTTCAGGCAACAGGGAGTATGATCTTAAAATGCTCAGGTATACCTATACTTCATTAACCACACCCAATTCGGAGATTGATTATGACATGATCACTAAAGAGAAACGACTGCTGAAAGAACAGGAGATACCCGGAGGGTACAATAAAAGGGAATATAAAACAGAACGCATTTATGCAACTGCTAAAGATGGCACAAAAGTACCCATATCGCTGGTATATAAAAAAGGGCTGGTAAAAGATGGAACGGCAACCTGCCTGCTCTACGGCTATGGTTCTTATGGCAACAGTATGGATGCCACTTTTAATTCATCCAGGCTGAGCCTGCTCAACAGGGGCTTTGTATACGCCATAGCGCATGTACGCGGGGGGCAGGAAATGGGGAGGCAATGGTATGAGGATGGTAAAATGCTGAAAAAGATCAACACGTTTAATGATTTTATTGCCGCAGCAGAATTTTTAATTGCGGATAAATTTACAAGCCCTGCTCATTTGTATGCCAATGGTGGAAGTGCAGGCGGCTTGTTGATGGGCGCCATCGTTAACATGCGCCCCGACCTGTGGAATGGCGTGGTGGCTGATGTGCCTTATGTGGATGTAATCACCACCATGAGCGATCCATCCATCCCACTCACCACTAATGAATACGATGAATGGGGCAATCCTGCCAATAAGGAGGCTTATGATTATATGAAGTTGTACTCGCCATATGATAACGTTACAGCCAAAAATTATCCCAATATGCTGGTTACAACCGGTCTTCACGACAGCCAGGTACAGTATTTTGAACCTGCTAAATGGGTAGCCCGGCTTCGCAGGTTGAAAACAGACAAGAACCTGCTGCTGTTTAAAACCAATATGGAAGCAGGCCATGGCGGTAAATCGGGGCGTTTTAAGTACCTGGAAGATGTGGCCCTGCGGTATGCCTTTTACCTGTCACTTGAAGGGATCAGTCAATAAACCATTCCCCCCGGGTTTAGCCAGCCTTCTTGTTGCAGGATATAGCTGCTGCCGCAGGTCTTATTAATAAAGCGTAATTTCGCTGTTAATACTAAACCCGGGGTTTGAAACTGATAAGGATATACCTGTTACCATTGTTTTTTGTAATTACGCAACAGGCTGTTGCGCAATTGAAAACGCCCCTGTCTAACCTTCGGAAAAAAACAATTTCTACGCAATCTGCTGCGGTGGTGCTGGATACATTGAGCATTATCCCCAATACACTAACTATTACCGGTATAGCACCATCTCAATACAGGGTGGATGATATCAATGCCACTATTACCTGGTTGATAAAGCCACTTGTGCCTTTTGTGGATGTACAATACCGTGTGTTTTCTTATAAGCTCAATGCCATAGCCCGCCGCTTCAATTACGACAGCATCCGGTTTAATTTTCTTGCAGAAAAACCTTTTACCTTCAGTTACGGTACCACGGGTAACAGTTCAATATTTAATTTTGGCAACATTGATTACAAGGGCAGCTTTGGCCGGGGCATCTCATTTGGCAACAGCCAGGATGCAGTGGTTAACAGTACCATGAACCTGCAACTGAACGGCTTTATCGGCGACAGCCTTGAATTAACCGCAGCCATCACCGATAACAATATTCCCATACAGCCCGATGGCAATACACAAGACCTCCGTGACTTTGACCGTATTTACCTGCAGGTGAAAAAGAAAGGCTGGCAGGCCAATTTTGGTGATATTGATATCAGGGAAAGCAGGAATTATTTTCTCAATTTTTACAAACGCTTGCAGGGCGTATCATTTATTACCAGTAATAAAATCACCCCAAAAATAACCAACTCATTGCTGGTAAGCGGCGCAGTGGCCAAGGGCAAGTTTAACCGCAACATCCTGCAACCCATCGAAGGCAACCAGGGGCCTTACCGTCTGCAGGGCGCTAACAACGAGTTGTTTTTTGTAATACTGGCAGGTACCGAAAGGGTATTTATTGATGGGGAGCTGCTGCAGCGTGGCGAAGACCAGGACTATATCATCAATTACAATACTGCAGAGCTTACCTTTACCCCTAAGCGGATGATTACTAAAGACAGACGTATACAGGTGGAGTTTGAATATGCCGACAGGAATTTTCTGAATTCGCAGTTGTATGCCAACAATGAAATCAATGTCAATAACAAACTGTTTGTAACCATTGGAGCCTACAGCAACAGTGATGCTAAAAACTCCTCCATCAACCAGGTGCTGGATGATGGCCAAAAGCAATACTTAGCCAATGTGGGCGACGGCATTGATACGGCCTTTTTTCTGAATGCAGCCAGGGATACTTTAGCTGTGGGTAAGCTGCTGTATAAAAAGATGGATACCCTGTATAATGCCCGCCACGACTCTATTTTTGTGTATTCCACCAATCCTAATGATATTTTATACAGCCTTTCATTCATGTATGTGGGGCCGGGAAAGGGTAATTACACACAGTTGTTTAACGGCACCAACGGCAAAGTTTTTAAATGGGTACAGCCAACAGCCACTAACCAGAAGCAGGGAGAGTGGGAACCGGTGGTACTGCTGGTTACTCCTAAAAAAAGGCAGATGTTTACCGTGGGGGCTGAATACATGGTAACACCAACCTCCAGGATAAAAGCTGAAGTTGCCCTGAGCAATTATGATATTAACCTGTTTTCTTCAAAAGACAAGGGCAACGATAAAGGCCTGGCAGCAAAACTGCAATGGTTTGGCGATGGTAAAAAAATACGCTTATTGCAAAAAAAACTGAGTCTGCAAACACAGGCTTCGTACGAATATGTGGCTGCAAGGTTCAGGCCCCTGGAGCGCCTGCGCAATGTGGAGTTTTTACGTGACTGGAGCCTGCCTTTTGATGAAACGCCTGCCGATGAACATATTGCAGCAGCCTCGTTCAGGCTGGGCGACAGCCTTGCGGGACATTTCAGCTACAGTGTTACCAATTACCGCAGGGGAACAACCTACACGGGTTTGAGACATACAACCGACCATGAACTGGTAAAAAGAGGGTGGCGGCTAAGCGACCAGTTAAGCCTTTCTACAGTAAACACACCCTTGCAGCAGGGTACCTATTTGAGGCCGGCCATAGCAATCAGTAAGCAACTAAAAGCATTTAAAAACCTGGAACTTGGCTTGAGTTATCTCGGTGAGTACAACCAGCTTAAAGATAAAGTATCAGATACCCTGGCACCCTTCAGCTTTGGATTTAATATATGGCAGGTATTTTTAAAAACACCCTTAACCAATATCAACAAATGGGGTGTTTCTTATTTCAGGCGCAATGATTTACTGCCTGTAAAAAACCTGCTGCAGCAGGCTGATAAAAGTGACAACTTTAACTTTTTTACTGAACTGATGCGCAACGAAAACCACCAGGTAAAGCTGAATGTAACTTACCGCAGGTTAGCCGTACAGAATACACTCATCAGTAAACAAAAGCAGGACGAAAGCCTGCTGGGCAGGGCCGAGTATTTTGTAAATGAATGGAAGGGACTGCTTACCGGAAGTATGCTGTACGAGCTGGGTACGGGCCAGGAGCAGAAAAGGGAGTTTACCTATATTGAAGTGCCAGCCGGGCAGGGTGAATATACCTGGATAGATTATAACAGCAACAGCATACCCGAGCTGAATGAGTTTGAAATAGCTGTTTTTCAGGATCAGAAAAAATACATCAGGATATTTACACCCAGTAATACCTATGTGCGGGCCAGCTATGTGCAATTCAACTATAGTGCCGACATTAACCCTTCGGCTATTATCAATGTGGCAGAAGCGAAGGGTTTTAAAAAATTCATCAGCCGTGTGAGTACATCCTCCACTCTGCAGGTGATAAAAAAAGACATCAGCACCGGCGGTTTCCAGTTCAACCCCTTTGCCAAAAAATTAGTGGATACCACGCTCATTACACTCAGTTCATTTTTGTCCAATACCATCTACTTTAACCGCACCAATACCCGCTGGGGTTTTGATGTTACGCACAGCACATCCGAAGGAAAGTCGTTGCTGAGTTTTGGTGTGGAGAGCCGTAAACTGGCCAACCTTGGTACCAGGCTGCGCTGGAACATCAGTAAAACCTTACTGGCCAACCTCTCCCTGAAGCGTGTTGTCAATACCCTATACACCACAGGCCCCAAATTCAATAACCGCAATTACAATATTTTGCAGTACACGGCAGAACCCTTTATCAGTTACAGCTACAAATCAAATTTCAGGTTGAGCGCCACCTACAATTATACCATCAAAGAAAACTCTATTGACTCTGGTGAAACTTCCGTTAATCATGCTGTAACAGCCGATGTACGCTATAATATCCTCAGCAAAAGCACCATCAGCGGCAGGTTTACCCTCAACCAGATCAATTTTAATGCTTATCCCGGCGCTGCTAATACAACTGTTGGGTTTATTTTGCTGGATGGCCTGCTGCCCGGTAAAAACTACCTTTGGAACCTGGAGTTCACCAAGCGGCTTTCGGGCAATATTGAAATGAACATTCAGTACGAGGGCCGCAAACCTGGTACTGCCAGAACGGTACATATAGGGCGGGCCAGTATCAGGGCTTTGTTTTAATTTTTGTATATATGAAAAGAGCATTTGTTCTGCAGCTGCTGGCTTTACAGCATGGCTATGTGCCCGGAAATCAGATATTGCAATACCAATAATACATATCATTTTGTCAACTCATTTGTGTACAATGTCAGTGTTTTCACGCTTACAAGGAGTAACCTTCCTGGGAGGTCTGCTTTGGAGTTGTTATGATTCGACTGATAATAAGCAGCATCGGTATTATTTAAAGCTATGCTGAGACGGATGTACTTGGGTGGCTGCTTTGCCTGAATATAAGTTTGTGCGGGGGGTAAAATGCTTTGCCTGATTGATGCAGTTCATTTCCAGGGATATAGGCCACTAGCTTCTGTAGCCGTACATGCGCTCCACTTCCTGTACTATTTTCTCCATTTCAGCATCCTCACCAGCAGCATCGTAAGGTTGCTTTAGGTTACTGCCAAAGAAAAAAGCGACTGTTTGCCAGAACCTTGCCGTAAGCCCGCCCTTGTATTCCTTGATGATTTCGTAGCAGTTGTTATGTGTTTCCCGGTTGATGAGCTTCATCAGAACCTTCCCCTGGTATACTGACAGGTTGGTAAGCGGGTCGGCAAACTCCTTTTTTAATTCCTTTTCCCTGGATTTGATATAACTTTTCCTTGCCGAACTACTGCTTACGCCGGAGAGTTTGGCGTTAATATCGTTCATTACTGCACCAGCTCTTTTGGCATAAGGATAGGTAACATAAATGGCATTTCTGAGCCTGGTCCATTTGGCCCTGGCAGTGAGAGTGGCTTCATTCATGCGGCTGTAAAAGAACACATTTTCAAGCTGCCTGGCTTCAAGTGTATCACCTTCATACACTATCGCATAGGTTAAAACAGTATCGTTTTTTGACAGTACACCAGAAAATATGGAGTCTTTTTGTGGTGAAGTGGTTACCTGGGCAATGGCAGAATTGTTTTGAGCCATCAGCTTCAACAGTAAAACCAGGCACAAAAACCGGTATTTTTTATATTTTTTTGACCCTGTCATTATTGTAAATTTACAGTAAATATTAACTGTTTAAGTGTGCAAGACGTAAAAATGGGGGTAAATGTTATTAAAATTATCATAATTTTTTTTCTGGCAGGTTGTGGTACACAGCAGGGCAGGGAAAAATACCTGCAGGAAATACAGCAAAAGGCAGATATTGACGCAGAAGCAAGGATTGATTCAGCCTATGCCGCTATCAACCATGAATGTGACAGCCTCCTGGTAAACAAAGTGCCGCAAATGGCCGACTCAATAATCGGGATAATTGATGCTGCAGACAGCTTAACAGCATTACAGAAATGAAGTGCCTGATTATTATATGCATTACCTTTTTGGCCGCCTGTGATGCAGCACCTGTTTACACAAGCCACAACGATGACATCATCAGGCAGGAAGCTGACAAAAGAGTAAATAAGGTAATACAGCAGTTAAAGGCCGAATGTGACTCTAATTTGCAAAAAGAAACATATAAAAGAGTGCAATGGCTGCTGCGCCTAAGGCAGCAAAAGCATACCAGGCAGAAAGCTGCAGGCGCCTGATCATACTCATCATGATACCAATGGCCATGATAACGAGGCCAATCCACACGAGGTTGATATAAGGGAAAATATATGCTTTTAAGGCAATGTAATCAATCAGCTTATCCGATTCCTTTACTCCTATTTTCACTTTTTTATCATTGGTTACACCGGCAAATTTCAGGTAAAGATTCTGTGCATATACCGTATCGTCCACCATGGTTATGTCATTTTGTTCCACCTGGATAATGGGCGTAGCCCTGTAACGCATACTGTCCCTGCTGAAAATGGATATATCTGCCATAAGCATGGCTCCGTTAGAGGGAATATTGAATTTATTATTGGCAGGATTCTTAACCACATTGTTCAGTATCATATACCCTTTGCTGTAATAGATGGTATCACCTTCAGCTGCCTCAGTAATCCTGAAACTGGCAGTGTCTTCGGCACCTTTGTCGTTAAGGGCATAAGATATGTAAGTAAAAATGTCCTTATTGAAATAAGCCCTTGTGTCAGGATTACTGCTCATGTTGTTGTCCTTCATCAGGTATACATCAGGATACAGTTTGAAACGCTCAGTTACTTTCTTTGTTTCAGCATCAGTTTTTTCAAACAGCAATTCGTAAAACTTCCGCCCTTTTTCGCTCCCAAGAGAATCTTTTACATAGGTAACCATATACGGTCCCATGCGGGTGGGTAGCTGCCTGATGAGGGTGAGGTTTTCCAGTGGGTTATCCTGCTGTTTGGTAAGCGGATCCACTCCTGCCTGCAGGTTGATGCCGGTTACCCTGTTGTCGCTGATGGTTTTTTTATTGCCAGCTGATATCAGCATGCCAGCAATCATCAGTGCAAATCCTGCATGTGCCACAGAGCCGCCTGCCCCCGTCATTTTGCCTTTAAGCCCCGTCCATATATAGGTAAGATTGGCTACTACAGCGTATATGCCGGCAAAAAGGGCTAAATAAATGGCTATCTTAAAAGGGGGCCCTTGTTTATCATAAATAATGGGGTAAAATATTACCAGTAAAAGGGTAATAACGGCGGCAACCAGTGTTGGTAAAGCAATTTTTTTAACAGCATACCCCTTTGGTGTGCTTTTATACTTCAAATATTGTGTTATGGCGGTTAGCAGCCCTACAATGATGGCCACAAAAATTACAATCTTGTTGTAGGAAAATTCCACATCTTCCGGCTGCGCTATTTTGCTGCCAAACAATTTATTGTATACCGGTAAGGATGTTTTAGCAATGATGAACAAACCTGTAATGAAGAAAACCAGTGAGCCGATAAACATCCAGAATTCACGGGAATTGATGTTCTCTTCCCGGTTAACCGAAGGTATTTTTTTGTTGTTGACAATGAGCAATACCAGCGAGGGTATGGTGAAAACGAGCAGGAAGCTCAATATCAGTACATTCATTGCTGTGCCGGGTACTGTAAAAGCATGTACAGAAGTATCTCCCAGTATGCCCGTACGGGTAAGGAAAGTGGAGTACAAAATAAAAATAAATGACAGGAATGCAAAAAGGTAACTGGCTCTTAATGAGTAACCTGTGGATTTGTAAATCACCATGGTATGCAGGCAGGAAATGAGAATGAGCCATGGTACCAGGGAGGCATTCTCAACAGGGTCCCAAGCCCAGTAGCCGCCAAAAGACAGTGATTCATACGCCCATTTACCCCCCATCATGATACCCACACCGAGCACACATGCTGCAAACAGCGTCCAGGGCAGCGCTGGTTTTACCCATTCGCCAAAGCGCTTTGTCTGGATGCCTGCATAAGCATAAGCAAATGGTACAATAGTGGCTGCAAAGCCCAGAAAAAGGATGGGTGGATGTATCACCATCCAGTAATTGCGCAGCAGGATATTAAGCCCCACGCCGTCTTTTATAAAGTTCAGGTAATTGGCCTGGGCAAAAATGGGGCCGTTTATTTCATTACGGGTAAGCGCAAAAGGATTATTACCAATACGGGTGCCAAAAAAATAAACACCCAGCAGCATCAGGCTGATAAAAAACTGGGCAAGGCTGATCACACTCATTACAGGCGCTTCCCAGGTTTTACTTTTTTTGATGAGGATGCAGCCGAGTACCGAGTGCCAGATACTCCAGAGTAAAAAACTTCCGCTTTGGTCCTCCCAGATGCAGGCAAGCAGGTATTTGTATTCTAATTCTTTTGAGGAATGTTTGTAAGCATACAGGTATTCAAAATAATGACTGGAACAGATATGCAGCAGCACAGCAAAAATACCCAATGCCATGGCCATCTGGGTAAGGAAAGCGATACGTGAAAAGCGCAGCCAGGAAATTTTCTTTAAAGGGTCAACTGTAAAAGAAGCCTTGCTGTAACCGATAACTGCCAAAAGGGAGGCAACCAGGGCAACTATAACAAAAAAATGTCCGGCTTGTCCTGGTAGTAAATGTTCACCTTCGAATGGCATCTGCTTATGATTGTTTTTTGTTTTTTAAATATGCAGTGATAACACAGGCCAGTGGTAACTGTTCATTTTTACCCGCCATTAACCGTTTTTTCAAGTTGTTTTTTATCATCCTTGTATTTGCTGGGGCATTTGAGTAATATGTCTTTACATTCAAACACATCTCCCTGCATTTTCCCTTTCAATACCACCCGTTCGCTTTTTTCAAGATCGGTAGGTTTACTGTTGTGGTAAACCACTTTTGTTTTGCCACCCAGGCTGTCCGTGGCATAAAAAGAGAGATAATTGGCATTTTTTGCCGGGTCATACTCAATTGGCTGGCTGTTGTCTAATTTAGCAATAAGATGCACAAAAACTCCCTGCTTTTTTTGAGCAGAGGCGATGGAATCGTATGTTGAAAAGTCATTGGCCGAAAATACGATTAATGCTACTATTGAAATGGCGATAGCGATCAGTATAATTACATGTGTTCTTTTCATGCTTTTGATTTAAGTGCAAAGGTAACACAAAACAGCTTTCTGTTAGTTGTTTGTATTTATTTTAAATAGGTTGTAATTTACAGGCTGTAAATGCAGGACATGTTCATAAAAAGGTTGTTTTATGAGTGGCGGGTACTTTTCTGGATTGTGCTGGTGTTGATACTGGCACAGGTTTTTTTTATGTACAAAGGCATCGAAAATGTCCCCTTTTTTCTGTATCACATGTACGCCCAGCGGCACAACCATAAAGACTCTGCAACTGTGCTGCTGGTAAAAACAGGCAGCGGCTACATCAGCAATAAAACCTTCAGTAACCGCCAGGAAGAATTGCTTTTTAATTCAGCCGGTTACTGGTTGTCGCTAAAAATGAGCGCAAGAGATACCATTCTGCCGGTGGTGGAAAGCCGCTTCAAAAGCAGGGTATCTCAGGGTGTTTATGCTGTGTTAGAGCGGCATTTAAGCAACAGCAGCGCTGCTATTGACAGTTTTCCCGCATGGTGGAGCCGTTATTTCCTAAGTTTGCGGCCTTCATCTTCCGGTGCAGCCTGGCTGGTGCAATCGAGGGTGTCGCTTAACCCGCCGTACGCAAAATCTTCCACCGACTCCATCATCTTCACCATCACCAGGTAAAATTTTGACAGCAACCCCTGCATATTACCCCCGCAACTTTATGGCCAGAATGATTTTTTGCTGGCTGTTCCTTATACTACTGTATTTTTTCGCCACCGGCAGCCTGTTGTCGCAAATGCAACAGCCGGTCACCATTTACCCGGGCAGTGACAATAGTTTCTGGCTGATGCATATTCTGTATGTTCCGCAATTCCTGCTCCGGCATTACCTGGTGGCACTTTTGTTCGACCTTGTTCTTACAAGTTCCTGCATCATCTGCATTTTTGTGCCACAACAGCGGGTTTTTACCTGGATTACTGTAGCAGGGGTTTGGGTGCTCTACCTGTGTTATTGCACCACAGCCGGCAAGCATTATGCACAAATAGGATACCTGCTTACCCCGGTTGCTTTTTTGGCAGTAAAGCAAAACAGGTTCAGCCTTTTATGGGAGCTGGTGAGGTATTGGGTTTGTTTTTTATACGTTTCGGCCGGTTTGTTTAAATTGTATTACGGGGGCTTTGCAGATGGGGCTACCATGAGTAATATAGTGGCGCAAAGCAATGCAGACTGGCTGCCGTTTGCACATTCGGGGTGGCAAAGCAGTTCCATCCGCTATCTTATCGATAATCCAGGCTTTGCACAATGGTTTTACCGGGCAGCTGCCCTGGTTGATTTGGCACTTATAGCAGGTTTTTTTACCAAAAAGGCGGATAAATGGCTTCTGCTGGGTCTTTTATCTTTTCATGTGGGTAATTTTTTGATTTTGCACATCTCATTTGTTGAGCAGTCGCTTATCTTTGCGCCGCTTATGCCCTGGCAAAAATGGGCTAATTATTTTCAATCAATAAAAGGCAATGACTGACCTTTCGCAATTTGACCCCAACTCTGTAGGTAATCCCAATAATAATATTTTTGGTTTACCATTTACTGAAGAAGATGCAGCACTGGTAATACTACCCATTCCCTGGGAAGTAACTGTAAGCTACAGAGGTGGCACAGCAAGAGCACCCGAGCATATTTTTAACGCAAGTTTGCAGATTGACCTTTTTGATCCTGATGTGCCCAATGGCTGGAAACAGGGCTTTTTTATGCGTAGCCCGGATAAGAAACTGCTGATGAAAAGCGATTACCTGCGCAAGGAGGCTGAACTCTATATCAATTATATTGCCAATGGTGATATAGTAGCCGATAATAAATTCATGTGCAGAACACTGAGGGAAATCAACGAGGGCAGTAATTTCCTGAATGCATGGGTGTATGAGCAAACAAAAGAACTGCTGGATAAGGATAAACTGGTTTGCCTGCTTGGAGGCGACCACAGTACCCCGCTTGGTTTTTTTAAAGCCATGGCAGAAAAACATGGAGATTTTGGCATTTTGCAGATTGATGCGCATTGTGACCTGAGGGTAGCTTACGAAGGTTTTAAATATTCTCATGCTTCGGTAATGTACAATGCGTTGAATGAAATACCGGAACTAACCAAACTGGTGCAGGTAGGTATCAGGGATTATTGCGAAGAAGAATGGGAAATCATCAACGAAAGTAATTTCAGGATCATCACTTATTTTGATAAGGAAATCAAGGAAAGGCAGTACGAGGGACAGATATGGAAACAGATTGCGGATGAAATCATCAGCCATCTTCCGCAAAAAGTATTTATCAGCTTTGATATTGATGGCCTCGATCCCAAACTTTGCCCGCATACAGGTACCCCCGTTCAGGGAGGTTTTGAAACAGAGCAGATATTTTACCTGTTTAAAAGATTGCTGCAGAGTGGCCGTAAGTTGGTGGGGTTTGATCTTAATGAAGTGGGTGTAAGCAGGGATGAGTGGGATGAAAATGTGGGTGCAAGGGTATTGTTCAAGCTGTGTAACCTGCTGGTGGCCGAAAAGGCAGCCATGGCGGGTACTGAAGCAGCAATTAAAGAAAGTACAGTATAGTACGAACCATAACACTATGCAGGAAGCGTATGAATTTGTTTTAAAAAACGAAAAACTGCCATCATATAACCGTATCAGCTATATTGTATTTGCAGTAAATGCGGTATCCCTCTTTTTTATTGCCATAATCACTGATAATAAATTGTTTGAGCGGTATGCACTTACTGCAAGTATTATTTGTATTATATGGACTGTGCTTAACCTGCTGCGGTATTACAGCGCTGGCAACGGGAAGTTCCGTTTTACACCCGGGTATCTTTTCATTTTTTTTGTATGGATAATGCTTCACCAGTACCTGGCAGCAGCCGTTATCATCGTGCTGGCTGCCCTGGATTATTATTCAAGAAAGGAGCTGCGGGTAATGATTACAAAAGAACATGTAGAATACACTTCTTTTCCGGCTAAAATCATTGCCTGGAATCAATTGCAGAATGTAGTGATAAAAGACGGATTATTAACCATTGATTTTGTTAACAATAAGATGCTGCAGGCAGAAGTGGATGAAGAAATCCTGCCTGATGAGGAAACTGCCATTAACCTGTTTGCTGCCTGGTGTATTGACGCCGCAAAGGGACAGCAGGATGAATTTGCTAAGTAAGTTTTTCGTAAGTTTGGTGATAAAACTTTCTCATGCAAAAAAGATCAGCCCTTTTTATCATTTCCCTTCTTGCACTGGCTTTAAAACTTACTGCCCAAACAATTTCTTATGCTGTTACCGGTGCCACATTTATTAATACTGCTGATGCGAAGCTGATAAAAAATGCGGTAATACTGGTAGAAGGCGACAGGATAAAGCAAGTGGGCAGTGCAGGTGAAGTGAAAATTCCTGCCGGGGTAAAACTGATAGATGCAACCGGTAAATGGATACTGCCCGGCATGATTGACGGTCATATACATTTTTTTCAGTCAGGCAGCCTGTATACAAGGCCCGATGCTGTAAATCTTACCAGTTTTTACCCTTATGAAAAAGACCAGCAGTGGATAAAGGATAACCGGGCCGACCTGATGCGGCGGTATTTAGCCTGCGGCATCACTTCGGTAGTGGATGTTGGCGGGCCCTTCAGTAATTTTGATGTGCGAACATACTGTAATGCCAGGGCAACCGCCCCCAATGCATTTGTCACCGGGCCATTGATATCTACTTACCAGCCACCCAATCTTGATAAGGCTGATCCACCTATTGTGAAGGTTAACAATCCGAAGGAAGCCAGGGAACTTGTGAGGAAACAGCTGCCCTTTAAACCCGATTTTATAAAAATATGGTACATCGTTTTACCCGGACAGTCTGCTGAAAAAACATTGCCTATCGTTAAAGCAACCATTGAGGAAGCGCACAAATACAATTTGAAAGCAGCAGTTCATGCAACCGAGTATGCTACCGCCACACTGGCTGTACAGGCCGGCTGCGATATGCTGGTACACAGTATTGACGATAAGCCGGCTGATGCTGCATTTATTGCATTGCTGAAATCTAAAAACATAACGTATATCCCTACAATGATTGTTGGGCAAAAGTACCGGGAGTCGTTTACCCAGCAGCATAATCTTAGCCTGCATGATTTCAAGTATGCCAACCCTTTTGCATTGGGTTCCCTATTTGATTTACAGCACCTGCAGGGTAAGGGGCTTCCATTTGATTATAAAAAAATGAGGGCTGCAAGAAGGGTTATTAACGAGGAGGACAGCCTGATGCAGGTAAACCTTCAATTGATATCAGCAGCCGGCATTAATGTGGCAGCAGGAACCGATGCTGGTAATATCGGTACACAGCATGCCTCATCCTACCTTGCTGAACTGCTGGCCATGAAAGCAGCTGGTATGAGTAATATGCAGGTGCTTGCCGCCGGTACCATTAATGCCGCCCGCGGGTTTGGTAAAGATAGCCTGGTTGGATCACTGGAAAAAGGGAAACTGGCCGATTTTATCATTCTGGATAAAAACCCGCTTGATGATTTGAACAATCTTGATTTTATCAGTACTGTTGTGCATCGTGGCAACATCATATCCACTGATACGCTGCTGGCAGTATCGCCCGAAATACTTGTTCAGCAGCAACTAAATGCCTACAACAACAGGGATATAGAGGCTTTTCTTGCACCCTACAGCGATAGTGTGGAGATATTTGAATTTCCGGCAAAGCTGCTTTCTAAGGGTAAAGAAAAGATGCGTGCAGATTATGCAGGTATGTTCCGTGGAGTTAAAGCCCTGCATTGCAAATTGGTAAACAGGGTAGTGGAGGGTAACACCGTAATTGACCATGAAAGTGTCACTGGTTTCGGCCCGAATCCCCTCAAAGCCGTAGCTATTTATAAAATCTCAAAAGGCAAAATACAACAGGTGTATTTTATTCAATAACCTGTTTCGGATAATTCTTTATGGAATAAAAAGGGATTTGCATCTGTACAAAAAACAACGCTTATGTTTACGCAATTTTCAATTCCGGTTGTGCATCCCTCATTTGAGTTACTGAAGCGTTCGGCCAGGGTGCTGCACTTTATTGCTGCCTCGGTTATAACTGTAAATGCCTGGCATGAGCTGCAGGAGCATGACGGCAGCAGTATGGTGTCCATCACCCAATTGATTATTGCAGCAGATATATACCTGCTCATCTTTTTCGGAGGCAATGTGCTGGAGGCACTGCCCAGGATTAATCTTGTTTTCAGGTTGATAGAGTCGCTGGCGCTCACGGGTATAGGATTTATGCTTATACCTGCAGGGCACAATGTACTCAGCCTGTTGCATCTTTTGCTGGCAGGCGGGTATTTTTTCCTTTTTTACAGGGAGTGGCGTGTGGTAAAATCTGAGGCGGTAGACATCAGCCAAACAGGGGTAACCCTCCCCAATTTTCTTAAAGATGCAGAAATAAGCTGGGCCGATATTAAGGCCATCATCCCCCATTACCGCAGCATTGTAATTGAGACCCTGCGCAGGCAAAAAATAGAATTTACACTCCGTGAAAATTTAAAAATGGAAGAGTTGCAGCAAATTGACGATTTTTGCCAAAAGCATTTGAGCAACGGGCAGCTGAAAGATTGATAATGGACCTATTTTCCGGCACAATCCTCAGAAAGCCATTGTTCAGCAGTTGTTATGGCATCTCCTTATATTTTGTATTCAGATGGTAACGGAAATATATTTGAAGATACTTCCCTGTATGTAACGGGCCGCAGCGGTTGGGATGCGCTGCCGGTACCGGAAGAAGACTGGATTGAACTGCCGGATGGTGGCCAGTTATACGAGTTACCCGGCCGCCGTGGCATTGGAATTGATGTTGAAACCGGGGATATGCGGCTTTGTGAAAAAGGCTGGGCTGTAGCGGCATTTATTCCGCCCGCCCATACAGGCCTGTATATTGCGGCCTATGAAACCCTGGCAGATGCACCAACATTACCCCTTTTTTGCTATACAGCCGCCGGTTGGCTGGATAATAAATTTTATGTGCCAGCGGTACGGATAGAAAAGGATATACGGCAGGAATGCGCCGGCTACGACCAGGCAGCTATAGATACAGGAACTGCTCACCTGCTGAAAACCTATCCGCACAACAGGTTGATCAAACACCTGATGGAAAATTGCTGCCAGACTTACACCTGCCCGGCGGCCCGCAATTTTGCACTTGGCCGCTGGGAGTGCCCCGTGCCTGCTTCACCAGCATGCAATGCCAATTGCATAGGCTGCATCTCTTTTCAGCCGCTGGACGAAACCATTGTAAGTACGCAGGACAGGCTTACATTTAAGCCAACAGCAGAAGAAATTGTAGAATTTACGGTGCCTCATCTGCAAACAGCACCTTTTCCCATCATAAGTTTTGGACAGGGATGTGAGGGAGAGCCTTTGCTGATGTGGGAGACCATCAGGGAAGCCATCATCGAAATACGCAAGCATACCAGTAAGGGTAGTATCAATATCAATACCAACGGCAGTAAGCCGGACGCTGTAAAAGCGCTGTGCCAGGCCGGTCTCAACAGCATCAGGGTTAGTACCAACAGTGCAAGGGAATCAGTTTATACGCCCTATTACCGCCCTAATAATTACTCTTTTAATGATATAACAGAAAGCCTGAAAGTAGTCCGTGATTTTGGTGGCTGGACAAGCATCAACTACTTTGTGTTTCCGGGCATGACTGACAGTGTGGAGGAGTATGAAGCACTGCGTAAACTTATTCGTGATACCGGCCTGAAAATGATACAATGGCGCAATTTCAATATTGACCCGGATTGGTACCTTGGTAAAATTGGATTTACAGATACGGGGGAGTGCATGGGAATAAGGCAGTTAATGGAGTTGATAAGGGAAGAGTTTCCGGACCTGAAATTTGGGTATTTTAATCCTCCGGCTGAGCGTATCAAGGGTGATTTTGAGCTAAATTTTGCGCATTAATTTAGTTTACGTACAAATTGTTTTTTTTACACGTAAAAATTGTAATTTTGTGGAAATGTTAGTTTTATGGACGCCAAGGTTACCTTAAGTTTTGATAATGCAGTAATTAATAAGGCCAAGCAATATGCCGAGGCCAATAATATCAGCCTTAGCCGCCTTGTCGAGTTTCTGCTCAATAAAGCCACCAGTGGCAATTATCCTTCTCTCGAAGATTTTCCCATTTCCAGTTGGGTAAGTATGGTGGCAGAAGGCCAGGCCGAGTACATTACCAGGCCCCGCTCCTCTAAAAAGATGAAAAAAGAATACTTTTCTTCAAAAAAATGAGGCTTTTTGTTGATGCCAATATCATTGTATCGGTACTGAATAAAGAGTACCCGCTTTTTTCAAGCACTGCACGTATTTTAAGTTTATCAGAAAGGCAGGGCTTTGAAGTGTTTACTTCGCCCGTGTGCCTGGCAATAGCTTTTTATTTTGCAGAGAAAAAATACAAGCGAATAAGGGCAAAGGCGCAAATTGACCTGCTTTGCCGCCACATCAGGATAGCGCCAGTAACCGTTACCAGCATATCTGCTGCCCTGGCTGATAAAAAAGTACTTGATTTTGAAGATGGTATGGAGCACTATGCAGCACTTGAAAGCGGCTGCAGCTGCATCATCACCGAAGATACCGGTGATTTCTATTTTTCGGAAATTGAGGTAATCAACAGCAGGGATTTTCTTCAGCGATTGCTTAAATAACTCAGCGGGTTTTGAATTGTGCGGTTACGTATGCTGTTACAGGGGGTTTTGACTGTGGTTTCTTTGCCCCGTAATTATATTTTATCACCACATAAGCAATAATACATAAAAGCAGCAGCAGTACAACGGCAAAATGTATCCAGGGAAAATTTTCGAGTTTACGCTTGTCTTTCCGGGCTTTTTTCTTTTCAAGTTGCTTTTTTAAATCGTCGTTCAGTTGCTGCACATATGCAGTGAGATCTTTTTTATTGTCAAACTGCTGTAAGCCTTCCACTGCATCATTTACAAACTCGTCATCGGCCATCATTTTCTCCAGGTCATGTATATCCTGCCCTGACAGCTGACGGCTCAGGTAGTCCATTAACTGCTGGTTGTCAATATCCTTATTGCTGTTACTTAATATGTCTTTTAATTCATCGCTCATTTTGCTTTATGCGCTCCAGCATTATTTTTAAATTCCGTTTACCATTTTGTATATGACTCTTCACCTGCAGCAGGCTGTAGCCTGTTTGTTCGGCTACTTCCTGGTAACTTTTCTTTTCAAGATAAAACAAAGTTACGCATAGTTGCTGTTCGGAGTTAAGTTGCTGCAGGGCACTTGCCATTTGGGTAAGCAGCATTTCTTTTTCAACATGCGTGCTGGTTTCATCCGTTTCATCCGGTGTGGCAATTATCCGGTCGTTTATTTCTGTGGTTATTTTCCCTTTATCCCTGAGTTTCATCAGGCAGTGGTTTTTGGCCACCATATACACCCAGCTTTTGAAATATTCGATTTTATATTTACCAACTTCTCCAATTACTTTTAAAAAAACCTGCTGTACACCGTCTTTTGCTTCTTCTTCATTTTTAAGGTACTTCATGCATACCCCCAGCAGGAGCATGGTATATCGCTGCAAAAGTATGCCAAGCCACTCATTATTATGGTCTTTGTAGTAATTCTCCAGCAGCACCTGGTCGCTTATATGGTTAAACCTGTCCGGTTTCAATCAGTAGTTTTTTGTAAAGATGCACTGAAAGTTCTTTTTCACAAATATTTTTTGATCTTTATCTTTAAGTAACAATTAAAAATTCAGCTTTTGAAAATTTCGTCATTTGCTTTTTGCTCTGTACCTGTAAGCCCCATGCGCAAAGCTCCTGCACATGAGGCCGAAATGGTGAGCCAGCTTGTTTTTGGGGAAGCTGCTTATCTCATTGAATTAAGCGGACATGAGTGGGTAAGGGTAAGGTGCAAATATGATGATTATGTTGGATGGTGCCAGCTCAGCCATTTGGAAACGGTGGATGAAGCTGATTGTAGCCGGGAAGGGAATTTATTGACGGCAGGTTGGGTAAACGGGCTTGAATACAACGGGCAGCAAATGTTTGTACCCTATGGCAGTTCACTCCCTGCATTAACAGATGGGCGGTACATTTTGGGCAACAACAAAATTGGGTTTAATGGACTTGCCATAAACCCATCGGAAATAAACATTGATAATAAACAGATTGAGGAGATAGCTTTCAGCTTTTTGAATACGGCATATCTCTGGGGCGGCAAAACAGTGTTTGGTACCGACTGCAGCGGCTTTATACAAACTGTTTTTAAATTCCTGAACAGGCCACTGCCACGGGATGCGCATGCCCAGGCTGGTACTGGCTCAACTGTTGATTTTTTGCAGGAAGCACGCTGTGGTGATCTTGCTTTTTTTGACAATGAAGAGGGGAGGATTATTCATGTTGGCCTGCTGCTTTCTGCGCAGGACATCATACATGCTGCCGGGAAAGTACGTGCAGATAAAATTGACAACGAAGGGATCATACACTCAGGTTCGGGATTACGCACACACCGGCTTAGAATTATAAAAAGGTATTTTTAAGTGGTGTCGCCCTGCGGCAGCTGGCCAGTAATGGCGGTTGGTTTGTCTGTCTCTTTTTCAGGTTTTTCTTTGTCTAAAAACAGCATTTTTACAGCTATCAATATCATCAGTACAGCAAATATTTTTTTTACTGTAGCCTGGGGCAGGCTCAGCGCAATCTTACTGCCCAGGAAACTACCCAGGAAAAAGCCGATTGCCAGCAGCCCGACCACTTTAAAATCAACATGGCCCTGCTTATAGTACTGCAAAACCCCCAGTATGCCTACAGGGAGCATGATAAGTGCCAGGGAAGTGCCTTGTGCCGTTTTCTGGCTTACCCCCAGCAGGTAAACCAATGCCGGTACAATGATGATACCGCCGCCCACGCCTACCAGTCCGCCCAGTATACCTGCAGCCACTCCAACCAAAATAATTATAAGTATGATTTGTATGTCCATATCTGGTTTTGGCTTTTTCATCCGGGAAATGTTGTTTTATACAGGGAAATAGCATCTTCAATTACTTTGATTGCTGCTTCTTTGGGCTGAAATTCGTCAATTTCAACCTGCTTGTTCTCCAGCACCTTATATTGCTCAAAATAGTTACGGAGTATGGCCAGGAACGGCGGTGGCATTTCGGCAATGGATGTAATATAATTTACCGTAGGATCTTTTGCTGCTACGGCTATTATCTTATCATCCGGTACGCCGGTATCAATCATCTGCATGTTTCCAATCACATTGGCCTCCACCAGGCAAAGCGGTTGAATACTTTCGCTGCACATCACCAGTATATCCAGCGGATCACCATCCAGACCAAGTGTTCTGGGGATAAAGCCGTAATTGATGGGGTAGTGGAATGAGGAATAGATAACACGGTCCAGCTTCAGCAGTCCGGTTGGCTTGTCTATTTCATATTTGGCCCTTGAACCCTGGGGTATTTCTATCAAACCGTTAACTATTCCGGGGGCTTTATCGCCATAATGTGCACCATGCCATGGATGAAGAACGTACATATTGATTGATTGAATTGTTAACTGAATTTTAGTTTGCAGGATTTATCAGCTTAAATCCAAGCCAGGCTGCAAAGATACCTGTTACTATACTTATTGTGATGTACACCAGGCTCAGGGTAGTTTTCCCGCTTTGCAACAATTGCAGGTTTTCGGCAGAAAATGCTGAAAATGTGGTAAAGCCACCGCAAACACCGGTTGCCAGAAATAATTTCCAGTTACCGGCAAAATTTTCATTTTTAATACCTGATGCCAGAATAAGCCCTATTAAAAAACTGCCGGCGATGTTCACCAGCAAAGTAGCCAGTGGAAACACCCTGTTCATAATCAGCAGCGATACCGCATACCGCAGTACAGATCCTGCCGCCCCGCCCAATCCCACTAAAATAAAATTTTTCAGCATGGTTATTCCTGCTTTTCCCAAAAAGTATACTTGATGTCCACTGCCCATTTGCCACTACCTCTCAGCATCTTTAACTTATAAACCGTTTCCGGCTTGTACGAAGGAGAGTAACTGATGATTACAACTGAGTCTTTGGTAATGGTTGAAACCTCCCTGATGACAGGGTTCGCCTTTTTAAACATCGCCAATTGCTCTGCAGACAGTTTTTTATTTTTCTCCCTCAGCAACTCCATCGTCTGCATATTGGTTGAATCTTTCAGGATGAAGTGTTCTGCTTTGTCAATATCATTCTGAAATGTGGCATTGATAAAAGCCTGCGCCACTTCCAGTTCTGTAACCGGCTCAGGTTCTTTTGATTCACCACATGAAAGCAGGAGTATGCAGGCAAGTAATGTTCCGGAAAACTTTTTTATCATAGCCTAAAGTTAGGTATCTTTTTATATAATGCTGATATTAAAAAACCCTGCTGCGGCAGGGTTTTTTAATATGTTGAACGGTTTGTTATTTTTTTATTTTTTCCAGCATATCTTTTACGCTGTCCAGTGCCTGCATACCTTGTGAAACTGCTTTTTGAAGAGAATCGGAATTCATCTCCTTCAGTTTATCAAGACCTTCACTGATTTTTGAATCGAGGGAATCGCTGCCCATCTTATCCTTTATTCTGTCCATATTGGACGTCATCAGGGACTTGTCGAAAGCAACTTTCCAGCTGCCGTCTTCTTTTTTCAGCGGGAAGTTAACCGATTCTGTTTCACCTTTTTGCTTCACAGATATCACTGCTTTGTCGCCATCAATTTTCGGTTCACCAAATTCCATTTTTGTTTTGTCAAATTTGTCCATGTTGGTTTCTTTATCTCCCCCCATTTTCATACCCATTTCCATCATACTGAACATGGCTTCGCTGTCTTTGGTAGCCAGTTTTTTTGCTGCTGTAAAGTCTTTTTTGCCCATTGCTTCAAAAAATGCAATCAGGGTTGCCTTGGGGTCGTTGCCCGAGCCACCACCGCAACCTGAAATAAATACCGCACATGCTGTAATGGAAGCTAATAATAATTTTTTCATAATTAATTTTAATAAGTTTTTTTAAATATTATCGCAATTTATACTTTTTGATGATTATTTGTAAATAATTCCTGTTACCCGGTGGCAAAGCGGGTGCAAAAAGAGGTCATCTACCCCTACAAACTCGAAATCGCTTATATGGCTGGTGCTGCATTTTATCTTGCCCCTGCTGCCAAGCAATAAGCTTTTGTATACATATTCAGCACAGTACATCCGGTCATCGGTAGCCAGGTCAAATTTCATATCAAACATAATTCCTGCCCGGTACATCATTTTTGCCGTTTCTACTATACGTTTGCTCAGGCTGGTATCAACCGAGTACCTGTACAGCGCAATTTTCCTGTTGCTAACAGGGTCAGAAAAATGCCTTAATGAATCCCTGCATATTTTCTGGTCGGGGTTAAATTCGCCACCAAGGGAATGATAGATGAATACCTGTCCATTTTCAATACTGGCTATACCACAATGAGAATAATCTTTGTTTCGCAGGTTCATTTGCTGCAGGCTCTGGCTGGTGAAATCATTGCCTGATCTCAACACTATATCCCCTGACCTGACTACTGGCTGTAAACTGTCAATAGCGGCAACAGCCCTGTTAAGCCTTGCCTGCTCCCGGGCAGTATCTTCTGGATTGCCGGCTGTTGCTGACTCACTGCACCCCGTGAGAGAGAGCCAAAACCAGAACAGGGCATTCAGCAGCATACAACCAGCTATGCTGCATGAAGTTTTATGAGCATTCAGCATTTACCTTTCTGTATCTTTATCCTTATCGTAGGCCCTGATGATGGCTTTTACCAGCCTGTGACGCACCACATCTTCTTCATCCAGCTCTATATGAGCAATACCTTCAATATTGCGCAATATTTTGGAGGCTTTAAACAGCCCGCTCTGCTGCTTGGGCGGCAGGTCTATTTGTGTAGGATCGCCTGTAATGATGGCTTTTGCGTTAGGACCAATCCTTGTCAGAAACATTTTGATCTGCAGGTCATTGGTATTTTGCGCCTCGTCCAATATTATAAAAGCATTATCAAGTGTGCGGCCACGCATATAAGCAAGCGGAGCCACTTCAATGGTACGGGTGGTCATATAATACCCGAGTTTGTCGGCAGGTATCATGTCGTCCAGTGCATCATATAAAGGACGCAGGTAGGGATCAATTTTTTCCTTAAGGTCGCCGGGTAAAAAACCAAGGCTTTCGCCGGCTTCAACGGCTGGCCGGGTAAGAATGATTTTTTTAACCAGTTTGTTTTTAAGTGCTCTTACCGCCAGGGCCACAGCGGTATAGGTTTTGCCGGTACCGGCAGGGCCAATGGCAAATACAATATCGTTTTTGTCGGCCGCTGCCACCATTTTTTTCTGGTTGGCTGTGCGTGCCCTTACGGTTTTGCCATTAGGGCCAAATACCAGTACCTCATTGGGGTTGCGGTCAATAAAATTGTCTATTGCTTTTTCATCGTCGCCCCCCAGAATCTGTTCAAAGTAGTTTTCGCTCATGTGACCATTGCGCTGCAGGTACTGCACAATCAGCTCAATTTTTTCCTTGGCACCATCAATTTGTTCGGGGCTGCCGCTGAGTTTCACCTGGGTACCCCGGCTTAAAATCTTCAGCAGGGGAAATTTCTTTTTTAAGATGTCCAGTTTGCCATTGTTAACGCCAAAAAACTCAATGGGGTTAACCGTTTCGAGGTTAATGATTGTTTCTGTCAATGCTGTTCGGTTTTTGTGTACTGTTGTAGCAAGGCATACGGCAGTACCTGTTCAAAATAGAAATTCCAGTCTGGTATAAAACTAACCCATCCATCCATATCAAATTTAACGAATAGCAACTGATATAACAATATTATAGTTTTACACAAGTGTTGATAATAATTCCTGCAACAGAAGTTTTTGCTGCCGCAGTTTATTCACATTTTGATTTTCACTTATATCTGGCAGTGTTTTTGATACAGCTATCACATTATTTTTTACACCAAAAAACGTTTAATTATGAAAAGAATCATTCTGGCCTTATTTGGCCTTGCAACCATCAGTTTTATTTCCTGCCGCAAAAACACCGAAGCTCCTTTGGCCGCTGAGCAGACCGTACAGCAGCAGCCTGCCGCAGAGGCTCCTGCTCCTTATTACGACTTTGTTATTGGCGTTAAAACGGGCTGTGCCGGCACCGTACTTACCATTAACGACTGCGGAGATGCCAGTTATAAAGACTGGAACAGCACCACCAGTTGCCTGGGGGCCAATAGCTTTAATGGTACTGTATTTGGAAGTGGCAACCCTTTGCTGCTTACAAATCCTCCTACCTTTCCTAACCTTGGGGCTACGTACAATATCTTTAACAATAATACTACAGCCACAAGGGATGTGCTGAGTGTTACATTCCGCCCCGGCTACAATGCATCGCATAAGCCCACCATCAATTACAATGCCACCACCCGTAAATTTACCATTGTAAATCCGGGTAACCCGGCTTATATCACCATTACAGTATTCAGCTACACCGGTCTTATTGCACCGGGTGTTATTGAATTTTGTTAAGTGCTCAATAGCAACAGGGACTGCATCTGCCGGATAAGGGATGCAGTCCTTTTTTTTATCAGGGTGGGAGCTGGATATAATCATGAAAAAAGCCATCCGTGAGGATGGCCATTTTGCATATAAGAGGCATGAGAAAACTTAGTTTAGTATGTTGATTAATTACCACCTATACCACCGCCACCGGTTTTTATACGCTTACTTTCATCCTCATTACCCCTGTTGCGCTGGCGTGCAGCTTTTACCTGGTTATTGCCAAAGCGGTAAGTGAAATTCATCCGCAATTGCTGGCTTTCCCAGCGTCCGCTTGCATCAATATAGGAACCACCAAAATCGCTGATACCCCTCCAGCGCATAGTACGCAAAAGATCGGTATAACTTAGTTTAATACTGCCTTTGTTATTAAAAAGCTGTTTTTGAAAACCTATATCAAGGCCACCCATCGCTTTGCTTCTGAAAGTACCTCCCCAAATAGTGGGGGCGCTGTACCAGCCCGAAATTTCTGCACTGAAACCGTCTTTAAAAGTAAACCCGTGCTGTCCATAAAGGCTCATGGAATTTACACCCTGGTTAATTGTCTTTCCATCTTCAAATGTTGCTTTGTACTGGCTGTGAAAGGCATTGATATTCATAAACATGCTCCACCATTTTGTAATTTGAAAAGGCAATGCAAAGTTGATACTGTAAATTTCCTGGCTGGCTAAGTTTTTTTGTGTAATAAACGCCCTTGTTTTTAGAGTGGTGTCGATGATTTGGGTTGAAAAATCCTTTATCCGGCTGTAACCTATAGTAGTATTGAACCTGTAAAGAAAGGTGTGCGTCAATTCAAAGCTGTTGGTATACTGTGGTTTCAAAAAAGCATTGCCCTTTTGATAAGTCAGTTCATCCAGCCTGTTTTCAAAAGGGTTGAGGTCCTGGTAACCCGGGCGGTCAATTCTGCGGCTGTATGTAAGATTGAATGCGTGTTTCTGGCTTGCATTAAAGCTAATGGCACCACTTGGAAAAAAATCAGTGTATTCACGCTTTACATCATTATCGCCCGTAGTTGTTTCGCCAGCTTCAAGTGTGCCGCGGCTTACAGTACTTTCCATACGCAGCCCTGCTTGTACCGTCCACTTCATATTCAACTGGCGGTTGTAATTTATATAAGCAGCTTTTACTTTTTCTTTGTATGCAAATTTGTTGCTGAGGCTGTCATTAAAGAACTTAATGCCGCTTTCCACATCATAAAAATCGAAAGTGTTGTTTGTTTTTACATCAGAATACTTTGCACCAAAGCCCAGTTTTCCCTTCAGCCAGGGGCGTTCATAGTCAAACTTTGCTGTAAAGATGTTGATGTTTACAGGCGTATTATTTGCATTGATCTTAATTTGGTCTATTACACCGTTTGGCAATTTATATATATTGGGCTGATAGCTGTTGCTCCTGCCGCTGAACCTGCCGTAGTCTGCATCAATATTAAACTCTCTGCCTGCAGTATCTGCAAAGCGGTAGTTAAAATTGTAATTGGTATTAGAGTTGTTGCTGGGGATATTATTGGTAGCATCCAAAGTTCTTGCCAGTATGCCTGTGCTTTTAGGCGAAATTCTCGTAAAACTGCTGGAAGGAGAAGTATTATCGTTGAAATTACCGGTAAAGATGAAGCCAAGGGTATTTTCAGCATTTGCATATACATCAACACCCGCTTTAACATTATGCCCCCAACCGCCATTGGTATTAGTACCCTTTTGATCATAAATGCTATCGCCCTGTATTCTGTAGAGATTCATATAATTCTTATTGTCTCCCCAGTTATTACTGTAATTACTGAACAGGTTTACCTTTTTATTGCGGTAATTCAGGTTAACAGAACCATTGGTTTTGGGCGTTTCTCCCACGTTGAGACCCGCAGATACAGAACCATTCAGCCCATATTTCTTATTTTTCTTCAGTTTTATATTGATGATGCCTGCATTGCCGGATGCGTCATATTTAGCAGAAGGGTTGCTGATCATTTCTATAGATTCAATATCAGCAGAGTTGATGGAACGCAGGTAAGACGCAAGGTCTTTATTATCCATTTGCGTCATACGGCCATCAATATAAATACGAACACCATTTTTTCCCTTCATGGAAATGTTGTCGTCTTTGTCCACCACCACACCTGGCGACTTTTGCAGCAATTCCATGGCATTGGAGCCGGTAGCATTGATGCTGCTTTCTACATTAAACACGGTTTTGTCGGCCTTTACTTCTATTAATGGTTTTTTGTAACTGCTTTTAACGGTTACAGCCTGTAATTGGGCATTGCCAGGTTGCAGGGATAGCGCTTCCAACGTGAAATTTTCTCCATCTTTTACAGTAAAAACCGGTGTATTACCTTTTTGAAAGCCGGTATAGGTAGCAGCTATAAAATAGCGATCCGCTTTTAACTGTTCAATTTCATAAATACCCAAAGCATTGGTAACCTCCGCTTTTACCAATGAAGAGTCGGATGCCCTGAAAAGACTGACAGTTACCCTGGCGAGGCCATTTCCTGAAGCATCATTAATTTTACCTGTGATTTTTGCAGTTGATTGGGCTTTTAGATTAAATGCAGATAATAGAATTACACCTGCAATGAGCAGTAGTTTTTGTTTCATGACTATGTTTTATACTTTATCCGCAAATTTATTGTCCTCCAATTGTAACCCGATTGTAAAATTGCATGAACAGTTGTTTTTTACGGATGAATGGTGAAAATTTACAGTGTTACGCTGCTCCAGGGCAGAATGTTACACAGCAGCTGAAATTCTTTGGTGCTTTATCAGGCCATTTATCAGTATTTTTGCGCCATCATATATGAAGACAAAAACGTTAAAAAGGGATAAGGTAAATATTATTACACTTGGCTGCAGCAAAAACCTGGTTGACAGTGAGGTGCTCAGCGGGCAGTTAATGGCCAATGAGATAGAGGTAGTGCATGAAAGTACTAAAAAAGATCATAATATAGTAGTGATCAATACCTGCGGCTTTATTGAAAAGGCCAAGGAAGAAAGCATCAATACCATACTGGACCATGTGGAGCTGAAAAAGCGGGGGAAGATAGATAAGGTTTATGTAACCGGCTGCCTGAGTGAGCGCTATAAGAATAATCTTGAAACAGAAATACCTGAAGTAGATGCCTATTTTGGCACTATGGAACTGCCGATGATTTTAAAACAGTTTGAAGCAGATTACAAAGCAGAGTTACTGGGAGAGCGCTTACTGAGTACACCGCAGCATTATGCTTATATGAAAATAAGTGAAGGGTGCAACCGTACCTGTTCATTTTGTGCCATACCGCTCATGCGGGGGCAGCATGTGAGTAAACCCATCGAAGCCCTGGTGGATGAGGCTAAGCGCCTGGTGCGTGGTGGTGTAAAGGAAGTGATGCTGATAGCACAGGAATTAACCTACTACGGACTGGATATTTACAAAAAAAGGGAACTGCCTAAATTGCTTCATGCGCTGGCAGATGTGCCCGGGCTGGAGTGGATACGTCTTCACTATGCTTATCCTTCAAAATTTCCGATGGAGATTATTGACGTGATGAAGGAACGTGAAAATATCTGCAATTATCTTGATATGCCATTGCAGCATGCAGCTGATAATATGCTGAAGGCTATGAAGCGGCAGATAACGAGGACAGAAATGGAGGACATTGTAGGGGAAATCAGGCAGAAAATACCGGATATTTGTTTGCGTACAACACTGATTGCTGGTTTCCCTGGCGAAACACGGGATGATGTGGAAGAACTGAAAACTTTTTTACAGAAAATGCGCTTCGACAGGGTGGGCATTTTCAGCTACAGCCACGAAGAAGGTACAAGTGCTCATTCTTTAAAAGATGATGTGCCGCAGGAAGAAAAGGAAAGGAGGGCAGAGGAAATAATGGAAGTGCAGCAGGAGATAAGCTATGAGAAAAATCTTGCTAAAGTGGGTAAGACATTCAAGGTGCTTGTAGACAAAAAAGAGTCAGGCCGCTACCTGGGCCGCACCGAATTTGACAGTGTGGAAGTAGACAATGAAGTGATCATCCAGAGCAGTAAAAGACTGAAACCGGGCCAGTTTGTGAATGTAAAAATCACGAAGGCATACGATTATGATATTGAAGGGGAGGTGGTGAGTAATTAAGAATTATGAATTAAGAATGTGGGATGGGCGAACTTTCAACTTTCAATTATCAACTATCAACTAATCAAACTTTAAACTTCTGAATTTTGAGTTTTGAAGCCTCATCTGTTTCATACGAAGCAACAGGATATTTTTCTGAAATTGTGCTGGATTACCTTGCGGGTGAAGATGCATTAAAGCCTTTTTATGCGCATGCTCCTTCTGTAAAAGGTATTGAAAGCGCTATTGCAGCAAGGTCTTTTGAGTGTAACCGCAGCCTGCTGGTAAGTGAATTGAAAAAACAATACGAAACAGTTGGTATCAGCGGAAAAGTGAAGGACAATATTGACAGCCTTGCAGATGGAGGCACATTCACTATCTGCACAGCGCACCAGCCCAATATTTTTACCGGACATCTGTACTTTATATACAAGATATTGCATGCCATTAAGCTGGCTCAGCATTTAAACGAAGCATTGCCGCAGCATCATTTTGTACCTGTTTACTACATGGGCAGCGAGGATGCCGACCTGGAAGAACTTGGCGAAGTGACGGTTGATGGCACCACTTATCATTGGCAAACAAAGCAAAAGGGGGCCGTAGGCCGTATGCTGGCAGACGATGCCCTGTTGAAAATAACAGCGGCAATAAGTGGCCAGTTGCTGGTGCAGCCGCACGGAAAATTCATTATTGATCTGGTAAGGAAATGTTATTCAAAAGGCAATACCATACAGGAAGCCACTTTTATGCTGGTGAATGAGCTTTTTGCTGAGTACGGGCTGGTGGTGTTATTGCCGGACAATGCAAATCTGAAAAAGGTGATGCAACCGGTATTTGCCGATGAACTGCTGAATGGCACTTCTGCGGCTATAGTAAACAAAACATCAGCTCAATTAGGCGAAAATTATAAAGTGCAGGCACAGCCCAGGGATATTAATCTTTTTTACCTGCTGGATGATATACGGGAGCGGATTGAACTGAAAGGAGATACTTATCATGTGCTGAATACCAGCATCAGCTTTGGCAGGGAAGAGATGCTTGCTGAACTGGAGCAATACCCCGGAAGGTTCAGCCCCAATGTAATCCTGCGGGGGCTTTTCCAGGAAATGATACTGCCCAATGTGGCTTTTGTAGGCGGTGGCGGCGAGCTGGCATACTGGCTGCAGCTGAAAGACCTGTTTGATCATTTTAAAGTACCATACCCGGTTCAGATACTGCGCAATTCCTTTATGATAGCTGAAGAAAAGGTTGCCGGGAAGATTACACAGCTAAAACTTTCAGACACGCATCTTTTTGAAAATGCCGACAAATTGCTGAATGAGCTGGTAAAAGCCAAAACTGCTGTAAAGCTTGAACTTACTGAAGAAAAGACAGCTCTTTCGGCTTACTACCAGCAGCTGCAGCGTATCGCCTGCAGTATTGATGTAACGTTGCAAAAACATGCAGAAGCAATCGGCACCAAGGCACTCAGCAAGGTGGAATCCCTTGAAAAAAAGATGCTGAGGGCAGAAAAGCGTAAGTATGAAACCGATCAAAGACATATCCTTGGAATTAAAAACGCACTTTTCCCGGGAGGAAACCTGCAGGAAAGGGTGGATAATTTTATGCCTTATTTTGCCAGGAATGGGAGTGAATTTATACGGCAGTTGTATGCTTTTTCCCCTGCAGACCGGGCTGTTTTCACTGTTTTGAAAGAAAAAAGTAAAAAATAACCGGTGTTTGTGCAACCATTTATTTTAAGGCACCGTCTTTTGTGTATAATTTGCATAATCAGCGTTTAAACAATGGTTTTGATTTTGCAAACTGTTGATGGTCCCGTTTTTAAAGCCAGATCCTTGTAAAAAATCCTCATAGCCACTGAAACCAGCATATCGTACTTTACTTTCTTAAACCCTTTGCCGAAAGTGGAGGACGCCCGATAGGGTGTTTTCCTGTTTGCATGCTTCACCTTACCGTGTATTTTCTTTCAAATTCCTTTCAGCATTCAGCTTATGCAAGCTGTAAAAAACAGGGATGCTGAATGCATTGTTGTCAGCGGATATCTGTATTTTTCAGGTGTGAAATGTATTCTACTCTTCATTTTTATCTGTTGTACTTATGCTGTATCGGGGCAGGATCCCGTTTTTTATAACTACAGGTCGAATAATGGGCTGCCCAGTAATGAAGTGTACAATGTGCGTACAGACAGCCGTGGCTTTGTATGGTTCGTTACCGATCGTGGTGTGGCACGTTTTGACGGCAGCCATTTTGTTACTTACTCGGTTAATGACGGCATTGAAGGTAATGTAGTCAATGATATTTTTATTGCTCCCAATGGCGATGTATGGATTGTGGCAGATGCACAGCGGCTGTATCGCTATACCGGTAACGGGTTTGAAGCATACCGCTACAATCACCTTATTGAAAAAGCTTGTGAAAATGTGTCTAAAGCATGGATTTCGCAGGTTCGTTTTGAAAATGATTACCCGGCATGGTTTGGCATCCGGGTTGGCGGGTGGCTCTATATAAGTGCACGGGGCAATATGCTGCGGGATAACAGGCAGTTTCCCGAAAACATGCTGCTTTGCAACGACGAAAGGCAACTGGCGCTCTATTACCAGGCTTCGTTGCCAGATTCAGGTAAGGGTAAACCCAGGGCAGAGTTTTTCTTTAAGGGAAAAAGGTATACATCATCTGTATCCAGCGCCTGCATTTACAAGAAACGCAATAATGGTAATGTACTCGTATCATATGGCGAATACCTTTTTGAATTGCAGAACAATGAAGTAATCAATCATTTCAGATTTCCCAATTTCATTACCACAATATATGAAGACAGCAGGCAGCGTTTGTGGGTCACCATTTACGGTTCAGGCGCAAGGGTGTATCCATCCAATGCTTTTCCCAACACCGAAAATGAAAAAATTTACTTTGCCAGTACACGTATCAGCAGCATCACGCAGGACAGGGAGGGGGGCTACTGGTTTTGTTCTTATGAACGGGGCGTTTTTTATGTTCCTGACCTGGATGTGGTAACCATGGAAACCGGAATGATGGATTCAGATGAGTTTTTCCAGGAGCTGCTTTCTGTTGATAACAACAGGCTGTATGCTGCTACTTCTAAAAGCAAGATTTTTGAACTCACCCACCAGCAGCCGCTGCAATTCCTTTTTTCGGGACCGGAACAAAAGATCACCACCAATTGCAATGACCTTGTATACGATGACCGGACAAAAGTTCTTTACGGATGCTTTTCAAGAGGGGTGTATACTTATAATATTGTAACACACCGTACGGTCTATTACAAGGTCTCCAGCCGTTCTGTACTGCCGGTAAAAAATGATTTTTATATTCTGGGCCCTGTGAACATGAAAAAAAATACAAGTGATATTTATTACACTTACAGCAAGGGCACTTTCTTCAGTATTTTTCCATTAACGGAAACCAATTGGATGGTTGGCTATGAAAATGGTCTTTTAATGTACTCCGGCACTGGTTTTATTCCTTTTTTGGGTGATGTTCTGGACAAACGTGTTACCAGCATCAAGCAATTGGCCAACGGCTGGATAGTGGCTGCCACATTGGGCAAGGGGTTAGTGCTGATTAAAGACGGAAAAGTGCTGCCTGTATCATTGGGGCAGGGTAATTCCATTAATATGGTGAATGATATTGCCATCAACGGGAATACGGTGTGGGCAGCCACTGAAGCAGGTATTGCCAGCGCCAACCTTACCAACCCTTCGCAACCATTAATAGCTGCTATTGCTGCCGACAATCGCTTTCCCTACAATAATACCCGTAAAATTGCCTGTATGGGAGGAAGGATTTATGTGCTGGCACAAAATAAACTGATTGTTTTTCCTGAAAACTACCCGGCAAATAAAGAACAGCCACCAGTATGGTTAAGGCAGGTAATCGTAGGGGATTCCATCCGTATAAAACCCGGGGACAAGCATGATTTCAATTTTGATGATGACCGTTTCCGTTTTGTTTTTGATGGTGTCTGTTTCAGGTGTGGCACCAGCATCCGTTATCAATACAGGCTGAAGGGGCTGCATAATGAATGGTATTATACCGGGCAGCCTTTTGTGGAGTATCCTTCTGTACCACCGGGCAGCTACAGCTTTGAAGTGATGGCTGTAAACGAAAGCGGCATCACTTCCGGAACGGCTGCTGTTTACAGTTTTACCATTCCTGTACCCTTTTGGCAAAAAGGCTGGTTCAGGGTACTTGCAGTTCTGCTTGCTGTTTTGCTTGCAGCATGGCTGATCAACAGGCGGTTGAAAAAAATCCAGTTGCGTAACCGGGAGAAGGAACTGCAGCTTGCCACTGAGCAGGTAGCTCTTTCTGCACAAATCAATCCGCATTTTATTTTTAATTCTCTCAATAGCATACAACACCTTATTATACAGGAAGACCGTCAGCAGGCGGCCCTGTATATGGCACAATTCAGCCGGTTAATGCGGCTCAGCCTGGAAAATTCACGAAAAAAATGGGTGCCGGTAAAAGATGAGATGGAGCTGCTTAAACTGTATCTTGAACTGGAGAGTTTACGGTTTAAGGATAAATTTACCTACGAGATTACGGCAGATGATACCGTAACAAACAGTTCAGTGCGTATTCCTGCCATGCTGATTCAGCCTTTTGTGGAGAATGCGATCCGTCACGGAGTGAATAACCTGAGCGGTAAAACAGGAGTGGTAAGGGTATCGCTTGATTTTAATGGGCCGCATTTACTCACTTGTGTAGAGGATAATGGCATCGGAAGGGAGAAAGCACTTACTTTGCAGGGCACAGGTAAGGATCATCTCAGTTCCGGAATGCAGATAACTGAAGAGCGGCTGAAACTGCTTTGCAGGGAAACGGGAACCCCCTGGTTTTTTGAAATTGTTGATAAAGTGGATGAAACTGGTGCGGCGGCAGGCACACTGGTAAAGTTTAATATGCCTTATATCAGCTCGGTGAGCTGAAATATTTTTAACTGATTACGCTATGCTTAAAATTGTAATTATCGATGATGAACCGGATGCCATTGCAGTAATAAAGGGCCTGGTAGAAATGTTTTGTACAGATGTACTGATTGCAGGCACAGCGCTTTCGGCTGTGGAGGGCGTGGGCGTTATTAATAACACCAAACCGGATGTGGTGCTGCTGGACATAGATATGCCGGGCGGTACCGGGTTTAACCTGCTTGAGTCTTTCGGCCAGCGGAACTTTAAAGTGATATTCATTACTGCCAGCAGTGAGTTTGCTGTAAAAGCATTACGGGCAAAGGCCGACGACTACCTGCTGAAGCCGGTTAATCCACTGGAACTGAAACAGGCATTTGAAAAAATAAAGCAGGAGAAAAACAAAACGGCCGGCAGTACCCAGAAAATTGTATTACCTGAAAAAAACGGGTATTATTATGCAAATCCGGCTGACATTATTCATGTAGAGGGAGATGGAAGTTATGCAACCGTATACCTGAAAAACGGCTTGAAGAAATTGGTGAGTAAAAATATAAAGTCATTTGAGGATCAGCTGACCGTGTATGGATTTATCCGTTGCCACCAGTCGCACCTGGTTAATATTGCTGAAGTAAGCCAGCTGAAAAGAGCCGATGGTGTATTTCTCATCATGACTAATGGTAATGAAGTAGCTGTGAGCCGTGCCAAAAAGGAAATGGTACAGCAACTCCTGGGTAATTAAGCCCCGATTTTAAAGTCAATGCTTCCAAATATAAAGTGGCCTCCCGGCCGCTGTACCTGTGTGTTTACATTTATACTGCAAATAATCCTGGTCCCTTATTTGTACCGGCCGGGCGCCATACGGTAAGCGATTATACCGGTTTAATCAAACCTTATATGATTATGAAAAAATATTTCGTTTTACTGGTGTCAGCAGTTGCATTCGTGTCCTGCCAAAAAGAAAAAGAACATGCTGAATCAGTGGAAGATGGCACCACTACCACGGCCACTGTTAATGCAGCGGCGGTGTGTACAAATGGTCAGTATGCCCTGTCGCTTGATGCCACAGGGAGGGGCAGGTTTTTTAAAGTAACAGCTACTCCTTCAGCGGGTACGGCCAGCTATGTGGCTGTAAATGGCACTTGTGGTAATAACATTATAAACGGGGCCAATATAGCACAGGTGTTAAAACCAACAGGTTTAGCGCTTGCCAGCGGCGGTACAACAGCATTGGTTACAACGGGAGTGAACGGGGTGGCACCCAACCGGCTTTATAAATTTCCCATTGGCAACCCCTGCAGCCCCACCAGCATTGCACTCATTCCACCTGCCGGGCTCAGCCTTAATGTAAGCGACCTGGAACGCAATCCTTCCAATGGAAATTATTATGCCATCAATACCGATCCTGCCGGTGGGGCCAATGAAGTGGTGCAGGTTAATGTGGCTACGGGTGCGGTTACCAGGCTTACCAGCGGCAGTATGGGAGTATTGCAGTTGAGGGGGCTTACCTTCCTCTGCGATCCGGCCTATCCCAATGCTTTTGTGTACCAGGACAATGGGGTTACTGGCAATATTTATGAAATAGACATAGTGACGGGTAGTATTGTAAGCGGGCCACTTGTATACGGTGGCCCGGTAAATCCCACCGGGATGGTAGATATGGGATTGACGGCAGATTGTGTATGTACAGATTATTTTATGACCTGCAATGGTACACCGGGTACGCTGGTTAATCCCACTTTTACGGCTGGTATGCCGGTTGCTTTTGGAGGGGCTTATGCTGCTTCTTCAACAAATACCTTAAGGCCAACAGTGGATTTTGGCAAATGGTAAGGGCAGCCGGGGGCTTCGATTTAGAATGAAAAAGGTGAACAGGGTTGCTTAAATATTTACTGGAAGCGGTGGAGTATAAATAAAGGGCTGTCTTGAAAAAGGCAGCTTCTTTCATATACAGCCACAAGGTTACCAAATTTAAAGCTGAACCTGCCAGTTGTAAAATTGACTGTATTTGCAGAATGGCAGTGAGTAGCTTTATGCTTTAGTGGTTACAATGTGTTGACGGTAAACACATGGTTTTTTTTATGAAAAAATAATGATAACCTTATCTGTGGAAACTTAACCCGGAAGTAAACAATCCGGGTTTTTTTATGTGGAGCCCTGCAAAAGCATCATATTACCGCTGCTCTTAATTTTACTAATTTTTCCAGTAAGGGTTCAAGCAGGTCTAGCCGGAGCATGTTGGCGCCATCGCTTTTTGCCATTGCCGGATTGGGATGGGTTTCGATGAATAAGCCGTTTGCACCGGTAGCAATGGCCGCTTTGGCAATTGTTTCTATCATGTTCGGATTACCACCAGTCACACCGCTGGTTTGGTTGGGTTGCTGCAGCGAATGGGTGCAATCCATTATTACCGGTACGCCATGTGCTGCCATTATGGGCAGGTTCCGGTAATCAACCACAAGGTCCTGGTAGCCAAAAGTATTGCCTCTTTCTGTAAGCATTACTTTATTATTTCCACTATTTTGTATTTTTTCAACTGCAAATTTCATTGAGGCACCGCTGAGAAACTGACCTTTCTTTACATTCACCACTTTTCCGGTTTCGGCAGCAGCCAGCAGCAGGTCGGTCTGGCGGCACAAAAAAGCGGGTATCTGCAGTATATCCACATATTGTGCAGCAATGGCGGCTTCTTCATGTGCATGTATATCTGTAGTGGTGGGTACACCCATGGCAGCACCGGCTTTTTGCAGCAGTTGCAGGGCTGCCTCATCACCAATTCCGGTAAAAGATCCGGCACTGGTGCGGTTAGCTTTGCGGTAGGAGGCCTTAAACACATAAGGTATCTCCAGTCTTTTACAAATTCCGGCAACAGTACCGGCTACTTCCATTACTAGTGACTCAGTTTCTACCACACAAGGACCAGCGATCAAGAAAAAATTGTTGGGATTATACGATTGGCCTTTGAATAAATCAGTCAAAAAATTTTCCATGAGGCAAAAATAGTATTTTATAGGTTCATGCTAAGCGGTTCTTCAGTGGCAGGGCCTGGTTTTATACAGCCGGTTTGTCCAAATTTCACACAAAGGCAACTTTTTATTAGGTTTGCACACTTAATCAGAAACAACGGTTGCTATGGTAAAAGAAAAAGTACTGGTGATTGGCGCCTCCGGGCAGATAGGAGTGGAGCTTACACTGGCCTTGCGCAAAATTTATGGGGGTGCCAATGTGGTAGCATCCGACCTGAGGGAAGAAAATGAACTGCTGAAGGGCACCGGCCCTTATGTAAGCATGGATGTGATGAATAAGGAAATGCTCCATGTGCAGGTTATACGGCAGAATATCACCCAGATTTACCTTTTGGCGGCTATTTTATCTGCTACAGGCGAAAAGAACCCCAACCTTGCCTGGAGCCTGAACATGCAAAGCCTGCTGAATGTGCTTGACATAGCCAGGGAAGAAAAACTGCACAAAGTGTACTGGCCCAGCAGTATTGCCGTATTTGGCCCCACTTCGCCCAAGCAGCAATGCCCGCAGCAAACTGTAATAGAGCCTGTTACGGTTTACGGCATAAGTAAGTATGCAGGAGAATTCTGGTGCAATTATTACCACAAACGGTTTGGGGTGGATGTACGCAGCCTCCGTTATCCAGGCCTTATTTCTTACAAATCGGCACCGGGCGGGGGTACCACAGATTATGCCGTGGAAATATTTCATGAAGCAGTAGAAGAGCGGCAGTACACCTGTTTTTTGAGGGAAGATACCTACCTGCCCATGATGTATATGCCGGATGCGATAAGGGCCACCATTGAGCTGATGGAGGCTGATGCTGCCAAAATCGGTATCCGAACCTCTTACAACGTTTCCGGAATGAGCTTTTCGCCGGGAGAGATCAGCAAAGAGATTACCCGGTATTTACCCGACTTCAGGATTGATTACAAGCCCGATTACCGGCAACAGATTGCCGACAGCTGGCCCGCAAGTATTGACGATACTGTGGCCCGGAATGACTGGGGATGGAAGGAAGAGTACAATCTTGAGCGAATGACTGCAGATATGATGGGCCATGTAACTGGCTGAAAAATATATATGGTGCCTGCAAAACCCTCATGACCGTCAACAGGTTTTGAGGGTTTTTTTATTGAAAAGCTGAAAAGGATTGTTTGCCTTCATAGTTGACCGGCATGCTGAAAAATACATTTGCCTTACCCAGTTTGATCCTTCCGGTAACCTTTACCACCACCTCCTTGCTGAAAAGCGTATTGAGGGCATTTTTGAAAATGTTCTTCATATCCACATCAATTTTTACAGGAATCTGGAAGTCCTCCCTTTTGGGTATATTCACCTGGTATTCCTGGCTGGTATGCCCCAGGTACGTTCCATCAATGTAAATATCCAGGTCAGTCCTTTTAAGTTGTAACCCAAAGTTATTCGGGTTGTAATACACAATGTTCATCTTAACAGCCGTACTGCTGAACCCCAGCTTATCCACAGAGAAATCCTTAAAATCCTTGTATACCAATTCCTTTGGAGCACGACAGGATGACAGTAACAAGATGAGGGAAATCAGCAGGCAGGGCAGGGGAGCATATCTGTATCTCATGTCTTACTTTTTCAGTTGAATTGTACAGCAAGATAATTAAGATGCTGCAATGTGCAACAGGTCATGGAAAAAATACTGCTAAGCTTGTTAGTATTTTTCAAAAAATAGAAGGTGTACAACTGGGAAATGATGAGCTATTTAATTTAGCTAATAATTTTTTATTTAAATAATTGATAAACATTTAATTAATAATTTTATAAGTATTTTAAATATCGAATAATTGGCAATTAATATTTGGTTCAGGATAGGTAATTGTAAGGGGCGGGGCATTAGGCTTATAAAATAAAATAAATATTATAACTAATTGATTTATTATTTTTTATGAGTTTTATAAGCAATTAAATTTCGTTTATACTGAAATATTCAAGCCAATTGTAATGTATTGGGAGAGAATGATTTCATTTCACCCTGTTTTTTCCTGGTTTTCATTTTTCTCGACTCTGTAACCTCCGCAGATTGCATGGACAAGCCCTGGTTTTGCCTGAAATAAAAATAAGGATATTTATTTATAAAACGGCAAAAATGGCATAGTATTTATAAAAAATGCCGACTATTGACTTCCCTATTTTTTATCTCAAGGAGACCGGTGCAGGAGAAAAATTGCCAGCATTTGAACCCATAAATGCGCTGTTCATGTATTTGGAAGTCTGGTGGCAGCCGGTAGAAAATCATTAAAAATTGGGGCATTTGACCGGGGGCTGGATTTTTCAGTCTGATCATTTCAGCAGAACCATTGGCAAAATAGAAGGAGGAGGCCATATGGTAAACTGGATGTTTCGGATAAAAAAATACGAACTTTTGTAATTTATTTTCATATTCTTCAGGAAGGTAAACGGCACATTTTGTCTCCGCTTTTGCGCTTTTAGGGGTGGCGTAGTTCGCCCGGTGCAGATGGCCAGGTGGCAGCAAACTATACATATGGTAAATGGGTAATTGAGTTTGACTGGCAACAATTTAAGGTGAAGCCTCCCTACAGGTATACAATATATGTACGCTGATTCCCCCGGTAGCTGTACAAAAAATGTCCGGGCAGGCAGCCCGTAAGTATATCCTGCAAAATGCAGTCTGATGTTTATGCTAGTCCAGGTAAGTGTACTATAAGGCGGGGCATTTCAACTTCGCTTACCGTTCTGGTTATGTTCGGTGGGGATATCGACAAGGGCTGTTTGCCCGTATAGATCCCCGCCCGCCAGCGAAAATTCAAAATATACCCTTCTGAGCAGAGGATAATTCAATATACTGAGAGTCTGTTAATATTGATAACTATATCTAATGAGCAGCTGGCACCGTGTTTCTCGATGTAACCAAAAATGGCATAGTAAAATCCACAGTAATGGACGGAATGATACTAAGAAAGCATTTTGATTGAGTAAAATTACTGGCATTTTTTTAACTGAAATGGCATTTTTTAGGTCTGAATGAGGAAAATTGCTTGCCGAAATGGCTATATGCAGCAATGATGCAATTAAAATTATTCGAAAAATATGCGTATTTTATTCCATTCGATTTCAATAAAACTGTATTTTGATTAAAATTTGTTAGAATAAATTTAAAAAAAGCGCAATTACCCCCATAAGACAGTAAAATTACGGAAGAGGGTATTTGCTATATTGAAAACAGTTCCTATGTTTGCAATGAAATAATTAATGATACCTACTTACCTCGGGCATTCTTTATTTCAACTAAATATCCAATCAGACTCTGATAAGCCAAAATCAAAACGATACTATTTGTATCCGCTTGAGCAAACTAAAATCACAAGAAAAAATGAAACTTTTTACAACCTCCGTAAGGGCGTTTATCGCTGTCTCGATTTTTACCCTGGCCTTCAAAGCTGGCTTCTCACAAAATTTACAGTCTTATTATATTGATGGCAATGCTGTATTGCCCATTCAAAAATTGAACGCTGCTGCCGTTAACAACACTGTTGCCATTACCTGGCAGGCAAATGCACCATTACTTGCAGCTACCGATATTGAGCTTGAAAGAAGCACTGATATGTCAGATTTTAAAACAATCTGCTATGTGCTGGCACCGGAAGCTACTGAGTTTGCATCTGTTGCATGCGGTTTTAAAGACAAACAGGCCTTTCAGCTTATTCAAAAATCTACCGTTTATTACAGGCTTAAATTAACCGATAAATCCGGTAATATAACTTACAGTGAACTGGTTACAGTACGATTGAAATAATCTGCTGCAAAAACAATCCATAAACATAATTACCAGCAAGCAAAAAGTGTAACAGGGAAGCTGCTGACACAAAGGTGGCTTCCGTTACTACCCCAACCAATCTCTTACCAAAGACCAACAAAAAATCCTTTATTCATTGCAGGTTGATATTTAAAACGATTTATAACTGTTTAAAGCAATTGAATGATGAAGAAAATTATTTACACAATAGTTCTGGCACTGGCGGTTACTGCTGCTGCCAATGCTCAAATAGCTGCCGGCAGCAGTGCCAGCAGTAATAAAAATATTACAATTACCAACTTTACCGTGTATGCAAAAGATGCTAAAATTATTATTGACTGGGCCACTGATGCTGCTGCAGCAACTAATTACTGGGAAGTACAACGGAGTACAGACGGTACTCAGTTTTCAGCCATTGCCCTCGTATTGGGCGCTGATCCCCGCCAGGAAGGAGACAGGTATCAATACATGGAGAAACTAAAGGATGCAAAAAATGCAATTGCTTATTACCGCCTGCGCCATATTGGGGCCGATGGAAAAGAGCAACTGAGCAATATAATTCAACCGGTTAAATAGGTTTATCCACAAGTTCAATTACCCGATCCCCCGGTATTGGACAGCATCAGCCGGTTAAAAGATGTTTTCTTTGGGGGTTACAGAGCCTGGTTTCAAAAAAATTAGGTTCTAATAACAATTGTCCCGATGTCTATCGGGACTTTTTTTATTTACCTGCCTGAGGTTTACTGGTTTCCGTACTGTAAGAAAGAGCATATATTACCTTTTTTTGCTTAATTTCCATTTTTAAACCATTTTATGCGAATAATCCCTTTCCTGGTTTCTGCCGCTGTAACTACGGGGCTTGTGGTAACACTCAATACCAAACTTGTATTAAAAGCCCCGTTGGGCAAGTTATTAAGTCCGCAACATGGCTTGTGGCAAAATGCCGAGCCCCTGAACCAGGATTATACAGATGATTTAAAGTTTCCGCAATTGAAAGGCAAGGTAAACGTATACCTTGATGACCGGCTTGTGCCGCATATTTTTGCCGACCAGGAAAACGATGCCTATTTTGTACAGGGCTACCTGCATGCAAAGTTCCGCCTTTGGCAAATGGAACTGCAAACACACTCAGCAGCAGGCAGGGCCAGCGAAATAGTGGGGGATATTGCGCTGAATCACGACAGGGAATTCCGCAGGATGGGGATGGTATTTGCCGCTGAAAACTCGATGAAAGAAGTGGAAAAAGACCCGGTGATTAAAGGGGAATGCGACAGTTATACTGCAGGCATCAACGCCTATATTGAAACGCTTACTGAAAGCAAGTTGCCGGTTGAATATAAATTACTTGGCTACAAACCAGAGAAATGGAACAACCTTAAAACGGCGCTTTTTCTTAAATACATGTCTTTTGACCTGGCTGGCGGCGATGATGATTTTGAGATGACAAATGCCAAAAGTTTTTTCAGTCCCGAAGATTTTGATAAACTTTTTCCCTCCATACAGGATTCTTTGGATCCTATTATCCCCAATGGAACAAAATTTGCTGAGCCATCCATTAAAGTAGCCAAACCAGCAGGGGCCGATTCGGCCTATTTTGGCAAAAATATAACCCTTGCAGGCATTACCGCAACCAAGCCCGACAGGGATAATGGCAGCAATAACTGGGCTGTAAGTGGTAAAAAGACAAAAAGCGGTGCCCCGATTTTGTGCAATGATCCGCACCTTGGCCTCAACCTGCCATCATTGTGGTACGAAGTGCAGATATCCACTCCTGAATTTAATGCTTACGGGGTAAGCTTTCCCGGGGCCCCCGGAGTAGTGATAGGCTTTAACGACAGCTGTGCATTTGGTTTTACCAATGGCGGCAGGGATGTAAAGGATTATTATGAGATACAATTTAAAGATGACAGCCGTAAGGAATACTGGTTTAATAATGAATGGAAAAAGACAGAACTGAAAGTAGAAACCATTAAAATTGCCGGTAAACCCGATTTTTTGGATACGGTGGCTTACACCGTTTTTGGCCCGGTGATGTATGATAAGCGTTTTAATGGTGGCAGAAAAACGGATGATAAATGTTATGCGTTGAGATGGACCGCTCATGATCCCAGTAACGAACTGCGGATATTTAATATGCTGAACAGGGCGAAAAACTATGCTGATTATACTGCTGCGGCACAATACCTGCACACACCGGGGCAAAACTGCCTGTTTGCCTGTAAAAATGGAGATATTGCATTAAGAACACAGGGAGATTTTCCTGCTAAATGGAAGGGACAGGGTGATTTTGTAATGCCGGGAACCGACAGCAGTTATATGTGGCAGGGCATGATTCCGCAGAATGAAGTACCCCTGCAGTACAATCCCGAAAGGAATTTTGTAAGCAGTGCCAACCAGCGCCCTGTTGGTTATGATTACCCATACTACCTGGGAAGGGTTTACCCTCTCTACCGCGGTATCATTGTAAACAGGATGCTGTCACGCATGGAAAACATTACAGCAGAAGATATGATGAAGATGCAGACGGATAATTACAATGTGTTTGCCGAAATGAGCAGGCCGGTACTGCTGAAAAATATCAGAGAGGCCGATTTGGGGGGTGATGAAAAAAAATACCTGGATTTGCTCAAGTCATGGAACCTTCGTAATGATGCGGATGAGAAGGGGGCAACGGTATTCTTAACAGCGTGGAGCGAAATGGAAAAAGCCGTTTATGATGATGAATATGCCAAAGCGCCCGGCCTCATTGAACATCCGCTTGACAACACGCTTACCGAGGCACTGCTGAAAGATTCAGCCTATACATTCCTGGATAATATACAAACACCACAAAAGGAAACACTCCCTGATATTGCCACCGCAGCTTTTAAAAAAGCAGTGATAGAGTTGAAAAAAATTGAAACTGAGGGCATGCTCGGGTGGGCAGCCTACAAACATACAAGCGTTAATCACCTGCTAAGGCTGGATGCTTTAAGCAGAACAAAACTGCCCATTGGTGGAGGAGAGCATATTATCAATGCTGCCAAAGGTACTCATGGGCCAAGCTGGCGCATGGTGGTGCAGCTTACTGAAAAAACAGAGGCTTACGGTATGTACCCCGGCGGGCAAAGCGGCAACCCCGGCAGTAAATACTACGATAATTTTGTAGATGACTGGGCTGCGGGTAAGTACAATAAAATATGGGTAATGACTAAGGCAGAGGAGAAAGATAAAAGAGTGTTGTGGAAGATGAATTTTAGTAATTAGTTTTTTAGTTGATAGTGAATAGTTGATAGTGAATAGTTGATAGTTGATAGTGGATAGTTGATAGTTGAGAGTTGATAGTTGATAATTGATAGTTGATAATTGAGAGTGAATGGTTGGTTTTGTGACGGGCATAACCTCGAACTTTCCAACCTTGAACTTTCAACTTTGAACTTCCTAACCTCGAACTTTCAACTTTGAACTCGTTTATGAACAGCAATTCCAATGGCTTTAGGGTTTAACCCATAGAAAATTGTACAATGCTTTACGCTATCGTAGATATTGAAACAACAGGCGGCTATGCTTCATCGCACGGCATTACCGAAATTGCCATCTACCTGCATGATGGTGAAAAAATGCTGAAGCGCTTTGAAACCCTGATCAATCCGCATCAGAACATACCTTATTATATCACAGCACTTACAGGCATCAATAACCAGATGGTGGCTGATGCGCCTGCTTTTGAGGAAGTGGCCCCCATCATTCATGAGCTGATGAACGGGGCCGTGTTTGTGGCACACAGTGTTAATTTCGACTTTTCATTTATACGCCACCAGATGCAGGCCTGCGGGTACGAGATGAAGCAAAGGAAGCTTTGCACTGTGCGGCTGGGCAGAAAAGTGTTTCCGGGATTGCCCTCTTACAGCCTGGGCAACTTATGCCGTACCCTGGATATACCCATTGACAACCGCCACAGGGCAGGGGGGGATGCCAAAGCAACTGTGAAACTGTTTGAACACCTGCTTGCCAACGGGGCGCAGCAGCATATTAACCAGATGCTCAAAAAAACATCTGCCGAGCAATGGCTGCCCCTGCATCTTGTAAAAAGTGATGTTGACAACCTGCCCCAGGTGCCCGGCGTATACTATTTTCACGACAGCAAGCACAAGGTGATATATGTGGGCAAGGCGGTAAACCTGCGTAAAAGGGTTGCCAGCCATTTTACCAATAATGATGCAGAACGCAAAAGGCAAAACCTGCTGCGCAATATTCATAAGATTACTTTTAAAGAATGTGCCACGGAGCTGGAAGCGCTGGTATTTGAAAGTGCCGAAATAAAAAGACTGTGGCCACGCTACAATGTGAGCCAGAAAAATATTACACAAAAATTCGGCTTGTACCAGTTTGAAGATGCCCGTGGCTACCTGCGGCTGGCCATTGATAAAAAGAAAAAAAACCTGCAGCCCCTGTACAGCTTTAACCTGCTGCATGAAGGGCTGGTGATGCTGAAAAAGATGGTAGAGGAGTTTGAGCTGAATGAAAAGCTTTGTTTTCTGGATAAAACGCCCTTTGGTCCGGAGGATATGGAATTTGCCGATACACCCCGGGTACACAATGGAAAAATACAACAGGCCATAGCAGCACTGAATGAAAAGCTGCCCACATTTGCCATAGTGGATGATGGCCTGAACGAGCATGAAAAACTCTGCCTGCTGGTGGAGCGGGGCAGCTTTTGGGGCATGGGTTACCTGGCTGCCGGTACCAGGATCGCCTCTGCAGCCGAACTTAAAAATCACCTCAACCCTTATGCCGATAATGATACCATCCGCAACAGTATTTACAGTTTTGCGGAGCAATACCCGGAGAAGCGGATATTGCTGGGATTATAAGGCCCGGCACCAGGGTAAATTGGCTGCCTGCGAAAACAAAACAAGCCCGGAGCTGCCCTCTGTGTAATGAAAACAAACCGGATTATTCTGCTCCTGGTGTTTCTGCAGCCAGTGCTGTTCAATTGCTGCTAATGCCGGCTCGATGTTACTGCTGCTGCATACCGGCAAATGGTACTGGTTAAATGACCAGTAAAAGCGCTGGTCAAAAAACTTAAATATTCTGGTGTTTTTACTTATCCGCTATTGATAGAGCCTGCTTAACTTTGTATTAAGGAGTAAATCAGCATTTCTGTATCCCTGTATGAACAACCCTTCCTCAGTTCAATTACAGGTACAGTGTAAGCTGTTTTTTTACAATGAACAAATATCTAACAGGATACCAATAATAAACCGCAAATACAACTAGATGAAAAAATTACTGAACAATCTAAAAATGCTTGCATTAACCTTTTACGCCAGACCTTCCTGGATACCGGTATTTCAGCAGCAACACATATTAACGCTTCAACTCAACTGTGTATTGAAACGACAATAATCCGGGTGATTTGCCCGGAACCTGTTTCATTTTCAGCATCAATAAATAAGCTCAGCGGTCGCTTTTACAGAGGCGGAATTCCATATTATGGAAATTAAATCCGTTTAATGGAACCAAATAGATGCACTAAATCTTTTCAAACGTAGTACAGCAAAGGGTTTGCGTTAATAAGGGCCGGTTGGCACAGAGATGGTTACTTAATTAATTCAGACTGGATAAGTGAAGTAACATGAGGCGTAAGTTTAGAGCGTAATTCCATTGCAGGCTAAAAAGCATATCATTTAAAAATTCAATATAAACAAACCAATCATTTAAAAATTCAATTAATGAAAAGAATCTCTACACTTTTATTACTACTGCTTTCAGCGGCAATAACAAACGCACAAGCCTGGAAGTCATTTAATATCCTTTCGGGTAACCCCAATGCAACGGGTAATGAAATCCGTTTTTTAAATGGCACCACCGGTTGCCTTGGCAGTACTATAGCCACTACCAACGGCATACCTGCAGGTAATAATAACCTGCCCTATGGTGCCGCTTTTGACCCTACAGAGGGCAAATTGTATTATTCCAAAGCGGGTACCGTAGCCAATACCAGTGTGTTCAATGTATATAACAACACTGCGGCCGTTGCCACCAATACCAACCTGGCCACCATTACCGGTGGCGAGTTTTTCCGCATGGGTGTTGGGCAGGATGGTAATGTGTACGGTACCGTAACGGCACTGGTGATTCAGCTTTCAGCTTCTGCACCACGTATTGATATACAAACGGTAAAACTTACCCGGTACAATCCATCCACCAATACTTTTACTGTATTGGGGAATATACAATGTCCGGCTGCCTATTCATCTACCATGCCGGCACCATACAATGATGGTAATTACTGGTCTTCCAGCGATGCCACTACCACGCCTTTTTATGCAGCACAATTGGGCAGTGCCTCTTATGGCGACTTGGTGGTAGCACCAGACAATACGATGTACATGACCATCGGTAAAAAAATTATCCGCATCCCCAACTATACATCCATAACCGGTACCGCATTGATTCCCTCTGTGGAAGTGGGCAATATACTGCCAACAGGTGTAGGCTTTAATTTTACCACCCAGGGGCCGGGCACTTACGGCTTGTCATGGGACTATACCAATGGCAATATTATGGTGATCAGCAGCCGCACCAGTGATGGTAGCGACGGCAGTTATAACGTAAACCCGGCCACGGGTGCCATTTCTGGTTCCTTCAGGGTAAACTGCCTGGCAACACCCACTTCGGCCAACTTTGCCGACTTAACTGAGGTGATCAGTTCTATTGGTGTGGCCAAACAATTGACCTCTGTACAATGGCTGGGCTACAATAACAGGTATCGCCTCACCTACCGCATACGGGTAGAAAATATCGGTACATCCATCCTGAAAACTGTACAGGCTGCAGAAAACCTTTCAACAGCATTTCCTGCAATTACCATTAGCAATGTATCAGCTGCATTTGTAAACAACCCGGCTTCACTGGTGTTAAATGCAGGCTACAATGGCACCACCACTACCACACTTTTTGATGGTACCAAAACCCTGTACGGCGCTTTATACAACGGAACCAACCTTAACGGTGGCGGCGGCAATATTACTGCCGGCAGCAATTTTGCCACCATTGATATTACTTTTGATGTGGCAGGTGTGGCCACCAACGGCACCACCACTTACAACAATACGGCAACCGGAACCGGAACAGCATTTGACGCCACCACAGTAACTGACAACAGTGATAACGGCACAGCAGTAGAAACAGGTACCGCCAACTCAAAGGCAGATGATGCAGGGGAAGGCGACCCAACCCCCATCAGATTTGGTTCAACTGTAAGTGGTACTGTATGGAATGATATTAACAACAGCGCCAACAATACGCTCAGCAATATATTTACGGCAGGCGAAAGCGGCAGCAATGCAGGCGGCCTCAATGCCATATTGATAGATCCTGTTACCAACCTGGTAATAGCCTCGGTACCGGTAGCTGCCAATGGCACTTACAGCTTTACCAATGTGCCTTCCTTTGCCAACCTGCAGGTGCTTATCAGTACCAATGCCGGTACAGCAGGCAGTGCGCCCCCGGCAGCAGCTTTACCTGCGGGCTGGTCGCTTACATCACCATCCACTACCAACACTACCGGAGACATCAATACCGGAACCTACAATGCAGCCGATGCATCCAGGTTTGGTGCCATTGATGATCCCAACAATGACTTTGGTATCCAGCGCACACCTGAGTCTGCCTTTAATTTGCAGGCAACAAGTGGCAACCCCGGTGGTTTCAACAGTGCCTCAGTACCAGCTGGTGCATTTCAAACCAATAATGCAGGTGCTACTCCCAATACACAGGATTATGATGGTGGTACGGTAAGCAGCATACGCATCACAGCTTTTCCCACTAATGCCAATACCATTACCATCAATGGAGTGCGTTACATCAACGGCGGTACCTGCCCTCCGGCAACCAGTTGCACGGCATGGCCGGGTGGTGGTGTTACGGTACCCTATACCAATGGTACCGGCCCTGCACAGGCCATCAGTGTTGACCCTGTGGAAGGCAATGTGGATGTGGTAATACCTTTTGCAGCCATTGATAATGCCGGCAGAGAGGATGTCACGCCGGGAAGTGTAACCATACCATTCCGTACCATTACCCTTGCCGGTACTGTTTGGAATGACCTTGATGGCAACCTTTCGCAGAATGGCGCAGAAACGGTGATCAACGGCACCAATGCAGGCGGTGGCATACTTACAGGTGCAACACTGTATGCCAATTTAGTTGACCCAGGAGGCAATGTGATAGCAACCGTGCCGGTTGCCAGCAATGGTACCTACAGCTTTCCCAATGTGCCACAATCAACCACGGGCTTAACCGTTCAGTTGAGTACCAACCAGGGTACTGTGGGCCTTGCAAAACCTGCAACTGCAATACCTGCAGGCTGGGTGAGCACAGGAGAAAATAAAAATGGCCAGGCCGGAGCAGCGGATGCATCTGCCAACGCCGAGATACCGGTAACCACCACCACCACTAATATTACCCTGCAGAACTTTGGCATACAGCAGTTGCCCGAAAGTGCGGTAAACCTGCAGCCTGGTCAGCTTAACCCCGGTGGCACAGTTAATGTAACAGTACCTGCCGCAGCATTCCAGCTCAGTAATGTAGGCATCAATCCGAATACGCAGGATTATAATGGAGGAACAGTAACAAGTATCAGGATAACCGCATTCCCTTCTAATGCAACCAGCATTACGATAAACGGTACACAGTACACAAGTGGTACATGGCCCGGCGGAGGCGTAACCATACCGGCAGCGGGTGGTGTACCATCACAGGTGATAAGTATCGACCCTGTTGATGGCTTTGTGAATGTGGTAATATCTTTTGCAGCAATAGACAATGCAGGTAGGGAAGATCCCACTCCCGGCAGTGTAACGGTACCTTTTACAAGTGTTTTGCCATTGAGCAAACTAACGCTGAATGCTTCATTGAATGGTACAATGGTAACGGTGAACTGGGTAACCGAGAATGAAATCAATACAGCAAGGTTTATCGTGGAAAGAAGCACTGATAACCGCAGCTTTACAGCAGTGGGTGAAAAGGCTGCAGCGGGCAATTATGCAGGCACAAGTGTGTACAAGCTGGCTGATGATGTATCTGTACTTACAGGGGGCATCGTTTATTACCGGATAAAAGCAGTGGACATTGATGGCAGGTATACATATTCAACTGTAGCGGCTGTAAGGTTTGGAATAGTGAAGGGCATTAAGGTATGGCCCAATCCATTTACAGATAAACTTACCATTGCAGTGGCAAGTGATAAGGCAACAACTGTGCAGGTAAGTGTTATTGATAATGCTGGCAGGGTGATGCTGCAACAAACATACGCTGTTGTAAAAGGCAGCAACCAGCTGAATCTTGGCGGATTGCAAGTACTTGCAAAAGGCACTTATGTAATTGAGGTAAGTGATAAAGAAGGAAATAACAGGATTGTGGAAAAATTAGTAAAGAATCGGGATTAGCACAAGGGCCAACGGATGGCTGGATAATGAGGACGCTCTTTAATGAGTGTCCTCAATTTAAGAATGTTATTAAAGTTTTGCGACAATAGGTTATTAAGAACGGGAGGGTACTTAAAACAATTTATCCCGGTAAGGGATGGAACTATGTGTTTGTTTAAGTAGATCGGCTGCTCCATTCCTGGGGCGGCCTTTTTTTTGTATATGGTAATGCCAATCGCAAAGTGAATCATACAATTGCCGTTTAGTATCAGATACATCGTTGATGTCAATCATCTATATGGTCGGTTCCCTGGCTTACTTTTATGATAAGTAAGGAAACAACACCAGCAGGTACTTGATGCAATGGCAAGTGATAAGGCAAAACAAACCGAACTATGCTATAATGTAAACACTTACAAAAGGCACTTATACAATTGAGGTATATAGCAAAGATGTAAATAACAGGGTTGTGGAAAAATTAGTAAGGGATCTGGATTATCATAAGGGGCAACGGATGGCTGGATAATGAGGACGCTCTTGATGAGTGCCATCATTTTAAGCAACTTGTAATGGTTTTGTAATAATAGATTTTTAACAACAGGAACAACTTATGCCATTTTGATTTATAAATCAGGCCAATAATAAGTGGTATAATGCCGACATGCATTGCGCTTTACTTTTTATCTATTGGTCTGTTTTCAATGCATCGTCGGTATTAAACCCAATTTTTGCAGCCAACTGCAAAATCTGAGTTAAAATAATTTATCCCCGCCTGGCGGGATGGAACTATGTGTTTGTTTAAGTAGAGATCGGCTGCTCCATTCCTGGGGCGGCCTTTTTTGTGTGTTTGATAATGCCAAATCCAAAGTGAATCATACAATTACCGTTGAGTATCAGATATGCTGTTGATATGAATCATGTATCCGGCCCGTTCCCTGGAGTACTTTTATGAGAAATGCGGGAAAATGAACAGGAGAAAGTTTTTGACTGTTGCCGGTGGTTCCATTGCAATAGGCGGGGCAACTTATTATTTGCTGAGTGATAAAAGTAATTTTACCAGGAAAGATGTAAAACAGAGCCATGCCTCAGCCATTTCCCTGCAGCAGGATGAAAAGGAAATTTTATTACTGGCTTCACTTGCCCCAAGCGGGCATAATACACAACCATGGCTGGTAAAGTACCTTGAGCCTTACCACTGGATAATTGGCAATGATACAAGCAGGTGGCTGCCGGCAGTTGATCCTGCACAGCGGGAAACATTGCTCTCAATAGGTGCATTTGTACAAAACCTGGAGTATGCAGCAAACAATGCAGGGTACAGCTGCCGCTTTGATATGCTGGCCAAAAATAACCAGGAGGAAAATGTATTGGAAGTAAAATTAACCAAAACAGCCGCTGCGGCTTTTGATACAACAAAGATACAGTCGAGAAGAACGGTAAGGTCAGGTTATCTTACTGATGTTTTAACAAAGGAAGATATCGGTTACCTGCTTGGTGACGAAAGGGACTGTATCAACTTTATACCCAATACTGCCAGGGAGCATGACTGGCTGAAGGAGCAAACGATTGAAGCCAACAGGGCGCAGGCTTACAGGAACGATGCCCAGCAGGAATTGTCAGAATGGATAAGGTTTTCCAGCAAAGATGCTGCACTTTATGCCGACGGGCTTACTACTGCCAGCATGGAAATGGAGGGTTTGCCGGCATGGATCCTGCGCAACTTTTACAGCAGTGCCGATGTAATGAAAAAAAAATTCAGGGAGCAAAGCATTGATAAGGTGGTGGAACAGGTGAGCCGGGCAGGTGGGTGGATATTGATTACCAGCAAAACCAGTGACACGCTTTCACTTATTGAAACAGGAAAACGCATGCAAAGACTTTTTTTAAAAGTGCGTGACAGGAATATTGCCATCCACCCGATGACGCAGATACTGGAAGAGCCCGCCGCCGCTGCTATGCTCAACAGTTCAGTTGGCTTAAAGGATACGGTTCAGTTTATTTTGAGAACAGGATATTTAAAAGCTTATCCCGACCCGGTATCCCTGAGGCGGCCGGTTGAAAAATTTGTGAGATTTTGAAATGAAATGTATGGTGCATTAAAAACTTGTTACATGGTAAAGTATATCCTTTTTTTTATAATGACTGTTCATGGCCTGATACATATAATGGGTTTTGCCAAAGCATTCAATTACGGCAATATTACACAGCTTACAAAAGCCATTTCAAAACCAGCAGGCGTTTTTTGGTTGAGTACAGCAATATTGTTTGTTGCAGCTGCCGTTTTATTCCTGCTCAAAAAAGCAGCATGGCCTTATATTGCTGTTGTGGCAGTGATTGTTTCACAGATATTGATTGTAACCGTTTGGAAAGATGCCAGGTTTGGTACAATCGCCAATATCATTGTTTTACTGGCAGCCATTGCAGGCTGGGGCAATAACCGGTTTGAATTAACATTCAGGGCAGATGTGCAGGAACACCTGGCGCATATGGCACACCCCGGAACAGAACTGTTAACAGAAGCTGATGTGCAATCCCTGCCTGAACCTGTGCAAAACTACCTGCGCTATTGCGGGGTGATCGGCAAACCGAAAGTAAAAAATGTTCGTGTAGAAATGAAGGGGCGTATGAGGGGCAAAAAGCAGGACTGGTTTCCCTTTACTGTGGTACAGTATAATTTTTTTGATGACCCTGCCAGGTTGTTTTTTATGAAGGGGAAAATGAAGGGGATACTGGTGCCGGGTTATCATGATTACCAGCATGAAACGGCCAGGATGAACATCAAATTATTTGGCCTGTTCACTGTTGTGCATGCAAGTGGTGCGGTAATGAACAGGGCAGAAACCGTAACCCTGTTTAATGATATGTGCCTGCTTGCACCTGCCTCGCTGATAAGTAAATACATAGAGTGGGAGGCCATTGACAGTGTATCGGCTAAAGCCATTTTTACAAACGGTTCCAATAAAATTACAGCTGCATTGTATTTTAACCCGCAGGGGCAACTGGTAAATTTTGTATCGGATGACCGCAGCGATGTAAATGAAATGAAGCCATACCGTTTTTCCACACCGGTAAAAGCATATGTGCAGCTTGATGGGCGTAACGTAATGCAATACGGGGAGGCAGTTTGGCACTATCCTGAGGGTGAATTTGTGTATGGTGAGTTTAATTTGAAAAGTATTGAGTACAATGTGCCTGATTTTAAACCCTGAAGCAGAAAAACGGGCCGCTTACCTGGCGGATGGGCTGATATGGATAATGATGTAAAATCGGACAGGATAGAAAAAAGTTATATGCATAGAGACAGTAAAAAATAGATAATGACAAAACTCACCGCCATCAAAATCATTCACACGCTCATCTGGCTTTTTTTCAATGTGGTGCTTTTTTACATGGCTTATGCAGTAGTTGTAAATAAAATTGACAGGCTTGTCTGGATAGGTATTGCACTTATTTTGCTGGAGGGATTGGTACTGCTTATGTTTAAAAAAATGTGTCCGCTTACCATTATTGCCCGCAAATATGCTGATTCAACTAAGGATAATTTTGATATTTATCTGCCCAACTGGCTGGCAAAATACAATAAGTTGATATACACTACTTTTTTTATCATCATACTTTGCGGCATTGGCTGGAGGTATTTGAGTAACTGATTTACAGAGTTGGTTTGTTACAATCATCCTGATAAAAAAACGAACCATTTATTTACCATTTCTTTCTTTCCAGAACGCCGCATCCGTCCACCTGTTTTCCAGGGCGTATTGCTGCTGCAATAAGGGCAGGTAAGTGGCAAATGCTTTTTCAGTAATGTATCTGTAGGCCGGCATAGCCTCACCAGCACCTGCAAGATGATCGGCAATGGCATTACCCGCATAGCAACCACCACCCAGCGCTGAAATGATGCCGTAAGAAGAGATGGGATCGTATGCAAAAGCCGCATCACCCACAGCAATCCAGTTGTTTCCGCAAATGCTGCTGAGTATGGATGTGCCTGCTGGTTGAGTATGAAGTACGGTAGATGCGGGTGGTGTAAAGCCCGGGGTGAATAGGGTGCTTATTAATTCAGTTTGCTGCAGCGCCTGCCAGTAACCGGATATTTTTTGTACTGATTTTGGCAACAGTTTGGCATCCGACATATAGGCCGTAACAATGCTTTTGTTATGTACAGCAGCAGCATACCACCAGCCATTTTCCACAGCTTCAATATGGGTGAGCTGTGATAATGGACAGTCATCATTCAATTGAACATGAGCAATAATGCCGGTAAGTGTATCGAACTGTTTTCTCTCAATGCCCAGGCAGCGGGCAAATTTACTGTTGCGGCCACTGGCATCTGCCACAAAGCTGCAGTTGACTGTGGTTGCCGGGCTATCGCTTTTTTTTATCAGCAATCTCCAGCTTTTGCTGCTTTCATCAAATTCGGCCTGTACCAGTTTGGTGCCAGGGAGGAAGCTGATGCCTTTTTGCATGGCCAGGTCAAGCAGGCTGGCCTCAAACTGCTGCCTGTTCAGGTGCCAGCCATTGCCGGCAGTTTGAAAAAGGAAATGTTTTTCCTGCACCCTATTACTGCCCCACAGGTAGCTGTTGCCATAGCAGGGCAGGTGGGCTGCATTGTTTAAAACACCGGCTGCACCCAAAGCCTGTAATACGGGCAAAGCAGTAGCAGGTAATGTCTCGCCTGCTTTTTGCGGTATACCTGCAGCAGCTTCAATAATGGTGCTTTGTATGCCACGCTGCTGCAGCATTAAAGCAGTGGCGACCCCTGCCGGGCCGCCACCAATAATGCAAACATTGTCTGTAATTTTTTTTGTATTAACGTTCACCACGTGATACCGTTTTGCGCTCACGTTTTGGACCTTCACTGCCTGCTGTTGATCTCAGGCGTACCTGCTGCTGCGGCATGGCTTCGTTGTTGATGTTTTCAGCATATACCACCTGTTCAAAAGTGGGGTCTGTTGTTTCAAAATCCTGCCTGCCGGTTTCCACCCAATATTCCGCTGGCAACAAACCCACCGCATTCCCCGGTTCGGCATTATGCTGTACTACAATGCCGAGGTAATGCCATTTTTGTACCATGGCATTGATCTTTTTTACATACGCAGTGCCAAAATCCCTTAACCAGTCCTGCCTGTAATCAAAATGCTTCAGGCGCTGGCCCACAGGTACCTGCTCATTGCTCAGCCTTTTAAAGCTATCCATGCTCAGCACCTGGTTGGGTACCCTTGCGGCCCAGAAAGAGGGCAGGGGGAGGTAAGTGGAAGGGTCATAGCCAGAGAGGCAACTGGCTTCATCCGTTTGCCAGGGCACGCCCAGCCAGCGGGTAAGTGTGCCGGGGCCACTGGCCGCCAGTGCGCCGCCGGGTTGCAATACAATTTTTGTGCTGAGTAAAGGGCCCCAGTCATCCTGCGGTGTGGCATCTTCCGCCATAATGTTCAGGCGAAAAGCTTCCTTCCACATCAGCGGTACCCGCATGGGCCAGGTAAGCTCAATGCCGGGATGGAATGGCCCGCCCAGGCAATCATCCAGGTTGGTTTTGGTAAGCATATGCGGTTGTTCCTGTAACGGTACTTCTTCCAGCGTTTTATAAACAGGCGGCTGGTTGGTGGTGAATTTTCCATCAGCCCAGCTGGCCAGCCATTCGTACTGTATATTAGTTACTGAAAGATTAACGATGGCAATGTTTTCATACTCTCCAAATCCGTCACCATAAAAAGAAGTAAGTTTTTCAGGCGTATAGGCTTCACTGGCAGGGTTACGGAACCAGTTGAACACCCTGCGGCGCAAAGGTTCGTCAGCCGGGCTGTTGCTGCTGAGTTGCTTTACCAAATCTTCCTTTGTAAAATCTGAGGGAGAATTTTGTCCGAATACCATAAAGAAGCCCTGGTTAACCCATTGCGTTTGCGTCATACGGCTGAGTACCGGGTAAATATGCTCCCAGAAATCCGGCTGTTCAGGTTTTTTTATCCATCCCAGTTCAGCCGTCATATTGTATACCACATCGTACATACTTACTGCGCCGTACAATCCCTGTCCAAAATTGGGTGGTGTTACGGCTACCATGGCGGGCTCAGCTTCCAGCACTGTGCCATCGCCCAGTGTTACGGTGGCCCTTACCGGCCCGTCCGAAATATCATCATGCCAGGTATCGTTGTTAGCAAAAGTCACGGCCTGTGCATTGGTGTACGAAGCAGAGTTACCATCGCCACCCAGTACAATCAGCCTGCCGGCTTCATCTGTTCGTAATTCACCCAGTGGTACGGGGATGTCCATGAAACTGCCTTTGTCGAAATGATAAGCCGGTCCGGATGTATTGGTACCTTCAATAGCAATACTGCCGGGGTCAATAATCAGTTTGCTGCGGTCGGTAATATCTGCATTGCGAAAGGAGGACGGTATGGCCATGTCCTGCAGATCCAGTGCATTGTTGAACATATACCAGCCTGCCTTGCGGTTGGCGATATGTACCCGCCAGTTTATTTTGGCATCGGCGGCAGTAATTTCCTGTACCACATTCCCATCAGCATCAAGGCCATAAATACGGAAACGGGCGGCCTGTTTTTTTACCCGGCCCTGTTTGTCTTTGAATCCTCCCGGTGGGTTGGGTACCTGGCCGCTTACTTCCGGGCCAATGAAATAATCTTCATCGGTTGCTGCTGGTGCATTTCCTACACGGGCAATGCCTACGGCGGGATAAATAAGGGCTTTTACAATAGTGTTGCTCATAATTAAAATATTGGTTTAATGATTTAAATTGAGAATACGCTAAGTACCGTAAAATTGGTGAATAATGTGCCCGCATTTATACGTTATTCTGTTGCAGGTAAAAACACCTGCTGCCCGCAAATAAAGGTATGCGCCAATTGGGAATACGACCGTTTATTTGCAGGATTGATTGCTTTTGGTTTATTGCTGTAAATTGCGGTATTTCGCACAGGATAAACTGCAATGAGAAAATTTGAAGATACATACCGCCACAAAGGGCTGCGGAAAAAATTAGTTGAATTGCTGCGCCAGAAAGGCATAGGGGACGAGAATGTGCTGCAGGCCATCAATAATATACCCCGGCATTATTTTTTAGACAGCGCTTTTGATGAGATTGCTTACGAAGACAGGGCTTTCCCCATACAGGAAGGGCAAACCATTTCGCAGCCATATACGGTGGCCTATCAAACCCAGCTGCTGCAGGTAAAACCTTTTGAGAAAATACTGGAGATTGGCACAGGCAGTATTTACCAGGCATCGGTACTGGCCGAAATGGGTGCTGCTGTTTTTACCATTGAACGGCAAAAAAAACTGTATGAGCAGTCAAGGCAGTTTGTACTCAAACCAAAGTATCCCAATATTAAATTCTTTTATGGTGATGGTTATGAGGGCCTGCCCACTTACGGCCCATTTGATAAGATCATTATCACTGCAGCTGCGCCGTTTATTCCGCCAAAGCTTGTAGCGCAATTGAAAACAGGAGGTAAAATGGTAGTGCCTTTAAATGAGGATGATCACCAGCGGATGCTCAGGCTTACCAAAAATGCGGATGGTACCTGCAGTGAGGAAGCATTTGATAATTTTTCCTTTGTACCGATGCTTACAGGAAAGAATGATTAGGCGGACGGCATAATTTTTATAATAAGTACATTTACCAATGCGTTTCTTTTCCAAATTTGTTTTCATTTGCAATGTTTGCTTCCTGGTGTCTGCCTGTATGGTTTTTTTCAAGCTGTACATCAATGATACCAAATTTCCGCAGCCGCTTAATTTTGTAAAGGGTACAGTAGTGATACTGGCAGAGTTTGGCTGGATACTGAACTTTATCTTTGTATTGCTTGTTTTGGTATTTTTACTGCTGCGCAAAAAGCTGAATATACCCCACTGGTTGCTGGTATTTAATGGGGCTGTATTGCTGCTGCAGATCTGGTACTTCTTTATTTCAAAGTAATGATACACAATATTATAAAAGACAAGGCCACCAGGCTGTTCATACTGCTCGGGGGATTTTTTATTGCCAATGCGCTCATTGCAGAAGTCATCGGGGTTAAAATATTTTCGCTGGAAGATACTGTGGGAGTGTCCCGTGCAAATATCAACCTCTTTGGCAGCCCGTTCAGTTTTCACCTTACGGCTGGTGTGCTGCTGTGGCCGGTGGTATTTATTATGACGGATATCATCAATGAATACTATGGCCCCAAGGGTATTAAGTTCCTTTCATACCTTACTGTGGGGCTCATCAGCTATGCTTTTTTGATGTTTAACGGGGCTATCGGCCTCAGCCCGTCAGAATATTTCGATATTGGAAACGGAATAACAAAGCCTGATGATGCTTTTCGTGGCATATTTGGCCAGGGGCTCTGGATCATTATCGGGTCTGTTATTGCCTTTTTGATAGGGCAGGTACTGGATGTAGTAGTATTTCACCGCATTAAGAAAATAACCGGCGAAAAAAGGATCTGGCTGAGGGCCACCGGCTCCACACTTATCTCCCAGCTGATTGACAGTTTTGTGGTGCTGTTTATAGCTTTTTATATTGGCAAGCGCATACAAACGGGCCAGGGCGAACCATGGAGCCTGCACCAGGTTTTGGTTACAGCATCTGGCAATTATATTTATAAGTTTATCGTTGCGATAGTACTTACGCCGGTTATTTACGGCGTGCATGCCTGGATTGAGCGATACCTTGGCCATGATAAGGCGGCAGAGATGAAGAGGGCGGCGATGGAGTAAATACAAATGTGCAAATGTGCAAATATGCTGATGTGCTGATGGGGCACTAATGTATTAAACTTTGAACCACTGAACTTTAAACTAGTAAACTTTGAACCAATCAACTTTGAACTACTGAACTTTGAACTTACCAACTTTCCCCCTACCTTTGCGGCATTATGACAACAGAATATCTTAAAGATATGAGGGACCGTGTTCTCGTCCTGAGGAGGTTTCTTTGACGTTGAGAACCGCAACGCTAAAATAGACAACGACAAACAGCTCTCACTGGCTCCCGGCTTCTGGGATGATAATCAGCGTGCCACCGGCATTCTGAAAGAAACCAAAATTAATGAATACTGGGTTAAACTGTACGATACAGTTGCTGCTTCTGTAGAGGACTTTGCAGTGCTTTTCGAGTTTTGGAAAGCAGGTGAAGCCACCGAAGAGGAGGTAAAGGAGGCGTATGACCAGGCCATTGCCAATATTGAGGAGGCTGAATTTAAAAGCACCCTGAATGAGCCGGAAGATGAACTGCCTGCGGTGCTGCAGATAAACAGCGGCGCTGGTGGTACCGAAAGCCAGGACTGGGCCATGATGCTGGCACGTATGTACCGGATGTATGGCGAAAAACAGGGCTGGAAAGTAACCGAAATGGATTGGCAGGATGGCGATGGTGCCGGTATTAAAACCTGTACCTACCAGTTTGAGGGCGACTTTGCCTATGGCTTTTTAAAATCAGAAAGCGGGGTACACCGCTTAGTACGCATCTCTCCATTCGACAGCAATGCCCGCCGCCACACTTCTTTTGCATCAGTCAACGTATATCCCCTGGTGGATGATACCATTACCATTGATATCAACCCCGCTGATGTAAAGATGGAAACATCCCGCAGTGGTGGCGCTGGTGGCCAGAACGTTAATAAGGTAGAAACAAAGGTACAGTTAACCCATATCCCCACCGGTATTGTGGTGGTATGCCAGCAGGACAGGAGCCAGCTGGGCAACCGGGAACTGGCCATGCAGATGCTGAAAAGCCGCCTGTACGAAATAGAACTGCAAAAGCGCAATGCATTGAAGGATGCGGCCAATTCCAACAAGAAAAAGATAGAGTGGGGCAGCCAGATAAGGAGTTATGTGTTTCACCCGTATAAAATGATTAAAGACCACCGGACGGATTATGAAGTGGGGAATGTGCAGCCGGTGATGGATGGGGAACTGGATGGGTTTATCAAAGCTTATCTGATGAATGAGAAGGAGACGGAAGGGAGTTAGGAGTGGTGGGTTATGAGTGATGAGTTATGAGTGATGGTTTCTGACTGGTAAGGGGTATCTAAAGGATGGCAAATTACCGAATGGCGATGCTCAAGTTCCGAATGACCATGTCAAAGTTCCGAATGGCAATGGTAAAGTTTCGAGTGGCGATGCCAAAGTTCCGAATGGCGATGCCAAAGTTCCGAATGACGATGTCAGAGTTCCGAATGGTGATGTCAAAGTTTCTAACGGCTAAGGAAGAAAAACAACCGGAGGGTTTGGAGGAAAGGATTGGCTAATGAAGGAGATTTATTGTATATTTATCTGGTAAATAGCGCATTACGCAATGAAAATTTGTAAAATTTATATCAAGGGTTATCAGCAGTTCCAGGATGTGATATTGGACTTTACCCACCCGGAAACAGGGGAGCCTTTGGATAAAATTTGCTTTATAGGGAGTAATGGGACAGGAAAATCTAAGATTCTCACTATAATTAGCTACTCTATACATAAACTTAGAGAAGAAGGATCGGCAAATAGTTTGGCATTTGATATAATTCCTCTTATTGTAATTGTTTATAAAGAAGTAAACAGGTACATAACACATTTTATTTCTGATTATCAGGTAGAGGACTATATAGTTGAATCTCAAACAGATGTGATTCCGCAATCGAAATTTAAAGCGCTTGAAAACGGCGACTATATTAGAGATTACCTTGCAGATACAAAAAGCCATTTTAACCGTAATTGGAAAATTGATGTTTACGAAGAACTAAAACTGGCACCTTTATTACATATAATTTCTTCAACTGAGAGTATTACAAATAAATATTTAGGAGTTAATGACGTACCTGAAACTACAGTAGACGAAGCAACGAAGTTGTTTGACAACTTACCTTTTTTTGCCATTGTTTCCCCTGCAACTGTTAAAGATTTCTGGACTCTTTTGGTTTATAATTTGCGCAGGCGGGCTGAAGAAAGAGAAAATTACGAGAATTTGCCTGAGAATCTTAATAAAACCAAAAGTACTTTAATAGAAGAATTTGATAAAAACAACCCAAAAGTTTTAGATAGGTTAAATATTGTTTGGGATAAGATTTTAAGTAAAGTGCATTTAAAGTTTGATTTGGATGGAGTTAATAATCCCTACCAGCTAAAGGATAATTTGAAAGCATACATAAAATTAGTTAAATCAGACACGGTAATACCTTACAGGGATCTAAGTACAGGTATACGAAACTACATTTTCCGTTTGGGGCATATTTTTTCATTATACTTTGGAAGGGATATTGATAAAAGCTTACTTTTAGTTGATGAACCTGAAAATGGCTTGTTCCCTGACTTTGTGATCGACTTATTGGATATTTACAAGCAAATTACAACAGATAAAAGGGGCCAAAACAACACACAGATGATATTTGCAACGCATAATGAATTGTTTGCAGCGCAGTTTGAACCTTTTGAACGGGTGATTTTGAATTGGAATGAGGATGGTAGTGTGTCTGCCAGTAAAGGAGTTTCTCCTATCGGTGATGATCCCAATGATATTTTGGTAAATGATTTTCAGTCAGAAATTATTAATAAAGCCGGTAAGAAACAGTGGAATGAGTATATTGAGTTAAAGAAAAAATTAATTCGGGCAAGCGATAACGCTGAGAAAGAACAACTTCGTACCCAAATAAATAAAATTGGTCGCTTATACAATTACGCTGAATAATGAAATTCCTGCCTAAATCACACAATTCAGATATTTTACAAAGTGGACTCACTTACAAGAAGGGGCAGACAAAAAATAATGCCAGTCTGCATCAACTATTATTGGCGGAACAGAAGGGTTTTTGTGCATACACAGAAGAAGTTTTGTTTGAAAACTCTTTATCACCAGAAGTAGAGCATTTTAACCCTGTTCAAAAATATAAAGATGATTACTATAATTATTATGTAGTATCAAGATATGCCAACTTACGGAAAATGAAGTTGGATCGAAGTGGAGTTTTTAGAGAAGCATTATTTTTCAACAGCCTTTTCTTTCAAGATGCAGTAAAACTTAAAAATAGGATAGGATATAAAGAAGGTATATATTATGAGCTGGATGCCGCTGATATTGAAGCTGACGATTTTATTGAATACATAGGTTTAAATGATCCAATTATAAAGAAGAAGCGGGATAATGCAATAAGAAGAATTAAGAACGATATTACAGAAAATGCAACACAAGATGAAATTGCAGATTATTTTAAGAAAGAATTGGAAGAAAGCAGAGAAACAATCAGCTTCATCACCGCCATTGAACATGAATTTAACATAGATTTATCAGAGATAATAAATGATTGATCATACTATTTGGCAATTTTTATTGTCCTTTACCGGTAATAGGCATGTACTGAAATAATTCTGTTGTTTTCCCCTGGTCCAAAAACCGTTTCCCCATAAATCATCCAAAAGAACGAGGTGGGCACCATAAATTCCACTTATTTTTGATAAAATAAACAGATGCCTGCTTGAAAGTACGATGTACCATACTGCTGCTGTATATTTTATGTGGCGGCACAACCGCCAATGGGCAGCTTTCCGAAAAAGACTCACTGCTGCAACTGCTGCGTACCCCCCTGCACGACTCTGTGCGCAGCGATGTCCTGAATGAACTGGCTTTTTACATGTTTGATTACAATGTGGATTCCTCCATTGTGCTGGCCGGGCAGGCCCATCAGTTAGCCATACAGGCAGGCAACCTGCGCCAGCAGGCAAGGGCCCTCAAAAACACCGGTATTTCTTACGATATTAAAGGCAACACAGACAGTGCCGTATTTTTTTTAAACAAGGCCCTTTCTATTGCCGTTGCCAATGACTTCCACCCATCGCAGGCCAATATATTGACTGATATTGCAAATGCCTTTTATGCCGCAGGCAATTATGAGCTCGCCATCCGCAATCACTTTGCTGCTTTAAAGCTGCGGGAAGGCTATGGCGAACAAAAATTCATCGCTCAGTCTTATAACAATATTGCCCTGGTGTACCGGGCCAGGAAAGATTATGCCAATGCATTGCGGTACAACCAGCTGTCGCTGCACATTAAACAGGCGCTGGGCAATAAACAGGGCATTATCAACTCCTGCATCAACATTGGGGCCTGTTACCAGTATATGAAGCAATATGACAGTGCTATGCACTATGCCCGGCAGGTAATAGCACAGGCATTTGTACCGCAGGATGTACACGAAGGGCATATCAACTATGCCAATGCCCTGATGGGCCTTAAAAGGGATGCAGAAGCTAAAAAAATACTGCTGGACATATTGCCCCGGTTAAACAAAGACGAAGAACAGGCGGCCTTTATAAGCTGCCACCAAAGCCTTGGCAGCATGTTGCTGGCGGCGGGACAGGCAGATGCTGCGCTCAGCTGGCTCAGAGCAGGACTGCTGTATGCAAGGCGCTACAACGACCGGGAGGCGGTTACTGCCTTTTACAAATTGACGGCAGAATGTTATGAGTTTAAAAAAGACTACCCCAATGCCTACCGCAATATCAATAACTACCATGCCCTGCAGGACAGTTTGCTGAATGAAGAAAACCTGCGGCAGATAAACGAAATGAATGCTGTGTATGATAAAGAAAAGCAGCAGCAGCAAATTGGCAGCCTTACCACACAGGTTAAAACCACCGCAGAAACAGCCCGGCAAAGCAGGCGGCAACGCAATATGTACATCATTGTGAGCCTGGTATTTCTGGCCATTGCCAGTGTAATATGGGTTGGCTACCAGCGTAATAAAAAGAAAAATGATTTGCTGGCCAGGCAGAAAAAACTGATTGAAACAGCTTTGCAGGAAAAAGAAATCCTGATGAAAGAAATTCACCACCGGGTAAAAAACAATTTGCAGGTGGTAACCAGTTTGCTCAATCTGCAATCGCATTACATCAGCGATGAAAAAGCTTACTCAGCGGTACAGGCAGGCCGTAACCGGGTGCAGTCAATGTCGCTGATTCATCAATTTTTATACAGGGAAAACAGCAACCTTACTTCCATTAAAATAAAAGATTACATCATTGAGTTGATGAGCCACCTGGATGATACCTATGCCCGGGAAGGTGTAAACATAACAGTATCACTCAGTGTGGATGATGCAGAGCTGGATATTGATACCGTGGTGCCGGTGGGCCTCATCATCAACGAGCTGGTAACCAATGCCTATAAATATGCTTTTAACGGTTGTAACCAGGGTGCCATCCGGGTAACCTTTGTGTACCACGGCAGCAATGGTGGTTTTTTGTTGCGGGTGGCCGACAATGGTATTGGGATGACGGAAACAGCATCCGGTAAAAAAGGACATTCCTTTGGGTACCGCATGATCAATGCCTTTACTGAAAAACTGCAGGGCCATTTAACAACTGATGTGCAGGAAGGCACAACGGTATCCATTACGATACCTTATCAGCCAAATTAAAAGAGTATGAGCGAAATAAACATCCTGATTGTGGAAGACGAACCCATGGTGGCAGAAGACATTGCCAGCGCACTGAACAATATTGACTTTAAAGTGTCTGCTGTGGTGTACACCGAAAAAGCGGCATTGGAGGAACTGCAGAACAATACGCCCGATTTGGCCCTGCTGGACATTAACCTTAAACACGGGGAAGAAGGCATACGGCTTGCGGAAATCATCAACGAAAAATACCGCATCCCCTTTGTGTATCTTACGGCCTACAGCGATAAAGTTACCCTGGCCATGGCACAGCATACCGAGCCCTATGGGTACGTGGTAAAACCTTTTACAGAAAAAAACCTGTTTGCCACGCTGCACCTGGCCCTGCTGAACTATGGCAAAAAAATGAAGGATACTTTTTTACTGCCTGCTCTTGATAAGATTAACCAGCGCCTGGTGGACAGTATGAGTGAAAGGGAGTACGAAATTTTGCAGCGCATATTTGAAGGCCACACCACCAAACAAATCGCTGATCTTTCTTTTATTGCGGTGAGCACAGTAAAAACACATATCCGCAATATTTACCTGAAGCTGGATGTTATTTCCCGTACCGGTGCCATTGCCCGCATAAGGGAGCTGGTTGTTAAGTAAATTTTCATCCTTTTGGTGGAGGAATGATGCCTTTTTATACTGGATTTTTACAACTGTAATAACAGTGAAACAAAAAATTATCTGGTATGAAAAAGGGATTGATATTGGCCGCATGGCTGCTGGTGTTTTCAACAATGGCTGCTGCACAGCAAAATGTAGGTATTGGCACGGGTACGCCCAATGCCAGTGCGTTGCTGGAACTCAGCTCTACCACAAAGGGGCTGCTGGTACCCCGGATGACAGCAGCACAACTGGTGCTGATACCTTCCCCCGCTACCGGCTTATTGGTTTATCAAACTGATGCTCCGGCAGGTTTCTATTACAACCAGGGCACACCCGCCGCACCCGTCTGGGCCCTGCTGGGCGGTGGTGGCGGATCGGGTACCGGCTGGAGCATTACGGGCAATACCGGCACCAATGCAGCCGTACATTTTTTGGGTAATACCGATAATGTACCTGTCAACTTCAGGCAGAATAATTTCTGGATGGGCCGCTGGGATGCCAGCCTGGGCAATTACTTCATTGGCGATAGCGCCGGAGCCAGGATAGCGCCCACTACTACCTCCAACGGCCGCAACAATATTTCCATCGGCGATTCTACCTTGCTCAATACCAGCACCGGCGGCTTTAACATCGCTTTGGGTACAAGGGCCTTAAAGTTGAACATTAGTGGCGATCATAATACAGGTGTTGGCCACCGCACACTGTATTCCAACACCAGTGGCGATAACAATACCGCCATAGGCAATGAGGCATTGTTTGCCAACAGTACCGGCCTTAGTAATGTAGCCATTGGCCCTTTTACACTGAGGCAAAACACTACAGGGCAAAGCAATATTGCCATTGGGGAAGATGCCTTGTACAACACCACTACCGGCAGCAACAATGTGTCGCTGGGCTTTGAAAATATGCGCAGCAACCTTACCGGTTTTGGCAATGTTTCCCTGGGATTTCAAACACTTTCCTCCAACAATGCCGGTCATAGCAATGTGGCCATTGGCACGGCAGCTATGGACTTTAACACCATTGGGCAATACAATGTGGCCATTGGTTATACGGCCATGCGCCCCAATACAACCGGCAACGACAATATCGCCATTGGCAACAATGCATTACGTATTAACTCCTCCGGCAGCGATAATGTAGCTATTGGTCACAGTGCTACTAACTCGGTAAGCAGCCTGTCCAATACCACCGCATTGGGCGCTTATGCCATAGTGGAAACAAGCAACGCCATGGTGCTGGGCTCCGTATCTGGGTATAATGGTGCCACCAGCGATGTAAACGTGGGTATCGGTACCACCAGACCAGACCATCGGCTGCATGTAGTCAATAACAATGAAGCTGATGGGGGATGGGCAGAGGGCATCGTTGTGGAGAATACGGCTGTAGTTCCCGGGGAAGCGGCCCTTTCCTTTATAAACAACGCCCTGCCCATTAATCGACAATGGACGCTGGGCATCAACGAATCGGCACCATTGGCATTCAGTTATGGTAGTTCGTTCAGCAGTGGTAATACCAGGATGGTGATTGATACCCTGGGCAATGTGGGTATCGGCAAAACAACGCCCACCACCAAACTGGATGTGAATGGAAGCATCGCCATTGCGGGTACTGCGGCCATCGGCGGAGCCACTACCATTGCAGGGGATATTACCATACCGGCCGCCAACGATTATTTGTACGGCGCACCCAAGTCGCAAACGCTCAATATTCCCTTCAATGCTTTTAGCTTAACCAAAGAGATGGTGTTAATACCGCCGGTATTGGCCTCACTTCCATCAGTAATGGTTTATGGATTGAGGGAGGGGTGAACACGGTTGATGCTTATATTGATGCGCCGGTTTATTTACCTGCCGGTGCCGTTATAACAGGGCTTACGCTTTGGGTACGGGACAATTCGGCCACTTATGAAGTAAGTGCCGGGTTGGTAGAAATCAATGGGGCAGCCAACAGCACTATTGCTTCAGTGCCAGGTACCGGCACAACGGCCACACCGGGTGATACCTTTATCAGTGTAAGCGGGCTAAGTGTAGCGGTGAGCAACTTGAAATCATATTATATCCGCCTTTTTACCAGGGAAAACAACGGCAACCTGCGTATTTACAATGCCAGGGTAAACTATACCATCGACAAAGTCAATTGAGCGGCAACGGACAAATGCCTTTATGATGTGATGGGCGTATTTCAAATCTTCACAGCTGTAAACTTCGCTTCTGGCTCCGCTCTGTTGCAGCATTACCAAAGTTGAGTTTACAGCCCGCAGGATGCCGTGCATACTACTGAAGCTAAATCAGGGAGTCCGCCGCCGGGGTGTGGCACATCCCGGCCGAAGCGTCGGGATAATCGGCGGCGGTGTCCTTTCCTGCCTGGCCGGCAGGCAAGGTTTGGTTACTTTTTTTGACAAGTTGCAAATCCCGGCCGCAGCGCCGGGAAAAAAAAGTAACATAGAGAAAACCCGAAAGGAGTAGTCTGTAACTATAAAGCGAAAACTTGAAGTGCTTCCTCTATAATGGGGCATTTTTTATACCAATTATATGGGCTACCTTTGCACTTCCAAAAAATAATGTATGCAATACGGTGATTTTTATTATCCCATGCCGGTAAACGAACCGGTATTGAACTATGCCCCCGGCAGCCCTGAAAAAGCCCGGTTAAAGGCAACACTGAAGCAACTGAAAGCTGAAAAAGCCGATGTGCCGATGTATATTGGCAGCGAAGAAGTGCGTACGGACAAAAAAGTGGAAATGCGCCCCCCGCATGAGCGCAAGCACCTGCTGGGCCACTTCAGCGCAGGCGATGCAGGCCATGTAAAAAAAGCCATTGCAGCAGCATTAAAGGCCAAAGATAAATGGGCCAATATGAGCTGGGAAAACAGGGCCAATATATTTTTAAAAGCAGCGGATTTACTGGCAACAAAATACCGCCCCTATATCAACGGCACTACCATGCTGGGGCAAAGTAAAAATGCTTACCAGGCCGAGATTGATGCAGCTTGTGAGCTGATTGATTTCCTGCGTTTTAATGTTCATTTTTTAAGTGATATCTACCGCCAGCAGCCCATCAGTGGCGCAGGCATGTACAACCGTATGGAGTACCGCCCGCTGGAAGGTTTTGTACTGGCTATTACACCCTTTAATTTTACCGCAATCGGTGGAAACCTGCCTGCCAGTGCTGCCATGTGCGGCAATGTGGTGGTATGGAAGCCCGCCAATACACAAGTGTACAGCGCACAGATGTTTATGCGCATCATGAAAGAAGCCGGCCTGCCGGATGGTGTGATTAACCTGATATATGTGGATGGGCCAACGATTGGTAATGTTTGCTTCAACCACCCTGATTTTGCCGGGGTACATTTTACCGGCAGCACAGGTGTATTCAATAAAATGTGGGAAATCATCGGTAAAAATATGGGTATGTACAAAAGCTACCCACGCATTGTAGGCGAAACCGGTGGTAAGGATTTTGTGATTGCACATAAATCGGCCAATCCCGATGTGGTGGTAACGGCACTTGCCCGTGGTGCTTTTGAATACCAGGGCCAGAAATGCTCTGCGGCTTCAAGAGCGTATATCCCATCCAATATATGGGCTGAAGTCAAAAAGAAACTGGTGGCAGAAATAAAGACCATGAAAATGGGTACGGTAGAAGATTTTACCAATTTCATCAATGCCGTAATTGATGAGAAGAGTTTTGATAAGCTGGAATCGTATATCAGTGCGGCAGGCAAAAAAGGCTCAACCGCCAAAGTAATTGCAGGTGGCAAATGTGATAAAAAAGCAGGCTATTTTATTGAGCCGACAGTAATAGAAACCACCGACCCGCATTATGTAACCATGTGCGAAGAACTGTTTGGCCCCGTGCTGACCATTTATGTATACGATGCTGATAAGTTTGACGAAACGCTGAAACTGGTGGACACCACTTCTTCTTATGCCTTAACGGGAGCTGTAATAGCGCAGGACCGTTATGCAGTGGAACTGGCTACCAGCAGCCTGCGCAACAGTGCAGGTAATTTTTACATCAATGATAAGCCTACAGGTGCTGTGGTAGGTCAACAGCCTTTTGGCGGTGCAAGAGCAAGTGGTACCAACGATAAGGCGGGCTCACTGCTGAATTTATACCGCTGGCTCAGTGCCAGGACCATCAAGGAAACCTTTAACCCGCCTACGGATTACCGGTATCCGTTTATGCAGGAAAAATAAAACTGTCAGCAGATCATATTTAATACAAAGGCGGGTATAAGTCCCGCCTTTTTTATTTTGCTATGGTTTAATCTAGTCAATATGCTTTCATTTGCCCAATAAACAATAAATTCGCTTACCAAATTGTAATTATTGAAAACAATCTTAAATAAGCAGCAACTCCATCTCACCATACGAAGGCTGGCACACCAGTTACTGGAAAACCAGGCTTCGCTGGAAGAAGTGGTATTTATTGGTCTGCAGTCCCGTGGTATTAAAGTGAGTGATAAAATGATGGAGCAGGTGCAGTTGCTTTGCCCCGGTCAGCAGCTCAGGTATGGCAAACTGGACATTACTTTTTACAGGGATGATGTACGGGACGAACTGCATATTGCCAACCAGACGGAAATTGACTTCAGCATTGAGGATAAAAAAGTGATACTGATTGATGATGTGCTGTACACCGGCCGTACAATCCGTGCAGCCCTGGACGCCCTGCAGGATTTTGGCCGCCCCCGTAAAGTGGAACTTTGTGTGCTGGTTGACAGGCATTTTAACCGGGAGCTGCCCATTCAGCCGGATTATTTTGGCAAAGCCATAGATACCATTATCTCCCAAAAAGTAAAAGTGGAGTGGGACAGGGAAGAGGTGGTTTTATATTGATTAGCTGATACCGCAAAGGCGGTACAAGTCGTGCTGATTTTTTCCGATTGTTACAAGTCCCGGGTTTCGAAAGCTTTAACGAGTTAAAAACTACCATGTGTTACTTGTTTCTCACTCCAGCCAACGACCAATAATTTACTGCCAACGCCTGTCAACTGTACGCTGTCAACTGTCAACTCCGCCCGGCTTTCGACATCTGCACATTGGCATATTTGTATTTTTGCACATTTTCCTTTAGCTTCGCCCTTTAATGCAACTCTCCACTAAACATTTACTCGGCATTAAAGACCTCAGCGGCAGTGATATTTCCACTATTTTAAGTACGGCAGCACAGTTTAAAGAGGTATTGCAGCGCCAGGTAAAGAAGGTACCCTCACTGCGTGATGTTACCATCGTTAATCTTTTTTACGAAAATTCCACCCGTACACGCATCTCCTTTGAGCTGGCAGAAAAAAGGCTCAGCGCCGATACGATTAATTTTACAACCAGTTCCTCCTCTGTGTCCAAAGGCGAAACCCTGCTGGATACGGTGAATAATATCCTGAGTATGAAGGTGGATATGGTGGTAATGCGCCATAGTGCCAGCGGAGCACCGCATTTTTTGGCCAAACATATACCCGCAGCCATTGTTAATGCTGGTGACGGTATTAACGAGCATCCTACACAGGCACTGCTGGATGCTTTTTCCATACAGGAGAAAACAGGCGGGCTGGAAGGAAAAAAAATCGTACTGGTGGGCGATATCATGCACTCAAGGGTGGCACTCAGCAATATCTACCTTTTAAAAAAGATGGGCGCCGAAGTAATGGTGGCTGGTCCGCCAACGCTGATACCGAAATATATTGAGGAAGCACTCGGCGTAAAAGTGGAATACAACCTGCAGAAAGCCCTGCAATGGTGCGATGTGGCCAATGTGCTGCGCATACAGCTGGAGCGGCAGAACCAGGTGCTATTTTCATCACTGAGAGAGTATAACCTGGCTTATGGGGTAAGCAGAAAAATATTGGACAGCCTTGGAAAAGAAATTGTAATTATGCATCCGGGGCCTATTAACAGGGGAGTGGAGATTGACAGTGATGTGGCAGACAGTCATCAATCAATCATCCTGCAACAGGTTGAAAATGGTGTGGCAGTGAGAATGGCTGTATTGTATCTTCTTGCCGGAAAACAAAGTAATTAGGTATTAGTAATTTGGAATTGGGATGATCTCATTTTCAAATCTTCAAATCATCAAATCATCTGCATGAAACGCATATGTTTATTCCCAGGCACATTCGATCCATTGACACTGGGTCATACAGATATTATTGACAGGGCCCTGCCTTTATTCGATAAATTGGTGATTGGTATCGGGAGGAACAGTAATAAAAAACCAATGTTCAGCGAAAAGCAGCGTTTGAAATGG
>JANMIG010000083.1:0-36420 GCA_031375675.1 Chitinophagales bacterium
TTTTTAAAGTACTTGCAGCCCGGGAGGGCTTTTTTTATTCCTGCAAGCCTCAAAGACCTTTTTTAGCCCGAAAAATATTTTTAAACGCATTGGGCAAGCTCTTGCTGAGACTGGCTTTTATTTACTCACTGAATTGCTGAAAAAAATAGGGTGCATTTCAAATTGTCGCTTTATTTTCTGATTGTGGGCGGTGGGGATACCGCCCACGGCTCACTGCCCTGGTGGATGCCTGCCTGCCGGCAAAGGCAGTTCCTCACCTACCAGCTACAATTCGAAAGGCACCCAATACTTTCCGGATTATTACTGGCTGGAATAGCAGAACCGGTACTGCAAGGCCGCTGTGGTGGCATCTCCCCCGGTAAAACAGGATACGGGTTAATTTAACTGTATCAAAAAAAATGCCCCCCGTAAGAATACAGGGGGCGTCAACGATTGCTTGCCATATGAAAACTCTTATATGGTACCGGTTTTTTGTTCAACAAGCAATCTAAACCGGTAAATTAATTACTTCTTTACAGCAGGAGAATCTTTCTTCACTTCTGTTTTAGGAGCAGCTGTAGCAGGAGAATCAACTTTGATTACTACAGGAGAATCAGTTTTGATTACTACAGGAGAATCAGTTTTTGTAGTTGTTTCAGAACCGTTGTTGTCGTTACAAGCAGCGAAAGCAGCTACTACTGCGAAAGCCAAAAATACTTTTTTCATTTTTTGCAATTTTTAGAATTTATATTACACATTAATACCAAACATAAAAAAAGGTAACCCAACTTTTAAAAAAATTTATTTTTGCGTTCTTTTTGGTTCATTTGGGTTACAATTCATCAAAATACGTATTAATATCAGCTTAGTGAGTATAGCAGAACAGGAAAAATTATTACTGGAAGGACTGGCACTGAACGACAGGGAGGCCATAGAAGCGATATATCGTACTAATTACAGTATGATACAATCCTTTGTACTGAATAATAATGGCACAATTGATGATGCAAGGGATATATTCCAGGAGGCGATGATTGTGCTGTACGAAAAAGCCGGTTCTGGCAGTTTTGAGCTCAATTGCCAGTTGCGCACCTATATATACTCCATTTGCAAGCGGTTATGGCTGAAAAGGCTGCAGCAACTGCAAAAATACAGCGGAAGGGTGGAAAACCTGGAGGAAACGGTACCGGTGGAAGAAGAAATTGAGCTGCATGAGAAAAAGGATGCCGAGTTTACCCTGATGGAAACCGCATTGGGTAAGGTGGGAGAACCCTGTAAAAGCCTTTTGGAAGCTTACTACCTCCAGAAAAAGCAGATGCAGGAAATAGCGGCCGATTTTGGGTATACCAATGCTGACAATGCTAAAACACAAAAATACAAGTGCCTGATGCGCTTGAAAAAATTATTCTTTGCACAATATAAAAATGGACAATAATATGGATGACATTTTACTGCTGGACGCCATTGAACGGTACATGAAGGGAGAAATGTCTGCCCAGGAACTCAATTTTTTTGAGGAAATGCGCAAAAATAACCCGGATATTGACCAGCTGGCGGTAGAACACAGTTTTTTCCTGAATGAACTGGATAACCATGGCAAAACAAGGGCTTTTAAGCACTCTTTATACGAGGTAGAAACCAAACTTACAGAAGAGGGCATGCTTACAAGGGCCCCATTGAAAGGTAAGGCCAGGCTGGTATACCTCTGGAAGCGTTACAAACGTACAGCAGCAGTTGCAGCATCCATTGCAGGGCTTATTTCTATTGGATCTGCCGGTATGATGGTTTTTTACAACCAAAAGAAGGATAATGAGAGCTACAAGCGCCTTGTGAATGATCTTAAGGAAACCAAAAGTGAAGTAGCGCAAATAAAAAGGCAAAACGGATCAGCTCCTGCCAGGCCACAACCCAAGGTTAATTTCATGGCTACGGGGTTCCTGGTGGACGGAAATGGCTATATCGTTACCAACGCCCACGTTATTACCCCCATGAAAAATAATATCTATGTAGAAAATAAGAAGGGGGAATATTATAAAGCAGTGGCAGTTTCCACTGATTTACAGGCAGACCTTGCAATACTTAAGATTGTTGATACCAGCTTTGTGGTATCCGGTAACCTGCCATACAGTATTAAAAAATCCAACAGCGACCTGGGTGAGCAGATCTTTACACTTGGGTTTCCCCGCAGGGAAATTGTGTACGGCGCAGGTTACTTAAGTGCCAAATCAGGCCAGGAAGGCGATTCCAGTGCCTACCAGCTTACCATACCGGCTAACCCCGGTAACAGTGGCGGCCCGGTTATCAACAGCAATGGCGAAATCATTGGTGTAATCACCGGCAGAAATATCAATGCTGACGGGGTTACTTATGCCGCCAAATCAAAAAACATACTCCGCATGATTGAGGATCTGAAAAAAACTGATAAGGAATACCAGGACATGAAAATGCCTGCAGGTAACAGCCTCAGGGGCCTCGACAGGGTAAAACAGATTAAAAAACTGGAAGATTACATATTTATGGTGGTGGGCAACTAATCCATGCACACAATATTGACAGAGCGGCGGTTATTGAACTGCCGCTTTTTTTTGCAACATGATAAACATGCCGCACCAGAGATTGAACCCAGATTTTGAACTTGGTTGAAAATCTGTATTCAACGGTAAACAAATCTTAAATCGCAAATAAAATTTTTATACTGGTGCCGGATATTGCTGATAAGATTTAAGGCAGAATAAGTGTACTCATCAGTAAGGTTGCCATCCTCCGGGCATTCTGACCCCATTCCTTTACTTATGAACTTTAATAACTGACCCTTTTCGTTGTACACAAATATGCGCTCACCCTCCGCTTTTTGCTTATGCCGTTAAAAAATTTTACGTGCAAAGGCTTATTGTCTGAGTTATATTGAATTTCAGATGCAAATACAATCTTATTTTTACTTTTGGTAATTGCTGATGAGGTATGTGTGTTGTCATTGTATTTAACAGCAGTATAAGAGATGGAGGGGGCCGATCCACTGTAATATCTTTGTGTTGTTTCTTTGATTGTACGCCCTTTTGAATCGTACTCAAACATTTCGTAAGTACTCTTATTATCAGGCTGTTCCGTTAGCTTATCATTGAGTTGTTTTATTTGCCGCAGTTTCCCGTTTAAATACTTATACATCCACTTCTTAACGAAGAAATCTTCTCCTTTTTTTCCCGTACTGTCCAGATAATGATAAGTTTTGGTTAAAATCCTGTTGTTATGGTCCCTGGTGAAGTCATGAACTGAGTGAAATTGCCCAAGCCGGTTAAAAAAGATTTTAGCTGCCACATGCCCGGCTGTATCAAAAGTCAAGATCATTTCTCTATACTCCCTGTCTACAATATTAAAGGCTGTATCACCTGGTTTACCGGTTGTTTGCTTTGAAGTTGTGTAAACGGTGAGTTCCTTAATTCCGTTACTTTTTATTACAAGCGGATTGAAGATACGCTCAAAATCTTCTTCATACTCCAGTGAAGAGTATGTACAGCACTCACAAATTACATTTTGTGCACATGCAGTATTTGCAAGCAATAATAATACTACTGAATAAAATATCTTGATCATTGTACGGGTTTTTATCTCAGCCTGCACACAAACCCCGAAGTGAGATACCTGTGACCTTTAACCCCACAGCAAAGCAGGATACTCACCTGAAGCCACCAGGGCATCCACCGAGGCTTTTACGCCGGGTGCATCTTCTTTATACGTAACACCAAACCATTGTGAACTGGTGGGTATTACCTTGATGGTGCCACCCTTACTGGCTATAAAATCTTCTGCGACCAACGGTATAAAAAATTCTGATTTTATATTGTCAAGATTTTCCAGGGCAAACTGCCGGAAAAGTGGCTCAGTGGCAGCAAAAACTGCCGGGTGAAAACACCAGAAATTCATGGAAACGCTTGAGTTAAACGGCACTGTATACTTCTCCTCCCCTTCCATATACACAATGGTTTCGCCTTCCCGGTATATTTTAGTGCGCTCATTTATTTGTGTGAGGTTGCCGGCTGCATCCACCTGGCATACGCCGCGGCTAACAGTACCATGGTCGCTGAGCGTTTTAGCCAGCTCATAGCCTATAATGGCATATTTTTCTGCAGTACATCCATTTACCAGAAAATCAGCAGCTTTCATAAAAGCATCCCTGCCGTAAAAATCATCTGCATTAATTACTGCAAAGGGTTCCAACACAGCATCTTTGGCACACAATACAGCATGCCCGGTACCCCATGGTTTTGTCCGGTCAGCAGGCACATCCAAACCTTCGGTAAACATGTCACTTTCCTGGAACACATAGTCCACTTCAATTTTACCACTGAGCTTATTCCCGAAACTGGCTTTGAAGTTTTCGGCAAATTCTCTGCGGATGATGAATACCACTTTGCCAAAACCTGCACGGATGGCATCATAAATGGAATACTCCATAATGGTTTCGCCACCGGGACCAAAACCTTCGGTTTGCTTCATGCTGCCGTACCTGCTGGCCATACCGGCTGCTAATATTAAAAGTGTTGGTTTCATTACCTGATATTTCTGTTTCTGATTATTTTTAGCAGTACTTTAGCTGCGGTGCGAAAATAAGACAAACATAAAAGCAAAATACGATTGTTTTCATTAACAGGAAATATTACCATCGAAAGGCTGGAGGATGATCTTTTTGCTCAAAAGGGCATTTCGGTTGATATACTCAGGCTGGATAAGCTGCATCCGGTTGTGTCGGGCAATAAACTGTTTAAGCTCTATTATTTTTTAAAGTCGGCTCTTGAAAGCAGCCATAAGCATATCATCACTTTTGGTGGTGGTTGGTCCAACCACCTGGTAGCCACAGCTTTTGCCTGCCGGGAACTGGGCTTGCGCTGTACTGGTATTGTAAGAAGCGAAGTACCCGATACGCTCTCCCGTACATTGCAGCAATGCCGGGAATTGGGCATGCATTTACAATATGCAGGGCGGTCAATGTACAATCAAAAAGAAACTACTGTGTTTCAGCAGGGACTTACAGAACAGTATGGCCCCCACCTTTTGGTACCGGAAGGCGGTTATCACCCAATGGGAGTAAAGGGTGCTGCTCTGATTATGAACCAGGTGCAGCAAAGCAGTTACTCGCATATTGCCTGTTCTCTTGGCACTGCAACTACTGTTGCCGGATTGATCAGTGCTGCCGGTGAAAACCAGCTGGTAATGGGCTTTTGTGCTCTTAAAGGCATGACAGATATTGACAAGCGGCTTGAATACCTGCTTGGAGGAAACTATAACAAGGCCGCTTTTTTGCCGGTGTATGATTACTGCTTTGCCGGCTATGCTAAAAAAGACCCTGCTGTTTTCAGTTTTATGAACCAGGTATGGCAGCAGCAACAGGTGCCCACTGATTTTGTATATACAGCCAAAATGCTGTATGGCGTTTTTGACCTGGCAAGAAAAGGCTTTTTTACACCCGGGAGCAGGGTTATTTGTGTGCATACCGGTGGCTTACAGGGTAACTTATCCCTGCCTGTGGAAACTTTAACATTTTGAAACATTTAACAACCCTTTATCTTTGCGGCTCATATTAGTAATCATATATCCTGCGTTAAGGCATTATGCATAAGTTTTTAATTGTCTGCATTTATCTGTCCATTGCTATATCTGCCCGAACCATGGCACAGGATACACTACCTGTAATAAAAGTGAAGAATCTCAGCGGCCGGGTCATCATCAGCTGGAAAAACGGGTACAGTACCAATATCACCAATATCAGTATACAACGATCCTTCGACAGCCTGAAAAACTACACCACTATCGGAACCGTTTTAAATCCGCAGAATAAAGAAAATGGCTTTGCCGATGTGAAACCACCCTATAATAAAATGTATTACCGGGTGTTTGTAGCTTTTGAAGGGGGAAGTTATGTGTATACCCGCTCTTACAGACCGGTAAAAGATACCAGCCGCATCATCAGTGTGGTTAAAGATACTGTTGTGATAACCGAACCACCCAAACCCACCGGCTATGTTCCCAGTAAAAGGGTTTACACCGGAAAGGATAACAATGTGGTTTTAAACCTGCCAGAAGCACCACAGAAAAAATACCTGGTAAAATTTTTTGATGAGGATGACAATTTTGTATTTGAAGTAACCAAAATACCGGAACCCTACCTGGTACTGGAAAAGGTTAACTTTATGCATGCAGGCTGGTTCTTCTTTGAATTGTATGAAAATGGAATCCTCATAGAAAAGCATAAATTCTTTGTGCCCAAAGATGGCAAAGCTGCTTTACCCGGCGAGCAGGGAAAAAAAGGGAAATAGAGCGCATTGGGAATGAGCATTACCAGATAAGATTGAAGTGCTCCGGAGCTACGGCCATCTGCATTTTAATACTGGATTTTAATTAACAAATGGTGGTAACCTGAACTTATCAACGTAGAACCCTTGAACTTGCATGCCTACTCCAGCACACAATCAAACACTTTTTCAAAACTCAGCTTCAGCTGGTTTTTCACAGTTTCATAATCCAGTTTTGCGCCCAATTCCTTTTCCATAGAAGTTACCTGTTTGTTCTGGATACCGCAGGGGATGATATTGTTAAAATAACTGAGGTCGGTATTTACATTTAAAGCAAAGCCGTGCATGGTTATCCAGCGGCTGCAACGCACCCCCATGGCACAAATTTTTCTTTCCCGGCCGGGGATGCCGGGCTCTATCCATACACCGGTTTCGCCTTTGCTGCGCTCCGCTGTTATCCCAAAAACTCCAAGTGTGTCAATGATCACCTCTTCCAGCTCCCTTAAATAGCGGCCAATATCGGTATAAAACTGTTCCAGGTCCAGTATGGGGTAACCCACTATCTGCTGCGGGCCATGAAAAGTGATATCTCCTCCCCTGTTGGTATGGAAAAACTGTATTTGCTGCTCCTTCATTTCGACATCACTGATAAGCACATTGCTTTCGCTGCCGCTTTTGCCCAGTGTGTACACGGCAGGATGCTCACAAAAAAGCAGGTGATGCCGGGTGGGCTCCTTTACAGCCTTGGCCTGTACATTTGCCTGCAACAGGCTTTCCTGCTGGTCCCAGGCTTCCTTATATTCAATTTTACCGTAATCTGTAAATTTTACTTTCTGCTTATCCAAATTGATGTGTTATTTTGCAAAGGTAATTTTATAGTATCATTTATGCACCATCTGAACGAGCAGGAAGAAGAAGAACTGCAGGAAACCGAGGAATTGTACGAAAAGCTTGTGATTATCATTGACAAGGGACAGGAACCTATGCGCCTTGATAAATTTATCATGAACCGTATTGAGGGCGCAACCCGTAATAAAATACAGCAGGCCATTGAAACGGATATGGTGCTGGTGAATGATAAGGCAGTGAAGGCCAACTACAGGATAAAGCCAGGGGATAAAGTGGTGGTATACGATAACCGCAATCCTGAATCATCAGACATCATCCCGGAAGATATACCCCTGAATATTGTATACGAAGATGAAGATATACTGATAGTAAACAAACCTGCGGGCATGGTGGTTCACCCCGGAAGCGGCAACCCCAATGGCACTTTGGTAAATGCGGTGGCTTATCACCTGCTGCAGCAAAATCCAAATATTGATGACGAAAACCTCAGCCGCTCGGGTATGGTACACCGCATTGATAAAAATACCAGCGGCCTGCTGGTACTGGCTAAAAATCTGAAGGCGATGAACGACCTTGCCAAGCAGTTTTTTAAACATACCGTACACCGCCGCTATATTGCCCTGGTATGGGGCGACTTTGAGGAAGAAGAAGGTACCATTACCGGTCATGTGGGCAGGCACAAGCGGTTCAGAAAACTGTTTACCACTTATCCGGATGGTGAATCAGGTAAAGAGGCAATTACGCACTACAAAGTGCTGGAGCGCTTCAATTATGTAACACTTGTTGAGTGCAGGCTTGAAACAGGGCGTACCCACCAGATAAGGGTACACATGCAGCATATTGGTCATCCGCTGTTTAATGATGATTTTTATGGCGGCGACAGGATTGTGAAAGGTACCGTATTCACCAAATACCGCCAGTTTGTTGACAATTGCTTTGCTCTTTGCCCCAGGCAGGCGCTCCATGCTAAAGAGCTGGGCTTTACACACCCACGCACCCGTGAGGAAATGCTCTTTGTAAGTGATATGCCTGCAGACATTACAGGTGTGATTGAAAAATGGCGGAGGTACAGTAAGAGCAGGGATTTGGAATGATTTGATGATGTGCTGATGTGCTGATTTGCTGATTAGATGATGTGCTGATACCGCAGAGGCGGTACAAGTTGTGATGATTTCATGATTTGCTGATTTATTGATGTTATTATTATAATTCGTGTTAAAGCAATCCGTGTAATCCGTGTAGTCAGCATAATTCGTGAAAAAGCAATTCGTAAAAAAAGCCATATCAACTTCAATACAAAATCACAAGTTTAAAAAATTAAGGACTGTTGTGTATCATGTGGGCGACCTTGAAAAGGCAAAACAATGGTACATGCATATCACCGGTATACCACCTTATTTTGATGAGCCCTTTTATAGCAGGGGACGGTATAAAAGTAGCAGTGGTAACTGACTTGTGGGGCAATGCCACAGGTTTGATTGAGGGGGCATAAAAAAAGATGGAACAAAGTCCATCTTTTCTGTGTATGTTTTTTTACCAGTAGTATTGTTTATTTCAATCCAAATGCCTTCTTCACTTCCTTCACGGCATCTAATTTTTCCCAGGTAAACAGTTCTACTTTCATCTTAACCGATTTTCCTTCGGGATGCTTGAAGGTTTTTTCCACCACTTCATTTTTGCGGCCCATATGCCCGTATGCAGCAGTTTCGCTGTACATGGGGTTGCGCAGTTTAAGGCGCTGCTCAATAAAGTAAGGACGCATATCGAAGCAGGACATTTTCATGATTTTTTCAGCAATCTGTCCATCGGTGAGGGCTACTTTAGCAGTACCATATGTAACCACGTTGATGCTGGTAGGCTGTGCCACACCAATCGCATAACTTACCTGTACCAGTACCTCATCGCACAAGCCGGCAGCAACTAAGTTTTTAGCTATATGGCGTGTAGCATAAGCAGCAGAGCGATCAACCTTGCTGGGGTCTTTTCCGCTGAAAGCGCCACCACCATGTGCTCCCTTACCACCGTAGGTATCTACAATGATTTTGCGGCCGGTTAAGCCGGTATCACCATGAGGGCCACCAATTACAAACTTGCCTGTGGGGTTGATATGGTATTTGATTTTATTGTTGAACAGGTGACCGTATTTTGGATATTTTGCCTTTACCCTTGGTATCAGTATGTTAACAATGTCTTTTTTAATTTTCGCCAGCATTTTTTCATCCGGGCCAAAATCATCGTGCTGGGTAGATACCACTATCGCATCAATGCGCACGGGGCGGTTGTTGTCATCATATTCCAGAGTAACCTGGCTTTTGGCATCGGGACGCAGGTATTTTATCTGCTTGTTTTCCCTGCGCAGTGCAGCCAGTTCAATCAGTAATTTATGTGCCAGGTCAAGTGCCAGCGGCATATAATCGTCAGTTTCGTTGGTGGCGTAGCCAAACATCATGCCCTGGTCGCCTGCGCCCTGCTCTTCTTTCTTCTTCCTGTCAACACCCTGGTTAATATCGCCACTCTGCTCATGAATGGCAGAAAGGATACCGCAGGAGTTGGCTTCAAACATATATTCACTCTTGGTATAACCTATACGGCGGATAACATCACGGGCAATGTCCTGCACATCCAGGTAAGCCTTGCTTTTCACTTCACCCGCAAGTACCACCTGCCCGGTAGTTACCAGTGTTTCACAGGCTACTTTACTATTGGCATCAAAAGCCAGGAAATTATCAATCAGTGCATCGCTGATCTGGTCAGCTACTTTATCAGGGTGTCCTTCACTTACAGACTCGGACGTGAATAAATAAGACATGCTTAATTTTTTTTAGGGTGCAAAGATAAGGGTGTGCGGTTAAAGAAAAAAGTCCTGTTGGAGCAGGACTTATGAACATATTACTTGATTTTGTTAGTATTGCCGGGCTGGCTGTTTATATGTATAAAAACACCCATTTATCAGCATCATTGTCGCCATGAATTTTCCGGCCTATATTTTCGAATATACTATGCGTAACCTCAGCCTGTAATTGGCGTTATTACCTGCTCCCAGCTTAATACGCCCAAACGCTACACTATTACGGAACTGTTCCAGGCCAAAAATACCCAATTGCTTGGTATAATCCAATTGAAATGGCGCATATAACCTTAGCGGAAGGCTGCTATCCTTGCGGGTAACAATGCCCTGCACATAACGGGATATATTAAAATTGTAATAACTTATGGTATTACCAAATGCATCCAGTTTACTCCTGTTAAACCCGCCAAAATAGTTGAAATCAAAATTAGTGACCCCTGGATAAACACCATAATTGATATTGGGTGCCAGGTCATATGGAATGGGCCTGAAATAGCCGCCTGTATCAATCCTGTCGATATACAAATAACCGGGGGGACGCATATAGCCATCTACAATTGAGTTGCCCGGAACCTGCTCCAGGATAAGCTCAGCCCTGTGAATAATGCGGTTGCTGAGCGTAGCTAAATCTGGTATATTAAGCTCGGCAAAGGTACCTGGCGCTGCCTGTATATAAACCGCATTTGGCGCAGGGGAAGAAGCTATTTCAGCACCTGCATAAGTTCTGGTGATATTATTGGCATAAGCGCTGCGTGATGAAGTATTGCTGGCCTGCCTGTTAAATGGAAATGAGGTCATCACCGTATCCAGTTTACCATTGTTGCGCTTTTGGTAATGTATTTCCAGGCGGGTGGTAGCTTGAGTAAGATTGGTGTAGAAAAGGAGTTTACCCGCAGGTGAATAATTAGAATCCACTGTAACGGCAAAGCCCCTGTTGAAAAGCTTCCACAAAGAATCATTGCGGAAGGAGTTGTTGGCAGATGCCGCTAAGGTATCCCTGTTGTACAAAGCATTTATAAAAGCCGGGTTGGTAATTTTAATCCTTATCTGGTTTACAACAGAATCTCTTTTATTGGGAAATACCACTTTTTGCAGTGGTGTTTTTGCCTCCAGCACAGCAGAGCCGATAATACTGCCCATGCCGGTGGGCCTGTAATTGAATTTGTAGAGGGCAGTGTCTGTAAAATCAGTTCCCGGCCCGTCTATAGTTCTTACATCCAGTTTAATTACACTGCCGGGGAGGCTGTCGCCATAAAATCCCCTGTACGAAAGGCAAAGCACTACCGAATCAAGTTTGGCGCCAAATCCGTTGAGTGTATCGTTGGCACTACCGATGTAATAAGGGAAAAAAGCAGGCTTCAACTGTAAAAAAAGGTTCGCCGTAGTTTTACCAAAAACAGGGTCGTTGGAGCTTGCAATATAGCCCAGGGGCAAATCCTCTGCATTATTTACTTTTGTAGTGTCGTTTTCAAAACCCTGTGTGGCCACTACATTCAAAAGGGTATCAAATGTGTTTACATTGTCAACCGGCGGTATCAATCCACCACCTATATCGGTGGTATCCAGTTTGTTACACGCCGTCACCATGCAGGTCAATGCTGCGGCAACAGCAGTTATTTGTAAAATTCTTCTGTACACAATAATCAATTTAAAATATATGGGTTATGCAGTTAAAACTACTTGGCAAGGTCGGAATATAATTGCAAATAGTCTGTTAAATCGCTTTCGGGGTCAAAGGGAAGTACCTTTTTACCCTTGGCCTTTGTAAATTCATTCAGCAGTTTTTTATCCACATTTTCAGCGCCAAATGTTACTGCATCAGCAAAAGCTGCCCCACCCCTGAACATGGCGGTATTATCGCCATCTTTATAAAATTCGAGGTCTTTTTTGGTTACATTATCGTTTATGGCTGCCAATTTCAGCAAATCAGGTCCCACATTTTCGGTAAAAGTGTTTTCACCAATAGTGTATACAATCTTACAATTACCAAAAACAGGCTCTTTTTTGTAGGCAGATTTTATCAGCATGGGAATCAATCCGCTCATCCAGCCACTGCAGTGAATGATATCCGGAGGCCAGCCAAATTTACGCAGTGTTTCCAGCGCACCCTTGCAAAACAGCACTGTACGAAGGTCATTGTCATCAAACCACACATCGTTTTCGTCGCTAAAAACAAATTTCCGCTTAAAATAATCCTCATTATCAAGGAAGTAAACCTGCAACCGGGCGCTTGGCAGAGACGCCACTTTTATCACCAGCGGGTAATCATCCCCATCTATTGACACATTAATGCCGGATAAACGAACCACTTCGTGCAGGCGGTGTCTCCTTTCGTTAATTGTACCAAACCTTGGCATGATACACCTCACTTCCATTCCGGCATCATTTGCTTTTACGGCCAGTTTATTTACTGTTTCGGCAAACTCTGTCAGTTCCAGGTAGGGCGACATTTCGTTGGCAATAAATAAAATCCTTTTCTTTGTTGACATTTACGCTGTATTATTTGCAGTTTGAATTTTGAAAGGTGTGCAAAGGTACAAAAAATTAAGGAAACAGCTATTAACAGGCTTCCAGGCCAAATAAACCATATATGATACTATTTAAGAGAGCAGCAGAACTGATGAGCTTTTCAGCCACCCAAAAGGCTGCGGGCAACACTATTGGCTTTGCCCCTACCATGGGGGCACTGCACCAGGGGCATATTTCGCTTATAAATGCCAGCAAGGGCCGCCGGCAGCTTACAGTTTGCAGTATTTTCATAAACCCCACCCAGTTTAATAATGCTGCTGATTTTGACAAATACCCGGTGACCATCGAAAAAGACATTGACTTGCTGGAAGCTGCTGGTTGCGATGTACTTTTTCTGCCTTCAGTAGCTGAAATATACCCTGACGGTACTGCTGCACCCCGGCAGTACGGGCTGGGCTACCTGGAAGCCGAACTGGAGGGAAGCTACCGGCCTGGTCATTTCCAGGGGGTATGCCAGGTGGTACACCGCCTGCTGGATATTGTGCAACCTGACTGCCTGTACCTGGGCCAGAAGGATTACCAGCAATGCATGGTGATAAAAAAACTGATTGAAATACTGGGAATGAAAACAGAACTGGTGATATGCCCTACCCTGCGGGAACCCAGCGGACTGGCCATGAGCAGCAGGAATATGCGGCTTACGGATGCGGAAAAGGAACAGGCAGCAAAAATTTCACAATCACTGCTGCTGATTAAAAATGAGCTGAAACCCGGTTATCTCGGAGACCTCAAACAAAGGGCCCGGAATTATCTTACAGAGGAGGGATTTAAAGTGGATTATATCGAAATAGCTGAGGCCGAAACCCTGAAAATAGTTGAGTACAGCGATAACAATACCCCGCTGGTAGCCCTTGCGGCTGCTTTTTTAAATGACATAAGGCTGATTGATAATATGTTGTTGTGATTGTGGGAAGTTCAAAGTTTCAAAGTTCAAAGTTGGGAAGGTATTTCGGAATTTGTGGTATTCCACATTTTTAATTTTTAAATTTTAATTCTTCAGTCTTCACTTTTAATTGATTCTCAATTAGTGCTACCTTTGCCGGGCTATGATGATAGAAGTTTTAAAATCAAAGATCCACCGTTGCACGGTAACTGAGGCTAACCTTAATTATGTTGGCAGCTGCACTATTGACGAGAACCTGCTGGATGCAGCCAATATGATTGAGCATGAAAAAATACAGATTGTTAATGTAAACAATGGCGAGCGGCTGGAAACCTATATCATAAAAGGTAAACGTGGCTCAGGTGTTATTTGCATGAACGGCCCGGCTGCAAGAAAAGTAATGGCAGGCGATACCGTGGTGATTATGAGTTATGCACTGATGGATTTTGAAGCAGCCAAAACGCACAAACCCTTTGTGATATTCCCCTCTGAAAAAAACCAATTGTAACCCCGTTGTACAAATGGCTGATAATTACCTTTACTTCGTAACTTACAACCTGTTATGAAGCAACGGATACTGACGGCATTACAATACATTATTTTCCTGGGCGGGGGTATCTTTCTTATCTGGTGGCAGTTTAAGGATATGACTGCTGCGGAAAAAGAAGAGTTTTACAATGCCTTTACCCATGCCAATTACTGGCTGCTGATACCGGTGGCCATCATGTCTTTGCTCAGCCATCTCAGCCGTGCCATGCGCTGGAAGCTGCTGATGGAGCCCCTGGGCTATAAACCGGCATTAAAAAACCTGTTTTCAGTTACCATGGTTGGCTACCTTGCCAATGCAGCTGTTCCCAGGCTGGGCGAAATCTTAAAATGTACTTTTTTGGCACGCTATGAAAAACTGAAGGCAGATAAGCTGGTGGGTACCATACTGGTGGAACGTACTTTTGATTTTATCTGCTACCTGGCATTTATTGCCATTACCGTATTACTGCAGGCAGATGTAATAGGTGGTGCTGTAAAAGAAAGATTTACTGAAATAGCCAATGCCCCGGGTATGCCGGTATGGGTAAAGCTGCTGCTGCTTGCAGGTATACTTACAGCCGTTGTTTGGCTGATACGCCTGCTTATAAAAAAATACCCGCAGAATAAAATTCTTCTGAAGACAGGTGGTATCATTAAAGGACTGGGGCAGGGCTTTGCCACTATTAAAAATTTAAAAAAACGGAGACTTTTCCTGGCACATACTGTGTTTATCTGGGCAATGTACCTGCTGCAGGTGTATGTGGGCTTTAGTGCCATGGAAGGTACTGAGCACCTGAGTATTAAAGCTGCTTTTTCTGTTTTAACACTGGCTACCCTGGCCATGATTGCTACACCGGGCGGCATCGGGGTCTTCCCGGTGTTTGTATTGAAAACGCTCAGCATTTATCATATTGCCGAAGAACTTGGTAAAGCATTCGGGTGGCTTATCTGGGGTGCCTCCACCAGTATCGTTATTATTGCCGGATTCAGTTGCCTTTTATTACTACCATATATCAATAAAAAGAAAGATGAAACAGGTCAGCACGATACTCAATAAAATCTACACCATGGATACTTTGCAGGCAGAACTGCAACGCTGGCGGCTCAAAAACAAAAAGATTGTTTTTACCAACGGGGTATTCGACATTGTACACCAGGGACATATTGCTTCATTAAGCGAAGCGGCTTCTTTCGGCGATATACTGATTGTGGGCGTAAATGCCGATGCTTCTGTAAAAAGGCTTAAAGGTGAAAGCAGACCGGTAAATGATGAAAACTCAAGGGCATTGCTGCTGGCTGCTTTGGTAATGACGGATGCTGTAATCATTTTTGAAGAAGATACTCCTTACAATCTCATCACAGCAATTATGCCGGATGTGCTGGTAAAAGGCGGTGATTATACCATTGAACAAATTGTTGGCGCCAAAGAGGTAATCGCCAATGGTGGCGAAGTGAAAATAGTACCCATACTGGAAGGGTTTTCAACTACAGGCATTATTGAACGGATGAAAAATACAGGTGGATGAATGCTGCTGACCGCAGCAATTTATACACCTATGGCACATCAAATATTAAATACCCGGTATCAAAATGGGCCACCGGCTCAAGCTGCAAATCCCTCAGCCATTGCAGTTTACCAAGATTCCACCAGTCGTAATAGCTTTCGATGCTCACCATCAGCTTACCTTTTACAGGGGCAGCAGGTTCATACTGTATTTCCGGGTGCCGCCTCAGGTACTCACCTGCCAGCGTGAGCCCTTCCTGGAAATAAATATTTGAATCGGCAAAAATCTCATGCGCATTTTTTTTGTGCAGAATAAATTCGTTGGTGTAAGGCAAAAAATGCGGAAAGTACAGGGCCACACTTATCACCTGCCAGCAAAGCAGCAAAGCTGCCGCCAGCTTGCTGATAACTCCTTTTAATGCAGGAATGATGCTGCCGCAAAATATAAACAGCAGCGGCAGTACCATCAGCACACTGCGTATACCCAGGTACATGGTGTTGAACAAACTGAATACGCTGAGGATACATACGGCAGGAAGCAAGAGGTATAGCTCTTGCTGCATAAATGTGCGCCAACGCTTAGTCTTTATGCACAGGCCAATTGCGGCAAAAAAGAAAATCAATAAAGGTATTGGCAGCTTGTACCACATACAAACCAGGTAATAATACCAAATTCTTTGCCCATCAATTTTTTTGCCCAAAAAATATGCCGATCCATAGGAGGATTCACCATCTATGCCGGCCCCCGTTTGGCTGTTGTACTGAACATAATCAAACCCACTTACAAATGGCTCCGGCAATGGCAAGGGCAGATTGCTCATAAAAGAAAACTGCGCTTGTATTGCCTTATACCTGTCTGACACAAACTGGTATTGGCCAAGTGGCTTACCTGTTTTATAAAATAAAAATCCTGCATTGATGAGCAATAATGAAACCAGCACCAGCAGGGAGAGTTCTTTTAAAAACCGGGTGACTTTTTGTTTTGCACCAACAGCCTGGCCATATATCCTTAGCAAAAGCAAAATGAGTATGACCGGGTACAGCAACAGCAGGGATTGCTTGGTTAACTGGCATGCACCCAACAGCACAGCCGTTAAAACCAGCTGCCGCATTGTACCCGTTCGGTTGTATCGCCAGGCATGATATAACGTGGCTGTGAGCAGCAGGAAGCTGTACACATCGGTGCCCAGCATTTGCGAATGGGCCATTATATTGGGGCAAAGCACATACAGCAACAAAGAAAACAGCCCTGCCATTTTCCCGTACAGCTGTGTAGACCATACTAAAACATAAATTGCCAGCAGCAAAGCACTGATCACTGAAAAAATACGCCCCTTCCGGATGTCTTTTACTACCTCTTCATTGTTTTTTTGCAATGCCGGCTGTATAAGCTGCTGAACAGCCCTTGGCAATGCAGCAATGGCCATAACCGGCATCTGGCTGTTAAAAACAGGGATTCCCTTATCGTTCAGTTCTTTCTGCGGCTGCAGCTTAAGGATATTTACCCCATAGGAAAAATACGGAAGTTCATCACCGGTAACACTCAGCCTGGTGGTGCAATACAAATTTACGGCAGTGTACAGCAGGATAATACCTGCAGCAATAACCCTGTAATATCTTTCTGCTGCGGCTTTCATGTTTTATTACAGGCTGTTGCATACACAGCAACAATTTCAGCCGCTACAGTGCCATAACTGAATTGCTGCATAGCTTTTTGAGAAATAGCTACCCGGTTGTATGCTGTATAATTATTTACCATTTGCTGCATGGCCGCAGCCAGCCCTTCAACATCTTCATTCTTTACCAGTATACCATTTGTACTATCAATCACTTCCGGCACACCGCCCACACCGGTGCTGATTACCGGTAACCCGCAGCAAAGGGCTTCCAGCACCACGCAGGGCAGATTCTCGAACCGGCTGAAAAGCAGCAGTGCGGATGAATCCTGCATCAGCGCAGCCACTTCATGGTAAGTTTTTTCCGGCATAAAGAAAACAACACCATCCCCCAGGCCGGCTTCCAGTGCAGCCGCCTGCAGCAGGGCATCCTCCCTGCCTACCAATAACAGTTCAAATGCACAACCAGCATCTGCCGCTATTTTGCAGGCCGCCAGTATCCCTTCCGGATTTTTTTGATAATGCAGGTAAGAGGGATGAATAAAACGGAATTTTTGACGGTTGCCCGGTTTGCAGAAGAAGAAATCCGTGTCCACTACGTTGGGTATTACCAAAAATGGTTTTTTTATACAATGGTCGTTTACTGTTTGCCCCAGGTGTGCAGATACCGGCAAGAAAGCAGCTGCACCGCTCAGTACCTTTTTATTCAGTATGCGGAACAAGATATCCCGGCTGTAAAACGAGTCACTGCTTTCAGGATAATAACCCGTCCAGTGTTCAGTAAGCACATAGGGTATTCCCTGCTTTTTTTTGAGATAAAGTGCCCCAAGCCCGGCCTTCATCGCTACCTGCACATGCACCATATCCGGCCTGCCCTGCTCTGCCAGTATCAGCCCTATGTACTTACGCTGCAATTGGGCAAAACGCTTCAGCGACAGCAATTTTTCGATCCAGCCCCACCTGGATGACCGTCCGTAATAAACACGGTAAACAACCAGGTTTGCTTCTTCAGTTTTATCCAGCACAGTTTTTCCGGCAGCAAGACTTTCATCCTTTGTTATAAAAAGTACCGTTACAGGCACCAGCTCACTAACTGCCCTTGCCTGCCGTTCGGTAAAGTCGCCATTGGTGGCATGTGTTTTACCCGGATACCAACTTGCTAACCAAAGTACTTTCATTATTTATTCTGCCAAAATTAATACAGAGTACCCCCCCCACAGCTTAACACTGCTGTTTTTACCCATGCTGAATGATGCATTGCGCAATGTTTTTTTAACTGCTCTTTTGAAACTGTCCGGTTTGTCAATATCAATGCGTGGTTTGGTATACTGCCAGTGCCTGATGGTATACCCGCAATCCTGCAATGCCCACCACACCTGTTCTTTGGTGAAATAATGGAGATGCCCTACTGACTTACGCTGCTGCAGCAATACATGCGGCTTCAGCAGGGTACGGCAACTCATATCCAGCGGGATATGAAAAATAAACTGCCTGCCTTTTTCCCTGAGTTTTGTTAAAAATTCATAAAATCCGGGTACATGTTCCACTACATCTATCACCAGGATAAGATCAGGGGTATCCGTATCTTTCTGTAAAAAATCTTCGTTGTAAAACTGCAGCCACTCCTGCTGAAACTGCTGTGCCAGTGCAATGGCCTGCGGCGAAATATCATATCCTGAAAAAGACACCCCGGCAAACTGCTGTTGCAAGGAATGCACCACTCCACCAGCGCCACAGCCAACTTCTGCAACACTGCTGAATTCAACTTTGTTTTCCCTGATGAGGGCGGCAATCATCCCCGCTTTCCATTCAGCATCTTCAAGCGACCATCCGGGGTTTTGCCTGAGGTAATCACCATCAGTATATCGTTGTTCAAGACTCATTGTTTTTTGTTTTTAACCAGCGTCTTCAACTGCAGCCAGTCTTCTTTTTTGAGTATAAAACAATCACTTATCTTAATGCCATACTCTTTTTTAAATTGCCCCAGGATATACATTTCATACACAATATATCCTGCACTGCTCACCAGGGCCGCCCCGCTGATGCCCCATGCCGGCACCAGCAGCAAATCTCCTGAAATTATCACTACCAGTGCCAGTAATGAGCCTTTAATATTTTCAGGCACCCTGTTTTTGCCGGCATAATACGCAGTAAAAGGATATAAGGTGGCGATAGCGGTAATACCAGGTATCAGCAATAAAAACGGTATATACATATTATCAAAACCCGGCCCGAATAACTGTGGAAAAAGCCAGTAACCCGTTATTGCAAGCAAGGCACATGCCAGCAGGGCACCGGCAAATATCATACGGGAAAGGCGCAATACGGCAGCACTCATTGCAGCTTTTTGCCCCGTGGCAGTTACTGAAAAAATAGTACCAGCCACTATACCCGGCAAAATAAAAAACACCTGTGCAATCTTTGAAACCTGTATGTAATTGCCCAGCAGTTCCCCTTCGCTGCAAAAATATTTAACAAACCAATAATCAACCCTGTACACCAGGAAGAAAACGATATTGGCTGCAAATGCCTGCATGGAATAGCGTACAATGGCTTTAAACTGTGCTGCACCGGGTAACCGGATGGCGAATTGCTTAATATACATGGCCGGATAAAGCAGCAGCAAAAGCACCCCCTGCACAAAAAAAGCGGTGAAATAACTACCCAGAAATTTACCGGCTGCAGCGGGATTATTCCCTTTGCCAGAAAATACAATCATCGCCAGCAGTACCATATTGGCAAGGGTTGCAATAAGGTTGGGTATAATAAAGTTATGCCTGGCACTGAACAATGCAGTAAAAAAAACCAGCAACAGGTATCCTGCCACGTACAGGAATGATACCTCATTGAAATTTTTAACCGGCAATTGCCCATTACTGCTGAGTTGAAAAAAAGGAAGGCAACTATAAATAATAAGCGCTGCAGCAAATGCCCATATCAACGAGAGCAGCACCGGCCAGCCCGCTGCCGTGGTATCTTTGGCAGCAAAATAACCCAGCCCGGCTTCCATACTTAATGTGGCTGCCAGCAATATCAATGCAAAAAAATTAATGATAAAAAAGATATTACCCGAGGCGGCAGCACCAAAATTCCTTGCTATGGCCACATTCAATATAAAAAAAGACAGGAGACTCAGCCCCCGCCAGAAAACATGCTGATATAACAGTTTTTTTAACACTATTCCTTATTGCTTCTTATTATACTTTTTCCATTTCCCCTGTCACTCACAAATCATAGATGAGCAAATACTGAAAATGGGGCGCATTTCAAATTGCCGCACTTCATTTTGGTTGTGGGCGGTGGGCATACCGCCCACGGCAGACTGCCCTGGTCAGTCCTCACCCGCCAGCGACAATTTGGAATGCACCCCTGAAATGCCACAGGTATGCCCTTATCAGTTTTATTGGTAACTTTGAAATGCATCGGCTAATATTGTACAAATAAAAGGATAAAAATCTATTATCAGGCATGGCACGGATACGGAAATTCAATCCAAGGGCAAAAACAGAAGACAATTCGGGCTTTGGGATAAATACATCTGACTATGGAGGTCGTTTTGTAAATAAGGATGGCCTGGCCAATATTGAAAAAAGGGGCATCAGTTTCCTGGAACGCATCAGTTGGTTTCATACCATGCTGGCCATACCACGCTGGAAGTTTCTGCTGCTCATCTTCCTGTTCTTTATTGCAATCAACTTTATTTTTGCCTGCATCTATTATCTTATAGGCGTAGAACATCTTGGCGGAATGGTGACCACCTCCAGCCTGGAACAGTTTGGAGAAGCTTATTTTTTCAGCGCCCAGACCTTTACTACTGTAGGATATGGCCGTATTAACCCTACCGGGTTTGTTGCCAGCACTGTAGCTGCTTTGGAAGCACTTACCGGCCTGCTGAGCTTTGCCCTGGTTACCGGTTTGCTGTATGGACGTTTCAGTAAGCCTAAAGCCTATTTAAAATTTAGTGCCAATGCACTGATAGCACCGTTTAAAGACGGCATAGCGCTGATGCTGCGGGTGGCGCCTTATAAAAACACTAATCTAAGTGACGCAGAAGTTAAGCTGACTTTGGGAATGGCTGTGGAAGAAAACGGCAAAATGGTGAACAGGTTTTTTCCGCTTGAGCTGGAATTGAGTAAAATAAACCTGCTTACCCTGAGCTGGACGATTGTACACCCCATTACAGAGAGCAGCCCATTATACAATTTAACACCTGCTGATTTTTCAACACTTAAAGGAGAGGTACTGATATTTATCAAAGCATTTGATGATATGTTCAGCAATACGGTTGTGTCCCGCAGTTCCTATACTTTCAGTGAAATCATCATCGGTGCCAAATTTATTCCCATGTACCACAGTAAGTCTGACAACAGCGGTACAGTGCTGGACTTTGACAAGCTGAGCATATACAATGAGATGGATATCAGCTATGCTTTTACAACAGATAAGGCTGCTGTAAACAGTTAATACCTGTCGGGAACCAATGGCAGTACAGCACTAATCGGCGTATATCCCTTAACCTTAAAAGTGTGCCGGTTGTTTTCTTCTGAAAAGTCCCCTCTTTTTGTATAGATGGCTATGGCACCACCATTACCTACAGGATTACCTAAAAATTGCGGGGGAAAGGCTTTTACAATGGCAACATCCGATACGGGTATGGTGTTAAGGTTCAGAATATCTACGGGCATCTGATCAAGGTAAAAAAATACCGGGCCTCCCCTCCAGCTTGCAGTGGGCGAAAAAGAATACGCTCCGCTGATATTAAGCCCGGCTACCCTTCCTGTTAAATACTGCAGGATATTGGCCGATGCCTGTGCATTAGCATCATCCATTACAGCAAGTACCCGCTCATCCATGGTTTTAAATAATCCGTTGGAATACTGGTCGGCATACTTTTGGGCCCTGGATTTTTTTTCACCATATACGGTTACTGACTGCAGCATTTGTGTTTTGGCCGGCAAAACAGAATCCGGCTCCTTATAATTCTTCATTTGGGCGGCAACAGATTCTGCCGTTTGGCCATCGGGCAGTGGCCCTACAAATACAGGGTGCATGAATAAAGCCATTGGTGCATATACCGAATCCAGGATTGTTTCTATATCAATATCCAGTTCATCGCCGTTGCCTGATTTTTTTTGAAACATGATGGTGGCTTCATTTTCAAACAACTGGTTACGCAGTTCAAAATAACCATCCTCTCTTACCGGTATATTTTTTGCCAGCCAGTCCCCGCCTTTCGTTATCAATATCGTTTTCATTTCCCTGGTATCTTCAGGTTGCTTCACTTTTCCTGACACGGTGAAGAAATTCTGCATTACAGATAAATAGAGCTTATAGCTTCCCGGCTCAAAACCGGCTGGCAAAATGATGGCCGGATTACAAAACCCATCCAGCAATGGCCAGCGCATCTCCCATATCTGCCCCTGCTCATTTACCAGCTTGGCAAAGAGTGTGGCCACTTTGGGCTTCACTTCATTTACTGAATAACTGCAGGCAATATCAATGGTGTCATTTGCCTTAAAGTAATTACTGTTCACTTTAACTTCCAGCTTACCAGGCTGTGCAAATACCAATGTGGTGAGTAACAGGCAGGCGGGCAATAGTAATATCTTATTTTTCAATTTCATAGTAGTAATAATAAATATAAAGTTACACAAACAGGGGTATTACCCATTAACAGGAAATGTTAAAATTTGTTAAAATACACTTCATTTGCCTTATGGGCTATACTAAAAAAAACTGCCCCCGTTTCTGGAGGCAGTATATTAATGTGTAAGAAATGTTACTGTGGCAATAATACCTGGTCAATAATATGATACACCCCGTTTACCCCGTGCTGGTCTCTTTTAGTAGCATTGGAAGGAGTGCCACTGAAAGGTGCGCCGCCCGGCGGAAAGGTACCCAAACCAGTTGCCGTAAAGGCTGATGCAAAAGGGCCTGTAAAAGTGCTTTTAAGCCTTACGCCGGGATGTGCCGGAATAGCTCCGTTCAGCAATGTAGGGTACAAACTACCCGTACCCGCTGAAGCCATATTGCAGTTAAATACCCTTACTCCCATTAAATGGTAAGCCACAATACCCCTGATGAGGGTTGTAGTTACATTATTGGTAAGCAAAAAGTTGGGGCCTGCTGCCACTGCATTGGTGGCCGCAGTGTTGGCTGCTGCTGCATTGCCGGTTGCGGCAAACACCTGGCTGTATACCAGGCCAAACACCAGGGTTTGAAAAGCTGCATCATTGGGCGCAAATACGGTAAGATTGGCCACACCGAAGTTCAGTGCCGAATCAAACCTGTTTAAACCAACCTGGCCGGAATCGGCACGGGTAATGGCTGCACGCAGGTAACTCAGATTCGATTCCGTAGCTATCAGCGATTTAAGTACCGCTGTTGGCGGAGGTGATACCGTAAAGATACGGTGTATGATGCCATTGGACGCCTGCTGGTCAACACCGGTAATAGGTACATTGTTAAAAAAGGCACCATTGGCATTCTTGCTGGGGAAGGCCGACATCCGCACCAATGGGTTGGTAGGATCCAGTTGGATCATTGTTGGCCGCTGCAGGTTCGGGAATGTTGTGGGAATGTCGCTGGAAGCTACACGCTGCGACAGGGTAAGATAATTGATGATGCCTGCTGCAGAAGCCACTGGTAAAGTATTGGCAATAAATGCTGAAAAAGTTGCATCCGGAGCAGCCAGTGGCACAGCACCACCAGAAGCCTGGTTTACAAATAATTTCATTCCTGCATTGTCTACTGCAAAAAGCGTAAAGTTAGTGTTGGGATTGCTCAATTGACTTACCAGCCCCGAGCGGATCAGCATCCTGTTGAACAAACTGTCATTAGGGCTGGCAGCAATTGTAGCAGCAATGGTGCTGCCGGTGGGGGTGGCAGGCACCGCAGCAGCAGGCACATCCAGTTCCTTATTGCAGGAACTTAATATCACAGCACCGCAAAGAACCGGCAGTGCAACCGCCTTTATTCTTCCTGTTATTGTTGATAACATATATTTCAATTTTATATTATTAAAGATAATCGTTGATTAATAAACATTATACCCGAAACTGAGGTAATACAAACCACCGATTTGTGAGTTACCAGCCGCATTGTAATAATATTGATTAAGCAGGTTATTAGCACCCAACTTAATGATTGATTTTGTTTTTGGCAGTTTATAGCTGAACTGTGCATCCACTGTTTGTACAGCAGGCAGCTGGCTGTTAACAAAATCGCTTTCATAAAAAAATGCGTCCTGCCAGCGGTAAGATACGCTGAAACCGTAACGCTTCCTGTTGCCAAAACCTGTATTGGCCAGGCTTGCATTCACCCTGTATTTGGGCACGTTAAAGTTGGCTGCAAAACCTGTAGGTACATCCCTGATTTCGTCAGACGAAGCATTTACCCCGACAGTAAAATTCATTGGCAGGCGGTAATCCAATCCAATGCCATAGCCAAATGTCTTCACTTTATTGGCAAGGTTTACCGGCAAAGAGAACATCCTTGCACGGTTTGGATCCCTTGCTTCGTTTAAGCTGGAAGGTACTGAGCCGGTTTTAGACTGCACTACAACAGTCCTGGTAATAAAATCTGTATACTGACTCATATAGCCGTACAGGTCAACCAATAATTTGTCTTTCAGCAAAAGACCCTTGTACCCCGCCTCAAAAGAGGTAACCGACTCAGGCTTGTAATCCTGGAAATTAAATCTTTGTCCGGCACCAGCCAACACTGTTTCCAATGTATACACCGGGTTACCAATCATGTTGTAGAATGTTCTGAAGTTGGCATTACCACCCAGTAAACGTACATTACTGCCCACATCCAGGTTGATCCACTGCTGCTGCGTGGAAGGGAAACGGTAGGCTTGCTGGTAAGAAAGACGCAGGTTATTGTTTTTGGCTACTTTTATCACCGCAGTTGCCCTGGGTGTAAAGCGGCCCTTAAAGTTTTCATTTTTATCATAACGGCCAGACACGGTTATTTTTACCCTGTCTATGATTTGTTTGGCTACCTGTATGTATCCGCCATACTCCCTAATACCGATGGTACCGCTACTGTCGGCAAACAAAGTACCTTCGGAATTCAGCACATATTTTTTAAAATTACCTCCAACCAATACTTCAGCCACATTGTTAATGGCTTCGGTAAGGTTGTACTGGCCTTCAATATTGTACAGGTCAGTTTTATCCACAAACAAACCACCACCTTTTGAAATGGGTACTTTTCTCACTTCATCAAAAAACTGGTTGAATTGTGCACTTCCGGCAGCGGGTCTGCCCACATCTGCAGTGCTGCGTGCCAATGTGTGTGCATCAGCCACATTTGCCCCATTAAGCAGGGCGGTAAGATATGTTTGCCCGTAAGCGCCATACCATGTTGGTGAAGCCTTCCATTTTTCATTGAATAAACGGGTGGTAACCGTAGCATTATACGATTCACCGGCATTTTCCTGTGTGGTATAAGCTCTCACCATCCAGTTTTTACTCAAAAGCTCCACTTTGTACTGGCCCATTTTCAATTCCTTAAGCGAATATCTTTCACTACCGGTATAAACCGTATTGCCGGTACCCCAGTATCCTGCTATTATCGCCTCAATATTCGGCGTAATTTTATAGTTGAGTGAACCTCCCAGTTTAAAGTTAACCGTATTAGGGTTCACTATCTGGCGCTCATTGTAACCGGTACGGCTTACATTGATGGCCTTGTTGGTATCCAGACCATAAATAAATGGAGCTAAAAAAGGAGCCTGCCTTGAAATGGGTATCAGCACATTCTTCATCAGGTCAATGGTAGTTTCATCACCATATACATTCACCCCGTCATAGTTAGGATCGGTAGCCCTTGTACCGGGTATGATGGCACCCGTGGTACCTGCACGCAGAAAATTCCTTTCATCCACACCCGCCCAATCTCTGGCCTGTATTATTTCTGCTGTTACTTTAAAAGCAAATTTGTCACTTACCTTTTTTGCCCAGCGCATGTTCCAGTTGTGATAAGGAGAGGAAGCAGCACGTTGCCTCCTGTCGGTATGCATGATACCTGCTTTTACCTGGAAGCTAAGCCCCTGATATTTAAACGGGTTTTTACTGGTAATAAGTATAGTGCCATTCATACCACCGGGGCCATACAGTGCCGAAGATGCACCCTGCAGCAACTCAAAGTTGTCCACATCGAGTTCAGAAAGGCCGATAACACTGCCCACAGAAAAATTCAAACCCGGGGCCTGGTTATCCATACCATCCACCAGCTGGTTTACCCTTACACTGCCGCTGCCGTTAAAACCCCTGGTGCTGGGTGTTTTAAAAGTAAGTGATGAAGTGGTAACATCCACACCCTTCAGGGTAGCTACCACGTCATAATAAGTAGCTGCCGGTGCGTTGCGTATGTTGGCACTGCTTACCCTTTCCACCGAAACGGGTGACTCAAGGATGCGCTGTGCCACCCTTGTGGCCGACACTACTATGTCGGAACCCAATGAATTGGACGGTTTAAATTCAATACTTACAGATTCGCCGGCATTGCTCACAGTAAATTCCTGCAACTCATATCCAACTGAAGTAAATACCAATGTTACGGGTACGCTTTTCACCGTTAGCCTGAAATTACCCTTGTCGTCGGTAAAAGTACCTGTACTCCCCCCCTTTACAGTAACTGAAACAGCCGAAGCTCCTTCTTTTGTACTGCTGTTCTTTACATTACCACTGATGGTTACATTCTGAGCCGTTGCAGCAATCGTAAACAGATTAGCAGCCAGAAACATAACCAAATAGCCCGTAAATTTTCTCATACCTGGTTTTTTAGTTTTAAAATATTCAGCAAAATAAGCATTGTTATTTTTTTGCAAAAATTTAATTTATACCCGCCTGTTAAAATCTTATTGCTCCCGGATTGGGCATTTTCGCTTAACGCAGCTAATTTAGCGCCATGGCAGCATATCAATTTTTACAGCAAAGCAATTTTTACAGCGGCAAGGTAAGGGATGTTTACACAATAGCAGACAAAATACTGGTAATGATAGCAAGCAACCGTATTTCAGCCTTTGATGTCATCCTGCCCCGGCCCATACCCTATAAAGGACAGGTTTTAAATCAAATCGCTGCATATATGCTGGATAAAACTAAGGATATATGCCCCAACTGGCTGCTGAACGTGCCTGCCCCGCAGGTAAGCATCGGAAAAAGATGTACCCCTTTTAAAATTGAAATGGTGGTGAGGGGCAACCTTACCGGCCATGCCTGGCGCACTTATAATACGGGCGCAAGGCAGCTTTGCGGCGTACCAATGCCCGATGGAATGAAAGAAAACGACTATTTTCCCGCCCCCATTATTACCCCCAGCACCAAGGCTTCGGAGGGACACGATGAGGACATCAGCCAGGAAGCAATCATCAGCCAGGGACTGGCCACGGCTGCAGAATGGAGCATATTAGAAAAATATACACTGGCTCTTTTTGCCCGTGGTAAGGAAATTGCAGCCAAACAGGGACTCATATTAGTAGATACAAAATATGAATTTGGCAAAATTGATGGCGAAATTTACCTGATGGATGAGATTCATACACCCGACTCCTCCCGGTATTTTTATGCAGATGGCTTTGAGGAAAGACAGGCATCAGGTGAAAGACAGTTGCAACTGAGCAAGGAATTTGTACGGGAATGGCTGATTGAAAATAATTTCATGGGCAAAGCCGGGCAAACGGTTCCCGAAATGACAGACGGGTGGATCAATACCATCAGCAACCGGTATATTGAACTGTATGAAAAAGTGATCGGCGAAAAATTTGTTCCGGTGGATTTAAGTGAGACCGAAGTGAAGGAACGGATTGAAGCTGCATTGGAGACAATGAAGAATGACGAATTATGAATACAGAATGACGAATGTGATGAATCAAACCCACAACCCATAACTCATAACCCATAACTTATAACTCATAACCCATAATTTATAACACCATCAACCCCTACGCCGCCAGCCTGGGCTTAAATCCGGTTTTTGAAATGGAAAACAGCTCTTTGCCAATACCGGTAATAGATACCATATTCAGCGGAAACTCCAGCAGCACATGGCAGAAGCTTAAAAAATACAGCCACCTCAGCCCCAGGGCATAATTTAACCCATACAGCACCAGCGATACCACCCACAGCACCAGCACGGCAATAAACCTGGCTTTGGGAACCTTGTGCCAGCGGATAATTTCTGTTTTACTAAACCAGTTAAGGTAATGATAGGTATAGGCAAAAGCGATAAAACGCATCAGCAGTATGCCCGCCTGGGAATGAAATACCACATTGGCCGCATTGGAAAAATCGAGTGCCGGGGCGCCGGTTTCCTCGTAGTACAGCGCATTACCCGCAGCATCAAACTTCTGTGGAAACTGCACGCCAAACATCTCCTGCAAAAAGGAAAGATTGGTATTGAAAAAGCCTTCGCCCCCGGCCTGGTAAGAATCCTGCCCGTATTGGGTGATGGCTACAAATGTTTTATCCCTGAACAATACAAACAACAGCACCGGGCAGATAATGAATACTGCAAAAGACAGCAGTCCGCTCCTGCTGCGGCTTTTTAATGCACCATATAAAATGAAAAAACCCGTAAATACAAATACATGAATCAAAGTGGGTATCAGCGCCCCGATGAAAAAAGCCAGCCCATCCCTTTTATCGGGCTGAAAAACCGCATTGGCAAAAAACAGGATGAACAGCAGCCCGCCCACTTTTATGTAAACATTCTTCACAAACACCATCAGCAGCGAGCCGGTTAGCGCCAGGAAGATGATTTTATTGCCAAACTGGCTTTCAAAAGGCCAGTTCCAGCCATTGCGGTAGGCTATACTTTCCAGCAATATCAGTACACCAATGCTCCACAGCACAATGCTGTCATACTTTCCCTTTGTAAAATACTGCCTGTCGTGCAGCCAGCTTATTTCGGTAAGATAATGCAGGGGGCCAAGTACTGCATAGGCAAACAAAAAAACTTCAAAAGGCATAATGAATGCAGCAACACAGCTTAGCAGCATCAGCCCGATATTAACTGAATTAATCCTTGTATCCTTTGTCATATACTTATACCCTGGACTTTTAATTTATTACAAACTGATTTTGGTATAATGCCGACAGACATCGAATTACAGCCTTGGGCAAAGGCTTTTTATATGTCTCGTCGGTATTACAGCACAGTTTGCCGCAAATTAAACAATATCCGGCATCAAAATAATTTTTTCAACAGCTATTTAAAAGGGTTCGGGAGGCGAAAAGAGATACCCAGTTATGTATTTTGAAGTAACTTGTTTTTACAAACGGCTGTTGCATTTATTAATATTAATTTAATTTTACGGGTGCGGCTGTTGCCATTACTTTACAATTTTAATATGATCAAAACTAAAAAAAACTTCATAGCAAGGGATATCAGCTGGCTTTCTTTCAACGGGCGTGTACTGCAGGAAGCAGCCGATGACACTGTACCACTGCGGGAACGCATCAAGTTTCTCGGCATCTTCAGCAATAACCTTGATGAGTTTTTCAGGGTACGGGTGGCTGCCCTTAAGCGCATGGTAAGCATGGGCAGCAAAGCCAATATGCACCTCGAAAGCTCCCCCTCCGTTATCCTTGAACAAATACAGGACAAAGTATTTGAGCAGCAGAAAACATTTGACCGGGTATGGAACGATATACTGCGTGACCTCAAAAAAGAAAAGATATTTCTGCTTACCGAAAAGCAGCTGAACAGGGAGCAGCAGAAATTTGTGCTGAATTATTTCAATGAAGAAATACGCAGCAATATTGTGCCGCTGATGATTGAGAGCATACATGCTTTTCCCGACCTTAATGACAAGTCGATTTACCTGGCCTGCACCCTTTCCAAAAAAGACAAGAGTGTGCCCAAGCGCTTTGCACTGGTGTCGGTACCGGCCCGCAGGCTGCCCAGGTTTATCATACTGCCTTCCCGGCAAACTGAAAAACAGATCATCCTCCTGGAAGATATCATCCGCTTCTGCCTGCCCTCAATTTTCTCCTTTTTTGGGTACGACAGTTTTTCGGCACATATCATCAAAGTTACCCGGGATGCGGAATTTGATATTGACAATGATGTTTCCACCAACCTGATTCAAAAAATTGAAAAAGGGCTGAAGAACCGCAAAAAAGGCAAACCGGTTCGTTTTATTTTTGATAAGGAAATTGATACCCCCCTGCTGGCCTATCTTGTTAAAAGGCTTGGCCTGTACAAAACAGACAACCTGATACCCGGTGGCCGCATTCACAACTTCAAGGATTTTATCAATTTTCCCGAGTCTGTTTTCAGCCACAAAAACCTGCGGAAAAAACCCTTTATACACCCGCAGTTAAAAAATGTAAGCAGTGTTACCAGTGTGGTGCTGCAGCGGGATGTGCTGCTGAATTTCCCCTACCATTCCTTTGACAGTGTGACCGACCTGCTGCGGGAAGCGGCCATTGATCCTGAAGTGCAATCCATCAAAATCACCTGCTACCGCCTGGCACCAAGGTCAAAAGTGATCAACGCATTGACCAATGCGGTGCGTAATGGCAAAGCCGTGACAGCAGTGCTGGAGCTGAGGGCCCGCTTTGATGAGGAAGCCAACCTTGAATGGAAGGAGGAACTGGAAGAAGCCGGGGTAAGGGTACTGATAGGTGTGCCCAATATGAAAGTGCACGCCAAAATCTGCCTCATAAAAAAAAGGGTGAACAATATTACCACTCATTACGGTTTTGTAAGCACCGGCAACCTGAATGAACGTACAGCGCAGGTATATGCCGACCACTGCCTGCTTACCTCCGACAGGAATATCATGGCAGATGTAAACCGCATTTTTCAGTACCTGGAGCAGCCCAAAACCAGGGAAGGTGTTTTAAAAGCCTGCAAAACACTGATTGTAAGCCCGGTGAACATGCGCAGGCAACTCTGTGCCCTTATAGACAGGGAAACCCGTGCGGCCCGGCAAAAAAAACCAGCTGCCATCACCCTCAAACTCAACTCACTCAGTGATGAAAAAATGATTGAAAAACTGTATGAAGCGGCCCGTGCCGGCGTACAGCTCAATATGGTGATAAGGGGCATATTCTGCATGCTTACAGAAAATAAAAAGTTTAAGGAGATTGATGCCATCAGCATTGTGGATGAATACCTGGAGCATGCAAGGGTGATGATCTTTCATAATGGAGGCAAGGAAAAAGTACTGATTTCTTCTGCCGACTGGATGCTGCGCAATATCGACCACCGGGTGGAAGCTGCCTGCCCCATTTTTGAAAAAGACATCCAACAGGAACTCAAAGACATACTCAGCATACAGATGAACGATAACATTAAGGCAAGGATACTGGACAACGACCTCGAAAACCAGTATGTAAATCCCCGCAATAAGAAAAAAATACGGTCGCAGGTGGAAACGTGGAACTACCTGTACCGCAAATTATCCACATAGAATCAAGCCTGTGCAGCAATTAGCCTATTTACACGAATTTTACTGCTCATTATGAAATTAGCAGCAATAGACATTGGCAGCAACGCAGCAAGATTATTGATTACAGAAGTAACGGAAGATAAGGCAGGAAACGCTGTTTTTTCCAAACTTAACCTGGTAAGGGTACCTCTGCGGCTTGGTTTTGATGTGTTTGAATACGGTGAAATCTCAAAGCCCAAAATAGGCATGATACTGCAAACCATGAAAGCCTACCGGCACCTGCTGAATGCATATGGGGTGGAGCACCTGCTTGCCTGTGCCACCAGCGCCATGAGGGATGCAAAAAATACAGCTGACATCATACGGAAAGTGAAATTAGAAACAGGCATTGAAATAGAAGTGGTAAGCGGGGATAAGGAAGCCAACCTGGTGTATGAAAACCATGTAGCCGAAAATATGGACAAAACCAACAGTTACCTGTATATTGATGTAGGCGGCGGCAGCACTGAAATTTCTTTTTTTACCGGTGGCACCCTCAGTTATAAAAAATCATTCAATATAGGCACTATAAGGATTTTGAAAAATATGGTAACCGGTGCCATGTGGGATGATATGAAGGACACCCTGCGCAATATCGCCAAAGGGCAGAAGGAAGTGGTGGCCATCGGCAGTGGCGGCAATATCAACAAGATATTTTCCATGAGCAAGCGCAAGGATGGCAAACCCCTGCCACTGGAACTGCTCAAAGATTATTATAAAGAGCTGGGCAGTGTACCCCTGCAGGAACGCATGCGCCTGTACAGCCTGCGTGAAGACCGGGCAGACGTAATTGTGCCTGCTTTGCAGATTTACACCAATGCCATGCGCTGGGCCGGGGCCGAACAGATATTTGTACCCAAGATTGGCCTTGCCGATGGACTGGTACGCCATCTCTGGGAAGATGTGAAAGAAAAATAAATGCACAGGTGCTAAAACTTTAACCATGTATCCACAACTCCGGCACGATAAAGAAAATATTGACCATCTATTATCAGCCATCAAGGAAAAAGCCATCAATTATCTGGGCCAGTTAGATGAGCTGCCGGTTAACAGGCCGGTACCGGAATTGACTGACCAGCCCATGCCCGAAAATGGCATCGGGCTGGAGGCTGCACTGGAGCATTTTTACAAGCAGCATTTTAATAAGTTAAGCGCTTCTGCTGGTCCCCGCTACTGGGGCTTTGTTACCGGCGGCGCTACCCCCGCAGCCATTGCCGGCGACTGGCTTACCAGCGTGTTTGATCAAAATACACAAAGCACCACCGGCCCTGGTGATATTTCAGCATTGATAGAATCTGAAACCATCAGCCTGATGCTGGAATTGTTTGGCCTGCCCCCGGTTTTTTGCGGTGGTTTTGTAACCGGTGCCACCATGGCCAATTTTACAGGGCTCGCAGTGGCCAGGCAATGGGCGGGGCAACAGCTGCAGCAGGATATTGCCAGAGATGGCATTACCACACCCCTTCGCATCATCTCGGCCACACCGCATTCTTCAGCCATAAAAACATTGTCCATGCTGGGCATTGGCAGCAACAATATCACCCTTATCAAATGCATGGAGGGCAACAGGGAAGCAATGGATATAGCGGCACTGGAAACCATACTGGCAGCAGCCAATGGAGAGCCACTTATACTCATCAGCAGTGGCGGCACAGTAAATACAGTTGATTTTGACGATATGGCCGCCATTGCACTACTGAAAAAGAAATACAATTTCTGGTGGCATATTGATGCCGCTTTTGGCGGCTTTGCAGCCTGCTCACCTGCACACAGGCACCTGCTCGCTGGCTGGGAAGATGCCGACAGCATTACTGTTGACTGTCATAAGTGGATGAATGTGCCCTACGACAGCGCTGTATATTTCATCAACAAAAAACACAGCAGCATACAGGTGCAAACTTTTCAAAACAGCAATGCCCCCTACCTGGGCGACCCGCTGGAAAGTTTCTCCTACCTCAACTTTGGCCCTGAAAATTCCAGGAGGCTCAGGGCATTACCTGCCTGGTTTTCGCTAATGGCTTATGGCAGAAAAGGATTTGAGTGGATTGTTGACAATAATATCGCCATTGCACAACACTTTGCCCAAAGACTGGAAGCTGAAACAACATTCATACCGGTTGCACCGACGCGGCTCAACGTGGTTTGCTTTACCTTAAAAGGTGATGGTAATAATAAAGAAAACATCAACCAGGCCCTGGCATCGCTGAATGAAGCCGGTAAAATATTCATTACGCCTACCACGTATAAGGGCAGTTACTGCCTCAGGGCTGCTTTTGTAAACTGGCAAACAAACGAAAGGGATATTGATATTGCAGTGCAGGAACTGAAAAGAGTGCAGATAGGCAGGCATCAGGACTAAGGCACCAGTGCTGCTTTTGCTGCCCAATCTGGCTGCCAGCCCCGCCGGAATCTTCACCACTAATCGGAAATCTGGGTTACTCACAGCTCCCGGCAAACTGATTTGTCCCCATTAAATAATAAAACACTACCTTTACACCCTGCGCATCACCATATCACGGCAAGTTGTAAGCCGGTGTAGCCATAAAATAACCGCTGTTTCAGAAAATGCAACGTCTTAGCCAGCTACATTAATAACGATAAAAATCAAATGGATTTTAAAGAACTGGCTTTAATAGAGCCCATCCTCAAGGCATTAGCTGAAGAAGGATACACACAACCCACGCCCATACAGGAACAAAGCATTCCCATGCTGCTTCAAAGAAGAGATTTGCTGGGTTGCGCCCAAACGGGTACAGGAAAAACGGCAGCTTTTGCCATACCCATACTGCAGGTACTGCAGCAGGAAAAACAAACATTTCGTGGCCCCGGTACAGTAAAGGCGCTGATACTCACCCCTACCAGGGAACTGGCGATACAGATAGACGAAAGTTTTTCTGCCTATGGCAAGTATTGTAATGTATCTCATACGGTGATTTTTGGCGGTGTTTCGCAACACAACCAAACACTGGCTATGAAAAGAGGCATTGATGTACTGGTGGCAACGCCCGGCCGCCTGCTCGACCTGATGAGCCAGGGCTATATTGACCTGCGCTACCTGGAAATATTTGTGCTGGATGAAGCAGACCGTATGCTGGATATGGGCTTTATACATGATGTAAAAAGGGTAATTGCCAAACTGCCCGCCAAAAGGCAAACACTGTTTTTCTCTGCTACCATGCCGCCCGAAATACAAAAATTGTCGCAGGTATTGCTGCACAACCCCGGTAAAGTGGAAGTAACACCACCATCTTCCACCGTGGATATGATTGAGCAGAAACTGTATTTTATTGATAAAGCCAATAAGCCAAGCCTGTTGCTGGATATTTTAAAAGAGTCAGATGCAAGATCGGTACTGGTTTTTACAAGAACCAAGCATGGTGCAGATAAGCTGGTGAAAATACTTGATAAAAACCAGATAAAAGCTGCGGCCATACACGGCAACAAGTCGCAGAATAACCGGCAAAATGCATTGAACGGATTTAAAAATTATGACCTGAGAGTGCTGGTGGCCACAGATATTGCCGCCAGGGGTATTGATATTGAAGCCCTGGGCCTGGTTATCAATTTTGAGCTGCCCAATGTACCCGAAACCTATGTACACCGCATTGGCCGTACAGGAAGGGCCGGGGCAAGCGGCATGGCCATTACTTTTTGCGATGCAGAGGAAAGAACAGAACTGCGGGATATACAGAGGCTGATTGCCAAAAACATCCCCGTTGTTGAAGGGCATATCTATCCTGCCGGCACTACCCTTTCACAGCCCTCAGACGCTCCCCCAAGGGTGTTTCAAAAAAGAGGCGGCGGACAGGGCCAGCAGGGCAGAAGCAATAACAACAGGCAGGGCGGAGGCGGCAACAGGAGTTACGCACCTAAACGTGGCAGCTTCCAGAGGCAGGGCCGCTGATCAACTATCTATTCAATAAATGTATTGCATACAAAAGGCCGGTTGATCAACCGGCCTTTATTTTTACTTCGTTCTTTTATTACAGTGATTCTGCCTGCTTTTTGTACTCATCAGCTTTTGCATTATTGCCTTTATATCCATACATACTTTCCAAAATGCCCAATGCATTTTTGTAATTGGCTTTTTCAATTGGCTTTAGCTTGGGCAGGGCAGCATACAATTGAACTGCAGCATCCGCATATTTGATACACTCATCAGCTGCCTTACCTGCGGCGGCTTTCAGCTCTACCCTTTTTTTTGCATCTTCGGGTTTGGTACCCTTAATTTTTTTGATGGCATCCTGAATATCGTATACATCATTGTATATATGCCTGGCCATCAGCATATTTGCTTCCGGCGAATTTTTGATTGCCAGCGCTTTTTTCAGTACTTCATCCAGCTTGTTTTTCTTCATATCAAAATCAGCAGGCCTGCTGTCGCCTACATACAGGTAGTTAAACAGCTCCACCCCATAGTTGTATACCACTGTATAGCTGCCGGTATTTTTAGCCATTACTTCTTCGTATTTGGCAAATAAGGCAGGTTTGTCCTTTTTATCAACCTGGTCTATTTCCACTTCTGTCCAGTACTCATCACCGGGATACAATTTTATCCCTTTTTCCAGGATTGCATTAAGGGCTGCCTGGTTTTTAGTGTCAATATAATATTGCGCCAGGTACTGGTACATCTCCAGGTTAGATGGGCCTGAAAGGTTGAGCGCCACCAGGCGTTCGTAGTTTTTTACTGCCTCAGCATCATTTTTGGCCAATCGGGCAGAAAGCGCCATATTTTGCACCAGTGAAGTATCAATAGCACCAAACTTAAAGCCATTGTATTCAAATCCCTTCTCCCTTACATAATCTTCAGCAATTCCGGGAGTAAATATATTTCTTACTTTCACATGGGGCTATAATTTTTGGCACAGCTTCGCCCTTCCGCCCATTTTGTTGGCCGTTGGCATTTTGCGACGTATTGTTCTAGTCCAATAATTTTTAATAGCGGTTA
>JANMIG010000042.1:0-78496 GCA_031375675.1 Chitinophagales bacterium
CAGCAAAACTTACTTCCATCAACCCGGCGAGTTCACTCACCGATATAAATTCTGTAACCTGCAGTTTGTTGGTTTCTTCGCCGGAACCTGCTCTTTGTTCGGACTGTTCATCTCTTTTAGCCTTACGGTATTTTGCTTTAAGGCTTTTGCCCCTTCCGCCACCGCCAGATAATTTGGCCTGTGTTTCCTTTATTTTATCCTGAATTTCTTTTGCATCAATTTCTCTTCCTTCCTTGCGTGCGGCTGGTGCAGGCTGTCGGCTAAATCTTCCAGCGCCGGGAGCGCCCGGCCTGTTGGCGGATGCGCCACCCTGACCACCTTGAGCTGGTCTGTTCATATTTGATCCACCAGTACCTCCCGAACCCCGGTTCATATTGGATGAGCCTGGAGCACCCGGTCTGTTACGATTGGGATCAAACCCTCCACCCGGCCTGTTGGGCTGTGCACCTGTAGATGGCTGGCCACCTGGTGCGCTGCCTTTACGCTCAATTGGAATGCGTTTGCGTTTGCGTTTATCTTCTGCTTCCCTTTTAGGCCTGGTATCACTATCTACCGGCAGTTCAATTTTACCTAATATTTTAGGACCTTCCAGTCTGTCTGCCTTAATATTTTCAATTGCAGGGGGCTGATCTGTTTTGGTATCTTCTGCTACCGGGGTTGCTGTTGTTGTTGATATTTCTTCCTGTTCCTTTGCCTTGATTGGTTCGGTAGTTTCTAATACTTTCGCCTCAGGTACAGATGGCGTTTCCGTTGCTTTCGTTTCCAAAGGCACTGTTGAAGGAGTTTCAACTTCAGTACTTTTTTGCTCTGCTTTTTTAACAGTCTTTTTTGGACGGGTAGAAGAGTCTATAGCGTCAAGATCAATCTTATTAATCACTTTCGGACTTTCCAGTTCCGGAGCTTCAATTTTTGTAATACCATTGGTAGTATTTACTGTAACAGGTTCCTGCTTTTCAGTTACAACAACTGCCTGAGGTTCTACGGGTGTGGTTGGAACATGGACGACTTCGGGTGCTGGTGCAACAATTTGTTCTGGCTTTTCTACAACAATTGGAGCTGCTGGCGGCGGAGTAACCGTTTCCTTTTTCTTAAAAGAAAGGTCTTCTTCGTCTCTTTTTCTTTTAGCGTCTGCAGGCGGAGCTGTTTTTGTTAACTCAATTTTCTCTGCTTTTTGTTTGGCTACTTTATCCTGCTGAAACTCTGACTGAAGCACACGGTACATTTGTTCCGTAAGCTTTGCAGTAGGACTTAAATGATCTTTACTAAAACCTTTTGACTCAAGGAATTCAACGAGGGTGTCTTTACCAATGTTGAATTCTTTGGCCGCTGCCATTAATCTGGGTGTATTTGTTGCTACTTCTGACATTCGTACTAAATCCCTTGCAGGATTTTTGGGGTCTGTTATAATTTGTTAAAAATGCTATGTTATCTTTTTGAAATTGAACGGCTTTTCAACTATTCTTTTTCAAACTCTTCTTTCAAAATTATTAGTAAATCTTCGATTGTTTCTTTTTCCAAATCTGTTCTGCGTTCAAGTTCGGCTGCACTTAATGCCAGTACCGATCTTGCTGTATCACAACCAACTTTTTTCAAAGCTTCTATTACCCATGGTTCAATTTCATCACTAAATTCTTCCAGGTCAATATCAAATTCGTTGTCTTCATCTTCAACATCACGGAACACATCAATTTCGTAACCGGTCAATTCGCAGGCAAGCTTTATGTTCACACCACGGCGTCCGATAGCAAGCGATACCTGGTCGGGTTTTAAAAATACATTTACATGTTTACTTTCAGGATCCAGGTCCATGCTGGTGATTTTAGCAGGGGTGAGTGAACGCTGAATGAGCAGGTTGATATTGTTGGTGAAGTTGATTACATCGATGTTTTCGTTTTTCAGCTCCCTTACAATTCCATGTATACGGCTTCCCTTCATACCCACACAGGCACCCACCGGGTCAATCCTGTCATCAAAACTTTCTACAGCCACTTTGGCCCTTTCACCCGGGTCACGTACTATCTTGCGAACCACAATCAACCCGTCGAATATTTCAGGCACTTCTATTTCCAGTAATTTTTCAAGGAAGGCCGGGCTGGTACGTGATACTATAATCACAGCCTGGCTGTTTTTCAGTTCCACTTTTTTTACAACGCCCCTGATGGTTTCACCTTTTTTGAAATAATCGGCAGGTATCTGTTCTGATTTGGGCAGCAGCATTTCGTTTCCTTCCTCGTCCAGCAGCAGCACTTCTTTTTTCCATACCTGGTACACTTCGCCGCTTACTATTTCGCCAACCCTGTCTTCGTATTTTTTAATTAAGATGTTCTTTTTCAAATCGCCTATACGGGCTGCCAGCGTTTGCTTACCGGCCAGTATTGCCCTGCGGCCAAACTCTTTCTGTATATCCACCTCCTCGTACAGTTCTTCACCCACCTGGTAATCCGGTTCAATTTTTATGGCATCGCTGTATTCAATTTCAGTAAGGGTGTTGTAAATATCCCCATCATCCACAATATTGCGCCTGCGGAAAATCTCCAAATCACCCTTCTGGTCGTTTACGATAACGTCAAAAGAATCGTCGCTGCCATATTTTTTGCGGATGAGCGTTTTAAAAACGTCTTCCATCACCTTCATCAGCGTTGGGCGGTCAATATTTTCTGCATCTTTAAACTCCTGGAAGGAGTCAATCAAGTTAATACGTGCCATAAACCTCGCCGGCTTCAGTTTTATTGTCCCCGCCGGATGGGGGTTTTGTTATATAATTAAAATGAAATCATCACTTTTGTTTGCTTTATATTGTCAAACTCAAGTAATGTATTTACTGTAACTGCCTTTTTTCCTTTTCCTTCCAACTGCTCAAGTGTAATGGCTGTTTCACTAACTTCCAGCAATTTACCTTCTTTTTTTGTGCCATCGTTCAAAATCACCTCCACATTGCGGCCAATATTTTTTTTATACTGCCTCAGCAGCTTCAATGGCTCATCAATACCCGGGCTGGATACTTCCAGTGAGAAATCACCATCGGGATACATGCCTTTTTCTTCCATTATTTTGTACAGGGCCCTGTTTATTTTGATACATTTTTCAATACTCAGGCCGCTGTCCGCATCCAGGAACACTTTAAAATTATTGGTGGGCTTTATCCTGATATTCACCAGGAACACATCGCCTTCCAGCAACCCGTTCACTATTGTTTCTACTTCCTGTATTTGTGTATCCTGCACCATTGTTAAAAGAAGAAGGGAACGGCTCCGTTCCCTTCTGTTTATTCGCTTTTCCGCTGCAAATATAGGAAAACCCCGCTTATTTGCAAAAAAATTAAACTTTAACACAATACCAATACAAAGCATATTAATTTTGTGCTATGAGCATTTTTAAAGTGATTTTTGAATTGTTTGTATTTTACCTGCTGTATAAGCTGGTATTCGATTTTATCATCCCGGTGTACAATACCACCAAACAGGTAAAAAAGCAGTTTGGCGATATGCAGCAGAACATGCAGGAAAAGATGAAGCAACAGCAACAGGAGCAAAACCAATACACCACAAAAACTGCGGCCACGCCACCGCCCCGCCCCAAAGCGGATGACTATATCGATTACGAAGAGATTAAATAGACCAGAAATCAAGGTTTTCGATGTATTCAGAGGGCAGTAAAAGATGTGTTTTTATGCCCAAAAGCTCTGCCGCAGCCGTATTTTGAGCTGAATCATCAATAAAAAGGGTTTCTGCAGGCCTCAAATTACCATCGTCCAGTACAAATTCATAAATATCCGTTTCCGGCTTGCGCAGGCCCAGTTTGCTGGAATACCATGCTTTGGTAAAATAATCATCCAGGTGTTGCCTGCCTGTATCCCGCTCAAGTATTTTTTGTATTTGCTCCAGGTGAATATTGTTGGTATTGCTTAACAGGTAAATATTGTATTTCTGCCGCAGGTCTTCTAAAAAAACCATGCTGCGCTGCCGGAAATGGAGGATAATGCTGTTCCAGGCGGCTGTTACCTGCTGGTGGCTAACCTGCTGCGGGGCCAGTGCTGCTATGGTATCCAGAAAGTCTGTATTACTGATTTTGCCGGTTTCCAGCTGCTCAAAAAGAGGATTGGCTGCGGCCTGGCTGTACATATGCTGAAAATTATCAATGCCCAGTGCTGCAAACTCCCGTACCGGGCCATTGTAATCAATATCCAGCAGTACGCCACCAAGGTCGAAAATGATATTTTTAATTGCTGCCATGGCCGCAAGTTACAAAAAAGCCCGGCTACCTTATGGCGGCCGGGCTGGTAACAGCGTTTTGTATTTACTTAGTTATTGCCAGGTTCTTTTTTGCCCGCTTCAGTAAAAAACTGAAATCAGCATTATTGCCTGCTGCATCCTTTGCAAAAATATGGCAACTCATCAGGCAGGAGCTTTGCTGGAAGTAGGTTTCCAATACCGGGTTGGATACCTGCGCAGGCACACCAACTGTATCCTGCGGACCTACCGGGTTATCTCCCTTTACTACGCCCCATTGGCTGGCTATGAGCCGGTAGTTGGCCCAAACGCTGTTTTGCAGCGCCGTCTGCCAGTTTTTATTTACTTCCTGCGTATAACCGGCTACGGGCAATTGCTGCACTACCTGTGTGCCGTACTTGCCCTGCCAGGCTACACCCGACGCATAAGGTTTTACAGGCTGCCACAGGTAAGGCTTGGCGGGTGGTGTATTGATGTAGGATGAAGGGCAGGCAGGGTTATAAAACGAATAGTTGTTGCCTGCACCTTTTGCCACAGCTGCCGAGTCGGGTGCATTGCTTATGTGCTCAAAAGTGGTCCATATCCACATCGGAAAGTTTTTTGTTTTATGGAGTATGTGCATGGCCACCAGCCCCACAGTTTCAGTAAGGTACAGCGCTTTTCCTGTAGCGCTGTTTTTGGGTGCCACATATATCACTGCTTTGCGCCGGTAAAATTTAGTGGTATCATCCACCCCCGGCACCAGTATCTTCCAGGTAGCTTTTATTTCCATGGATCCGGTTTTTCCACCGGTTGTTCCCTTATCATAATACCCGGCTGGAAAATTGATCTTTTTGCCTTTTTGACCTGCAAGGGTTGTGAGGCCGCTGTCTCTCACATATTTTGCTTCATCGGGGTTTACAACTATTTCAAACAGTGCGTAATTCAGATTTTTATCAACAAGGGGCTGGCCGGTAGCCTGTTTGATATCGCCTGCGAGGCTATCAGAAAACTCATCGCTCATTTTTGCCATCATACGCAAGCCTTTAAGGCCGGTGGTTTTTTGTATGGGGCCGCTGAAAGCAAGCAATTGCTCCCCGGTGCCAAACAACTCAGCCGGGTCAGTATAGTTTTCCCACACCCTGGGTGCACCGGGGTTATCTGTAAAATTCCCCTTCATAGGTGTGCCATCTGCATTTGCCGGCCAGTTAAGTGCTACAAATGACCTCCATGAAAAATAATCAAAACAAACCTGGTCCTGCTCTATCAGGCCATCGTACCCCTGCGGCAAAATTACATCCACTTCATGCGGTATATCGCTGCTGAGCAGGGGGGCCGTGTTACTGCAGCCTGTTTTACGGGTTGCATCAGTGGGTGTTTCATCCCCCTTTTTGTTGCTGTCGGGATTGCTGCAGGCAGCCATTAATAAACACAGCATTGCTGCCAGTGCACTGAAACTGTTTCTTTTCATAATTGTTGGTTTAATGAAGATAAAGATAGGGGGCTGGTACAGGTGCTGCAAGCGTAGAAATACCTGTTTTAAATGAAGAAGCAGGCCACAAAAATAAATAATCTTCCTGCAAAAAGAGGGCTGCCTTTACTGATAAACACCCTTTTTGGTGCAGCGGGTTATTTTTTGCCTGACCTGTTAAAAAATTTCATTGTACCGGCGATTTGAATAATAGTTCATTTACTTTTATGGTGTATTGGCAATGTCATTCACAACTTTTTTATTTCTCATAACATATTCATGATGCATAAAATAATCCCTGCCTTTTTACTGACTTTTGTTTTGTTTGCCTGTAACAATAAAAAGCGGGGTGACAGTGCATTTACTCAAATTAGTAAGGAGCTGACAGACAGCCTGCAGGGCATCAGTGATACGGCAGATTTCAATGGCTTTGGTGTGGCCATAGTAAATGAAAAGGGAGCACTTTATCAAAATGGCTTTGGGTTTGCCAATGCTGCTGCCAGGGAAAAGTACACGGAAAACACCATCCAGAACATTGCTTCCATTTCCAAAGTTTTTTTGGGCATTGCCATGCTAAAGGCGCAGGAACTGGGAAAGCTGCAATTAGATGATTCTGTAAACAAGTATTTGCCTTTCAGGGTTGTTAATCCCTGGCACCCGGAAACACCCATTACCATCCGGCACCTTGTTACCCATACTTCGGGCATTGTTGATACGGATGACTATTTGTTCAGGGCATATATATTGTACGATACGGTAAATCTTGCCCATAACCTTGCCATTGATATCGGAGAATGCAAATTCAGCGCACCATCAACTGCCATACCCATGGAAGCATTCTTAAAAAATATCCTGGTAAAAGATGCGGTGTGGTATAAAACAGCAGGCTTTTTAAAAAACAAACCGGGAGAAATATTTGAGTACTCCAATACCGGCGCCACATTGGCTGCACTGGTAATTGAAAAAGCAACGGGCAAAAAATATGATGCCTTCAGCAAAGAGTATATTTTAAACCCGCTTCAAATGAACAGCTCCGGCTGGGGTTTACAAGCAGTTGATACAGCTAAACATACAAAACTGTACATCAACAAAACAACAGCTTATCCTTTTTATACCTGTGTTACCTATCCTGATGGCAGTATGATTACCTCCAGTGCAGACATGAGTAAATTTATGGTTGAGCTGATAAAAGGCTACCTGGGCAACGGCAGATTGCTGAGTAAGGAAAGCTATGCAACTTATTTTACCGGTCAACTGAAAGCGGAGAATTTCACTGACAGGAGCGAAGGGGAATACAGCGACGAATACAATATGGGGATTACAATGGGCATCAGTTCCTCCGGCAAGTTTGGGCATACCGGCGGCGACCCCGGCCTTTTTTCAATCATGTTTATTGACCCCAAAACAAAAACGGGCTGCTACCTGATACACAATACCGATTTGAATGAAAAGAAATCATGGAACCAGAGCGGAAGAATATGGGACCTGCTGCATGTGTATGCGCAGAAACTGAACAAAACGAATTAGACCTCTTTCATCATTCACTGTAATTAAGTAAAAAGCCTGGTTGCAGCCGGTCGGCCCGTGATACCGAAGCTGCATGTGATAATACCAATTTATGAAAAAAGCCCGCTGAAGAAAACTTATGTTACAGGAAAATTTCTTTTGTACCATTACTCACTTCCACCTTGTAAGCCTCGGGTATTAAATGAAATTGCTGCCGGTAAGCTGCTGAAGCTGCAGTAATAAACTCTTCTGCCGCTGTTTCTTTTACAATATTAATGGTGCAGCCCCCAAAACCACCGCCCATCATACGGGCACCTGCAACGCCTCCGTGCTGTGCAGCAAACTCCACCAGGAAATCCAGTTCCCGGCAACTCACATTGTATAAGCGGCTGAGCCCTTCATGTGCGGCATACATCAGTTTGCCAAAATCTTCCAGTTTGCCCTCCTGCAGGTAAGCAGCAGCCTGTTGAGTGCGGCTTATTTCTTCTGTTACAAACTGGCAGCGCTTAAATACATCCTCACTCATTTTGCCACGATATGGCTCCAGCTCAGTTACATCACCAAAATCCCTGAACGAAGTATGTCCTGCTATTTTTAATCCTTCCTCACATTGCAGCCGCCGCTGGTTGTACTGGCTGCTGGCAAGGGAATGATGCACTTTGGTATTGAGTAATACGATGGAATGGCCATCCAGCTGCAAAGGAAAATATTGATAGTGCAGGCTGCGGCAATCCAATAAAATCACCTGTGCTTCTTTGCCCAGCATATTGGCAAACTGGTCCATAATGCCGCATTTAACGCCGGGATAATTGTGCTCTGCCCGCTGACAAAGCTGCGCCAGTTGAACCCTGTTTAACCCGCAGTTAAATATATCATTGATGGCAAATGCCAAACCACCCTCTACAGCTGCAGAAGAAGACATTCCGCTGCCACGGGGCACATCGCCACCCAGCACACAATCAAAACCATGAACAGGATGCCCTGCCAATACAAATTCATTTACCACACTCAGCACATAATTAACCCAGCCACGGCTTTTTTCAACAGCATTTACCGCCACGCTGTATGGCTCTTTAAAATCGAAGGAAAAAAAATTGATGATGCCGGTACCATTGGCCGCCACAGCATAATACATGCCCTTGTTAATTGCGGCGGGCATGGCAAAACCATCGTTGTAGTCAACATGCTCGCCAATAAGGTTGATGCGGCCGGGTGAAAAATATAAACGGGGCTGGCTGTCAAATTCTTCTTTAAAACATTGTGCCAACTGTGCCAAAAGTCTATTCATGCATCTAAGATAGTAAACCCTGCAATACATTACACTAAGGGCCATTTCACTGCCGGTTCGGTTTTAATTTTTGATGCTTCACTCCGCAAAAACAGCCATTCACTCTGCTGCACTAAAAAACTTTCTGTTTTATTGTTAACCATATTACAAACAATCACACTTTAAAATTTTAAAACATGAAACAAATCCTTCTGCGCAGCACCGCACTACTGTTTGCGTTTTCTGTGCTTTTTACGGCTTGTAAAAAAGAACCTTCAATAAATGAAGCCAGCACGGCTGGTGAAGAAACCACCCTGCGGGCTGAGGCCCGGCAGGCCATTGCTGAAAAAAACGATGCTGCCAATGCCGGCGAAACTGAAATCAAACAACTGCTGAATGGCCCCAATGGCACCCTGCGCAACCCCAACCGCAATATTGTTCAGATAGCATCCAGCCTGCCTGTGTTTAAATCGCTGGTGGCGGCTGTTATAAAAACAGGGCTTGCCGGTGTATTGTCTTCTTCTGAGCTCAATGCAACCGTGTTTGCGCCTACTGATGGGGCTTTTGCCAAATTGCCTGCACCGTTTAACAATGCCACCAATATCAATGGCATAACTGATGCGGGCCAGATTGCCGCTTTAAAATCCATTTTACTGTACCATGTGCTGGGAACAGAAGTGAAGAAACACCAGGTGGCCCGTGGCCGCAGCAGTGCCGTTACCTTAAAACCTGCCGGTACTGCCAACGACAACACCATCTACTTTTCCAACAACTTTGGTGTACTGCTGGTAAATGGCAATTCACTTGTACTGCTTGCCGATGTGGATGCCAGCAATGGTGTGATTCACGTAATAGATGATGTGCTGCTTCCCCCGGCTCAAAACATTGCACAGATTGCCATTGGTAACCCCGCATTTTCGGCACTGGTGGCTGCGCTTGTAAAAACAAACCTGGCAGGCGTATTTGCCGGCAGTGGAGATTTTACCGTATTTGCTCCCACAGATGCTGCTTTTGCAAAATTGCCTGCCCCGTTCAATACAGCAGCTAATATTAATGGCATTACTAACCCTGCTCAAATCAGTGCGCTGTCCAATATCCTGAAATATCACGTAACAGGCAGCCGCTATTTTGCATGGGACCTGGGTATTCTTCAGCCCGTTGGCACACTGGCAGCTGCACCCAACAACAATCTCGTTACCATTTTGGGTTTAAACGGCGGGTATGTTAAGGGTAACGCAAATACATCGTTCGCCACCATCAGGCCGGCCAATATACTGGCAACCAATGGTGTGATACAGGTGGTAAACCAGGTGCTGCTGCCATAACGTTTTTATTGATAATACAGTTTCTGCATTGTTGGTGGTTAATCCGGTGCTGGTTCACATTTGATGGTGTGTTACCGGTGCCGGATTTTTTATGCCGGTATTACTCATCACTCAAAAAACGCTTTGCATCATTTACAGCAGGGTAATTTTATACGCCGTTTCAAATGCGGTTTTTTCACCTGCTTCCAGCACCTTTACCCCCATGCCATTGTTAAAACCATCAGGGGCACCACTCAGGTTTTCTATGGCAATGCTCTGCCTGTGCGGCGGTGTATATACCTGCAGGTAAGGATAGGATTGACCCGGGTGTATCTCCAGTTGAATTTTTTGCTGTGCATCCCGCAATACACAAAGTGGCTGGCATTCAGCAAAATTGAGCGTAAAGCAGTTGTCAAAAAATTTGTCGCCCAGTTGTGTTAAGGAGCCAAAATCTTCATAAGGTGTGAGTTTGCCTGTTGGTATAAGGCCCTCATCAAAATCCAGTATCCGTTTGCTCTGAAACTCCAGTTGCAACTCATTGATACTGCCACCAAAACTAAAGTAAGGGTGCCAGCCATCCTGCACGGGCATTAGCCCTCCGCTTTTATTAATCACTTCTGTTGCAATAGTGAGTGTGTTACCAGCCTGCAGCGTGTAAGTCACCTCACAATCATAATGAAAAGGAAATCCGGCATCCTCACCACGGTAAGTATGCAAAAGTTTAACGGCAGCACTGCTTGCCCCGGCTTCGGTTGCTTTTACTTCAAACACGGCATCATAGAGTAAGCCATGTATGGCATTTTCGCCCAGGTAAAACTTTTCTATCCTGTAATTACCCTCTCCAAAATGATAACTGCCATTTTTCATCCTGCACACAAATGGTGACAACTTGCTGCTTTTAAATCCTTTGGCTGTTACATTGGCCTTAAAGTCGGCACCAGTTTCATACCCATCAATCACATTAACCGGCTTACCATGATTAATTACCGCAAAAGCATGCAGTATGGCTCCACATCCCGGGATAACTTCCACCTGTGTGCCATTGCTTTCGTCCTGCAATACTATTTTTTCAAATCCCTGTTCGTCTATTTTCCGGGTTGTAAACATCTGTTACTATTTTGCTTCGTATACATTATTGGTTGCATCTGCATCAGCCACATACAGGCTGCCCAGTGTAATTCGCTGTACTTTTTTTGATGCCTTACAATCAACTGTAATGGTTTTATTGCCTTTTTCCCATACAGCAGGGCTGCGGTGTATTTTCTGTTCAGTACCATCTTTAAACAAAATGGTTATATCTACCGGCACTGGTTTTTCACCAATGGATGCAATGGTAATCTGCCTGCCCTTTACACCGGTGATGGCCAGGTCGGGGATGCCGCCATCATAAAACCAGCGTTTCCAGAACCAGTTTAAATTTTTGCCGCTGCCCGTATTCATACAGTTAAAAAAATCAAGTGGCAGGGGGTGCTTCCCTTTCCATTGGGTGATATAATAGTGAAGTCCTTTAAAAAACAAGTCATCACCCAGTATATCTTTCGCATACAGGTAACCCAGTGCAGGTTTAGGGTATGAGTTGATAAACATGGATGTGCCGTACTGCTGTGTGGTAAGTGTGGTTATGGGAAGGTCAATTTCACTGCCTGCTGTTGCATTTACCGCAGCCATACCGTAATCATCTGCAATGGTACTGTCAATGTAGCTGCTCACCAGCCATTCGCCAATAGTGGCCCATCCCTCATCCATCCAGCCGTACTTGGTTTCGTTAATGCCCATGTAAAAAGGAAACATGGTGTGAAATATCTCATGGTCAGTAAGTGTCACACTTTCTGTCCTGTCTTCCACGGGGTTGTCGTTCACCATCATGGGGTATTCCATCTGGTCCAGCCCGTCAAAAACGGTTTCATGATTGTAAGGATAAGGCCATTTGGGGAAATAATAACTCATCCCCTCCACTGTTTTACGGGCATCACCCACTACCCAGTAATAATCTTTGTGCACCGGGTTGAATACGGCATCTACCCTTGTACGCCTGCCGGTTTTTTTATCCACCACCAGGCTGCTGCTCTGCCATATATAATGATTGCTTATACCAATAGCAATATCAGTAACGTTATCAGCCTGGTACTTCCAGGCATTGCTGGCGTTGGAAGCAGTGATATTGCCAGCCTTTAAATCGGCGCTGTCGATGATGTTTATTACTGCATCACCCCTTTCTGCAGCTTTGATGCGGCTGCAGTATTTTTCTGTAAATACCTCACTGCAGTTTTTTAAATCGCCGGTGGCCCATACTACGTAATTTATGGGAACAGTAACAGCCAATATAAAGTTGCAGAAATCATTATAAAACTCCTGTGTGCCCAGGTAGGGATTGGTGTTCCAGCCGTCTGTATCATCATATACGGCTATTCTTGGAAAAAAATAAGCGATAAAATAAGCTCCTTCTTCCACTTCACCTGTACGTATGTGCGAGCCTTTATTAAGCTGGTAGCTGAACGCAACCGTAAACTTAACTGATTGGCCCGGCAATACCTGTGTGTTTTTTACCGTCATTACAGTACCATCCACCCGCAGCCGGTCCTGACCAAGCGTTTCATTTTCCATTTTTATCTTTTCCACCTTCATACCATCTGTAAGGTCGGCGGCATCAACACTCATCAGGCGTTGTGCCCCTTTTTTATACAGGTTGGGGTATAGCCTGAACACTATTCTTCCAAGTGTGTCGGGACTGTTGTTGGTATATACAATTGTTTCGGTACCCGCTACCAGCCGGGTGGCCGGGTTAAAGTTGATGTCAATGTCATACTCACCTGCATTTTGCCAGTATTTTTTTCCAGGCTGCCCTGTGGTACTACGGGTGCCCCGGTTGTATGCCTTTTTGATATTGGTGGGTATGGGCAGGTTACTTTGCGTATATCCTGCCAGGGCAGCAAGACAAAATACAATTAAAGCCGGAACAAATAACTTCATACTTAGTGATTACAGGTATAAATATAAAAAAGCTGCTGCTTATTGCGCTTATTTGGAGTAACTATATTTATCGGCAGTATCAGAAACCCTGTTTACCGGCTTTTTTAATACGATCTGCAGCCGGGAGCAGCCTGTGGTAACTGCACTTGATTTTTATGCTGTATTTTTGCCAAATATGCCACTTACTACATACGAGGCGGTTATCGGCCTGGAAGTACATACTCAGCTGCTGACGAAAAGCAAGCTTTTTTGCGGTGATAGTGCTGCCTATGGAGGTGCTCCCAATACACATATCAGCCCGGTTACACTGGCCCACCCGGGTACTTTACCCAAAATGAACAGGCAGGTAATTGATGCTGCCATAAAACTTGGCCTGGCACTCAGTTGCTCTATTGAGCAGTACAATTATTTTGCCCGTAAAAATTATTTTTACCCGGATTTGCCCAAGGGTTACCAGGTATCGCAGCATACCACACCTATTTGTAAAAACGGGATTGTTCCCATTACGGTAAATGGTGTACAGCGTAATATCAGGCTTAACCGAATACATATGGAGGAGGATGCCGGTAAAAGCATACACGACCTGGATGACAACTATACCTGTGTGGATTTAAACCGTGCAGGTGTTGCTCTTTTAGAAATTGTGAGTGAGCCCGACCTGCATAGTGGTGAGGAAGCCTATGCCTACCTTACCGAATTGCGCAAGCTGGTACGCTGGCTCGGGGTATGTGATGGTAATATGGAAGAAGGCAGCATGCGCTGTGATGCCAATATTTCCATCAGGCTGCAGGGTGAAACAACGCTTGGCACCAGGGTGGAAGTAAAGAATATCAACAGCATACGGAATGTAAAAAGGGCCATAGAAAATGAAATTCAAAGGCTGATTGCTGTAACAGAAAGTGGCGGCACCATTGTACAGGAAACAAGGGGCTTTGATGCAGATAAAGGAACCAGTTATTCGATGCGCAGCAAGGAAGCTGCCGATGACTACCGGTATTTCCCCGAGCCTGACCTTGCTCCATTCGTCATCAGCAATGAGTTACTCGAGGATATTCAAGCAAAAATGGGAGTGCTGCCCCATGAGCTGGAAAATAAATACATCAACGAATTGCAGCTCAGCGCTTATGATGCTGCGTTTATATGCAGCGACAGGGATATTGCTGATTTTTATGAGGCGGTGATTGTACATACCGGTAACAACAAGGCGGCGGCCAACTGGTTGCAGGGGCCGGTTAAATCCTGGCTTAATGAGAACAATGCTGATATAACCGATTTTCCAATTGCGCCAATGGGTATTGCGCAGTTAGTACAGCTGGTAGATGATGGAAAAGTTAACTTCAGTACGGCTGCTTCCCACATATTTAATGCAATGCTGAGCCGCCCGGATGCACCACCGCTGGACATTGCCAACGAACTGAACCTGGTCATCAGCAGCGACAGCAATATGACTGAGCAGTGGGTGGATGAAGTGCTGGCAAAAATGCCCGACAAAGTGCTGGAATACAAAAAAGGCAAAAAGGGCCTGATTGGTTTGTTTACGGGTGAAGTAAAAAAACTAAGCAAAGGCAAGGCAGATATTAAAGCAGCAAATGAGTTACTTCTCGAAAAACTAAAATAACTGAATATGAGTTTCGCAAAAAGGATAATGGCTTTTGTGCTGGGTGTTACACTGCTGGCCGCCTGCAGTAACCAGGAAGACAAAAATAAATTTACCGTAACAGGTGAAATAAAAAATGCTCCCGACCAGCAGGTTTATCTTGAAGAATTATTCTTCAGCCAGAAAAATCCGCAGGTAATTGACACAGCAGACCTGAAGGCTGGTAAGTTTATTGTAACGGGTACAGCACAGCAGCAGGGCCTTTACCGCATCAGGCTGAAAGAGGGCAATACCGGTTTTATTTTTATCAACGATAAGCCTGCCATTAGTTTTATTGCAGACCTTAAAGATATGGGTATAAAAAATACCAGTTTTGGCAGCCCGGCAAATACCACCATGAAGAACTATATTGTTACCCTCGATTCTATCGGGGCAAAATATATGGCTGCAAGCAACCGGGTAAAGGAATTGAGTGACGCAAAAGATAAGTCCGACAGTATGATTGCTGTTTACAATGGTGAAATGCAGGCTGCTGCTGCCAGCCATAAAGCATATATTCTTAAATTTATTGATACCACCACCAACCCGGTACTGGCGTTGTTTGCCCTTGGCAATGCAGCCGGTTTTGATCCGGCAGAAATTGATAAGCAGGTGATGGGATTAAGCACCAGGTTTCCCAAGCATGATGCCGTAACAACTATTACAGCACAATTTGCCGAAGTAAGAAAACAGCAAAAAGCGAAGGAGCAGGCAAGCAAAATACAGCCTGGGACAATGGCGCCTGATATTATCATGCCCGATACAGAAGACAAACCATTTTCACTGACTTCACTAAAAGGCAAATATGTCCTGGTCGATTTCTGGGCCAGCTGGTGTGGACCATGCCGGGCCGAAAACCCTAATGTGGTAAACGCATATAATAAATTTAAAGACAAGAATTTTACGGTACTGGGCGTTTCGCTTGATAATGACAAAGCCGCCTGGCTGAAAGCAATTAAAGATGACGGACTAAGCTGGCAGCACATCAGCGACCTTAAAAAATGGAGCAGTGCTGCTGTGCCACTGTATGGCATTGAGGGCATCCCTTACAATGTACTGGTTGACCCGCAGGGTAAGGTGATAGCTACTGGTTTAAGAGAAGCTGCGCTATTGGCTAAGCTGGAAGAAGTGATAAAATAAACCGGTGTTTAAAAAGGCATGGCTGGCATATTTGCGCCGCAATAAACAATACATGGCGCATCAGGATAACACCATTCCAGTTTTAAGAAACGAATAATATTTTTTCTTCTGAAAAAAATTATGTAATATTTGTTCATTAAACCCTTTTGCGTATGGTAAAATAAAAAAGAAAAAACAATAGCAGCACTAAAAATAGTGTGGCACTTTTAATAGGTCGTATCGAAAATCCGCTACAAGTTTCTATTGCAGACCCAGGAGAAGTGAACATACCCTGTATGGGGTGCGTTCCTTCGTGTTGGGTAATTCTGCAAGGGTGTTTAGCGGCACCTCGATACGGTTATTTCAAGCGTTTGGTTCACACCCTATTTTTTTATTAAAGCACCTAATTTAACTAAAAACACAGCTACTAGTGAACCCCGGCTGAAAAACAAAAAATTATGCAAACAAAAATATTCACCTGCCTTGTACTGGCAACCTTACTGCTCACACAATGTAAAAAACAGGACATAGTCACCACTAAGACTGAAAAAGAACAAAGCCTGATACAGCAGGCCAAAGCATTTGTAAAAGAACAAGCCCCAGCGGCAGCCTTAGCCCAGTTAAACTGGACTAAGACGCAGACATTTAAAAAAGAAGGACAGGCCGTTTACCTGCGCATACCTGTAAACAACCAGCAGGCGGCGGCTGGCCAAGCCATTTATCTTAAGTACTATAATGCAACATTTAGCGGCAATTATTTTTCTATTAACAAAGCTCCCGGCGGCAGTTGGGCTATTGCTACCCAGTCGCTTGATGGTGTACGCACCTGTCAGGCCACAGTTACCGCTGATGGCCGCCTGCAAAACTGCCAGGTATATGAGCAGGGAAATTTGCTGTATGAATTGCGCAACGCATACGGTGCAAGGGTTGGTGGACGCCGTGTACAAGTGGTGCTGGTGGATAATGCAGGCCAGGCCCTTATATGGGCAAGTATGCTGGGTGCGGGGCAGCAGGGCTGGGTTGATCCTACTATGTCTAACTGGACGAACCTTGAATACCTCTCAAGCGACCCCAACAATATTAATGACCCGGGTGGAAGCAATGCACCTTATATTGTGGTGAATTATGACTATCTTGAAGCAGAGCTAAACCTTAGCCCCGCTGCATTTGACTGGTTGTGGGACAATACTTTTGAAGCAGCGCAACTGTATGCCTATTTAAAAACGAGTACAGTAGCTGGCAAAATAAATATAGCAAAGGCGCATATTGATAATATAATGGCAGATGCTGATTATGCAAATTTTGTAAAAGGGCATACCGCCATTGGCAACCAGTTGATTGTGTGGTGGCAGGATGAGACTTGGTTAAAGGAGCACTTCAGCTTAGGTGTTGATACAGATGATTTAAACAAACCGCTTAAAGATATTACTCCCGAGGAATTGGCATTGACATTGCAATACCCTGATGCTGCATTTAAAATTAACAGAAATGCGGGTACAGCACAAGCTGAAACAATTAACCGCTTTGGAAGTAATGGATTAAATGATAAATCAGATGCCTTCCGGCATACTTTTTGGCTGGCGATAAACACAAAATCAGTAGGAGCTTTTCTGGCATTGGCATTTTCAAATGCACATGAAACTGATACGCCAGCCAAATTTCAACTTGAAAAGCAGATGGACTTACACAATAACTCTGTTGGTGTTGGAATATGCCCGCAGCCTGCACTTACAGCAGCTTATCTGGCGCAAACTGCTTGGCAAGCCGTGCAGGATGGTACGTGCTGGTATATATCCCCGATTAACTATACTGATCCATGTTTTTGGCGTTGTGCCGGAAACACAACAGGCACACATGGCATCACGTCAAATACAATTGTTAAATCTACCAATCAATAAATATGAAGGCATTATTGCTTTTTTTGTTATTTCCTGCTGCGCTTTGCAATTTCACAAAGCATAATACAGTTGTGCTGAGTATTGTAAACAAGGGTAAAAAAAACATTGACAGTGTAAAGATCAGGGGTTATATGGCAGAAGAAAAGTTTGTAAATCTTTATCCCGACAGTGTACAAAAAAGAAATATTGTGGTAGAACCACCCGAAAATACTGAAGGCGGTTTTACTGTTATTGTTTATCAAAAAGACAGCATAGTGCATGTGAGCCAGTTTGGCTATTTTATGAATGCAGATCAGATTCAGGATATATACACATTGTCAATAGCAGCCGATTATACCGTCAGGGAAGTGCGGTAAGTTTGCAGGTGGCCCCGTATTTCCGTACTAACGGAAATATGGGGTATTTTTGAAAAGTAAGAAGGCCAAAAAAAATACCATCATCAGTGAAACTATGCAAATAGAAAATATTCTGAACGATAAGCAGCTTAAAGCCAAGGATAAAGTTGAGGGAATTACACGCCTGCTTCTGGCTAATACAGTCAGCATCAATGACCTGGTAAAAAATGCGAAGGCCTGCAAAGACCCTGAAAAAGCTAACTGCATAGAAGCTATTGAGTTTGCCACCAAAACCAACCCTGCACTTGCTTCTCCTGTATGCCTTGCATTTGTTATTGAAATGCTTACAGAAAAAGCACCAAGGATAAAATGGGAATCAGCAAAAGTGATAGGAAATATTGCACATCTGTTCCCGGGTAAATTAGAAGATGCCATAAAAAACCTGCTTACCAATACAGAATACCCGGGAACAGTGGTAAGGTGGTCTGCTGCTTATGCGCTGGGAGAGATAGTACAATTAAACACCAAACGAAACACAGATTTGATTCCTGCGATGGAGGCCATCTGCAAAAGGGAGGAGAATAATAGTATCAGGAAAATATACCTTGCTGCAATTAAAAAAATCACACCCTGATTTCCCGTTTATGAGTCCTGCAATCAGCTTACCATGGTACCCACTTGCTCACCCTGCACCACTTTCAGCAGGTTGCCGGGTTTATTCATATCAAAAACAATGATGGGGAGTTTGTTTTCCATACACAGCGTAAAAGCCGTCATGTCCATCACTTTCAGGTTTTTTTGTATACAGTCGTTGTAGCTGATGGTTTCGTATTTGGTAGCTGTGGGATCTTTTTCCGGGTCAGCAGTATAAATACCATCTACCCTTGTGCCTTTTAAAATTACTTCTGCCTTTATTTCAATTGCTCTTAGTGAGCCTGCTGTATCTGTTGTAAAATAAGGATTGCCGGTACCTGCGCCAAAAATAACCACCCTTCGTTTTTCAAGGTGGCGCATGGCCCGCCTGCGTATATACGGTTCCGCAATCTGTTCCATTTTTATAGCGCTTTGAAGCCTGGTGTAAACGCCTGCTTTTTCCAGCCCGGCCTGGAGCGCCATCCCGTTGATGACGGTGGCCAGCATACCCATATAATCTCCATGAGCCCTTTCAATGCCGGTTTCGGCTTCATTCATGCCACGGTAAATATTTCCACCACCAATTACAATCGCCACTTCGGCACCAGCCTCCACTATTTGCTTTACATCTGCAGCATACTGCGCAATAATTTTCGTATCCAGTGGTTCATATCCATCCACACTTTTTCCCATCAGTGACTCCCCGGAAAGTTTCAGTAAAATGCGCTTGTACCTGAGTTCCATATAAAAATTTGATGCAAAGTAACGTAAACTAAGCGGGTTGAAAAAATCGGGTTGCATTATGCCCGTTATCATATTACCGGGCATTCAAAAAAGCAGTATGCAACAGCATTATTTTTTAACAGCCCTGATACTGTACATCATGGGCAGTTTTTCATCCATTCCGATAATGCGCCACATACCGTCTTCACCCTGTTCCAGCTTATTGAAACATTTATAAGGTGAATAACCAAACTCATGCAGGAACTCAATCTCCAGTCCCTTGCTGATAAGATTATTGAGTATATCGCTCATGGGGTGATTCCAGCTGTATTCTTCCGTTTTGATAGGTGCATCCCTGTCAGTATAAGAACCGCTGTTTTCTTCTGCAATTACTGCGGCATTAAAATACGGGTATTTGATGTACTCAAACTGCTCATCCATCATCCACAGTGCCGGGTGAAAATCTGCTATGTAAAAAACACCGCCGGGTTTTAAAAAATGTGATACAATATCCGCCCACCTGTTTAAATCGGGCAGCCAGCCAATAGTACCGTAAGAAGTAAATACGATGTCGAACTTTTCGCTGCAGTGCTCTTTAAGGTCGTACACATTACAATGGATGAATGTCGTGTCCAGAGATAGTTCAGCAGCTGTTGCACGGGCCAGTGCAATGGCAGCGTCACTAAGGTCCACGCCGGTACAGTGCGCTCCCAGCCGCTCCCAGTTCATGGTATCCATACCAAAGTGGCACTGCAGGTGCAGCAGGTTTTTTCCCTTTACATCGCCCAGCTCTTCCAGCTCTATGCGGTTTAAAACGTTATTCCCTTTTTTAAACCCTTCCAGGTCGTAAAATGCAGAATCTTTGTGTACACCGGTACGCTGGTTCCAGGCATTTCTGTTGGCTTCAAAATAACTGTTGTAATCAGACATGAGGCAAAATTAAAGCATGACAGACTAGTATGATAAAAATTTTATTTGCCCGGATAACCGGTTTTGCGAAAAACTGCGGATTATTGTTTTACTTTTAGCTGAACGAAATTGCATAAAATGAAAAAAATTCTGAAAGTATTGCTGGCAATCCTGCTGGTACTAACGGCAGTTTATTTTCTGGGACCGAAGCCGGATGCTCCGAAGTTAGCTGTATTCAATGGAAAACTGGCTGATTCACTGACTATTCTTGAGGCTGATATTGCCCGGGCAGAAAAAAACGAAAAAGGTATCAAGCAAGATAATGAAGCCAGGATTATATGGGCAGACAGCAGCCGGAAGCAGAAAACCAGGATTGCTTTTTTATACATACACGGCTTCAGTGCCTCACAAGAAGAGGGCGATCCGGTTCACAGAAATATTGCAAAACAGTTTAGCAGCAATCTTTACCTGGCAAGGCTTGCAGGCCATGGCGTATGGCTCGGCGACAGTACAATGGTTGGCCTTACAGCAGATGATTTGTACAACTCCGCAGAAAAAGCACTGGCAACTGCCAAAAAACTGGGCGATAGTGTGATCATTCTCTCCACATCCTTTGGTGCGGCATTATCTCTGCAACTGGCCAGTGTACATCCCGAAATAAAAGCAGTGGTAACTTATTCTCCCTGCATAAAAATATTTGATGACAATGCCGAGCTGATCGACAACCCCTGGGGCATGCAGCTGGGCAAGTTGATTACCGGCAGCTATTACCGGGACATTAAGCCAGAAAATCCCGATCATGATAAATACTGGAACCTGCATTACCATATGAACGGGATACTGGCCATCCAGAATTTTATGACCAATGCCATGAACGGCAGCACATTTAAAAAAATAAAATGCCCGGTGTTTATGGGGTATTATTTTAAAAATGAAACGGAACAGGATCATGTGGTGAAGGTATCTGCCATGCTGCAGATGTTTGATGAATTGGGTACTCCTGCTCAATTAAAAAGAAAAGTTGCTTTCCCCGATGCGGCCAATCATGTGCTGGCCTCCCCCATATTGTCGCATGATGTAAATCGTGTGGAGGCAGAAACGGTGAAGTTTTTAAAGGAAGTTGTATTTAAGTGAATTTTACCACCAATTGATTAGAGCTATTGGATAAATCAAGCAATAGCCCTTGCTGCTACGGTCTGACGGACCCTTGGCCACGTACCGACCGGCAGCAATCAAGCCTTTTATTTGGGCAGCATTTAATACCAATTACACATAGGAATTAGTCCAACTGTTTGTGGTATAATGCCGACCTGTTTTGGATTGGCTTAGAAATGATTGGACTATTTAATAAGTAGCGTCGGTATAATTTTACCATCAGTTGATTATTGACAATACATTTACCGCATAAAAAATCCCCGGAGCAACTAACTCCGGGGACTGTATATTTTCCAGCTGCGTATTAACCCAGGGCCACACGCTTAAATTCTGTTACTTTCAAATCTGCATTTACGCTTTTCAGGTAATCTGCTACTGACTTATTACCGTCTTTTACAAATGCCTGGCCCAGCAATGCACTTTCCTTGATGAATTTATTGATTTTACCAGCGGCAATTTTTTCTGCCATTTCAGCCGGCTTGCCTTCTGCCTTGATCTGCTCAATAGCAATATCTTTTTCCCTTGCTATTAACTCGGGGGCTATACCGTCAGCATCAATAGCAATAGGGTTCATGGCTGCAATCTGCATGGCCACATCTTTACCAGCTTCTGCTGCATCCTGGTTCATACCTACCAGCACACCCATGCGGTTGGCGCCATGTATATACGAAGCCACATACTCAGCATCCACCCTTTCAAAACGGCTCACAGCGATTTTTTCGCCGATAGCTGCCAGTTTATCATTAATCATATCGGCCACTTTGGCTCCGTTGATCTCTACTTCGTTCAGCTCTTCTGCGGTTTTTGCATTGTTGTCAACAGCAGCATCTGCAATGCTTTGTGCAAAGGCTACAAAGTCAGCATTCTTGCTTACAAAGTCAGTTTCGCAACTGATGCACAGTACGATACCACTTTTATTGCTGTTAAAAGATTTTGCAATCACCACACCTTCCTTTGCTTCACGGTCGCTGCGCTTTGCGGCAACTTTCTGACCCTGCTTGCGCAGCCAGTCAATTGCTGCTTCAAAATCGCCATTGCTTTCTGTTAATGCTTTGCGGCAGTCCATCATACCTGCACCGGTTGCCTGCCTTAACTTATTTATATCCTGTGCTGTTATTGTTGCACTCATAAAATATCTTTTTTACTTCCCCTGCGGAAAGCGTTTGAATAAATTGTTGATTCACCTTTTCAGGTAACAGGTGGTTTTAAAACCTGTTTTTACTGTTTTTTGAAAATTTACTGAAAGTGTATCCTTTCAATTATTTTCCGGCCGGCCTTCTGCCACCAGCACCTGGTCCGGGTACACGGCGTTTTGGCTGACCTGCAGCACCGGCAGCACCAGTTCCTGCACCTCTTGCCCTGCGGCCCCTTCCATCATCACCATCCGCCCTTGCTTCAAATTTAGCTGCTTTGGCTTCTGCACTTTCGTCTGTTTCTGTTTCATCATCATCCTTATCGGCATGACGCTCCTGCAGGCCTTCGGCTATAGCAGCTGTGAGGTAGTTAACGATGATAGCAATTGATTTGGTTGCATCATCATTTGAGGGAATTGCGTAATCCACCTTATTGGGATCGCAATTGGTATCCACCATACCAAATGTGCTGATATTGAGACGCTTTGCTTCTGCCAGCGCAATATGCTCATGTCCTATATCCACCATAAACAAAGCAGCGGGTACACGGCTTATTTGTGCTATACCACCCAGTACTTTTTCCATCTTTTCCTTGTCACGGGTAAGTGTTAAGCGCTCTTTTTTAGTAAGCGTTTCAATACTTCCGTCCTGCAGCATTTTTTCGATGCTCTGCATTTTCTTTACGCTCTTGCGAACTGTATTGAAATTGGTAAGCATACCACCCAGCCAGCGCTCGGTTACGTAGGGCATGTTTACACGCTGTGCACATTCAGTTACAATTTCCTTTGCCTGCTTTTTAGTAGCAACAAACATGATTTTTTTGCCGCTGCGTGCAATTGACTTGAGGGCTGCTGCTGTTTCCTGCAGGCCTTCTACTGTTTTGTTCAGGTCAATGATGTGAATGCCTTTTTTCTCTGCAAAAATGTAAGGCAGCATCTTGGGGTTCCACTTCTTTTTTAAATGGCCGAAGTGTACGCCTGCTTCAAGAAGTTGCTGTTGTAAGGAAGTGTTATTTTCCATTATATAAATTTGATAATGAGATAAATTGATAAATGATTGTATCGCTTTTAAGCGGCTGGCTGCTTTTGAAACAGCCGTACCATATTAACGCTTGCTGAACTGGAAGCTTCTCCTTGCTTTTTTACGGCCTGGTTTCTTACGCTCAACACTGCGTGGGTCACGCTTCAGCATTCCTGCGGCCTTTAAAGCCGGGCGGAACTCTGCGTTTACTTCCAGCAATGCACGTGCAATACCCAGTTTTGCTGCTTCGGCCTGGCCCTTTACACCACCGCCTGCAGCATTGATCACCACATCATATTTGTCTGAAACCTCTACAGCTTTCATTGGTGCCTCTACCTGGTTTTGCAGGTACACCAGTGGAAAATATTGTTTATATTCTTTGCCATTGATTGTAATCTTTCCTTCGCCCCTGCTGATAAAAACACGGGTTACGGCTTCTTTACGGCGGCCAACTGCATTTTTTTGCTTTTCCATTTTACTTTATTTTGTACGTAGTACTTTTTTTAAATTAGAATTTCAGTTCCTTTGGTTGTTGTGCTCCCTGCTCATGCTCGGGACCTGCATATACAAACAGTTTTTTGTACATCTTGCGGCCCAGGCGGTTTTTAGGCAGCATCCCTTTGATAGCCCTTTCGATAATGGCATCGGGGCGGCGGGCCAGTAAGTTTTTAGCACTTTCTTCTTTACGGCCACCGGGGTAACCACTGAAAGTATCGTATACTTTATCTTCCATCTTATTGCCGGTAAGCACTACCTTGGAAGCATTAATAACGATTACATAGTCTCCGCAATCAACATGCGGTGTGTAATAAGCCTTGTTTTTTCCACGAAGGATGGCTGCAATCCTTGCACACATGCGCCCCACGGTTTGATTAGTACCGTCCACAACGTACCAGTTGTGCTTTACGGTAGCCTCGTTGGCATGCTTTGTAGTGAAATGTAATTTACTCATTGTATATTCTTTTTTTTAGTTTGCTGCCGCTATCCCGGCAGTTTTTTAAATTGGAGTGCAAAGGTGCAGGGTTTATGTATAGCTTCCAAGAAAACGGGGGTTTATTTTTTATCGTACATTCATAAGTAATTGATTTTCAGTAAAAATTTTGTTCTAAAATTTTAATAGCATGATAATTGGCCCCAACCTGGCAGCCCGGTTCTGGCATAAACGCTGGTGTAAAAAAACAAAAAGCGGCCGCTTTTCAGCAACCGCTTTTGTTATTTAAAGCTATTTTTTACACTATGGAAGTGCGATGCTTAATCCTACTTTGTTATAATTGGTTGCTGCTGTAAGCCCATTGCCCGAAAGCAATTCCAGCACCAGTGTAACCGATCCAACACCAGGGCCTGGGTTAAGGATAGTAACAGGTATTGTAGCAAAACTGGAATTTGCCGGAATAGTACCTGTACCCGAAAAAGCAGCATAATGTGTGCCGGCAATAGCTGTAGATTCTGATGCTACTTTGTAACTAAACGTTGTAGCCGTTGATTTTTGCCCGCCAATAAGGTTTACCCTTACGGTGAAAGTACCGCTGGTTCTTGTAATAGACGGAGCGGCCGTTGAAGTTGCTGCACCGAGAGCTGGTACTCTTGTAAGGATAGGGTAAGTAACACCCAGTGCATTGGCATTCCATGCTGCGGCATCAAACTCAATTTGAGCATCCTGAAAAACCACCTGTTCGTTTTTTATACAGCCACCCAAAAGAAGGGTTACGGCTGCTGCTATGCTTAAAAATATTCTTTTCATTGTATGTTTTATTTTTTAAATGCCGGCCTGCACCACCGGTACAGCTTGCCGCTTTCAATTGATTAATACCCGAAATTTTGACGCAAATTGGGGTTACCATCCACATCTGCCTGCAGAATTGGTGCCAGGAAACGTGCATCTGTAAACAACAGTGTAGCTGTAGAAGGTGCTGATTTGGGAATATCCCTTCCCAGGCGTTTAAAGTCAAAAAAGCGATGACCTTCAAAAGCAAATTCGAGCCTGCGCTGGCGGATGATTTCTTCGTAAAGAGCTGACGGAGTAAGTGCATTGTCAGCAGTTTCCTGTGCGGAGCCGGTATAGCCAACATACCTGCGTGACTTGATGGCTTTTAAATCAGCAAGTGCATTGGCCACATTGTATACTGCTGAGCCTGTAGTTGCCTGAATTTCAGCACGAATCAGGTACATTTCAGAAGCACGTATTACAGGAGTATTGTCAAGATTGATAGCGCCATTTTTACCCATAAACTTGGTACACTCCACAAAGCTCTTGCCTCTTCCGATTGTTCCCGGCTCGTACAAAAGATTTCTTACATCATTGGAACGGCTAGCCACACTGGCATTGGCACCGGTAAAGTTGGCATTGCCATTGCCGCCTGTTAAAGTAATACCCAGGTCGTTTAATAGTGAAATAGTAGGTACAAGGTCGCCAAACCCACCGGTAACAGCAACTAAGCCGGGAGCTGTTAATGTGGTAAAGGATGTTTGTAAAGATTCATTCACACCAATGGTTTCTGCTGGTGATGCATACCTAACATGGAAAATTGTCTCTTTATTATCAGCACTTCGCCAGTTAGAAATATAATCACTCTGGTCGGTCAGTCTTGCTGTACCGCCAATAAGTGTAATACAGGCATCAGCCCATGTTTTGGCATTGGTATAATCCTTATTGTACAGGTAAACCCTTGCCAGCATGGCCTGAGCAGCAGCCTTGGTGGCAAGGCTCTTTTCAATTGAATTATTGAGCAACGCTGTTTCTGCTTTTTTAAGGTCTTCAATAATAAGGTTGTACACATCGGCAATGGGAGCCCTTGACGGCAGAAACTTCCTGGCAGAATCTTTATTGGCAATCCCTTTTAAAACAATGGGAACACCTCCCCTGTCCTGAGAAGCTATCACAGCACCAGGAATGTAAGCGTAAACCCTTGCCAGGTCAAAATAATACATTGCCCTTAAAAAATACAACTGGCCTTCCCACAGTGCTTTTTCGGCAGGGGTAACGGCTGGTACTACCTGCAGGTTCGGTATTGCTTCAAGTGTAAGGTTTATCTGGTTGATGGCAAAATATGAATTGATCCAGATCGTACCCGTAAAATGTGAACCGAATACATTGTTGGATTCGGGCAGAAGCCGTCCTGATTTATTGGTGGCATAGCCATTATCTGCAAGCGCTTCAGGATGTGTGATAAGATCACGCCCCCATAAACGGGCACCTTTTAAATTTGCATACATGCCGGTAATAGAGGCGTTTATTTCATCTTTGGTATCTAATGCTCCGGCAGATTCTATTGACTGCCTTGGCTCAATCTCCAATTGCTTTTTACATGCGGAAAGTAAAAGACCTCCAAGTGCAAGTGCCGTAAATAATTTATAACCTATATGTTTCATGTTATTTTTTTTAAGCTGAATAAATTAAAAACCAACCTGTAAACCTACAGTGATGATTCTTGATTGCGGTACGATACCTGTTGCTGTGCCAACAAATTCCACGTCATATCCAAATGAGTCGCTGTACGTCCACAAATTGGTACCCTGTGCATAAAAGCGTGCACTGTTCAGGTGCAACGTTTTGCTTAACTGGCTTGGGATATCGTAAGACAGTGTAACATTTTTTAACCTGATATAATCAGCCTTGAACCACTGCCTGTTGCCAGATTGTGCAGCGGAACCCTTTGATTCAGCTCCATTGGCGTTCATTCTTGGTATAGAAGTAAGCTGTCCCGGAGTGGTCCACCTGTTTTCGTAAACATATTGCAGTTCGTTGATACGTGCAAGGTTTTCAAACAGGAAGTTAACCTGTCCATCGTTTGCCCAGCGGCCATACTCATAGTTAAAGAAGGCGGACAATGTGATTCCTTTCCATGAGAAAGTATTGGTGATACCACCCTGAAAATCTGGTAAACGGGTCGGGCCTATCACCACCCTGTCTCTTGCAGTTGTTACATAAGTAAGGTTACCCAGTGTATCGTACCACATTGGGCGGCCGGTTGAAGGGTTAACACCTGCATAGCGCTGTGTAAACAATACACCTACAGGTTCACCCACCCTGATGCTGTTGTCTGATGGCAGGATTTTATTTCCTCCATACAATTCCAGTACCTGGTTTTTATTGTAGCCAAAAACGAAATTAAGATTCCAGTTAAAGTCACCTGCATTTTTTGCTTTTAACACATCGGCATTCAGTGTAAGTTCAAAACCTTTGTTCTGCAGCTTGCCTACATTACTTGAAAAGTTAGGGAATCCTGTAGTGTTTTGCAGGGGTTGTCCCAATAATACATCAGATGTACGTTTGTCGTACACTTCTATTGAACCGTTGATGCGGTTTTTAAATAAACCAAAATCTAAACCAACGTTAGCGATAGTAACAACTTCCCATTTCAGATCGGGGTTGGGTAACTGTGTGAAGGCTGTACCTGCATTGCCGTTGTAAATACCGCCACTGCCAAACAAACCAAGCGCATCAAAATTTCCTATCTGGTCGGCACCGGTAGAGCCATAGCCTGCACGGATACGCAACTGGCTGATTACTTTTGAATTGGACAGAAATGCTTCCTGGTCAATATTCCAGCCGGCTTTTACGCCATAGAATGTACCAAATTTATTATCAGCACCAAAACGTGAAGATCCATCATAGCGGCCTGTAAGACCAAGGATATAACGCCTGTCGTAGGTATAGTTCACATTGGCAAATACGCCGTTGCGGCGGAAGCCGGTAAAAAATTCACTGTTCGCAAATGGATTGGCTGCGTTCTGCAGTGAGGTAAATTCGCTGGTGGGGAAACCATCTCCGGTTGCGGTAATGGATTCATTATTTTCTCTGCGGGCCTCAACACCTATTACACCATCAACCCTGTGTTTTTCTGCAAATGTTTTATTAAAGTTTAAAGTTGCAAACAGGTTCAGGTTGGTATTCCAGTTGCTTTGTACGTTCACAATCCCTTTACGGCCAAAACCATCCGGCGTACGGAAGTCCCTTACGTTTTTGCCCTGTACCACCCTGTAGTCAAGCCCTGCAAAAGCCTTGAACATTAACCAGTTGTTAATCTTATAATCCATTCCAAAATTTCCTACCAGCTGGTTGCTGCGGGTATAACCGCTGTTCCACTCATTTACAGCAAGAATGTTCTGGTTCAATGTTCCGATAAGGCTTGCAAACGGAGTTTGACCCGGTACTCCATAGTAAGTTCCGTCTGCATTTCTGAATGGGTTCATCGGAAGAAGGGCTGATGCTGAAAAAGCAGGGCTTCCCAGGAATGAACCATCGGTTGCGAAAGGGTTATTTTGTGTAAAAGTACTCAGGTTAATGCTGGTATTGAAAGAGAGGCGCTCCGTTGCCTTGTTGCTTAAATCAATTTTGATGCCTGATCGCTTGAAGTCGGCTTTTGTAACAAATGTTTCCTGAAACTGGTGTGAAGCCGATACACGGAAAGTATTTTTTTCATTACCGCCGCTTGCACTCAGTTCTATTGTTCTCAGTTCGCCATTGCGGAATGCTTCTTTCTGCCAGTCATAGGTTTGCAATGCGGCAACAGCAGCATCTGCCTGTGCATCCGTGAGGGTGCTTGCATTCGGTACCCTGAAAAGCGTAAGTACGTTCCTTTTTACAGCGAGGTTGTCGAAAGGAAGATTATTGGCATTACCAACAGCTTCGGCCCTGAGCCTGTAAAACTCCTGTGAATTGGTTACATCCAGTTTTTTCAGGGGGCTTACCTGGCCATAACTGAAGTTGGCAGTAAACCTTGTTTTACCACTTTTTCCTTTTTTAGTGGTTACAATCACCACACCATTAGAAGCTGTTGAGCCATAAATGGCTGCTGAGGCCGCATCTTTGATGATATCAATAGATTCAATGTCATCCGGATTAAGGAATGCAAGCGGGTTAGATTGTGTAAATGCCGCATCGTTACGCACATTCAATTGTACACCATCCACAATGTACAAAGGTTGATTACCGGCATTGATTGAGCCTTCACCACGTATCCTTACATTGATGCCGCCGCCGGGCAAACCGTTATTGGACTGTACCAGCACACCTGCTGCACGGCCCTGTAACGCTTTATCAACACTCACATTGGGGAGATTCTCGATTTGCGAGGCTTTTACTGATGAAATTGCCCCAACCTCATCACGCTTTTTTCGCTGCTGGTAGCCTATTACCACCACTTCTTCCATGGGGTTATTGGCTTTTTTCAGTATCACCGTCATCAGGTTACCTGATACAGGTACTGAAGTGTTTTCGAAATTCACTGACGTAAACATTAATGTTGCCGGTTCTTTTTTTACTGTAATGACAAAGGAACCATCTGCCTTGGTAGTAACACCCAGGGGTGTGCCTTTTACAACTACAGAAACGCCCTCAATGGGGTCGCCCTTTTCATCCCGTACTTTGCCGGTAACGGTTCGTTCTTGTGCAAATGCCCCTATTGCGAACAATAGCATAGCAGTTGCTGTGGTAATAAATTTTCTCATTCTCATAATTTTATAAGTGACAAATATAAAGCAGAAACAATGTAAACTTCAAATTGTTTGACAATTTTCCCGGCAAAATAGCTGCTTTGTGACACAGTGGTTACAAATGTCATTTTTACATATATGAGTTGCCCGGAGCCGTTTTTCAGGCTTTTTGCCGTTTTTCAGGAGCAAAAAGCAGCAGTAACATGGGCAAAAGCAGCAGGTTGGTTAATGTTGCAACAAGCAATGTTACCGATGTGAGCCAGCCCAAAGCTTTTGTACCTCCAAAGCCGCTGAAGCAGAAAATGACAAACCCGGCTATTAATACAAGTGAGGTGTATACAATGCTGAGCCCGGTTTGGTTGATGGAAACAGAGATGGTTTGGGCAATATTATTATTCTGATTGGGCAGCTCCTGGCGGTAATTAACCAAAAAGCGGATAGTGATATCTATTGCAATGCCCAGCGCAATACTGAAAACCAGTACAGTTGAGGGTTTCAGTGGTACACCGGCCCAGCCCATTACCCCGGCCGTAATGACCAATGGCACCAGGTTGGGTATAAGCGAGCAAAGCAAAATGCGGAAAGAACGGAACAGGTACAGCATGCAAACCGCTATCAGCAAAAATGCATAGATGATGCTTTCCTTTAACCCGTTGATAATGAAACGGCTGCCTTCAAGGAAAGTAATGCTGGTACCGGTAAGTTTTACGTTATACTGTGCAGTATCAAATAACTCATCAGCTCTTTTTTGCACACCATTCAGCAGGTCGGGCAGTTGCCTTGTTCCCACATCGGCCATGCTTACGCTCAGGCGGGTATTCTGGCGGCTTGTATCCATAAAGGTACTCAGCAGTCGTGTAAAACTGTTGCTGCGGCTGCTGTCGCCACGGCCCGGGCGCAGGTAGTCGCCCATAAATGCCATGTCGCTGCTGTTGGGAAACTGGTAGCTGGCCGAATCCCCTTCATAAAAAGCCTGTTTGGCAAATTTCAGCCCTTCAGAAACGCCCAGTGGCCTGCTCATTTCCTTTTGCGCAGCAATATACTGCGCCAGAGAGTCTGCCTTTTCAAAAACGGTTAATGCCCTTGCCCCGGCCAGGCCATTGCGTTTTTTTGTGTCTATTACAATTTCCAGCGGCATTACGCCTTTAAAGTTTTTCTCAAAAAATTTAAGGTCGGTATAAATCTTGTCTGTTTTGGGCAAATCATCTACTATGTACCCCTCTGTTTTAAGCCTGAATATGCCTGCAACGGCCAGCAGCAGCATAACCGCCGCGGTACTGTATACCCACTTTTTATGGTTCATCACCAAGTACTCGAGCCGCTTTAAAAAAGCAGTAATAACCCGGTTATCCAGGTATTTGGTTTGCCGGGCATTGGGTGCAGGCAGGTAACTGAGAGCGGCGGGCAATAAAATAAAGGAGATAACAAATATCATCATGATACTGATACCTGCCACCATGCCAAACTCTTTTAAAATCTCACTGTTGGTAAGGGCGAATACTGCAAAGCCGATTGCGGCAGTAATATTGCAAAACAGGGTTACAACGCCCATTTTGCTTACCATATCCACCAGCGCTTTGTTTTTGTCGCCGCTTTGCAGGTAAGATGTATGGTATTTGTTTACAAAATAAATACAATTGGGTATGCCTATCACCACCACCAGCGGCGGTATCAGTGCTGTGAGCAGGGTTATTTTATACCCGAGCAGCTGCAGCACACCAAGGCTCCATACCACACCCAGCAATACCACCATCAGCGACAGCAGGGTAGTGCTGAAGGAACGGAAAAAAAGCAGCAATATCAGCACACTCAGCAATAGTGAACCAATTAGGAAGAACTTCATTTCATTTTTTACCCGGTCGGCCACCACGGTACGTATCAATGGCAGGCCGCTCTGGTGAACTTCTATGCCGGTTTGCCTGGCGAAATTTTCTGTTGCCCTTGTAATATTGGCTATAATCATTGTTCGTCCCGGAGCATTCAGCGAATCCTTATTGATCCGCACACCCATTAAATACGCAGCGGGTTTACTACTGTCGGTTTGGTTGTAAAGCAGGCTCCTGTAAAAAGGCAGGTTTAGAAAAATATTTTTAGCACTGTCCAGCGCTTCCTGTGTGGTAATGCTGTCGGTAAAAATTCTTACCGGGGTGAGTTTTTGGGTAAGCTCATCTTTCTGCAGGTTGATAGCGGTGGGTATGCTCAGCACATCTTCCACATTGGGCACTGCTTTTAACTGTTTCTGCAGTGTGGTATAGGCTTTAAAAACAGGCTGAGTAAAGAATTTGTCTGATTGTATGCCAACAACCAGCAGGTTACCATCATCCCCAAATTTTTGCCTGAAGGCCATATAGTCCCTGTACTTGGGATTATCAGTGGGTATAGCTTTTGAAAATTCGTAGCTGAGTTTAACTTTTGTGGCAAAATAGCCCATTACACCACTTGCTGCCAGCAATAGTATTAAAAGTATTAACCTGTGCTGCAAAACCAATTTTCCCAAGCGTTGCCACATATACAAATATTTACAGATGACGAATAACTGAGCTGATTCAATTGTACATAATTATAATCAAAACAGGGTGCAAAGAAAGCTAATTTGGGTGGTATAACATTGCATGGTTACAACAATGTTGGCTACTTTTGATGCACAGGGGCCATGACACACAAAACAAAGGGAATCATATTGCGCAGTATCAAATATGGCGAAACCAGCCTGGTGGTAACCATTTTGACCGAGCTGTTTGGCATACAAACCTATATGATCAACGGTGTGCGAACCAGCAAAAAATCCTCCGTCAAAGCCAGCCAGTTTCAGCCAGCAGCCATTGTTGAGCTGGTTGTATACCACCACGAACAGAAAAATATCCAGCGCATAAAAGAAAGCAAATGGGCATACCTGTACAGCAATGTGCTGAGCGATGTAATAAAAAACAGTGTGGCGCTTTACATGGTGGAACTTTTGCAAAAATGCCTTAAACAGCCCGAAGCCAATGCCGACCTTTATAATTTTTGTGAGGATGCACTTATGGCGCTGGATGGTGCTGGTAAAACAGTTACAGCTAATTTTGCCCTGTATTTCAGCCTGCATCTGCCATATTTTTTCGGCTTTAAACCACAGGCAGGCATTGATGGTGATATTATTGATGAATCGGCACCGCTGTATTTTGATTTAAAGGAAGGTGAATTTATGCTGCAGGCACCGCATCACCAGCATTTTATTGAAGGGGCAATGGCGCACCATACCTTACAGCTGCTGAAGGTAATGCAGCCCGGTGAGCTGGAAGATTTTAAACTGAATCACAACATCCGCAGAAAACTATTACTGGCTTACCAGGATTTTTATGTACTCCACATCAGCGAGTTCGGGATGATGAAAACACTGAGTATCATGCAGACGGTGCTGGGATAGAAGATGACAGCAGGAAGGTTACAAAGTTCAAGGTTCAAAGTTGGTTCATCCTGAAGGAAGCCCCCTTTGAACTTGCAACCTTGAACTTTAAAAACTTTCAACTTTGCGGCATAAACTATTGCAAAATCGTCAGATTCGCAGATTTTACATCCAGCTTTGCCGATGTTGGTACTGATAGCCCACCATAAATATCCAGCAATCCCGTACCCAGTGTTGCGCTGCTGCGGTTCTGCAAAACAAGCAGGTTAAGTGAGCGGGTGGACGCAGATGTTTGCGAAAAATTTATTGTACCTGCTGCATCTTCAATTACCAGCCTTGAAGTGGGAGAGCCTGTAAGCGTACCTGTACCCCTTATGACATTATTGAGTGTAAGTGTAAACCCATTCATCACAAGTGTATTGCTGCCATTGATGGTAAGCGGCCCCACGGCATAAGATGCAGGCAATATGGGCTGATTGCTGCCTGTGGTAGCAATGGTTATATCCGCACCACTGGGCGCCACTCCGGCTGATGACCAGTTGCTGGCTGTATTCCATACCGTATTAGTAGTTCCAAACCAGGTATACCCATCAAGCCCTGGCACATTTACGGTGCTGCCGGTTGAGAGTGTTCTTGCGCTGTCATCATAGGCAACCGAGGTGGGCGTAAACGACAGGTAATAGGTAAGCCTGTTTCCACTTACAGGAAGGCTTAACCCATTGCCGGCAAAGGAAAGATTGCCGCTGCCCCAGTCGAAAAAAGTAATGGTAGTATCCTGCGTTGGTAAAGTTCCTTTAACATGCAGCACTACCGGCCCGCGGAAGTAGGCTACATTGGAACCGGCACTCCTTGTTTGTGTACCCATCTGCACTACCAGCTTATTGGCTGCCGGGCTGTTCCAGTTTACGGTGTTGATGGGGTTGCCCACACCACCTGTGATGGTGCCGGTGCCGGAGCCACCCACATAATCATTAAAAAACGGGGAAATATCCCTGTTGAGTACGGTATTAAAATAATTTTTGAGCGAATCGGTTGTGGCCGACCTGCCTGCCATATTTGTTTGATAATTGGTTAATGCCTCAAAAAATTTAGCATCACCGCATATTGCCCGCAGCATAGAAACAATCATGGCACCCCTGTCATATACTGTACTGCTGTAGGCTGAACCCCATATCAGGTTAGAAGTAGTGGTATTGCCATTAGGTATCCATGTGCTTGCAGAGGACAGGCCCAGGGCAGATGTTTTGATACCGCTTCTTGTAGTGTAGGGGTTAATACCTGTTGCGGGTACTAGTTCACCTGCAAGTGCCTGACCATAAGTAGCAAATCCTTCTGCCAGCCACAGGTCGTTCCAGGTACTGAATGTTACATTGTCGCCAAACCATTGGTGCATCAGTTCATGAGCCAGTGTTTCTATGTCTGTAAGTGCATAATTGGCCATTCCCGAAAATGTCTGATGTTCCATCCCGGTTGCGCCGAGCAAACCATCATAAAAGCCATGCTTTTCCAGCTTGAAGGGATAGTCGCCAACTTTTTGACTGAAGGCAGAGAGTACAAGTGTTGTTTTGTCCATTGCATCCAGTATGGCTGTGTAAGATCCTGCGCCTTTAAAGAGATTGTATACCACAGGTACAGTTGTACCGCTTACATTTACACTGCGGTAAAAGCGGTTGTATTTTGCTACAGATACAAATACCAGGTAGGTCGCTATCGGGTAGCGGGTTTTAAAAATGAACGTACGGCTGCCCCCGCTGATGGCCGAGTCAACTAATTTGCCATTGCTGGCCACCCAGAAAGTGTCGGCCGCTGTTGGTGAACCCCAGGGAACATTTACGATAATATCCATGGAGTCTACCTTGTCCTGCATATCGTGTTTGCAGGGCCACCAGTCCCTGTCTTCATAAGATTCTGACAAAGTAGTGATGAAATTACCTGCGCCGGCATTGGTAGATTTCTGGTAGCCCTGCGCCGCACCTGATACGGCTGGCGGAACACCACGGTAATAAATAGTGAGTGAATCAATAAAATTATTGGCAAGCGAAGTGCCAAGCGCTATTGAAAGTATATTGCCCGACCGGGTGATATTGCCTGCGGGCAATGCTGCACCGCGGAACCTTACTGAATCAACCAGCAGCACACTTCGTAAATCGAATGTGATGGTGGATACTGCGGCCTGTATGGTTTTAAAATTGGTTTGCACCCAGCCCCTTACATACTTAGTTGAATCGGGGTTGATGCGCCAGTAAATTTTATGATACAGCACATTGATATTGGCTCCTGTGCCACTGGTACCGCTGGTTTCAGGCGCAATGGAATCAACCACAACTGCCCTATGGTGATAATACCGCTTTTCCTGTGCCAGCAGACTGATGCTGAAAAAAGTAATAATAGCAAGTAAGGTTTGCTTTTTCATTAACAATGGATTTTGTTTACTTTGGATGGTAAAATTAATGCTTTTTTTGAAGAAGTATCGCAAAGGGACCGCAGGGGGCGAAAAGGTAATTTCCTGATTAGCTGAATCATTTTTGCGGTTAAACCAGGGCTCATATACAAATTTGTCCATGGACAGTTTTGTCTATGGACAATCTTGTCTGCATTTCACAACAAGTATCACCCCTTATTTCAGCAGCCTCTCCAGCAACCCCTCCACACCTCTTCCCGCCAAAAAATCATCCTGGTACTTTTTTATTTCCACAGCGTCCATATCCAGCAGTCCTTCTGCCTGCAGTTCTTTTACCTGCAGCTTTTCCCGGTACGACAGTTTGCCGTCTAATAAAAAACCCAGTACTATTACCAGCTGGCAAACGCTGCGGTGCTGATGGCTGGCTGCTTTCAATTTTTTATAATAGCCCGCCTCCAGCCAATGGGTTTTTTGTGGTGGAATATGGTACAGGTCAAACAATGTTTTGGTAAGCAGGTAGTGGTTCTGGTGAAAGTCCCGCTTGCTTACGGCAATGTACTGCAGGGTATCGTACAGCAGGGTTTTAAATGTTTCATCCGCAGGCTGGCTTACCTGTATGCGGCTGGCTACTTCTTCAATCAGGTTTTGCCCGGTGATGATTACTCTTGCCTGCCTGAGGATGATTTTTGTACCCCAGGCGTTCCACAAAGCAAAGATGGGTATGCCTGCAAAATCCTGTACGGCTTTTATGGCATAGCGGCCCAGCACCCTTTGCACAAACACCTTAAACAGCATATTGCTGAGCGTGGCTTTTAAAATAAACAGCAGGTTCCAGGCCATGATGGCTTTGCGGTTGGCGCCCTGCAGCGGATCTATCCCGTAATTAAGTACCTGTTTGTTTTTTTTCTCCAGGCCAATATTCAACAAAAGGTTGCGCTTGTCTTCCTGCTTTTTATTCTGATAATTAAGAAAGCCCGTGGCCACTGCAATTTCATGTGTACACCAGATGTTTAAAAAAGTAAGCAGCAGTATCTCTATTATCACCAGTACCAGGCTGTACGCCATCATCACTACGGGCACTGCATACTTTTTACCAAAGAGGTGAATATTAGTATCAGGAAACAAATGCGGAAAGGCATATTGCGGCACGTACAGCAGTATCACTCCTGCTGCGCCAAGCAGCGCTGCCGTCCACACTGCAATGGTTTCGTTGCGCCGGATATTTTTTATTTCAGCTTCGTTCAGCAAAAACAACTGATCATCTGTATTCACCTTACGAATGGGTAATATCCGGTAAAATAAGCGGTACAAAAATTTCATTGCTGCAAATATCTGATAAAAATATTCTTTTTTCATCCTGCTTTAAAATATACCACTTACTGGTATCACCGCTATTGGGGATATGCTGAGGCATTGTAAAATTTTACTTTGTGCCTTTAATCAAAATAAAATTTATCACTATGGCTTTACTAACAACGGGTGCTGTTCAATCGCCCATTACAAGAGAAAAATTAATAGCTACCGGTTTAGCAGATGGCAGCCAGCATGAACTGTTCAGAATAACCGGACCCGGGCTTTTCCTTTGCCTGAAAGTGCTTATGAGTGCCACTAACGGGAACTTTACATCAGTTACAGTAAAAATTGATGGCAATACACTCATTAACGACAACTATTCTTCTTATGTTACTTTCGGGCAAACCATTGCCAACCCAAGCGGGGTGATGGTTACAGCTGCTCCTGCTAGCAATTCCAAGGCGCTTTTTTTTGGCATGCCTTACCCGCTTGCCTTTAACCAGGAGCTGGTGGTAACCGTTAAAATTGGTGGTGCAGGGGTGCAGCAGATCAATGCAGAATTAATGACCGGAGTGTAACAGGCGGCATCCAAATTGTAGCTGGTGGTGAGGACACCCACCAAGGCAGTTGGAGCTTTGGCCAGGTACTGATCTAAACAAAAAGCCCCCCGCAAAACGGGGGGCAATTATTTTACCTGAGCATTTTTGCCGGTACCGGTTTTTCCAGCAAATATTTATAAATGAATTTTGTTTTTAAATTCTGAAAGTGGGCTCCCTTATTGCCACCCCAGCCATGCCTGCCACCGGGATAAACCATGAATTCAAAATCCTTTTTGGCATCCTGCAGTTTGGAGATTAACTGCAGACTGTTCTGCATGTGTACATTATCATCTATCACACCATGTACTATCTGCAGCACTCCTTTGTATTTATCGGCATGGGTTAATACCGAGCTGGTTTTGTACCCTTCTGGGTTATTGGCCGGTGTACCCATAAAGCGTTCGGTATAATGTGAGTCGTAAAGCGTCCAGTCGGTTACGCTGCCGCCTGCCATACCATGCGTAAACACATCGCTTGCGTAGGTAAGTGCATAGCAGCTCATATAACCGCCGTAGCTGAAGCCGGTAATACAGATTTTTGACGCATCGGCACTGCCGTTGGCTATCAGCCATTTTACCATGGTGCTGTAATCTTTCATCTCCCAATAGCCAAGATTGTGGTACATATAATCAACCCCTTCTTTACCAAAATGCCCGCTGGCCCTGTGGTCCATCGCCACCTGTATCAATCCTTCCTTTGCATACCACTGCTGCGAACCGCCCAGGCCAAATATATCTGTTACCGTGCCTGCATCCGGGCCGCCGTAAATGGAAATAAGCACCGGGTATTTTTTTCCGGCTTCCATATTTAACGGCCAGGTTACTTTCATAGGCAGGTCGTAAAGGCCATCCTCACTCTTTACCCTTACCAGTTCTGTTTTTGCAATGGTATAAGTATCGTAATCCGGCCCCTTTGCACTGCCCAGTTCCTTTATCAATTTTCCTTTGTTACTCACCAGGGCCATTTTATTGGGCGAAACTGAATTGCCATAAATGGTTACAAAATATCCTGCATTGGGCGAAAGATTTATGCCTCCATGATTGAAGTCGCCAAAGGTAAGGCGCTGCAATTTTTTGCCATCCATATTCACCCTGTAAAAATCACGGCGGGCCGTATTCTCCCTGCTGCGGGCTGTAAAATATATAATACCATTTTTTTCATCCACATAGTTGAGTTCGGTTACGGTAAACTTTCCGCTGGTAATGGCATTCAGCTGCTTCCCACTCATATCATAGTTGTACAAATGTTTCCAACCAGTTACATCGCTGAGCATGATGAATCCTTTCCCGTTTTTTAAGAAGCTGATGCGGTCATTATCATCCAGGTTTATCCAGGCTTTTTGCGTTTCGGTATAAAATTCCCTTTTGCTGCCGCTGGCAGGGTTTACATCATAAATAATCAATTTGTTCTGCAGGCGGTTCATCCATTGTACCAGCAGGCTGCTGCCATCCGGTTTCCAGAAAGGCATGCCGAAATACTGGTCGTCGGCAGCATTAAAATCGCACCAGGTGGTTGCGCCGCCGCCATCGGGTGTTACAATGCCCACTTTAATTTCCGGGTTTGGGTCACCCACTTTGGGATAACGCTCACTTTCTACCTTGCCATGCTGGCCAGCATCATCGGTAATGGTAAACACCGGTACCTTGGTATCATCTGCCCTGAAAAAAGCAATTTTTTTACTGTCGGGGCTCCACCAGAATGACCGGTGCTGAGAACCACGCCCCAATATCTCCTCATAATATACCCAGCTGGCATAACCATTCAGTACCAGTTCACTGCCATCGGCGGTAAGCCTGTTCTCTTTTTTTGTACTGATATTTACCGTGTACAAATCATTGTTCTTTGTATAAGCCACATAATTGCCATCGGGACTCATCGTAGGGTTTATTTCCTTGTCTTTATCATTGGTAAGCTGTACTTCGGCACCATCCAGCTTAATGAATAAATCGCTGCCCTTGTTGTATACCGAAGGCTTTGTTGCAGTTTCTGGTGTTTTTTTATCTGCTTCTGCCAGTTCTCTTTCCTGTCCCGTTGCACAATCAACCACCATGCTTTTTCCATCTTTGGTCAGGATAAAATGGCTGTCATCTGTCCAGCGGGTAACAGTTGGCAGCGGTTGGGTAATGCCCTTGAAATTATTTTTGAAATACTGATCATCCGTTAACTCTTTTTTTTGGGCCGATGCAGGCAAAAAACTAAGTGCAAGCAGTACCGCAGGAATTGTTTTTTGAAAAGAAAATGTCATGCTTTAAAGTTTATAAAATTCAGGGGGACAAGATACTTTTTTTTAGCATATGCAAAACGATAAAATATACAGGCGGTTCAGTTTATCCAGCTTTATCAGTTGTTCCTTGTTATTAAGCGAATAAGTCTATTTTTGTTCTTAAAAAACGATGGCATCAGTTGAACTGGAAATAAAAAACAATGTTGGAGTAATTACACTCAACCGCCCCGATAAGTTTAATGCGTTTAACCGGGAAATGGCCCTGCTGCTGCAGCAATTGCTTGATGACTGTGCTGCCAATGCGGAAGTACGCTCAATATACTTAACAGGAAATGGCAAAGCCTTTTGTGCCGGCCAGGACCTGGCAGAACTGGTGGGGGAAAATCCTCCCGGCTTTGAGCAGATACTGGCAGAACATTTTAACCCCATAGTGATAAGGCTGAGGAATATTGCCAAACCGGTTGTGTGTGCTGTAAACGGGGTAGCGGCCGGCGCAGGGGCCAATATTGCTTTTTGCGGAGATGTGGTGGTAGCTTCAGCTTCTGCTTCCTTTATACAGGCTTTCAGCAAAATCGGTCTTATCCCTGATAGCGGCGGCACTTACACCCTGCCAAGGCTGGTTGGCTGGCAAAAAGCTTCGGCACTGATGATGCTGGGCGATAAAGTGGGTGCAGCTGAAGCTGAGCGGATGGGTATGATTTACAAAGTGTTTGAGGAGGATGTATTTGCCGCAGAAAGTTTTCAGCTGGCCGCCACACTGGCGCAAATGCCCACCAAAGGGCTGGCGCTTACCAAGCAGGCACTGAATGCCGCACTGCACAATAATTTTGAACAGCAACTGCACACAGAGGATAAACTGCAGTACGAAGCGGCCCACACTTATGATTACAATGAAGGGGTGGCGGCTTTTTTGGAAAAACGCAAACCGGTTTTTAAAGGTGAATAAAGGAATTGCGTTCGGTGAGGACACCGACCACGGCGGAATTGCGTTCGGTGAGGACACCGACCACGGTAGAATTGCGTTCGGTGAGGACACAGACCACGGTGGAATTGCGTTCGGTGAGGACACCGACCACGGTGGAAAGCTGATTACTCCTGGTGCGGAAACCGGCCAGGGCAGCATTGATTTTGTACAAAAACTAAATAAATGATTATGGATCCATTGCACAAAAAGGTTGTTGACCACATGATGCAGCACGATGGCTTTAGCCAGTGGCTGGGTATTGCGGTGCTGGATGTAAAGGAAGGGTACAGCAAAATAAAAATGACCGTAAGAAAAGAAATGGTGAATGGATTTGGCATTGTGCATGGTGGTATTGCTTTTTCCCTGGCCGACAGTGCTTTTGCCTTTGCCTGCAACAACCGCAATATATTATCTGTAGCACTGGATACCAGCATCAGTTTTATTAAACCCGTACATATTGGTGATGAGCTGACTGCTGAGGCAAAAGAAATACACAATGGGAAAAGTACCGGTGTGTATCATATTGAAATAAAAAACCAGAAAGAACATTTAGTGGCTGTTTTTAAAGGTACCTGCTTCAGAACGGATAAAAGTTTGATAAAGGGAGAAAGTTGACAGGATACAGCGGACAGTTGACAGGTTAAGAACCTTTCAACTTATCAACTTTGAATTTTTCCTTTGAGTACTACTTTTGCTTCGCTTTTATTATCTCCATTACCACCTGCATTTTTTTATCTATCCCTTTCATAAATGCCGCATAATTGGGTGGTACGTATATGTCGGGCATTACCCCGAGGCCGTTTTGCGGCACATGTTTGTACTGCACTAAGCGTACCAGCGGCAGGCGCACCCGCATTTTTGTGTTGGGTAAAGTGATATCGGGTATCATTACGCCGCTATTGCCATGCCAGCCACCACCTGCTTCTTCGCCAACCAGTGTTATACCCTGCTGCCCCCTGATATCATTGCAAAAAAGGGTGGAAGCCGAAAAGCTGGAGCCATTGATAAGCACATACAGCGGCCCGCCAAAATGATTGGCCTTTTTGGGATAATAGGTTTTGCGCTCCCAATAGCCAAAGTGCCGCCTGCCATCTGCCCTGCGCCTGCTGAAAAGTGACAGGCCAATATTATTGAGCAACCTGCCTTTGATATATTTTGTGTATGGCCGAAGCGATGCTGACATCACCGTTGCTGAATCGGCAATTTTAAAGGGCTCACGGGTAACATACCTTGTAAGCAGGGTAGAGTTGCCGATTTTTCCGCCGCCATTGCTGCGCAGGTCTATAACCAGGCTGGTTATATTTTGCCGGCGTATTTTTTTAAATGATCTGCGGAAAAAACTGCGCAATCTTCCACCGCTGAAACTGTTAAGCGTCATTACAGCGGTATTATTAATGGTATCTATCGCCAGCGAGCGCTGGCTAAGTAAGCGTTCCTTTCTTCTTGCCTTTTTTTCCTGTTTTGAAGGTTTTACCAGTGGCCTTATTTTTCTTTTATCAAGGGTGTCTGCAGCCGGTTCGTACAGCGGAAGTTTTGCCTTGAGCTCCTTACCGGTATTGTCAAGATAGGTAATCTCATAATTTTTATACAGGCCAAAAATATTCCGGTGATAATAGGGAAAGTTATTGCCGAGGCGCTGGTAGTTTACATTGTTGGCATTACCATCCTCTGTCATATATCCAAAAAGTGTTTGCAGCATGTCGCCTGTTCGCATACCGTTGATAGAAGTAAGTACCATTCCTCTTTTTATCAGGGAATCCCTGCGGTTGAGGTTAGCTGTTACCACCATACTGTCGTTCCATATCCTTAAAAATAAAGGGAAAGAGGGAAATCTTTTACCGGCTGACCACCGGTTGTATGCCTTGCTCATTCCAAAGCTCGTATGCCCGCAATGTATTTTATCGGTAAGTGGCGCCAGTATTTTCCAGCCAAACTGCTGCTCCGTCATGCTATCGCCAATGGCCTTGTAATAGCGGCTGAAATACATGTCCATACTGTCTTTGGGCGTATACCAGTAAATGGACGGATGCTTTGATTCAAGTATATCCTTCAGCAGCGAATAGTCCTGCTGCAGTTCTTCACGGGAAAATTTTTTATTGGGCAAATAGTTTTTGGTTGAGGCGCAGGAGGCCAGACATACGGCAAGAAAAGGCACTGCTGCCCACAGCAGCAGCTTTTGTATTGCGGATACATGCATCATTTGTATTGCAAAAATAGCGAAGTGCAGCCACATAATGACTGGGTTTACATACAAGACCGCTTATTATCAGGTGCACATGGTTGGTCATAACGGTCCGGGCATGCAGCAGCATCCCTTTCCCTTCAGTACAGCACTTCTGGCTTTTTACAACTATTTATTTGTACAATTCCCTGTTGAGTTCATCTATCCAGCCCACTAAGGTAAAACTTACAAAATGAGGCATTGTATCTTTGCCAACTTCATGCTCTAAATACATTTTACAATATTTGAGGGCATCAAACCTATTAAAAATAACAGCGCCTGGTGATTTATTTTGATGGGTACAATCAGGTTTAATCCGTTTTAAAACTGGCAGAAAATAAAAACACCAGTGTGCCGGTGAACACACTGGTGCAGGAAAGAATCAGCGTAAGGGGATGCTGAATTGTCAGGCTACCGCCGGAACGGGTTTACCGTCTCTGCAGCGCTCCAGTACTTTCTGTTCCACCCATTGTTCAACAAACCGCCATACGATTTCTGCAATTTTAGAAACTATTTTGTTCCATGTTTTGCAGATTTCAAAGGCAACCTTTATAAGCACCTTTACCAGTATTATTACATATTTCTTTGTTTCAGAAACCCCGTAATCAGGTACCGCAGCCAACTTAGTCTTATCCATTGTACTCACAAGTTTCCGTTCAGCAACAAGGGATGCAACCAGGCCGGGTACACCATTCAAATCTGCAAGGATTTTACTGCTGAGCCAGCTTTTTGCGTCAGTTAAATTATCGCCGGATTCGGTCATAATGGACAATTCACCTGCACTCAGGCTGCCCTCAAAAAGTCTCCTTTTTACATCAGGAAGAATTTCTCCGGAAACGATTTTATCCCATTGCGCAAGGGCGGCAGGGTCAGCAACATTGCTTTTATAAGCTGTATAGCTTTCTACTACTTTCTTCCAATCTGCTGCAGCTTTTTCTATCCTCCTTATCCCTACAGCATTATATGCCATGGCAAGGTTGTAAATGTCATCAGCACCAGCGGCCTGCAGCAGGGTTGCTTTCCGGTATTGCTTTATCTGAAATTCAGATTCGGCAAATGCATCCAGTGCGTGCAAAATACCCGGTATAATTTCTTTGCCGCCGAGGTATTCGGCCAGGTCTGAAAGTGGCAGCAGCAAATCGCAAAGATCAGCTGTGTTTTTGTTACTTGTTTTCATTTTATTTAATTTTTATGGTTGCGTATCCGGTGCTGGTCAGTATCGGGTGATTACCCGCTGTATGTGGGTTTAATTTCTGGTGTTTACAGTCAATACCTGCTGCTTAAGAGCAGTAATAACTGCTTTTTGTTTTTGTACAGCCGTTATTACACGGCCGCATAAGCCTGCGCATAACTCATACAATACATGCGCCCGTTACATCCTGATTGCGTAATCATCAATCATCATGCTGCTGCACAGTACCATATGAAAACATTCAGAAAATGTTTATCATCCTTATGCGTTCTGCCTCAAACAGGTAACGGCACAATAAAACTGTCAACAGCATTGCATGGAATATTGGTGTCAAAATTATCAATAGCAGCTGGTGTTAATCAGCAACACTAAATTACGTTTCCATTGTGCAAAAAACAAGCGTTACACAAAAAATTAACAAAACATTAATCTTATTAAAACAGTGCTTTTAGCGGGATAAAAACAGGCGTATAATTCATTTAAAAAAGGCTGTGCAGGTAATGTATCCAAGCAGCAAGTTTTTATATTTGAACCTTTGCAATGGCTTTATAAGTTCCCTTTATCCCGGGTATATGCAGCGAACAATAACTCCGCCTCCGGTAGGTGGAAACCGCTCTGAACTTTATGTCTTTTAAAATGTACGGACCGGTACAATTATCTCCGCTGTAAAGCTGCTTTTGTATGGTATAACAGGAGTAGCAAGCCGGAAGATTTTTTTTATGCAGTAAAGTACATTTACTTTTTGCTGCAGGTAAAGCGTCCGGGGTCTCAGCCCAAATGATTCCAACCCTGCGCTACCAGTGCATGTTTATTACCACCACGGGTAAGCAGGTGGGCTCCTTCGGTTGCTTCTGTAATGTATCCCACAATACTGATCTCCGGGTTTTTAATAATCTTTTCATAATCAGCCTGCGCTATGGTAAACAGCAATTCATAGTCTTCGCCCCCGCTTAAGGCACAGGCTGTGGGGTCAATTTCCAATTTATAGGCAAACTGTTTCGCTTCTTCATTCACGGGTATCTTATCTTCATACAATACACAGCCGCAGCTGCTTTGCTTACAAATATGCAGTATTTCGCTGCTGAGGCCATCACTGATGTCCATCATGCTGGTGGGCATTATCTCTTGTTCTGCTAGGAATTCCACCACATCCTTCCCTGCTTCGGGCTTCAGCAGGCGGCCAACAATATAAGCCTGGTTTTCCAGGTCGGGCTGGGCGCCGGTTTCAGCAAAAATTTTCTTCTCCCTTTCCATCAGCGTAAGCCCCAGGAAAGCCCCGCCCAGCTCACCACTCACACAAACCAAGTCGCCATTTTTTGCACCACTGCGGGTAACAAATTTATCCAGTGCCACTTCACCAATAGCAGTTACACTTATTACAAATCCTTTTTGCGATGAAGTAGTATCACCACCTATGAGGTCTACCCCATACTTTTCACAGGCGGCATACACTCCCTCATAAAACTCATCCAGACCCTCCAGGCTGAAGCGGTTGCTGATGGCAATACTGAGTGTTACCTGTGTGGGGGTGGCATTCATGGCATATATATCACTCAGGTTTACCACAATGCATTTGTAGCCTAAATGCTTCAATGGTGTGTACATTAAATCAAAATGGATGCCTTCTACCAGCAAGTCGGTACTGATGACGGTTTGCATACCGCTGTGGTCTATTACCGCTGCATCATCGCCAATACTTAGTATCGTTGACGAATTTCTTGTTTCGTTATTTTTTGTAAGGTGGTCTATTAAACCAAATTCACCTAAGCTTGATATTTCTGTTCTCATTTGTAATTGCGAATTTTGAATGTTGAATGACGAATATGGACGGTTCGTTACTCCCTGTTTTATTTTACTATTTTGTAATTACGAATTTTTGAATGTTGACTAAAGAATGTACAAAGCTTACTTCACTTTTTTTGCTTTTGCTTCTTCCATCTTTCGCCGCATTGTTTTAATAGAAGCTACAAATATCGCCACCAGTTCATCACATTCTTTACGCAGCGGAATAATTTTTGCTTCAAAGTCCTTGTTAAACTCCTGTAATAATTCCAGCCAATGCTGTGTTTCATCCGCTTCCTCTTCACATATTTTCAGTTTATATACAAAATCTGCCATTGATTTTGCTCTTGCGGCTGCCCTGTAATTTGCCGATACAGATGCTGCACTGCGTATTACCTGGCTAATGTACTGTTTATTCACTGCGGTATATGGCAGCATCAGCGTTAAATACCCAATGTTTACAGCAAGTGCTTTTGTCCTCAATTTAATGTCTTCTCCTGCCAAATTGCAATATTTTAAATACTAAAATCAGTTATCTCTTTCTTTTGAGAGGGCTCCGAAAAAAGCATCCTTCCAACCTGCAAACATTCCACATTCAAACTTCATCATTCACACTTTCCTCCATTATTAAGTTCAAAAATCCAAAACTAATCCACCCCGCAACCATTCCGCATTCCAACTTCATCTATTCGTACTTTTTTCAAGATACAGCTCCCTGAAACCAAAACTCATCTCAACCTGCAAACATTCCACATTCAAACTTTACCCTTCGTACTTTTTCTTCCATTTACTACATCTAAAAGTTCCTTATGAATTTTTCCATTGGTTGCCAGAATCCTTGGCTGGTAAGGAGAAAAATCGTTGCCATCAAAATCAGTCACTTTACCACCTGCTTCCTCCACCATCAAATATCCTGCTGAACTGTCCCATGCTTCCAGGTGATGCTCATAAAAGCCGTCGAACCTGCCTGCCGCCACCCAGCAAAGGTCAATGGCAGCACTGCCCAGCCTGCGTACGGGTATACCCCGGCGGATAAGCCCTTCAAATACCTGTAGCGGGCCGTGCGGCATATCTAAGTAAGTATATGGAAACCCTGTAACCAGGCAGCTGCTGACTACTTCTGCCTTGCTGCTAACAGTTATTTTTTTATCATTCAGTGTGGCGCCCTGGCCCTTTTCTGCAATAAAGAACTCCTTCATCAGCGGGTTATACACTGCACCCAGTATCATTTCACCATCTTTCTCCACTCCTATGCTTACACAACAGATGGGTATGCCATTGGCAAAATTCACTGTTCCGTCAATAGGGTCAATGATCCATTTGATGTTACTGTCGGTAATTTTCTCCCCTGACTCCTCACTTAAAATAAAATGACCGGGAAACTCACTGCTGATAACTTCAATGATGGCTTTTTCAGATGCATGGTCTGCTTCGGTTACAAGATCATTGATGCCCTGCTTATGAGCTACTGTAAATTCACGGGAGAAAAAATGCTGTAATTGTGCCGCACCGGCTTCAACAGCCTTCAGCAATGTTGATTTTAACATGGCGCAAAGATAAAGCAGCGCACCGGGAACCGTATGGAAACCGGGTTATATTTTAAAGTGGTTACTTCAGATGCAGTCAGTATATTTGAAAAAATTATTAAAAATTACCGGCTGCCCTGCTTATGCAACTGTCCATCATCATAGTCAACCACAATGTGCGTTACTTCCTGGAGCAATGTCTTTGTTCTGTTATGAAGGCCTGCGCCGGTATAAGCACAGAGGTTTTTGTGGTGGATAACAACTCAACAGACGGCAGCAGGGCATTTTTCAATAACCGGTTTCCTGAAGTGAATTTTATATGGCATGGCAGTAATGCCGGGTTTGCCAGTGCCAATAATATTGCCGTAGCAATGGCCAGGGGGGAATATGTACTTTTCCTGAACCCTGATACCATTGTGCCGGAAGATTGCTTTGTACAGTGCCTGAATTTTTTACAGCAGCATCCGCAGGCCGGTGCGCTGGGCATACGCATGGTTGATGGCAGTGGTGTTTTTTTAAAAGAAAGCAAAAGGGCCTTTCCTTCACCCCTTACCTCATTTTACAAACTCAGCGGACTTACCAGGCTTTTTCCGGGTTCACAAATCTTTGGCCGCTATTATCTGGGGCACCTTAGCCAATACCAAAATCATGAGGTGGATGTGCTTGCCGGTGCATTTATGATGATACCCAAAAATGTACTGGATACCGTAGGCAGTTTTGACAATACCTTTTTTATGTATGGTGAGGATGTGGACCTGAGCTACAGGATACAGAAAGCAGGTTACAGCAACTATTATTTTGCCGGCAGCAGCATTATTCACTTTAAAGGAGAAAGTACAAAAAAGGGCAGCCTGAATTATGTGCGGTTATTTTACAAGGCCATGAGCCAGTTTGTAAAAAAACATTATACCGGCAGCAGGGCGGGTTTTTTCAACTTCCTGGTACATACTGCCATCTGGGGCCGGGCTGTACTTTCCATTGTATCAGGATTTATAAAACGCATTGGCCTGCCTTTGATTGATGCAGGGCTGATACTGCTGAGTTTTTTTATCACAAAATTCTGGTGGAGCAATATGATCAGGCATGATGTAAATTACTCACCCAACGTATTGCTGATTGCATTTCCCGTTTTTACTGCTATTTTTTTAGCCGCATCCTATTACACGGGTTTGTATGATAAGGGTTACCACAGGCTGCAGCTGGCCCGCTCCACGCTGGCTGCCACCCTCATTTTGCTGAGTGGCTATGCCTTGCTGCCCGAAACGCTGAGGTTTTCAAGAGGCATCCTTGTATTTGGGATTGTGCTGGCATTTTTACTGATGAGTTTACAGCGCATGATCTTTATACAATGGAAACTGGTTGATACTGCTGATGAAGATGATGAACACAGGCAGACGGTGATTACCGCAAGCGCAAAAGATTATATTGCAGTAACGGGGCTGATGAAAGAGGCCGGCATGCAGGAACGGGTGCTGGGCAGGATAAGCACCGGCAGCATTGCAGAAGCAAATACACTGGGCACTATTGAACAGTTGCCTCAATTATTAAAAAAATACCCGGTAAAAGAAGTGATCTTTTGTGAAGACGGGTTGTCTTTCAGGCGCATTATTGAAACCATACAGCTATTACCCGCCGGCATACGCAACAAATTTCATGCTTCGGGCAGCAAAAGCATCGTAGGCAGCGACAGCAAAGATATCAGCGGCGACTATGTATCAACCGACAAAAAATTCATCATCGGTTCCCCGGCAGGCAGGCGCAGCAAAAACCTGGTTGATATAACCGTTGCGCTGCTCTTACTGCTCAGTTTACCGGTACATGTTTTTACCCAGAAAAAACCATTGCAGTTTTTAAAAAATATTTTCTCCGTACTGCTCCGTAATAAAACATGGGTGGGTTATGCCACTACAGGCAACCAGTTACCTCCGCTTAAAAAAAGCATCCTCACTTCCACTTCTCTGCCTGCGCAGCTGAACGAATTACCCGACGAAAGCCTGCTGGCATCCGATGAATGGTATGCTGCGGGTTATACTGCTGCTACCGACCTTAAAAAAATCTGGCGGGGTTACTCCTCTCTCTGGTGCTGATTATTTCCGGTACAGCTAAATAGTAAACGTTACCATCAAAGGTTTGTGGTCGCTGTATGCTGCCCATTTCCGGTAGGTACCAACCTGTACCTTTTCCAGCTTTTGCATAAAATAAGCTGAGGCAAAACAATAGTCCAGATGATATGGCTTGTTCTTATGGCGGTACATGTACAGGGTGGGGTGTTTTTCTTTGCCCTGCTCCTGTTTGTAAAACTGGTGGTAAGTGCTGAAGATGTTTTTTTGTGCCAGTTTTTCTACAAGGGCTGAATGGTTGCCTGCCCGCCTGGGCCTGTCCCAAATGCTGTTACTGTTAAAGTCTCCGCTTAAAATGACCTTTTTGCCTGATAATAATTTGTCATAATGATGAATCGCTTTCCACACCTGGGTAATATATGGTCCGTCTTTATCCTCCGGGTTATTGGCCCAGATGGCAAACAGCACAAAATCTGTACTTCCTCCCGACACCATCAATGGCAGAATATGCCTGTACTCAGGGTTGTGGCAATCATGCAGCCTGAATGTATAATTGCTGTATGAAAAAACGCCGATGCCCTTATGTAGATTTGTTCCATGCCAGAAAATATCATCAGGAGCTTTTACAGCTCCGGGAAATTTCAGTTTGCCGGGATGTTCGCATTCGGGTACTACAAGTATATCCGGCTTATAAGGCAGGATCATGGCGGCTTTTTTACGAAAAGCCATGTTGCAGTTCCATGTTATGATCTTCATATTGTATTGCAGCTGCTGCTTAATGATTCGTATTACTGATCATTCAAGTGCCATTAACCAGTTTGCCACTACTTTTTTATATAATTCCGTATTCATGTCAAAAGGCCTTGCTATCAATGTATCTGCCAGCTTTATAGCAGTTGCCAGAGAAAATTCATCCTGCTTTATACAGGCAAACAAACCCTGCTGCTGCAGGTAATCAGCAAGGTATTCCTGCTCGGCCTGGCCCGGTGTAGGCACCAGTATTGCTTTTTGCCGCAGTTTTACCAGGTCCATTATAGTGGTATACCCGCTGCGGCTCAGTACAAGGCCCGATTGCTGTATGGCCAGGGAGAGTTGTTCTGAGGCTAAATGATTGACCACCTGCAGGTTGGGCTGTTGTTGCTGTAAAACCGGGTGGCTGCCGGGAAGCCCCCGAACAAACAGTGTTGTACCATTGTAACCGGCAAGCTCTTTCAGCAGCAATGCTTCAAAAATACCACGCTGTGGCTCCGGGCCAGAAATAACCACCAGCAGGTCGTATAATTTAGGTTGTGCTGGCAGCAGGCCAAAACGGGAAACCGGCCCCAGGTACTGCAGCGGAATAGCAGGTTTTACCAGCGGATGAGCCAAACTACCGGCAAGATTGGGCAATGCTTCCCCATCAGGCACCCAGCATTGGTTGTATTGGTTGATGTAATGATAATGGATTTTCCGTGCCAGCCATTTTCCCAAGCGGCCCGGGGCTTTAATGGAAAGCTGGTGCGTTATGTACACGCAGGAAACGGTTTTATGATGCAATCCAAAACGGTTGTCGGAAATCACTCCGGCGGGCTTATATAGTTTAACTGCCTGCTTCAGCCACCTGTTTTCACGGTAAATAGTGGCTAAAATGCCCGGCACCTGCCACAAAAGTATTACCGGCAGCCATATTTTTTTTCGGCTGTAGCGGATGCGGTAGCCTGGTATTGGCAGAAACTGAAGCTGGGGAAATTCAGCCTGGAGCAGCGATTTTACCGGGCCTGAAGCTGCAATTAATACGTCGCAACCGTTTGCGACCAGCTCTTTTATGAGTGGTATACAGCGGGTGGCATGCCCCAAACCCCAGTTGAGCGGAGCTACCAGGATACGCTTTTGTACATTAATACTGTTAAAATTTACCCCGTTTATCAAAACAATGTAATAAATATTTGTGAAAATAGTTTAATTTCATATTCTATTTATATGCAACGTTTTATTAAAATAGCAATGCTTTTGGTAATTGTACTGGGTTTAACAGCAGCAGGATGTTCTTCCAGCAAGAAGAGCACATGCGGTTGTGCAGGCATGGTTGGTTACTAAACGGCAGAACTGGAAAACCATTTTTGTACATGAACAGGCCCAACAGGGATTTACTGGTATTGTTCAAACAGGAGCTCATGAGCCCCCAGGCCATGGAGCATGAGGTAGAAATGCTTCATGAATTGTTGTACACGGTAGAAAGGTCGGAAAATGTTATTATTGCCCATGAACTGATAGACCTTACCAAATATAAAATAGTTAAAAAACCACACCTTATCCGGCTGGCCTTTCGCCAAAAGCAAGAAAAACCATTCGTATTTTTAAACAATAAGAATTAACAGTAAGAGCCTTTATACAAGAATGCCCGCCGTTTGGCGGGCTTTTTTTATGTTGTTGCAAACATATATGCAATACCTTTTTATACCGACGAAGCATTGAAAACAGACCAATATATAAAGAGTGAAACGCAATGCATGTCGGCATTATACCATTTATTCCCGGTCTGATTTATAAGTCAAAATGGTATTACTTGGGCGCAACGGTAATATCGCCGCTCTTAAGCGCACCGGTACCATAGGCAATACGGTTACCAAGGTTGTCGTGTATCACAAAACCCACCACATCGGGTGTGCCGGCAGCATTTGCCTGTTTGTTATTGGCAATCATCAACCAGAAACGCAATCCTGTCTGATTAAGCGGCATCCCTGCTTTACACCTGCCTGTGATGTACACTGTGGGGTTGTGCTTGCCATAGGAATTTACCAGGTCAATCGAAGTAGCGTCAAAGGAGGTTTTGGCTCCATCACTCATATCGGTTTTTATAAATACCGAGCCGGTGGGGTAGTCATTTGCTGCAGGGTCAAATGTTACATGTAGTTTTATGGCAAAATTACCACTTGAAGCAGCGTCCTGCCTGCTGGCAATGAATACTTCGCCGGAACCAGCAACCTTGCTGGCATCCGGTACATGAAATGCGGGGATACTTACTGACATAGTTAATTGTTTAATGGTTTACAACCGGGCAGCATTACTGCCTCTTATACCCATATCAATCAGTAAAATCCTTTGTTACCTTTTCCTGCGGCAATTTTCACAAGCTAAACCCGGCCTAGTCGGGTATGATGCCGATGGGCAGTACCACTTCCCATACATTTTTTACACCGGGATTGAGCAAATCATTATTGAGGAGGCGGCTGTATCGTACGCCAATACTTACGGGCAGGGCGTTCCATATTTTACCATCAAAATAAATTTCTCCTCCTGCAGTTTTAGCAATAATATCCTGCAGCGTACCATTAAGCCTGGCCTTTGCATTGGTATAATCAAAAAAAGCGTTGGCCCTTATCCTCAGCAGGTAGGCAATATTACCCACACCCAGGTCGGGATAAAGCAAAGGAAAGTGATAATTGGCTCCCACCTTGTACATGCGCCTTGTGCGCAGGGCTTCGTAGCCACGGCTGAACGGAAAGGTATTGCTGAACCGGTCGGCCAGGGTATCTCTCCTCTGGTAAGCAAGGTTAACTACCAGGTTGTGATTGGGGTGCAGCCCCGGAAAATAAAGATTGCCCGTTGCCACCAGTTTATGGCTGTTGGTAAATGTAAGCGCATCCCGGTAACTCACGGAAAAATTCTGTGCCCAGCGGGGGAAAATATGCTGCCGGGCTTTTTGAGATACAGAAGAAAAATTCAGGAACAGGTTGAGGTAGTTGAAGCTGCGGTTATCAAATATTTTTTTGCCGATACCGGTATAATACAGCTGCTCCGCATTAAAACTTCCCCCGGCCGAAAAATTCTTTGCTGTACGGCCGCTCACAAAACTGAGTGGTATGTATGCTCCTACCTTTGCGGTGGCACTGTTAAAATTCACAAGCGTATTGTTATTCAGGCGCAATTCCCGGTTAAAAGCTGCATCAACACCTCCAAACAAAACGGTATACCACCCGCCATAGGTGGCCAGAAATTCTCCTTTGTGGCTGCGTTCATTTTCGTTGTAAGTATACGTAAGTGTATTGGTAAATGTGTTGAGCATGTTTTCGCTGTAAAAAGTATAGCCACATTCCGGCGCATCATACACCGGCCTGCGGCTGTGAAAATTGAACAGCTGGAAACTTTTTTTATACTTCTTTACTGCATACGATTTTGCCGGTGCATTTTCAATCAATTGTGCGCCGGTTTGCTTTAGTGCCCCGGGCACATAAATATCGTTAACGGCAGTTACCTTGCTTTCCTGCACAGGCAAGGCTTTTAACTTACCCGGCGGCATAGTGGCCAGGCGGTTACCATCTGCCGTTACCACAGAAAAAATCATTTCGCCTTTACTGTTAATTGCAGGCTGATACACACTATTATCGTTATCCGTTAACTGGGTCACTGTTTTATCAGCCAGTTTTACAGAAAATATTTTGTCTGAATAATTCTCCGTCATGCTGAAATACACTATGCCATCTTTTACGGAAGGATAGCCAATTACATTGTAGCTGAAAGGTGTAAGGGCGTCAGTACTGCCATTCACCAGGTTTACTTTTACCAAAGCCATGGTGCCATTGGGGTGCCGCACTGCCGACACAGCTTCCTCATTACCGGTAAATTTTGTTTGTGTAAAAAAATAATTATTGCTGTTGGGCAATTTTGTTTCCACAGCGCCTGTTGCTGCATTAATAATATGCAGGTTGCTGCTGCCATCTTCATTTACATGCGCCGCAATTACTTTGGCTCCATCTGCTGAAATATCGGGGGAAAAATATTTTTCTCCGCTGGTAAGTTTCCGTTGTTCCCCGGTTGCTATGTCAAGCAGGCGAATATCACTATACTCCTGCCAGTTCCAGCGGGCATTGGTATTGTAGGCACTGTAAACAATCCTGCCATTGCTGTAGCTGAAGTAATCATCTATGCCAATATCCTTCACCCGTATTTTTTCTTCTTTCCCATTTTGCAAAAGATAAAAAGCCGGTATATGTCTGTAATCTTTTTTTAACGCCACCACAGCATCGCTGGCCGTATACTGAGGGTTAAAATAAGACACCACATTGTTTTTTTGAGTGCCGGTAATATAATTCAGCCCGGTGTAAAAACCGGATGCTTTGTCAAATGATTTTTCTTTAAAATAATTAAGTGCATCAGCCGTAAACTGCCTGTAAGAAACACCGGCGTGGTTTTTTATTGCATTGTTAAACGGGTAAAACAGTCCTTTAAAACGAACGGCATCCTGCGTCACTTTTTTCCAGAAATCAGCCCCGAATTTTTCGTATCCATAAGCCGTAACCATATAGCCCGTGGGATAATGACTGGGGGATATTGATTTTAAGGAGCCATTGCGCAGCCGCATCCAGGAGTAGTTTTTTCCAGCCTGCCATATTGCCTTGTATTCGTTGAAAAACCAGGGCATCCTGCCGCGGCCCTGGCTGCTCACCAGCGTTTCCTGGAACACGGCATCACCTTCAAAAAAATAGTCAGGTACCGTCATGCCATTGGCCAGCAGCTGCCCCTCTTCACCCAAAAAGAAAGAGAACACTTTGGTGAGACCAGTGCCAAAATTCATCAGTTGCTGTACGTGGCGGTATTCGTGTATGGAAAGATTATCGTCCCATCGTATACTGCCGCTGCTGAAGTTATCGGCACCCGGTGTCATAAACAGTTCGCTGCGGAAGGGGGCCATGCGCACATAAGCATTGGGGATGGTGGTTTGGCTTTGCAGCACCATATTTATTTTGCGCTGGCCATTACCAATAGTACCTGCTGTAGTGCTGTTGAGTGCATGTATTACATTGGCAATGCGCTGCGCCTGCTGCCCCTGGCTTGCAGGAAAAATGATACGGGCCGTATCTGTATTGATCTGGTACCACTTTACACGGGCGGGGTTTCCGCCAAATAGTTGTGCACCGGCCTGAACGGCAAAAAATAAAAAAGCAGCAGTAAGTATTGAAGTTTTAGTGTGTAACATATAATAAAGTTAGGAAATGTATGATTACAAAAAAAGCCGGCAGTGTACAGAAGACAGTTAATAGCAATTACTCCTGCCGGCTGTTATCTGCTAAAGATTTTTTCGTCAAATACAGCCTTTGATAAGCGGTACAATCAATCAATAATCCGTTATCTCCGCAGAACTTTGCGGTAAATGGTCGTAATAATTTTTAAAAGAGTAGTACCCAAAAATGAAAAAACCGGCACAAATGGGTATAAAAACGACCATGATAATGACCCACTGAAGTGCAACATTAGCCTTAGTTAGTTCGGTGGCTTTACTTATTTTATCAGCCGCTTGCCATGCCAGCAAACCCACCACCAGCGGTGCCAGCAGCATCCACACTATTCCCAGGAATTTTTTAACTGTATTCATTGCTTTATGTTTATCAGTCCATTACATCTTTATCAATTTTATTGGGCAGGTATACGGCGCCAATAATAAAACACAGCGCTGCAATACCAATGGGATACCAGAGCCCCGCAAGTGGGTCTCCGCCGGGGTTGGTTTTTGTTTTGGTAAACTCCACAATCAATGTACCCAGAAACGGTACCAGGCCACCAAACACACCATTTCCGATATGATAGGGGAGGCTCATGCTGGTGTATCGTATTTTTGTAGGAAACAGTTCCACCAAAAAAGCTGCGATGGGACCATATACCATCGTAACAAAAACAATCATCAGCCATACAAGGAAAATGAACTTCCATTTACGAGCGCTGTTCAATTCAATATTTGTAATAACGGGTTGCTTGTCCTTCTTTAATTGAAACTTCCTGTTAGCCCAGTCAGAATCTTTTTCCGCAAGGGCACTTAACGGGGGATATATTGTAAACCCGTCCGGCTCCATTAAAAGTGTATCCGTTTTTTTAATATTGAATGTATTCCCCTGGTATACCCAGTCAGAATCCTGGTGACTTAAAATGATGATCCCTTTTTCAATACTGGTGCTTGTATCTGTTTTTACTGTTGGCCTTTTCAGCAAGGGCTTTTCTATTTTATTTTCATTTACCATCCACACTTTTGTATCAGTATCCTTCAAAAAAGCACCAAATATCGGCCGGTAACAAAGTACACCCAGTAACATGCCCAACAGCATAATCCACTTTCTGCCATATTTGTCGCTGAGCCAGCCAAAAAATATAAAACCCGGTGTGGCAAGCAGTATGGCAATAAGGATGATATTTCTGGATTGCACAAAATTTACCCGGCACACATTTTCAATAAACGACTGTGCATAAAACTGCCCGGTGTACCAGATAACGCCCTGGCCCATTACGGCGCCAAACAATGCCAGCAATACCATTTTAAAATTGGCCCTGTGGCCAAAACTTTCTTTTAAAGGATTGGTGGATGTTTTTCCTTCGGCCTTTGCTTTGGCAAACATGGGCGATTCCTTCATCCGCATCCGTATGATGATGGAAACCAACACCAGCAACAGCGAAATCCAGAAAGGGTAGCGCCAGCCGCCCCACTCAGCCGAAAACTTTTCGATACCCTGTGCTTCCCTTACCAATATGATTACACCCAATGCCAGGAAAAGCCCCAGCGTGGCCGTGGTTTGTATCCAGCTCGTCCAGTAACCCCTCCTGAGCGGCGGTGCATGCTCGGCTACATAGGTGGCAGCGCCCCCGTACTCGCCGCCCAATGCAAGCCCCTGCAGCAGGCGCAGTACCAGCACCAGTACAGGTGCCCACCAGCCAATGGTTTTAAAGCCCGGCACCAGCCCTATGGCAAATGTAGAGCCTCCCATTAATATCAGCGTAAGCAAAAAAGTATGCTTGCGCCCGATTAAATCGCCCAGGCGGCCAAATACCAATGCGCCAAAGGGCCGCACTATAAAGCCTGCGGCAAAAATGGCCAGTGTACTCAGCAAAGCCGAAGTGCCGGAATCTTCAGGAAAAAACTGCTTGGAAATGATGGTGGCCAGCATACCGAATATGTAAAAATCATACCACTCAATAAGCGTACCTACTGACGAGGCGCCGATTACGAAACCAATACCCTTTGGTTGATTGCTGTCCATTTTACAGTTGTTTTGGCTTTTGCAAAACGAATATAACCCCTTCACATTTCTCAGATGAAAAAAATTCTTCCCTGCCGTTATAATGTTTCCTAATTTTAAATATAAATCAAGCAGCGATACTATGTCATATTCTTTCAAAATAAATTCTTTAGAGCAATATCAGAGCGCCTGGAAAAAAAGTGTGGATGACCCGGAAGGTTTCTGGGGCGATGTAGCTTCCAGCTTTTACTGGCGCAAAAAGTGGGATAAAGTACTTGAATGGAATTTTACAGAGCCCAAAGTGGAATGGTTTGTGAATGGTAAGCTGAACATTACAGAGAATTGTATTGACAGGCATCTTGGCACATTGGGTAACAGGCCGGCCATCATTTGGGAACCCAACGACCCCGAAGAGCATCACAGGGTGCTTACTTACCGCGACCTTCATTATAAAGTGATGCAGTTTGCCAACGTGCTGAAAAACAACGGCGTTAAAAAAGGTGACCGCATCTGTATTTATATGGGCATGGTACCCGAGCTGGCCATTGCAGTATTGGCCAGTGCAAGAATAGGGGCAATACACTCAGTAATTTTTGGCGGCTTCAGCGCACAAAGTATTGCCGACAGGCTGCAGGATGCCAATGCCGAATTCATCATCACCTGCGATGGGTCTTACCGCGGCAATAAGGAAATACAATTAAAGTCGGTTATAGACGATGCGCTGGTGCAATGCAAATTTGTAAAAAAAGTAATTGTGCTTACCCGTACCCGTACACCGGTATCCATGATAAAAGGCCGGGATGTGTGGTGGGAGGATGAAATAAGAAAAGTAGAAACCATGGGCAACCCCGACTGCCCCGCAGAAGAAATGGACGCGGAGGACAAGCTGTTTATACTTTATACTTCGGGCAGCACCGGTAAACCAAAGGGAGTGGTGCATACCTGTGCAGGTTATATGGTGTGGACAACTTATACTTTTGTAAATGTATTTCAGTACAATCCCGGGGATGTACATTTTTGCACGGCAGATATTGGCTGGATAACAGGGCACAGCTATATTGTGTACGGTCCCCTGGCAGCCGGTGCCACTTCGCTGATGTTTGAAGGCATACCCACCTGGCCGGATGCCGGGCGTTTTTGGGATATTGTAGAAAAGCATAAGGTCAATATTCTGTACACCGCACCAACGGCTATACGCAGTTTGATGAGTTTTGGTACCGACCCCATAAAAGGAAAAGACTTGTCGTCGCTTAAAACGCTGGGGACGGTTGGAGAACCCATTAATGAAGAAGCCTGGCATTGGTACGATGAAAACATCGGCAAGGGTAACTGCCCTATTGTGGATACCTGGTGGCAAACGGAAACAGGCGCCTGCCTTATTTCCAATATGGCCGGGGTAACACCTGCAAAAGCAAGCTGGGCCACATTGCCCATGCCCGGTGTACAGCCCCTGCTGGTGGATGAAAATGGTAATGAAGTGACCGAAAGGGATGAAAATGGATTACTGAAGGGTAACCTGTGCATCAAAGCGCCGTGGCCGGGTATACTCCGCACCACTTATGGCGACCATGAGCGGTGCCGTACCAATTATTTTGCCACTTACCCTGGTTTGTATTTTACCGGTGATGGTGCATTAAAAGACGAAAATGGCTTTTACCGCATTACCGGCCGGGTGGATGATGTACTGAATATAAGCGGCCACCGCATTGGCACTGCCGAAGTGGAAAATGCGATTAATATGCATGCTGGTGTGGTGGAGAGTGCTGTGGTGGGCTATCCGCACGATATAAAAGGGCAGGGTATTTATGTATTTGTTATTTTCAACGGCATACATGGCGATGAAAACCTTACCCGGCAGGACATCAGCCTTACCGTAGCTAAAATAATCGGTCCTATTGCCAAGCCGGATAAGATACAGTTTGTACCTGGCCTGCCCAAAACCCGAAGTGGCAAAATTATGCGCCGCATTTTACGCAAAATTGCAGAAGGAGAAACGGGTAACCTGGGTGATACCAGTACGCTGCTGGATCCGGATGTGGTGGAAGTGATAAAGGCGGGGAGGGTGTAGGGGAAATAATTTGAATATCAATACTTAACTGATAAATGCACTCTTCCATATTCCTTTTGCTATTTTAGCCATTCGTTCCTGGCGATTTTGCAAAGTTCCCGGATTAAAACTATCATATAAACAATATTCACTACTTAATTTATAGCCCGACTGCTTATACACTTCAAGTTTTGTAAGAAAGGGTACTTCATTATCTAATTTTTTATTAGAACTGGCGCTAAGAAGTGTATAATTACCCAGCCTGTAAATATATTCATCCTGTATATCTGAAGGAAATGAAGTCTCCCAGACACTTCCCGGTGTTTCTGGCAAGATATGTTCAATTGTCGCCGTAGCATCTTCGAATTGATACGCATTACCAGATAGCTGGTTTTCCAATTTTACCAACAAGTATTTCACTAGTCCTTTTTTTCGCTTTGTATTAATTTGTGCCGTTTCAAAAGCTAATTCAAAATTATCATCAGCTACATAAATATTTTTTAATGCTTTCACAACCGATTTTACATCTTTTATTTGCTTTGCATAAATCAGATTAGCTACGGAGGAGTATACTACTTCAGCGGTATTTGGGTTCAGCTGGCTGATGATATATCTGAACGAAATTGCTGCAACTTCCCGCAGTAAAATTGCAAAATCATTTCTTGGTAAATTTTCAAGAAATGCAAGCATTAATGAATAGCAAGTAGAAACTTCCAGTAAATTAAGCACTAAAAGATGAGGCCGCTCTTCCTTACTCCAAATATCATTATCGTAAGGTGTTTTAAAACCATTATATAACGTAGCTTGTTTTTCCAATGAGTTAAGTAATTCAAAAGCTGAATCAGCGTTGGCAATTTTATTTTTAATTTTCTTAAATAATTCGGGCTGTCTGGCAAGGTCATATCTGCTATTCCAGAAATGCCTTATATAGGTCGTAATGTCGTTGTTGGAAAGAATATTATTTAAGTTATTCCACCTGCGTTCTGCTTCATCCAGGTCTAATTCCCCTTTTTGACTCACAAGCTTAAAGATGTAGTTTTTAAGTAAGTCGGCTGGCGATAGTTTTACCCCCCTTGCATTCAAAGTTTCAAAAACCTTAAATGCATCCAGATCATTTTGAACTATTATTTGTGTAAATACAATTCCGTTACCAACTACTTTTTCAAGAAAATCGCTTAAATCAGCGCCAGACTTATTGCTTTCAAATTTTGCTTCTAATTCAGTGAAAAAGTAGTTAAAAGCCTTCTGGAGCAGTTTATTTGAAGGTTTCAGCTTATTTATGGCAGAAGGAGGTCTTAATTGAAGTAACCAGCTTTTATAAAAATCATCATTGTTTCTGTTAAGTGTGAGCTTAGGACTTATTGTTAATTTTGAGGTGGAGAAATTTCCCAAATAACGCTCTACCTCCTTATCTGCCCGTATTAAATTATTCTCCTTTTCAATATTACCGGCAGCCCATTTTTTTAACAATGCTGTGATAGCAAGTGCTAATATTGACAATGTGGTTAATCGCTGTTGTCCGTCTATTATCCAATATGACTCTTCTCCTTCCCTGCTCCTTTGTAATACTATATAACCTATATAATGTGTTTTGTCATTTGGTATTTCAAGAATATCATTCCATAAATCTTCCCAATCCTCTTTATTCCATGAATAATCCCGTTGATACATTGGCACCTGGTAGGATTTTCCGTTTCCAATAATGGTATTTAATGTTATGAATTCTGACATACTAAATTAATTTTATTCTGTTCTTACCTGCCACTACCCCCAGCACAATTGCAATATCAGCCAATTTGCGAAAATTTACATACTTCCCGCCATGTTAAATGCTGCCGCTAACATTCATACTCTGGCTATTTTTTCCGCTACATGTTCCTGTGTTAAGTTTTTAGATTCCCTTATCCGGCGGATTTTTTGCCCTGTATTAATCATATTCTTTACTTTTTTGCAACACATACTTGTAATAGTTCACTTTGGCAAGTTAGTGCTAACAATAATAAAAATACGCATTTTTTAAAAATGAACAGTAAATGGGTATACCAGCAACTACTGTACAGCTTAGCTTTAAAACCCGCTTACCAGCAACCCCCTCGCCGCCTTTTCGCTGCAATGCTGGTATTTTGCATAAGCCCTTGCAGCACTGCTGCGGATATTTTCGGCAGGCTGCCCGCTGATATAGGCTTCAACAGCATCGTGTAACGTGTATGCTTCAGGACTCATCAGGCCGGTACTCCACACAAGGGGGTTGGCTTTTGTTTGCTGTATATGCGGCAGAAAATATTTTTTACTGATGCAGGCAAGGATGATGGCATCCCTCAGTTTACCATCGGCATTGGCAAAAGATTGAGATAGTTTAAAATCCATCAAACCATCATGACCTGTGTAGGAGAGCAGTTTAGCATTGCCGTAAATACCAATCGTTTTGCCATTTACGTTCAGCGTATCTTTTTCCTGCCCGGCACAGCTTTTTAAAAAATCAATGGTACAGTTTTTTATGTATTTGCCATTGTAAGCATCGGCCACTAAATAAACATTTTCTTTTTTGTGCTTAAACACCAGCCGCTCCATCTTTATATTGTCAATGCTGTATTGCTTTACCAGCGTCCAGTTTTTGCTGTTTTTAAAATACGACCGCACACCAAAGGCACAACCCCAGTAAAGATTATTCGCCGGATCCTGTCCATTACCGATTTTTGCAGGCACAGGTACGATGCCCTGGTATGTATTATCGCAAAGGGCTACCAGTGCATGAATGGTTTTGATGGTGGTGTCAAAACGGGTATTGTTTATTGCCGGCGATGCTTGTGGTTTTTTTGCAGTGGTATTTTCTTTGTTACCCGGCCGGGTGTCGCAACCAAGCGAAATAAGAAGGATAAAGAGCAGGGAGCTTATTTTATTCATTGAATGTACAATATATTACTAAAGATGCCTGAGGAATGTTTATCCATAAAGCGGAGGAATGGTATATGGAATACCTATCAATGTAATTTTGCAACGGTCTGTTGCAAAATTGAAATACAGCAATAAAAGGGGTTTAGATACTTACTTTATTATCAACTGATTCCATTTTTTACGCCAACCTCCCCAGCGCCTTACCCAGCATCCCCAGCATTTCATCAATCTCTTCTTTTTTGCAGGTGCCTACACTAAGGCGGTACCAGCTGCTGCTGCGGGGAGCCCCAAAAGCATAAAAAGGCACCACGGCCAATTTTGCTTCGTTCAGCAGGTAATCGGTTACATCATTTTGGGTTTCTAAAAGCGTTCCTCCGGCTGTGGTTTTGCCTGCCAGGTCAAACTGTACGGTAAGGTATATGGCGGCCTGTGGTGTTACGGCATCTACCGGGTACCCTTCTGCCTTGAGTGCCTGTACACCTGAGTAAATTCGCCTGAGCCGTTCGTCAATTTCTGCTTTAAAATGCTCCATGTATTTGTTGATGGCATCGTGCTGCAGCAGGTAATTGGCCACAGCCTTTTGCTCTGCCATGGGTGCCCATGCACCCACATGACTGTTGATAGCTTTCATTTTGCCAAGTACATGTGCCGGGCCCATTGCCCAGCCTACCCTTACGCCTGTAGCGGCAAACACCTTGCTGATACCATCAATAAAAATGGTGTAGTCACGCATCAGCGGTCGCAGGGTTACCGGGTTATAATGTTCCGTATCGCCAAATGTGAGTGTCCAGTACATCTGGTCGTACATCATGTACAGTTTTTTATCGTAATCACCGCGATGTTCATTCTCCTCAATCACCATATCGCAAATGGCTTCCAGTTCTTCTTTTTTAAATACGGTGCCCGTTGGGTTCAGCGGCGAACAAAGAGCCAGCAGTGTGGCACCCTTCAAATGCGGCTTTATATCTGCTGCCGTGGGCATAAAGTTGTTCTCCACCCTGGCTTCCACCATAATATGTTCCCCTTCTACAAAATGAACATAGTGATTGTTGTTCCATGAGGGTACAGCATAAATAATCTTATCATCCTTATCGGCCACAGCCCTGTACAATGAATAGATCAATGGACGGCCCCCTGCTGCAATAAGTATTTCTGCGGCATCATACACCAGGCCTTCTCTTTTTTCAATAAAACCGGCCACAGCATTCCGCAGGTCCAGTGTTCCTTCTGCGGGCGGGTAGCTGGTATTGTGTGCCCGGTAAGAGGCGATGATGCTGTCTTCCAGCTCCTGCGGTATGGGAAAAACAGCAGGATCAAAATCACCGATGGTATAATTGTAAATTTTTTCGCCCTGGCGTATCTTGTCTTTAATCTCGTTTCCAAGACGTACTATTTCACTGCCGATCAGGGTTTCTGCCAGTTGACTCAATTTACTGTTACTCATAAACAATGCTTAAGCGGCAAAAATAGCCTTAAATAGGCGTATAACAAAGTGAGGAAATCCCCGTATTTTGCCGGTTTTGCCACATACTGCAGCAGAGCCTATTGTGTTCCTGTTTTCAACAACCCAATAAGCGGCCAATCTTTTACAAAATAGTCAGCCCTTCCATCTGGTACTTTTCAAGCAGTACATCCCCCGGATCCAGTTCGGTTACCAGGTAATCAATCTGCGTAAGCGGGCATACAACCCCACGCTGGCGGGTATTCAGCTTTTCGGATATGCCCAGTACTGCTGTTTTCCGGGATGCTTTTATCATTGCTTTTTTAAGCGGAATTATTTCCAGGTCGTTTTCGGTAAGTCCTTTTCCCTCATCAATACCATTACTGCCCATGATACACAGGTCGAAAGACAGGTCTCCCAGTTTAAAAAACACATCGCCATCCATCACCACTTTTGAGGAGTGGGATATTTTACCCCCCAGCATGATCACTTCAAGGTTTTCGTGCTGCAGCAGTTCCTCAGCAATGGTAATGCTGATGGTACAAAAAGTAGCACTCAGGCTTTCAGGTAAAAGGCGCACCATTTCCCTCACACTGGTACCGCCGCCAACCAGTATCAGCATATTGTCTTTGATGAGGCCGCAGGCCTTGGCAGCAATCAGCTTTTTCTTATCTACTGCGTATACCTGTTGCTTTTGGTATATTCCCGAAAAGGAGCGTGACAATGCACCCCCATGTACTTTTTCAACCCTTCCCTCTTCGGCCAGTTCATTCAAATCCCTCCGGATAGTGTCTTCTGATACGTTCAGCAGCAGGCTCAGGTCATTACTCAATACCCGGTTATGCAGGTTTACCTGCTTGAGTATAAAAGCATGCCGCTCCTTTTTTAATGCAGGAATCTGTTTAAGGTTTTGCATTTATTTGCAGGTTTTAGATATTTTTTGCCATATAAAACGGAAATTTATAGTAAATTTAGAAATAATATTGCTTTTTTACCGGAATAGCTGCGTTTATTTGCAGTTTTCTGCTGCTTTTACACATTATTAATTAAAAAAACTTTTTATGACCAGACGATTGCTTTTTAAAAGGAAGCTTAAAATTTTACAAGCTTTCCTCCCAAAATTGCTGTGCTTTTTTGCATTGCTTTTACCACTTTGGGCTGCTGCTCAAAATGCGGTAACCATTAAAGGAAAAATTACTGACAATAAAGGAAATGGTATTCCCGGTATTTCAATAGGCATAAAAAACACCAGCATCGGCACTGCTACCGATGCCGGAGGTAATTATGAATTAACGGCCTTGCTTAAAAATGGTAACTATTCACTGCTGATAAGTGGTGCCGGTTACAAATCACAAGAAAAAAGTTTTTCGGCAAACGGAACTGCGCCTGTAGAATTGAATGCAACAATAGCGCCTGATGTACTGGGCCTGGATGAAGTGGTGGTAACCGGAACCTCTGCCGGCACCACCCGCAAACAACTGGGGAACTATGTGGGCACCGTTAAAGGCAGCCAGATAGGCAATGCAGCTACCGGCAATGCCCTTGCTGCTTTGCAGGGAAAAGTTGCCGGTGCACAAATTACACAAAACAGCGGCGATCCAGCCGGTGGCATGACCATTAAGCTGAGGGGTATCAGCACAATCGGTAGCGGAAGCGACCCTCTTTATATTGTGGATGGTGTTATCATTAACAACAGTACACCCAGGGTAACCAACGCCGATGCCAACTACGATGGAACAGGTGCTATTGGACAAAACAGGATGGTGGACATCAACCCCAATGACATTGAAAGGATAGAAGTACTGAATGGCGCTGCCGCAGCTGCTATTTACGGCAGCCGGGCCAATGCCGGTGTGGTGCAGATATTTACCAAAAGAGGCAGTGGTGGTGCTCCCCAAATCACTTTTACTACAAGGCTTACTACCAGCAGCCTGCGCAAAAAGCTCACATTCAGCAAGGCTGCAAATAAGTTTGGCGGACCAGCTGACGGGCCGGGTGCCATTACGCAGGATATTTTAACGCCTGCCCTCACCACCACCACACCAGTTACCCGCTACGATTACCAGGATGATATTTTCAGAACCGGTATAGGTACGGATAACAGTATTTCCATTGCAGGCGGAAAAGACCGCACCAGGTATTACACTTCCATCAACTACTTTTATAACCAGGGTATTATTAAAAATACCGACAACAGCCGCTACAGCATTAAGATAAATCTTGACCAGGGTATAAACAAATGGCTGGCCATTAATACAGGGCTCAATTATATTTACAACAGTACCAATGAAAAACCCGATGGCAATACTTTTTACAGTCCGCTCAATACCATGACCATCCTGGGTAATTTTCATAAAATAAATAACCGGGATGCCAATGGCAACCTGCAGGCTGTGGGTGAAAGAGGAAGGATAAACCCCATCAGCGTAATAGACGACATCAAGCAGAAAAATGTTACCAGCCGCCTGATCAGCAATGTGGGCCTCAAACTTTCTCCTTACAAAGGGCTTACCATTGACTACACTATGGGTATTGATAATATTTCGCAAAACGGCAACACTTTTGTACCACCCTATACCTATAATGCCAATCCGGCTTTTTGGGGTGGTGGTATTACCATAGATGCTGCTCAAAATGGTTATGCAAGCGCTGCTTCTTACAAAAGCTTCTTCATCAATCACGACGTAAACGTTACTTACAATACCAAACTCATCAGCAAACTGTTCAGCACCACCCAACTGGGGTATTCTGAGCAATATGAAAAAGCTGATTACCTTTTTGCGCAAAGCCGCGGCATGGCCATAGGCGTGCAAACTGTAAATGGCGGCAGCACCCTGCTTCCTTCGGCAGACAGCCGCAGTGAGCAGAGCATCAGGGGCTATTTTATTCAGCAAAACTTTAAATGGGACAATAAGTTTTTTGTAACCTTAGCTGGCCGTATTGACGGCAGCAGCGTGTTCGACAAGAAAAACCGCAACCAGTTCTATCCAAAAGTAAGCAGTTCCTACAGCATTAGCGATACCAAATTTTTCGAAAGCCTGCACATTGATAAAATTGTAAGTTCTTTCAAAATAAGGGCAGCATATGGTGAAAGTGGCAACCTTACAGGCATTGGTGCTTACGACAGGTTTAATACCTACGGTGCCAGCTCTTACCTGGGCCGCAGCTCACTCACCACATCGCTTACAAGGGCTAATGACAATATTGTACCTGAAAGGCAAAAAGAGTTTGAGTTTGGCACAGATGCCTCTTTTTTAAACAACCGCATACAGTTAACCCTGAATGTGTATACCAAAAAAGTGGTAGACCTGATTGTTCCCAACCTTACCATTGCACCAAGCACCGGCTTTGCCAACGAACGCAAAAACGTGGGTTCCTTACAAAACAAGGGCATAGAGATATTGCTGAGCGGCACACCGGTTAAAACAGATAAGTTAACCTGGGGTATCAGCCTCAACTACGCAAAAAATACAAACAAAGTGCTGGACATCAGTTCGCCATTAATCACTTTTGCCAGTGGTACCGGTGCATTTTTTGCCCTGATACCCGGCTATGATGCGCCTGTTTTTTACAGTACTTATTTTGCCCGTGATGCGGCCGGCAACCAACTGCTCACCCCAGCCGGCATTCCCGTAATTGAAAGAGGCAATGCTGCAGGTGTACCGCAAAGGGATCCTGCCACCGGCCTGCCTTACACTACCGGCCCCAACAGCAATGTACTGCGCAAAGTGCTGGGCAGCCCCAACCCGGATTATACAGCCACTGTTATCAATACGGTTACTTATAAGAATTTCACTTTCGGTTTCCAGATTGACAGGGTAAAGGGCAACGAGGTTTTCAATGCCGATTTCAGAACAAGGCAGGGTGTGGGTAACGGAAGTGAATTTGCCGAGAAAGAGCACAATGGACAGATACCAAGAGGCTATATCGCAGGCATTTATGCTATTGAAGAGTGGAGGGTGGATGATGGTTCATTTACAAAACTGAGAGAACTTTCATTGAGTTACGAATTTGGCAAAGTGGGCAAAGTGTTTAATGGCCTTACCGTATCATTTGCCGGCAGAAACCTGTACAGCTGGGACAACTACAAGGGCTACGACCCTGAAACCAATGCAACAGGGCAAAGCAGTTTGCTGCGTGGTATTGATTTTGGTAATGTACCTATTCCACGCACTTTCCAGTTAGGGGTAACCGCTAAGTTTTAATTTTTAACAATCAATAATTACAGATAATGAAACATATAATTAAAATAATCCCGGTCGCATTGCTGGTTTTTCTTGCTTCCTGCAAGCAGGATTATGTAAACCCCAATGCAAGTACCGAAACGGATGTATATGGGTCCATCAGGGGACTCAATGGTGTGGCCACAGGATTGCAGCGTGTATATACGGATGGAAGGCAAAGCCCGCTGTACAATGTTGTTACCTGTGCAGGTGCGCTTTGCAACGAATTCCGTTTAATGAATACGGGTAACGTAGACGAAGCAGCGCTTTTCGCAGGCGGTGGTTCAGTAGATGCCACCAATGGCATTGTAAATAACCTCTGGATTTATGATAACAAGATCATTTACGAAGCAGACAAACTGATTGCAGCTGCGAATGGCCTTGGCGATAAAAACTATGCAAGCGGCCTGATAGCCTATGCAAGCATTTTTAAGGCAATGGCCATTGGTACTATGGCTACTTTCTGGGAAAATGTTCCATCGGCACCGGGTACAACCACATCGCCTTCAGCTTTTCAAACAAGAACAGCAGCTTATACCCGTGCAGTGCAGGTGCTCACAGCAGCGCAAACAGCCATTGCAGCCAACCCCATCAGTGCATCTTTTGCGGGCAATGTGCCTGCGGGTATTGATATTCCTAATACATTAAATGCACTCAAGGCCAGATACAGTCTTTTTGCTGGTGATTATACCGGGGCCCTGGCTGCTGCCAATGCGGTTAATTTATCCATCAAGTCGGAGCTGAAGTTTGATGCCATCAATACCAATCCCATTTTTACGGTATGCACTGCTACCAACAATGTGTACCAGGTTTTAGACAGTACCCTTGGCATACTGGGCAGCCTGCAGCCAGACCTTGCAGATAAAAGAGTGCTTTTTCATTCTTCCATTAATGCAGCAGTAGCACCACGCTACCGCATCAATGGTTTTTATGCAGGTAATACCACCAGTGTGCCGGTATACCTGCCCGGAGAAATGACCCTGATAAAGGCAGAGTGTTACCTGCGCCAGGCATCGCCCAATACGGCGGCAGCCAAAACAGAGCTGGATGCCATTTTAACCAAAACCCCGGCTGCTGATGCATGGGGCGTAGGTGCCCAGTTGCCCGCTTATTCAGGCCCAACAACTGTGGCCGACCTGCTCGACCAGGTATACCGCAACCGCTGCATTGAGTTATACATGACGGGTTTGAAATTAGAGGATAACCGCAGGTTTGCCCGTCCGCTTGCAGAACGCAAACGCAGTTTTTTCCCTTATCCTTTCCGGGAGAGAGACAATAACCCCAACACACCGCCTAACCCTGCTTTTTAATTGTTTTCAGTATATATAGCCAACCGCATCAGGAAACTGGTGCGGTTTTTTATTGCCTCAAATCGCTCTCCTCTTTGTTGCAAAAAAGCCCGCATTTATCTGCAAAATTTTTAAGGAATTTGTATATAGCAGCGGCATAAGTTTACTATTTCGACAGACCAAAACGCAAACGGTTGTTGCTTAAAAAAGAGGAATACCCGTTTTACGCAAATCTATACCTTTAAGAAAAATCGTATTCGTATCGGGCACTGCCTTTTTCTTATCCTGCTGGTTTCAGGTTTTATTTTCTCCTGTGCAACCCCATCCGAAAAAAAAGTGGCTGGCAGCAGCCAAAAAAAAGTGGTGTAAGGAGATGGTGGCAATATCATCTTACAACCCTACCAGGCATGTGTTGTCAGGCTAAAATAGCATACATAAATACTCATAATTCAGCCGGGCAGTATCAACCGCAAAGGACTTACAGGGCTGCACTATAAGGTCATAAAACGTTAAGGCCTGGTTAAATCCGGCACCAGCATTTGGTTTATACGATGTTTTTTTTAGATATTTATGCTTCAGGGTGATGTTATAAATAAACCCGCAACTAAAAATAAAACGAATGACTCAAAAACCATCTGCCGCTTTTGTGGGGGCATCCTGGGTGGCGCTTGCCGCTGGTATTCTTGCTTTTAATATCGGGCTTTTTAATGCTGAAATGCAGCTCAACGAAAAAGGCTACTATTTTACCGTATTGATGTTTGGCCTGTTCGCAGCCATATCCCTGCAAAAAACGGTGAGGGACCAGCTGGAGGGCATTGCCGTTACCACTATTTACTATGGCCTTTGCTGGTTTTGTACCATACTGGCTGTATTGCTGCTGGTAATAGGCTTATGGAATGCCACGCTTGCACTCAGCGAAAAAGGGTTTTACGGCATGTCGTTTACCCTGGCAATGTTTGCAGCAGTAGCTGTTCAAAAAAATATCAGGGACAGTAAAAAGGCAGAAACAAAGGAATAACCCTTTGCCCTGCCCTTATTTTTTGCCTGAAAATGAAGAGGGGAAAATTGTGCAACTGAATGTTTAATGTTGAAGTTATCCTGTTAGTTTCCTTAATTCATCCATAATCTGGTATGTAGCAGGGGGAGATGCTCTTTCATAATTCAGTATGATTCATATAAAGCGGCAGGGTTTTGCCGGTCGGTACGTGGCCGCAGGTCCGTCCGACCGAAGCAGTGCAAAAAAAATTCGATTTATGAGAGAGGTCTAATCAATTTTCTCATTTCGCAAATTGCGAAATGAGAAAATCACATACAAAACAATCACTTTTTAAAAAACTGCCCAATACTACATAACCGACCAGTGGGTTGGAAACAGCAAAAAAAGGCAGAAACATAGGAATAACCCTTTGCCCTGCCTTTAAAAATCAAATTACAGCAAATACCTGCTATCGCTATTCAATCGCTTTTACGTCCTTAAACAATTTTAGTGGTGTGGCTTCTGCCTGCTGCTGGTAAGCCTTCCATTTACCACTAAAGAATGCATTGGCTTTTTTAACCGCCTCATTCACAAGACCTTCTGCATCGTTCAGCAGCCGTTCTTCCTGTGCATCGGGTATCTTGTTTTTATTGGTTACCTCGCCACGCACTTCGTTGAGCTTGCCAGCAGGCGTTATTTGGGGTACTGTGCCGTAGCCCTGTTTTTCCTGCGGCTTGCCAAAAATATAATTGCGTATGGCTTTTATGCTGTCCGTCATTGCCTTACCTGTCTTACGCAGGCTGTCTGCTTCTTTTCCTTCTGCATCTTTCAGTTGTGCTTCCACTTTTTTAATGGTTTCTTCGGCCTCCGTTAAAGCATCAGTAATGGCAGTAAGCCTTTCGGTATTTTTATAGATGCGCTGCATCATTTTCATCTTTGCATCGTATACTGCCTTATCCTGCGGAGCCTTGGGGTCAGGCTTTACCGCAATGATGGTGGAATCCTTTTCGTTACCAAGTGCAATTACTAATTTATACTTGCCCGGGTATACAGCCAGCCCGGCGGGCTCTGGAGCATCCTTTTTGGGTTTGGGTGAGCCGGGCCTGCGGATGCCTTTCATTTCAAAGCCCCAGCTCCTTTTATTGTAACCGGTATCTGCCTTTACTTTCATGGTGCGTATCAGTTCATTGGATTCGTTATAAATCCTCACCATGGCTGAATCTGTTTTTACTTTCCCTGAATCCTTAACTGGTTTTACATAAAAAGAATACAAGGCATCCCTTTCCCTGTTCTGTCCTTCATACAGCCCCCATGTACTCCATTCGTAACCCGGCGCATTCAGGTAATTAGCCTGCCAGGCAATGGGTGCCTCAAAAACCGTCAACCGTTTTGACGGCTCCACACCACCAGCTGCTGCAATTTTCCTCAGTGGCCGAATATCATCCAGCACATACAGCGCCCGGCCAAAAGTAGCGATGCAGAGATCGGCCTCTCTTTCCTGTATGGCCAAGTCGTAAGTAGATACAGAAGGATAGCCATTTTTCCATTGCTGAAAGCTTGTACCATTATCAAAACTCACCCAAAGGCCGGCCTCAGTTCCTGCAAAAATAAGATTGGGTTCCACAGGGTCCTGTATCACACAAAGCGCATAGCCTTTTACCTTATTTTCGTCCACCATCAATTGCCAGGTAGCACCATAATCTTTTGTACGAAAAATGTATGGCTTAAAGTTGCCACGGCGGTAATCGTTGCACACCACAAACGCCTCACCTGCATTGTATCGGCTGGTACGTATCTGCGGTACCCAGGCGCCTGCTGGCATGCCTGTGATTTTTGGCGTGCAGTTGGTCCAGGTTTTACCACCGTCCCTGGTAAGCTGCACATTGCCATCATCAGTACCCACCCATATCACGTTTCTGTCTTTAGCAGAGGGTTCAATACACAGGATGGTTGTATAATTTTCAGCCCCGGTAATATCTATGGAAAGACCTCCATTTTCATCCTGTTTTTGTTTGATGGTATCATTGGTGGTAAGGTCGGGTGATATCACTTCCCAGCTCAATCCTTTGTTACTGCTCTTATGCACCATCTGGCTGCCATAGTAAATCGTTTTACTGTCAAAGGGGTCGAGTGCCAGGGCAGCATTCCAGTTATAACGTAATTTTGTTGCAAGGCCGGGTGCAGGTGGTTGTATACGCCACTCTTCACCGGTAAGGCTGTTGTGCCGCACCAGCTCTCCGCCCTGGCTCATGCTGTAGGTCCAGTTGGCATCATCCGGGTCAGGCGCTACGTCAAAACCATCTCCGCCACTCAGGTTATCCCAGTAATAATTGCGTATACCACCATTCTTCCAGGCATAAGCCGGTCCCCGCCAGCTTCCGTTATCCTGCATGCCGCCCATTACATGATAAGGCAGTTCATTGTCTACATTAATATGATAAAACTGGCCCACGGGCAATTGCTCATCAAATTTCCAGCTTTTACCACGGTCACGGCTGATGCCAATTCCTCCATCGTTTCCATCAATAATCAGGTCAGGATTGGTGGGATGAATCCAGAATGCATGGTGATCGGGATGTATCCCGTTGTAGGGTATAATCACTTTAAAAGACTTTCCGCCGTCCTCACTCATACTAATCATTTGGTATACATTGTAAATACGATTTTCATTTTTACTGTCCACCCTTATGTCCTGGAAATAAAAGGGGCGGTTATTGACCACACTTGTTTCAGTGTTTACCAGTTCCCATTTAAAACCACCATCATCAGTTCTGTACAACCCGTTTTTTGTGGCTTCCACCAATGCATAGATGCGCTGTGGCTGGCTGGGTGCGATTGCCAATCCTATACGGCCAAAATTACCATCGGGCAGTCCTTCTTCTTTACCCAATTTTTTCCAGTTTTTTCCGCCATCCATCGTAATGTATAAGCCACTGCCTGTGCCACCACTTTTAAAACTCCAGGGTGTACGCTGGTGCTGCCACATGGCTGCAACCAGCTTGTTGGGGTTGGAGGGGTCTATTACCAAGTCGGCACAGCCGCTTGTATCGTTGGTATGCAGGATAAGGCTCCAGGTTTCGCCACCATTGGTGGTTTTATACACACCTCTTTCAGGATGAGGAGTAAACGGGTTGCCGATAGCTGCTGCATAAACATGATCGGGGTTTACCGGGTCGATAATGATACGGTGGATATTTTTTGTTTTTTCAAGTCCCATCAGCTTCCAGCTTTTACCACCATCGATGCTTTTGTAAATACCGCCACCTATATTTAATGAGTTGCGGGGATTACCCTCGCCTGTTCCGGCCCATAATACAGCAGGGTTGCTTTGCTGAATGCATACAGCCCCGATATTCAAAATGGGTTGCTCATCAAAAATGGGGTTCCAGGTAGCACCCCCGTTTTCTGTTTTCCACACGCCGCCACTGGCGGTTCCCAATAGAATATTGTCGGGATTGCTGTGCAGGGCATCAATACTGGTAACCCGGCCACTCATGCCTGCAGGGCCAACACTGCGTGCCTTCATTTTACTGAACCTGTCAGTTGAAATTTTTTGCGCACAGGCTACATTGCTGCTGAAAATAAAAAAAATGAATGCGAGGGGTAATTTTTGCATTTTCTGTTGTTTAAACGTTGAAGATGCTGAAAAATGCTGACCCCTGCAAATAATTTGTATAAATGGAATTGAAAAAGCAAAACCGTTTAATGTAACCCGCCTGCTATCTTTTTTTTCCTAAACTCCAGGCCAGGCCCAATTGAATTGCCTTGAAATTATTATTCTCATTGCTCTGGTTAAGGTAACTGTTCCTCACCAGTTCGGTAAGGCCATAATTGCCCCTCACTTCAATTCCAATTGCCGGGGTGATATTGTACTGTAGTCCTGCTGTGAATAAAACATTCAAGCGGTTAATATCATCCAGTGAAAATGTACGATAGGGAATTACAACGCCTGTAAATGAATTGGGCACATTGGTAACGGCTGCATTGGTAATGTATACTGGCGTTACCCCCGCCTTTGCCTGAAATTTTGTGCTGGCAATTTTTTGCCTGTACAGAACGGGAAATTGCAGCATGGTAAGCCCACGCAGCTTTGCATCTATTTCCCGGTTAAGTGTAGCCTGCTTTTCCGACACGATATAACTCTGCGAAGTGCTGTGTGAGCTGATGCCTGCTCCAAACTCCAGCGAACTGCTCCTATTCAGTGGAACATGCAGCAGCAGCATAGCATATTTGCCATTGTTTTGCAGTTTACCTGTAAGGTCTGTACCAGCGGTTACTGATAGTTGTATTTTACTCCTGGTTTTGTTTTCAGCAGCAGTTGCTTGCTGGTTTTTGATTATTACCGGAATTTTCTCTCCTTTTACCAGTACTGACTGTATCGTTGCCGGCTCTGCCACATTTTTTCTTTCTGCGGCAGATTTATCAGGTTGAATTGCGTAAGAATTTTCTGTATCAGCAGTTTCATTACCAGCATCGCCGGGTGCAAATTGAATGGTGGCAGCCCCATGGGTGTTAAGCCTGTTTATGTTATTGCCATCAGTCTTAACAAAAACGCCTTTTTTATACCAGCCTGGTTCTGTTGGGCAATAACTTACAGTAAGGCCGGGCATATGGTTGTTGTCTGAATTGGTATTGTCTGATTTTTTTTCAGCATCTAAAGTTGCCGCTGTGTATTTGTTTATGTTTTCATTTTTAAACTTTGCTGGAAATACAACCAAACCGGATGCTTCCTTGTCCTTTTTGCCTGCTGTCATCATCAATCCTGCGGCTACGGGTACCAGCAAAAGCAGGAATAACAGGTATCTTTTGCGATCCTGCTTTTCTTTTTGCTGTGCCAGCTTTTGCTCCATACGCTCCCACATTGCATCAGCATTGTCCACCTCCATATCACTGAGCTGATTTTTAAAAAATGTATCTATCGTAAAATTTTTACTCATACACGCTGCAGTTTATGCATTAATTTTTTTTTATCCAGTTCTGCTGCCAGTATTTGCCTGGCTTTGGCAAGGTGAGCCTGCGAGGTGCGCTCAGCCATTTCCAGCGCTTCCCCTATTTCACGGTGATTGTAGGATTCAAAAACGTACAGGTTAAAAACAAGCCGGGTATTTTCAGGCAGGTTTTGCAACAGGCAAAGCAGGTATTCCCTGTCATATTTTTCATCGGCCAGGTTATTTTCGCTATAGGCTTCAGCATGGTCATTTACTGGAAAATAGCCGTCCTTGTACTCTGTATGCAGGGAGATGATTTTTCCGTGCTGCCGGTTTTTTTTGATAAAATCGAGGCAGCAGTTTACCACAATTCTCTTCATCCATCCTTCAAAGGATCCGCTGTTGTTAAACTTGCCAATGTATTTGAAAATGCGTAAAAAAGCATTGTTCAGTACTTCTTCCGCATCTTCCCTGGCAGGCACATAGCGGAAGCACATCACCATAAAAAGTGAATAATACTTTTTATACAGCATTTTCTGGCACACAATATCATTGCGCCTGCAGCCATCTATAATATCTTCCAGTGCTACATCCATTTAAACAACAGGGCTCAATAGTTTTGGTTTATCCCCCCTCTAAATTAAAGTTTTCACAGGGAACAGCCCTGCATTTTATTACGCATGATACAGTATTGTTACAGACTACAGTTGCAATAGAAATGCCGCAGGGCAGTAAAATTTTTTTTCCAGTATGGCTTTTGATATAAAAAATGACGAAATGAAGCTATTTCACCACTAACTTACCCTCTTCATACTCCGGCAGCACATTGGCACCATCGGCAGTAAGGCAATAGCGGATGTCTTTTTCCAGCCCAAAACCGGTGAGGCGCTGGTAATGGGAGGCGTTATTCTTTTGCATAAAACCATACAAGTCAGGCTTGGCGGTATTGTACAATGTTGCGGCAATGTGCGATGAGTCGCAATTGATTGAAAAAGAATCGCTTATACGGCTGATGACAGCACCAGCAAAAAGGGTGTCTTCTATGTTTACCTTATCCTTCCAGGCGGCACAGCCAAGTATAACATTTTGGGTTTTTTCAAGCAGGTAACTGCATACCGCTGATAGATTGGGAAAGGACCCGGTAATGATACCCTGTGCATTATTGGCCAATGCCATATGCAGCAGCTTGGTGCCATTGGTGGTGGTAAGCACCAGGGTTTTGCCTTCGATAAACTCCCTGGGATACTCAAAAGGTGAATTACCATGCACCAGGCCTTCGGCTATCTGCCCGTCACGCTCACCGGCCGTAATGCCCTCTATCTGCTTGCCCAGGCGGATGCATTCTGCCACGCTGTCCACCGGGATAATGCTTTTAGCACCATTGTGCAGGGCAGTGGCAATGGTGCTGGTGGCACGCAGTACATCAATAATTACCACAATACTGCTGCTTACATCGTACAAATTAAGCAGGGCCGGAGAAAAACAGGTATATAAAGAAGGTTTGTTCTGGTTCATTCTGTTCAGTTTAAAATCAGTTTCCACTTATCTGTTGTAGCATATTCTCTAATGCTATCATTTCGTTTTCTCAAAAGGGTTTTGAGGTAATTGGTTAAGTACAGTTTGTTAAACAACCGGCCGATAAAACTCCATGGCGATTCAAACTCTACCATATCAATCATTACAACACCATTTTCTGCGGGTTTAAAATAGTGCTCATGCCTGAACTTTTTAAAATCACCTGCGGTCATCTCATCACAAAAAAATGTGTGCAGTTCCATTGCGGTTATTTTAGAAGTGAACATCCTTGTTTTAAAAAGATGCTTTGCCTGCCAGGTTACAGTTTCATTTAACCTGATAAGGCCAGTTTGAATACCTGCAACAGCCTGCTCACCCGTATGCGCCGTAGATATCTTATGCAGGTCAATACTCCTGCTCAGGTCGAAAACCCTTTCTGCGGGTGCAGCTATAAAAGTTGTTAAATGAATTGCCGCCATAGCTTTTATTTCCCGTTTTAACTAAACGGAACTTTTACCACTTTGGCCTTGAGCAGCTTGTCCCTCACGGCAATAAATATTTCGGTATCAATGGCTGCAAAGGCTGTGGCCACATAACCCATGCCGATGGCTTTTTGCAGCGATGGGGATTGTGTGCCGGATGTAACCCGGCCAATGGTATTGCCGGCCACATCTTTTATTTCGTAATCGTGGCGGGGTATGCCCTTATCTGCCATTTCAAAACCCACCAGTTTCTGCTGCAGCCCATCCGCTTTCTGCTGTTCAAAATAAGCCCGGTTAGTAAAGTCTTTGGTAAATTTGGTGATCCAGCCCAGGCCTGCCTCCAGCGGCGATGTGGTATCGTCAATATCATTTCCGTAGAGGCAAAAGCCCATTTCCAGGCGAAGCGTATCCCTTGCTCCCAGGCCAATGGGTTTTATCCCGGCGGCGGCACCGGCTGCAAAAATTGCATCCCATATTTTATCAGCAGCACCATTGGAATCTTCAAAATAAATTTCCACACCACCTGCACCCGTGTAACCCGTAGCGCTGATGAGCACATTTTCCACTCCGGCAAATTCCCCTTTTACAAATGTGTAATATTTCAAATTCAGTATATCAAGCTGCGTAAGCGGCTGCAGTATTTTTGTGGCGTTAGGCCCCTGTATGGCCAGCAGGCAGGTTTTATCGCTGATATTGTGCATTTCCACCCCCTTATCATTGTGCTGCTGTATCCAGTTCCAGTCCTTGTCGATATTACTGGCATTTACTACCAGCATATAGCTTTTGTTTTCGTCCAGGCAATACACCAGCAGATCGTCTACAATACCACCATCGGTATTGGGCAGGCAACTGTACTGGGCCTTGCCATTGGTTAGTTTGGCTGCATCATTGCTGGTAACTCTTTGTATCAGGTCAAGTGCATGTTCTCCTTTTACAATAAACTCACCCATATGGCTTACATCAAATACGCCAACCGATCGACGAACAGTATTATGTTCTTCCATCAGGCCGCTGTATTGAACGGGCATATTGTAGCCGGCAAAGGGAACCATCTTGGCTCCGAGGTTTTTATGAACTTCTGTTAAGGCAGTATTCTTCAGATCGGTCAAAGTTTCCATTGAAATTTCTATAAATGTTCCTTGTTATTGAATTATTTGGTACTCAGTGAATTGATGGTCAAAAAGGAAGGGTAAACAACTTGTTCTTTCTAAAAATTATTTCACTGAAAGCAGCGAAATTAACCCATTTCTCACCTTTTCAAGCAGTGAGAGTTTTAAACCAATGTAGATAAATACTTGAATTGGCCTCTTTGGAGTATAGGTTTTCAACGGTCTGGCGGGCTTCATCAC
>JANMIG010000087.1:0-123521 GCA_031375675.1 Chitinophagales bacterium
TATGGGTTTGGTAGTTTAAAGTTGGTTGCGGGTTATGGGTTTGTTAGTTCAAAGTTTAAAGATGGTTGCGGGTTATTGGTTTGGTAGTTCAAAGTATAAAGATGGTTTCTGGTAACGGGTATGTTAGTTCAATGTTTAAAGTTGGTTTATGGTTATGGGTTTGTTAGTTCAAAGTTTAATGTTGGTTGCGGGTTATGGGTTTGTTAGTTCAAAGTTTAAGGTTGGTTGCGGGTTATGGGTTTGGTAGTTTAAAGTTGGTTGCGGGTTATGGGTTTGTTAGTTCAAAGTTTAAAGTTGGTTGCGGGTTATGGGTTTGGTAGTTCAAAGTTTAAAGTTGGTTGCGGGTTATGGGTTTGTTAGTTCAAAGTTTAAGGTTGGTTGCGGGTTACGGGTTTGTTAGTTCAAAGTTTAAAGTTGGTTGCGGGTTATGGGTTTGTTAGTTCAAAGTTTAAGGTTGGTTGCGGGTTACGGGTTTGGTAGTTCAAAGTTTAAAGTTGGTTGCGGGTTACGGGTTTGGCAGTTCAAAGTTTAAGGTTGGTTGCGGGTTACGGGTTTGGTAGTTCAAAGTTTAAAGTTGGTTGCGGGTTATGGGTCTGGCAGTTCAAAGTTTAAGGTTTTAAGGTTATGGGTTGGTTTGGTTACGGGCCACTGCGATTAGTAAATCCAGTCGCAGACCGGCAGTATTGGCAGACACCAGTCATCCGCGGAAGACTGGCGTTAACAACACAGATCGGGTGGAAGGGGTGGCTTTGCGGGATATGCCTGAATAGTGATATTTGTGGTTAAGCCCTGGCGTGCAGCCCGTTTTTCAAGTTTGTTTATAGAGAAAGTATGCTGTTTCCATGTTCGTCAATGATGATTTTACGATTGTCAAATTGGGTAACTAAGGCAAAACCGTTGTAAAATGGCTCAGTTGCTGCATATCGTTCCTTGTATAATCCCCTCCCCTGCCTGTCAATGTGATGCCATCCGTCTTTGTCTTTTGCCGTTGCAAAGTTTTTATGAAAGATGCCCAAATCAAGAAAGTTAATGTTATTTATGCAGTTTCCTTTTGTATCTATGTGCTTGTAAAATCCGCCATTGGTTTTTACACAAGCAATTCCATCTTTAAAATCACCAGCATAGGTGAAGGTTTCTGCATAAATTTTATGTCCATTCAAATCAATATGAAAATATTGATTGCTGGTTTCTCTTACTGTGCAGATATTTTCCTGATAGTTTCCAACCCATGCAAATGAATTGTGGTAAACCTGCTTACCCAATTCATCAATGTGGAACCATTTTTCATTCAACACTACGGCAGCCCTGTTGCAGTAGTAACCAAAGGTTCTTGTGTACTTTTCTGAATAAATTGCTTCACCTTTACTGTTGATGTGGTACGCTCCTGTAATATCAAATACAGGGGCTATGCCTGGTGCATGAAATTTAAGTACTTCAATAAAATGCTTGTCGAAAATTGGTTTTCCGTCAATAAGAAAATGGGTGTTGTCTGCTGCTACTTTTATGTTTTGCCAGTTCATAAGTTCAATAATTTTTGTTTGAGTTTTGAAATCTGATTACCTGTTAAGCCACAAGAAAGCAAGTAAGGTTCTATTCCTCCCTTTTCGGTAATGATATCCAACACTAAGTTTAATCTGCTAATTTTCACATCAACTTCACTTGCTAAATAGTCTGCATAGATTATTTCCATTGGGGTATCTGCAAGCAAGTGTAGCATTGAAATAAAAATACCTGTCCTATCTTTACCTGCAAAACAATGAACTGCAATAGATCCTAATTCTTCATTGATAATAGCCTCCATTGCATTTTTTATTTGGTCATTACATCCTATTACAAAAAAGCGGTATGCAATTTCTTCATTGGTTCCCTGGTGGTGTTTTTGTTTGAACCATTCGGGTTGGTTCCAGGGGTCAAGTTGTGCTTTTATATATTTAAATTTAGAAAGGGTGTGTTCGTGGTAAGGCAATTCTGCAATTTCTTTATCTGCTCTTAAATCAATTATTGTTTTGATTTGTGTTTCCTCCAGTAATTCATCAAATTTGTTATCATTTTGAAACAAAGACATTGTTGCTGTTCTGTAAATGATACCCCTTTTAATTTTTGGATTATGTGTGCTTATGTCTCTAAAGTTCCAGAGGAAATCACGGTTATAAAGCCACTCACAAAATTGTTTTACTTCTTCAAATTTCCCAGGTGTTACCAATGCTTCTATTGCTGCATAAAAGAAGTGAAGCAATTTTCTTTTCTGCTGATTCGCTTCGGGCAAAAACAATGTGCCCCGGAGGTTGTAAAATATTTCTTGTTCTTCCTTTTTAAGGATGTTTGCAATAAAATGCTTAGGAAGGAAATTGAATTTTGAATGTCCTTTTGAAAGGTGGTTTAACTGAATGGCTACATGCAAAGCAATGTTGTAAAAAAAATAAAACTGGTAGCCATCGCTTCTCCGGTGCATAACAGAACAACTTTCAAATTCATAGATGAACTTTTCAATAAGGTCTTTTATTTGTTTTTCTTTCTGCAGCTCTGTTTTGCTGTTGTTGTAATTGCTTATCAATTGAGCCAGGTATGAAGCTGTATCGTAAAGCTGCGGCTCTCTTTGATATAATATTGTCTGCCCGAAATTAGTAATTTCCGAACACAGATAGTTTCTATCAATTTCGGTAATGCTGGTGCAGATGGCAAATTCAATTTTGGGTTGTGATTTGAAATAAGCCACTACCTTCTCTCTCAAGGCTACTTCACGGATGGATTGAATTTCGGTGTGAAATAATTCCCGGAGCCGGGCTATAAAATCTGCTTTTTCAAAATCTTTGTTTACTAATAACTGGATATCAATATCAGAATTGGGTGTGGCTTCGTTTCTGCCAAATGAACCGTATATCAGTGCCGCATCTAACCCTTTGATATTGGGAAACATTTTTTGCAGTTGTTCAATTTTTTTTAGCTGTTTCATTTTTTGTACTATTTGTTTACGGGTTTACGCATATTGCATGATTTGCATAGCGGTACTGATTTATAGTTTTTGACCAGACCTTTGTAAACCGGACTGTTTAATACTTCCCGGATCGTGGTGCTCTCAATGTTTCCAAAATCACCTAAAGATTTACGAAGATTATCTGGTGCACAGCAGGGAGAGATTTTACCGGTAGCTGAAATCCACAGCTCTTTTGTGAGAAAAGGGCATTCGTAATGCTCCGGTACTTCTGTATTTTCGGCTTCTGCCAATGGAATGATATTTTCCAGAATCACTTTTTCACCATTGGGTTTTCTGTATTGCTCCCGGACTTCCTGTGCCTGTTTTACAAATTTATTCCATTGTGTTACGCTTTCTTTTGATGCCTTCATAGAAAGACCTTTTATTTCATCAAAGTGTGCCCAAAGCTGATGACCTTTTACCCTATCGACACCTAATGAAGCTGCCATTTTTATGATGGCTGCCAATTCATGCATATTGTTTTGCATAAAAGTTAACTGAAAGGTTACCCGGCAGTAATAGCCTGTATTTGCAAAGTGCTGATCCCGGTATTTGATAAACTGCTTTACATTTGCCACCGACTTTTCAAAGTCTAATCCCTTCATTATTTTTTCAGCTGTTTCTTTTGTTGCTCCATTCCAGCTGATTTTTACATCGGTGGTGTTTGGCACAATCAATTTTGCCCATTCTTCCACTGATTTTTTAGGGAATGTGCCGTTTGTAGTGAGGTTGATTTTTATGTTTTTCTGCTGCGCTAATTCGAATATTTTATCAAACTCTTTGTAAAGCAATGGTTCGCCCATTGTGGAAGGGATAATTTCGTTTACTCCTGATTCTTCTGCCTGCTGAAAAATGTCTTCTACTGTTTCAAACTTCATTCTTCTGCGTTTTACACCTGTTTCTTTGAATAGTTTCGGGATGAAATCACTGTAAGGGCTGTGCTCTTCGCACATGATGCATTTGAGGTTGCAATCTTCCGGATTGGTATCAATGGTTATTCGCAAAAGTGTTTTTGGAGTAATGAAACTATTGTAGATTTTCTCTAATTCTTTGCAATGGTCCCGGATATTTGGCACACTGCCATCTTGTGAAAACAAGTACCCTTTCTGGCCATATGCTGCCATCAAATGGGGGTTTTCCACAGCAAACTTCATTTGGGCTGCCAATGATGCTATATTGCGGTGTTCAAATAATAATCCATTGACCTGATGCTGCACATAGTCTTTCATTCCCCCAAAACCAGCTGTGATGACAGGTATTTTGCAAGATTGAGCTTCGTGAATGACCAAGGGTGAGTTTTCAGCCCAAATGCTTGGAACTACAATGCAATCAACTTTTGAAAAAACATCATTTGCCAGGTTGTGATTGATGTATTCCCCTGCAAATTCAATTGTATTTTTTGATTTGCCGGCAAGCAATTTTAAAGCGGCGGAGCTTTGCCCGTTTTGTCTGCCGTAAATTTTTAGTGTTGCTGGTGTTTCAATTTGGCAAAAGGCTTCAATGAGTTGATGAACGCCTTTGGCAGGTATTAATGTACCAATGTAACCGAAGGTAAAATTGGCATTGTCTTTTGATTTTTCTGTTTGCGTCAGGTAATCGGTTGGGAAACCGTAGTCTAAGTAGATGATTTTGTTTTCAGGTACTGAAAATTCATTTACAAATCTATTGCGCAAGTAATGAGACGGGGCAATGAATGCATCCACTTTGTTAATGATTGCCTTGGTTTCCATCATTCTTTGGTGTGTCCAGGCAGTCCAATGTTCAATGTCCCGGGCTTCGTTTTCCTCTCTGCCACTGAAATTCACGCTGTAGCAGTCGGTTGCACATTTTTGGTCCTGCTGGGCTGAACACAACTGGAAGTTGTTTTCCCTGCCAATGCTTCTTGTAAGGAATTGCCCTCTTGGGCACATCAGCCAAAAGTCGTGTAGTGTAAAAACGATTGGAATGTTCTGTTTGTTGAGTTCGTCCACAATTCCGGTGGAAAGATGGTTGAGATGCCCGATGTGTGCTATATCGGGTTTGATTTCGGCAATGAGTTTTGCAAAATTGCTATCCAATGCCTGATGGCGATAGCCATCTTTGCCCTGTGGATTGTTTACGAAATACAAATCCAGGTTGCTATTTTCTGTTTGCTTACGGATGGCAAAGTCGGGGCTGTATGGGTTTTCTTCTCTTGTAAATACTGAAACCTTGTGCTGCTTTGAAAGTTTATTGCAGATGGACTGGCTGTAAACTTCAGAACCAGCATTGTAGTTTAGCGGATAGCCGTGAATAATTTTGAGGATGTGCATAATCTAAATATATAAATAATTTAAAAAAGTTGGGGATTTCTCCCCAACCTGTTACTTTTTAGGCTTTGGCGGATTATTACCCGCAGGCCCACCAGGTTTACCAGGCTTTGTGCTTGGTCTAGGTAATTGTACCATTGGTTTCTTAGCCATAATAAAATTTACTTTTTTGTGATGCCTACTAATTTGCGTCTCGGCTTCCGCACCCTTTGTTTTGAATGGACATCGGGAATAACCATTGCTTAATCATAAATCCACTGAATGTCAGCTTGTTTTTCTTTTTTATGTAAATATTTGGGATGATCACACCAAAATGCTGTTTTTAATAGTTTATGAGAAAACACAATAGCTAAACAACATTTTTCTTTGGTAGCAATTACTTTTTGTGCAAGGAAAGAAGGTGTTACTATTGCTATTTTCATTTACGCCTTACTAGCATTTACTTAAGTAAGATTTTTATACAGCAAAAATGAATCTATACTTCTGTCCCAACTTTGCATCATAAAATGTTGTGATAAAGTAGATTCTAAAATTTTGATTGCCATTTTTATAATGTATTAAAGTTGACCTTAACACTGTAAAATATGATACGTGCAAGTATTGTAATTTGACATACCAAAGATGTAATATAAATTTTGAATTTAAATCAAAATATCTTAAAAGTGTTTCATATTTTTACTTAATGTAATTATTGATACGTACTAAATGCATAAAAATGATACATAGAGTGTTAAATAAAAGAAATGACTTAGTTGAAATATTGAAATACTATATCAAGAACCCTGGTTATTTTTCAGTTTTATTATTGGGGGATAGTGGTACTGGAAAAAGTTTTTTAATAAATGAAGCTTTAGATAAAGCGGATAATGATAATGCTGGTTTTTACTACCCTTTTGAAATTGGAAAAACTGAGAATGAAATTTCAAGAATATTTGAAAAAGAATATATTATAATCAAGAATATTGAAGAACTGGAAGATATTCAACAAAATATATTGACCAAAGCACTTTCTACTACTGATGGTAAGATTGGGTTGGGTAAAAACAAAGGTTTAAAGCGCATTATTTTCACTTCTTCATTTGATGTATCTCAATTACGGGACAGCAGAGAACACTTAATAGATAGATTTTGGGATAGAATTTCGCAATTGGTATTAAAGGTTCCGTCATTTAAAGAATTCCCATCTGAAATTTATAACGACTTTAAGTTGGTTTGGGAAAAAATGAAATTTAAGGAATTCTCTAAACAACCTGATGATGGTGAATTTACAGGATGGTTAAGAGACAATTGTCAAACATTTACAGGTAATTTTAGAGATCTTGATAAAATTTCTATTTTATGGCATCAATACAGAATTATAGAGTATAAAGATTCAAAACAGAAATTTAAAAGTGATATTGAGGCCAGAATATTTAGAAAAGTAAGAGCTGATTTTGAATTATTTAATCACTATCCTTCACAAAAAACTGATACCACAAACGTTTTTGAATTTGAAAAAGGAAAAACCTGGGAACAAATAGAAAGAAATTTTAAATCAAAATTTAAGAATTGGGCTAAAAACGAATACACATCAATTAAAGAAGCTACAAAGGAACTTAATATGCCCTTGAGAAAAATGGATAAATGGTAAAGATGTTTGTTTCTAATTATTAGGGATACCCAATCCGGCAAAGTCTAGCAAATAAATGTAGCCCTGATTTGTAATGTAAGGCAGCAGGACATTGTCCTGCGCCAGGTGGAGGGAGCCGGAATTTGCTTTCAAATTTTAAATAGCTTAGTTTTTTAACAACGCATAACAGTATTGAAAGATGAATAATTTACCAAACCCATTAACATTTAAAGAAAAAATCTGTACAATAAATGTAATGGTCAATCAAGGATTGATAATAAAAATATACGAAAAAGTTGCTGATGGCAAAATGGGCTTTAAATGAGTTTTCTTATACGAAAATTCCGCTGATTTGTGTATAAAATGCAATATAAATCCGGTTTCATTGGATAAGCACTGCAAAAATTGCCTTACATAATTATCCAGCAGCCTGCTTCGCCCCAATGTCTCTGCCCATGATAAACCGGCAATTATTGTAAACAACCCTGCAGGACATTGGGGATGGTTATGGCTGCTTAGTGCTGCGGCTCTGATACCTTATGTTAGTTTTTTAGTGTTGATGGTTTAGTTACTTGGGGCAGCAGGACAGTGTCCTGTAAAATGGATTATTTTTTTTCATAATAAGCATTAATATATTCATTCAACTGCAGCCATGTATGGGTTTCAAAAACCACATCCCCTTTTTTGTTGATAACCGCATAATAAGGTACAGCATTCACGCTCAGTTGCCGGTATAGTTTTCTGTTTGCGCCATCAATATATTGTGGCCATTTTATCTTATCGTCAGCAACAGCTTTTTTCCAGCTATTCATATCCGTATCAATACTTACCGAGCCAAAAAAAATTCCCTTTACCTCAAGCGCTGCTGCAAAACCCGGCAGGTAAGTTTTGTTGGCTTTACGGCATGGTCCGCACCAGCTTGCCCAGCAATAAATTACTGCAATGCTGTCACCGGTTGTCATTTCTGCCAGTTGCTTTTGTATACCATTTAATGCTGTTACTTTAATTTGGCCTGTTTGCAGGCGAAGGGTACTGATATGGTTGCGGTAAGGGAAAAGCAGCTTTTCTGCCAGTTGCGTATTGGGGAATTTTTTTGTACGGATATACGGGTAAAGCAGTGCTGTATCCGGTTGGTTGATAGTGGCAGCCTGTGTAAGTGAGAGATTGTACAAACAAAGCAGGCTGGCTGCGGGTATTGTTTGTAACCGGAATTGCTGCAGCATTTGTTCCCTGTAATGCTCTACCGCTGATATGAATGCAGCGTACGCAAGCTGTGACGGGCCTTTATTGTTGCCCGCTGTTGCCTGCTGCATGGCCCTGTACAATGTTTTTTTATATGCTTCCAGCCTCATTAGCTGCCTGCATGCTGCTGATGTTGTTTCAATAGCAGCATCAAAAAAAAGCGTATCGGCTGCTGCGGTAATTGTAATGCCGGTTTTGCCCGAATTGGTAAGCAGTATGCTATTGCTTAGTACAGCATCATCAAGCGGGTTTACGGGTTGTCCATTGTGGTAAAGGGTTATTTTAAAAATGGTTCCATCGGAGTATTTTTTTTTAAGCCGGCCCGTAAAGTATCCTTTTTTATTTACGGCAAATGTATCAGCTAAAATGGTTGTTAGCGGTGGCGCTGTAATTTCATCAACATATATGGTATACATACCTTTTTTAAGGCCGTTTATATGTCCCTGCAGTTGCACCTGGCAGTTTGCCGTAAATGCCAGCAGTAATAATAAAATGGAGCCGCTGTATTTTTTCATGGTATTCATATACTGCAATCAAAGATAAAAAGATGCCGGTATTTTCAAATAATAATTTAAAAAAGGGTTGCAACATTTGCTGCAACCCTTACTTTAATGCTGGCATTATGCACCAGTATAGTCTTTCAGGATAATTTGCTTACCTGCCGGAAGCTGTTTAAAAAACAGTTTCAGTTTTTCAATAAAGCTATCATACACATCAGGCCGGGCTTTTACCCGGTTGCCTTCATTAGCCAATGCAGTAGAAATAATACTTTCGAACTGGCCTTGCAATGCAGCCGTTTCAATACCATTGGCAACGCAGTAACTGAAAAATTGCGTTACTTCCGCAGTGTTTACCCATATAGTACGTATTGCTGATGTTACTGCTGTTTCCCCGCCTTTAGGTTTGGGCAATGGTTCTGTTTTGCAAAATGAAAAGCCAAGCATGCATTCACAACCGCCAGTTTCCACAGTTGGATTCCATACCACACAGCAGTCGGCAAACTTACAGTCGGCACTGCAGGATGTGTATCCCGGTGGCACTTTGCAGTCGGCTTTTACATAATCCGGTTTAATTTCCCTTGCCGGTTTGCTATTGGAAACAGCATCGCCGGGATTTTTTTTACACTGTACCATTACAAGGCAGGCTGCCCCCAGGCTGAGGCAAAGCAGTACAATCTTCTTTTTCATGTTCATTTGTTTTTTTAGTTATATCATGGTTTTCGTACATAATATTTACGCCCCTACTCTTTTATGGATTTTCAGGGCACCTCCAATGTACAGGCTGTTTTTTTTTTTGATGCGCATCCTCATTCAGCAACTGTACATGCAAGTTATTTTATTCATTATATTTGCCTAACCCTTTAGCTGATACTTTATCAGTAAATATGATACAGCAGCAATAAAAACAAAATACTATGATATTCCCTAATCTAAAAACGTTCAGAGAACTGAGGAATTACACCCAAAAGTACATGGCTGCCCGGCTGGGTATCACCCAAAACGGCTACAGCCTGCTTGAAAACGGGAAAACTGAAATGGATGTAAATCAGTTGCTTATGCTGGCAACAATATTAAAGGTATCACCCTTAATGATAGTTGGAAGGCCGGTGGAAATAACAGATATTGCAGGCCAATCCCGGGTTAAAAGCCGGGGACCGGTAAACGGCGAAATAGCGCAACTGAATATCCAACTGGCAGAAAAAGATAGCATCATTAAAGAGCTGGTGGAGCAGATTGCAGTTAAAATAAAATAAATAGTAAACAATGGATAAGAAAGATTTTTCTATCACCAACCTCCGGTTAAGGGCACTTAGGGAAGAAAAGAACCTGACACAGGAATATATGGCAGCCGAACTGGGTATATCTCAAAATACCTACAGCCAGCTTGAAACCGGCAAGGCCGCCATTAAAGTGCAGATGCTGCTGGAAATTGCCAGGATACTTGATGTAGACCCCGGCACATTGCTTACGCCTGATAATATCACTGTAAATATTTATGATAATAAAATTGAAACGGGTGCTGTTTTTTATTCGGGTGAACAAAACCTGCACATGCACGACAAGGATATAATTGACTTACTTAAAAAACAGCTTGACGAAAAAGACAGCTTAATAGAAAAACTTACTTCATTGCTAAGGCCGCAGTAGGAAATTAATATACCGCCCCTTGGTTCCAGCCTTAATGTTGTTTGTTACTTTATTATTGGCGTAGGTTTAGTAACGCTGGGCAGTAGGACAGAGTCCAGCCTGATGGCTTCTGATGACTGCAATAGATTTTCCTATAATGCTAATCATTGCCTTACTCATACTGGGGTTATAATGCTAATCAAGGGTTGATTATTATCAACCTGAAAAATTTCGTTCCAAAATGTTTCCATTGGGAAATCAGGAATGCCTTCTTGTCTAAGCAATGCTCTCCATTTGTTATTGTAAAAATGAATGAGTCTATCATTTCCCCAGTTCGGTTGTTCTATTACTCCATTTCTCGTCCATTCGTAACATCGAATTGAAGGGTTTGTTAAAATATTCCCTTGCTCGGATTTTATCCACCTCAAATTTTCCTGAAGTTCAATTTTATATTCTCTAGTTTGCCCTGCTCCATTTTCAAAAAGGAAATATAAGTTTGTTGCTGCTTGTAGTAAAATGTGAAACTCAAAAGTTTCTAATTTTTTGACTAATACGTTTGCTAAATCCAGTTCTCTTTTAAAAATTGGAGTTCCAATATTATCGTGTGAAAATGGATTGAAATACCAATCTTTTAAATTTTTCAAATCGGCCAATTCTGATGCATTGATTCCATTAGCTTTACAATACCCAATAAATTTTTCCAAATATTGATTGAGCGTTTTTAACTTTTTTATTTCTGTAATTCCAGTTTCATGGTCGATGTATTCACCGAAATGTTCATTTGCAGGCAGAAGTTCTTTAATTCTTCTTTCTAAAGCCTTACGAAGATGATTAGCACATGATGGGTAATCCTGTTTTGAGTAATGATAGTTTGCCTGTTCCAAATAACTTAAAGAAGTGTAGAGTATTGGAGTATTAAATGGCAATTCCTCTTTTTTGTTTGCATACAATTCCAAATAACACCACTTACCACTTGATTTAGTTTCAAACCAATTTTTTGCCACGCTAAACCAAAATCGGTCGTATGTGGAAATAATAATCTGGTAGCTGCGAAAAAAAGGTTCTGCTTCTGTTTGTACAACATCATCTACTACTTGAATTCGTTCTACAATGGCATTATCCTCAGCTGCGTCTACAAATTGTTCAATTATTGGCTTCTTAAAACTTTTTAGTATTTCTAATAATGGCAGTCGGTTACTCATGTCTAACCCGATAAAAATGTCGTCAAGGAAAAGAAGCTTGAAATCAAAATTATCTTGTGGTGTATTGATTAGGGATGCAATGTAAATTGAGATTGCAAGGGCTGATAACCGTGCCTCATTCAAAACAGTTAGATGGGTTTCCTCTTCATTATCTGTATTGTTTCCAAAAAGCGTTACGTCTAAATCTACTTCGCAAATAGGATAGTTACCTTCTCTGTCAACTTTGAATGAATGATGATACTCAATATCGCTTCTGGTTAAAACTAGCTGAACATTAAAACTATCTTCAAAATATTTTAAGATAAAAGGTAATAGCAAATTAATTCGATGTATTTCATATTTCAAGCCGGTTGTAAAAAGCTCGAGATTGTATTCTTTATACCATGCTCTTGGGATGAACAAATTATTCCATGATCTTTGAAAGGTCTGTTGAGTTGCGGTATTTCTTTGCTTGGGAAGTATTACTTCAATTAATAACTGAGCAAACTTTAAGCGAAATTCATCCCTGTCTTTAGGGTTCTCCATTAAATAAGTTCGCAATAATTCTCTGTATGAAAGAAATCCGTTTAGGAGATTTGCTTGAGCTATATAGTTTGTGCCTTGAACATTTGACGTTGGTATCCCAAATGTTTTCTGTTCGCTTCCTGCATCATCCGTAAAAGTGATTTTTATAGCGACTTCATTAGAAACTTCTGCTTCGTTTTCCGCTCCTGCATTTTCGATTCTTGTTTTTGGGACGGCAATGTGCCTTGAAGGAATAACTTCAATGGTATTATCAGAACTGTTGAAAAACTGTTTCAACCCTTCATAAATACTTGACTTACCGCTACCGTTTTCACCATACAACAACACACTTTTTCCATTTGGTATTACAATCTTGTTTTCTGTACCACTTTGGTAAAAAGCCTTATAGTTGACAAACTCTATTGCAGTTATCCTTTTCATGCTTTATTGCTATTCATTATCAATTCGATTTGTGGAATGGTCAACATGCTGAATAAAGCCTGCTTCATAGGATTATGGTGTTGGTTAATTGAAACATAAATTTTTCTCAGTTGATGCAATAACTTTTCTTTTTTCGATAAATCTGGCAACTCAGAAACATATTTTGCAATTTGCAAATTTCTAGTCTCAAACTCTTCTTTAAAGTATAGTTCAAAAACCAGGGCATTTACAATTTGTTCAAAGTAGATAAACATCAACTGGTCTGTGTTATCAGTTGAATTTTCTTTTTTGAGTGCAACTAAGTAGTCAACCATTTTAGCAAAAGGAATTTCTTCTCTGTTTGTTATTTGTTTAACAGGAATTTTATCAAAAAAGACTTTTCTTAATTCTCTCGTTCCTCCTTGTAATTCTGGAAAATTATCTGAAAAGCAGTATTTGAACAGTTTAGAATTAAAAAAGCATACCAAATATTTCAAGTTTTCTCCCAATAAAATAAAGCTCTTGTCATTTGAATAATAGTTGTCATTTTCATCATACACAAAAGGCATGTACTTTGTCATATTAGGATATATAATCTTGGGCTTTTCAAAGTCTCTCCAATAGTTAGAACCAAATCTTTGGAGGGCGAACCATTCATATCTTATACCAACTTCTGACTGATTTCTTGCTAACAGTTCTGTCTTGTACTGGAATAAATGATTATACACCGCTGGATAGAGTCTTTTGAATTCTGGCTCTGCCTTATTAGTAGCACCAATAATTGAAGGGTCTTCGTGTAGAGGAAAATGCCAAGGAATATAAACCAACCACAAATCAGCAAAATCAGGATACCAAGATGAAATATCTTTCCCCCGCAATATTGGTTTTAATATGGAAGTGCTGCTTTCGCTTTCTGCTATTAGTTTATTTCTAAGTTCTCCTGATATAATAAAAGCTTCATTAAGCCCGGTCTTAAGTCCATAATTAATGATGACATTCCATTTAGCTAATGGAAGTCCTTGTTCCTCAACAAAATCTTTTATGTCATAAATATCTCTTTCGCCAACAACCCAAGCATTATGACTTAAAGAAGAAAGTTTGTAACCATTTTTTAAAACATATTCCTGTAAACTCTGTTCGTCAATATTAAAATCATTATTTATTCGAACAGCAAAGGCCTCCTTCTTTTCATGTTTTTTTGCCTTTGGCTTGTTTTGCAATATGAAAATATTTGTGTCGACCGTCGCCGTATCAAAAACCTGAACATTTCCAAAGTCTATTAATAAAAGGGGATGTGTTTTTTCAGAAAAAAATTGCCGTGTGCTTGCGCCATAATTGGCTCTCATCCATTTGTTGGAAGTTATAAAACAAAGAATACCTTTCTCATTCAAAAGGCTTGTTCCTCTCTCATAAAACAAGGAATATAAGTCACCTGTTCTTTCAAATGTTTCATATTTATATGTCTGATAGAGCTTGGCCAGTTTACCGCCATCTTTTTGAAGTTGAACATAAGGTGGGTTTCCAATCACTATATCAAATCCTTCTTTTATACCAAACATCCACCAAGCGTCAAACCAAGAGCAAGCTTTGTCTTCAAAAGGATTAAACTCATAAAGCTTGGTGTATACCTCGTAATTTTTTGACGAGGAAAGTTCTCTGAGACTTAGTAAATCAGTTTGTATTTTTTTGAATTGGCGCTCTAACCTCAGTTTATTCTCACTACTTACATTAAAGAAGTCGTGTCGCAATTCTTCAAGTGCTTTAACTGCCAGAGCTGCTTTCCCTTCCATATCATACTCTTTCAACTCACCCAATGGAATCAATGTATCAGCGCAAACAATTTTAAAGTCAAGGTTAGGTAAAGGTTGTGGTTCGTGTTCGTCAACTACCAAACTAAGCCAAAAGCGCAACCGAGCAATGTCCACAGCACCAGCATCAATATCCACGCCATAAATGCTTTCTTCAATAATGTGTTTTTTTATGTCTGCATCAGAAACACCTTTTTTAAAACCCTTTAATTCTTGCAAGTAAATCTGCGCATTGAAAATTTCTTGCAACAAACCCATAGGGAAAGCTCCTGAGCCAATCGCAGGGTCACAAATTTTTACTTGCTCCAAAGCATCAATAATTTTAAAAGCATTCTTTTCAGCGTATTGTTTTTCATCGCTGCTTAGTTCTTGTTGTTGAATGATTTTATCTATGCTACGCTTGGCTAATTCATTATTGGCAAAATGTTGTTCATCATGTGCAAACAGGTAAGCCTTTAAGCTTTCCTTACACATATAATGAACTATTTCCTTTGGGGTGTAATATGCTCCTTTGTCTTTGTTATCTTCCAGCAAATTCTCAAAGATGTGACCAAGCATTTCGGGGTCAACGGCTACAGTATGCTCATCGGGTGCATCTTCATAAATGGTGAAGTTATAATTATTAAATGTTTCAAAAAGATTCTGAAATATATGTTCGGGCAAATGGAGTTTATTGTATTTCCTATCCTGACTATCGTCAAACAATCCTCCATTCAGATATGGGAAACGCAAAGTATTAGTTATTTTCTCAGAATCAATATTGTTAAGCGTTTTGAAAAATAAAGGCATTAATTCCAGATAATAAAAATCATCCTTGTTTTTAGATTTCCTGAAAAGGTCATATAAATAATCGGGGTTTCCTTCACCCCACTTTTTCCCTTGTTTAACGGCAAGCCACCCTTTCTTTTGAATGAAATAGAGAAATACTATTCTTCCCATCATTCGTTTACAAAAATCACGGGCTTCTTTTTCCTTTCTGTTGAATAATGCAGTGAATTGCCAGTCGGGTTCATGAATGACTGCTTCTACATATTTGTTACCATTTTTACTATATCGCTTACCTGTAATAAACTGCACAAAATCTTCGTAAGCATCTTTATAATTTTTAAAAAATTCCTTACTTAGTTTTTCTACTGAGAATGCCTCATCAAAGTCGTCTAAAGAAAGGAATTGAAAAATATGCTCTTTTTGTTTTTGAATGAGCTTGTTAAAGCGCTGGGCAGCCGTTAATGCTTTTTCGCCATTACCAAATAAATAGGTGTAACGTTTTGATCCAGTTTCTTTTTCCTGTATTTCGTTAGTGTCTTTGTTTTTCACTTTCCTTTTACTGATGTAACTAAAACGCCACTTATCACCTTGCACAAAAACTACCATTGCACCAGCTACCTGGATGGTTAGGTCTTTAATCAAATTCCTAAGAGCAACACGGTTTCGGGTGATGTTTACTTTCTCATTAAGTTCTACTTCAAAAATTCCGATTTTGGAGTAATCGCTTATTTCATAATTACCTAAACTTAAACATTGTTTGCTTAAAGTTTTATCTGAAAGCAGAATGGTTCTGTCTTCGGCATTCAGCTTATTGTTGGTAAACTGTGCCTGTAAAAAAGACTTCCAAACCTTTCTGTCGTAGGGGCTTTCTAATATATTTCTTATTTCTGTTACTGTCATTTTAAAATTCGTTTACGAAACAAAGGTTTCAGAGATGATAATTTTGGGTTGCAATGGGTCTGTTTCTTTCTTTGCTTCTCTCTTAATTTTGGAAGTGTATTTTCTTGAAAGCTTTATCAACTCATTTTCCAGTTTCGTGGGGCTTGTTTCATTTCTTAATTTATAAACTTCGTTTGTAAGATTGGCATAAGTGCCGTGTTTTAAAAGCGGCAACAAATTATTTCCTGCTTCAATGGATTCGGCTGATGACAGAATTTTATTTGCCAACCAGTTGTTCAAATCATTTAATGCTTTGTTGCTTCGTACATCTAATTTCTCATCTGCACCGCCAATCATTTCAGGCGTTGTAATATTGCTTGTAAACTGGTCAAGCATTCTGTTTATGTGTGTGTAATGCACATCAGGTATGGGTAAAATTCCTAATTCTGATTTCTGTGCTTCAAAAATTGCAACAGCTTTTTCAAACGGAACTGCAAACGATTTGCCTTCGCTCTGTACATAAATGTTTTTGTAGTCGCCATTTTTTACAAAGGCAATACTGTTTTCTTTTTCGTTTGTTTTGCGAATGCAACGAACTTTCAAAGGCATTTTTTTAATAGCGTTGAAATGTTCTTCGTTTTGTTGCCTATACAAACGCAACCATTCTAACCATTTTGTTCTCAAATCAATTTCTTCGTCTTTCTCCTCAAACATGCTCCATTGCTCAATAATTTCTCTCAACGAGTAAATTCTGCTGTCTTCACCGTAAGCAGTGTGGCTGCTTTGGAGTTTTGCTTCTGACCTTTCCTTCAAATTAATAATCATGTCACCATGTTGTGAAGGATAGAAATTGTAATTATAAATGAACTGTGCTTTTGCTCCGATGCGATTGATACGACCCAGGCGCTGAATCAATCTTGTGGGATTCCAGGGTGTATCATAGTTTACAATCACATTAGCTCTATGAAGGTTTATGCCTTCAGCTAACACATCCGTTGTGAGAATAATATCAAAGTCGAATCTAAAAGTACCTTCAAAATTTGCATCAAAATTTCCTCTTATTGTTTCAAATTCTTTGTTTCTGTTTTCAGAAGTGATGCTTAAAACTTTATAATTCGTTTCTTTTTTTAGACGGTCGTTTAAATAAAACAATGTATCGGCAGATTCAGTAAAGATTACCAACTTGCCTAATTCGTTTTTGTCTTTGTTGAAGTATTCAGTTTTCAGCAAGTCAATAAACACATTCCATTTCGGGTCATTGTTATCTTCAACGGCTTTCCATCTTTCATTGAGTGCAAAAAGGTTAGCGTAATCATTTCGCAAACCTTCAATAAACCCTTTTTTGAAATCTGACTGTTTGAATTTTTTGTTCTTTGGTTTGTCATCATCAATTTTGAAAATCTCAATTTCAATTTCTTCGTCTGATTTTCCTTGATTCAACAAATCTGAAATATCTAAATCGGGAGCAATGAAGATATTATCTCTCTCATACATTTCAATCATCTGCTTGGTTGATGTTGTGATTTTATTTAGCGATTTTTTGAATGCGTAAAAACTACTTTCCAAACGCTTTATCAATTGGGTTCGCATGATGAAAGCCAATGAACGTGAAATAGTTTGTGCAGATTGATACAAACCATTGTTGGCATCATCAGTCAAGTAGGCGATTGCCTGATAGCGGAAAAAATCAATTCTTGTTGTGTCAATAATACTGCTGGCTGTATCAGTAAATAAAATTGCTACATCATTCGTCAACTCATATTCATTCGCAATCGGCTCAGCCACTTTCGGGAAAACAATACCCTGCGATTCTAAATCTTTTTTATAGCGTTCATTCTTTTTTAAATCGGTTCTTGTTCTGCGAATGGTAATATCCTTTACCACTTTTTCTCTGATGTCGTTAAATATTTCCTGAATAGCATCAAGGTCTAATGGGGTTTGTTGAATGAGTGCTTTATAACGAATGGTATGAGGATAAAAATATCTTTGCAAATTTGGTTCACTCAAGTTGCTGTTCCTTATGTCTTGAAAAAGTGAAATTAGATAGTAAATATCTTCAGGCTTATTGTTCAACGGAGTTGCTGTAATAAGCACAACCTTCTTTTCATACCCTTCTACATTACCAATGTTTTCTCGTCCTGATTTACAAATCACCTGCAAGTTTTCAAACTGTTGGCTCTTGTGGTTTCTGAACTTATGGGCTTCGTCCACAAGAATTAAATCGTAACGTTCCTTGTCTGAATAGTTATGGTCTCCTTCTATAATTTTATTTAAACTTCCATTAGCAATAAAGTGGCACTTCTCGTCAATTCTAAATTCTTTGAAGGTTGTTTTCCAGTTCTTTTCTATTGTCGGCGGATACACAACAAGAATTTTTGTTTTCGGTCCGTTATTGATGATGAATTTTTTTGCAAGCAAAGCAGCCATTACTGTTTTTCCTGTTCCTACCACATCAGCTAAAAAGAAGCCGTTGTGTTTTAGCAGCAACTCGTAACCCTGATTTACTGCATCTATCTGGTAGCTTAATTTTTTAAACTTCTTCAATGGAATATCGTTTATACTGTCGGGGTCGTACTCAATGTTTTTCCCAAAGAATTCAATCAGAAATTTCACAAATAACTCAAATGGGGTGGGAGTAGCTTCTAAATATGTTTTCTTAATCAAAGACGGTGCATCAACTGGAAGAATCGCAGTGCTTTGCTCCCAAAGCTTCTCAAATTCTCTATTAGCAAAATCCACATTTGGGAAGTCATTTAGTTGAACATTCATTTCGTAATTGTGTTCAACATCTTCTAATCCTAAACCTTGAGCTGAAAGGTTTGAAGAACCCATTATCACCATCCCGTTTGGGTTATGTTCATTGAAGTTTGGCGAAAGGAAAATATAAAACTTGGAGTGGAGTTTTTTGGAATTGTGTGCTCTTATTTCAATTCGACCTTCAACAATATCAGTAATGAGTTGTAAAATGCCTTCTTCAATTGCCTTTCCATATTTTGCATTAAGAATGTCTTCCTGTATGGATTCAATGAAAGATTCCTTGGTGTCTTTGGCGTTAAGATTGAAAAGCAAACCTTTCTTTTGTGCCAATGCAATGAAAGGGTCAACATTTATTCCTGCTATGATTTTTACTTTCAAGTCATTCGGAAAATGTTTGCGAATTGCAAAGTATCCCGATGCTCTAAAATATCCGATAACCGATTTGAAGTATTCAATGTTTTGCATGTGCTTAAACACACCTGCAAATTTTTTGTAGAGTGTATTTTCGCCTTCGTTTGTAAAAAAGTTTGATGACATTTATTTCCCTTTTTTAATTTTCTTAGAAACTGATTTTAGTGCTTCGTCTGCCATTGGTTGACCTTCAATAACATTATAGAGTTGGTCAGCCAACCAAAGAGTCTGTAGCTCTTCTTTGTCAGCTTTAAGAATATCAGCCAAGATTGCAATTTGTTCTTGTTTGATAGGTCTTTCACCTCTTTCCATTTTACTAATGATGGAAGTGTCGACTTCAAGTTTAGAGGCAACCTGTCGTAACAACAGATTTTGCTTTGTTCTTAGCTCTCTTATTTTATCTCCTATTTGGGATGTCATTATCAAATTATTGTCTTGACAATTATTGGCAAGTATTGGCAAATATAATAGTATATATGATATTGTTCCCTTTACATTGGCTTAAATTTGTCTCTTTGGGTTTTACCAATTGCCGGCTTATGTATTGGCATTAATTTGTGTTTCATATATCATCCCTTTTCGTCATTCGCTTCTTTATCAGCCCTCACCATTATTAAACTCCCATATACTGCGGTAACTGCCCTGCTGCTCCACACAGGTTAAAAAGGCATTGTAAAATGCATCTGCCCCAATGGTGGCGCTGTCGCCAATTACGTAGAGTTTTTCCTGCGCACGGGTAATGGCCACATTCATGCGGCGGTAATCTTTTAAAAAGCCGATATCGCCTTCATCGTTGCTGCGTACCAGCGACAGGATGATGGTTTGCTGCTCCTGCCCCTGGAAACTGTCAATGGTGCTGATGCGCATGCCCCGTGGCAATACCTCCCTGGCTGCGGCTACCTGCCCGGCATAGGGCGAAATAAATGCGGTACGGGCCGGGTCCAGGTCTTCTGTTTGCAGCAATTGCTGCACAAGGGCCAGTTCCCCTTCATTCTGCAGGCTGGTGCCGTCGCTGCCATGTGTTTCATTGCTGCCGCTGCCCGCTGTATCAATAAAAACCAGGTGGGTGCCGGTATTGGCGAGCTGTGGCGGGGTTTGCAGCAGGCCTCCATAAAAATAGGCATTTGAAAAGGCAGTAATGGCGGCCCGCATGCGGTACTGGGTATTGAGCAACCAACTGTGTGGCACCCTGCCCATGCAGCATTCCAGTATGGAGCGGTTAAACCCCAGGCGCAGGGCCTGCTGGCTGAGTACCGTGGGGGGCAGTTGCAGGTGGTCGCCCGCCAGCACATATTTTTGTGCCAGGGGAAATATGCACCAGGCCAATGGTTCTATGCACTGGCCCGCTTCATCAATCACCAGTGTATTAAAATGCTGCCGCTGGAGGCTGGCATCGTACAGGCCAATGGGTGTGCCGAGTATCACGGCGGCTTCGGTGTACAGTTTTTCTTCGTTGTAGGCCTGTATTTTCTTTATCTGGGTCCGTAAGTCCTTCACTTCTTTAAACAGCAGGTTGCGCTGCTCTCTTTCTGCCTTGCCAAAGCTGCGCTTGTACTTAAGCGCCATTTTGCGAAACTGCTCTGCCCGTATTTTGAGTGCCTTTATTTCTTTTTGCTGCTGTGCATTGGCCAGCTTGCCTTCGGGTGTATGGGCAAATACGGCTTCATCCACCTTGCCGGTATTGCCCACCCGCAGTATGCGCAGGTTGTGGGCAATCAGCCCTTTGGCTATATTGTCCACCGCCGTATTGCTGGGTGCTGCTACCAGTACCCTTTCGCCCATTTTTACCAGCTGCACAATGGCTTCTGTCAACGTGGTGGTTTTGCCCGTGCCGGGCGGGCCATGCACCAGCAGCAACTGCTCCTGCTCCTGCTGTACAATGGCGGCTACTGCCTGCTGCTGGCTGGGGTTCAGTTGCCGGTTGATAAAATCCGGCAGGGTTGCGGGCAGTACGGCGGCCACGGCAGCAAGGGGTGCATCGCTGTGCAGTTGCTCAAAGAGGGTAAACAGGTCCTTTCTTTTTTCCAAATCACGCAGTACGGTTTTCATAATGGTGGTGGTGCGCTGGTCGGGCGCCAGTTTGATGCCCACCCCATCGTCTTCTATCCAATCAGGAAAGTCGGGGGCAAACAAGCGGAACTCCCCTGCCCTCCCATCCAGGCTGAGCAAAATGCCTTTTACCGGCTCTTCACCTGCACAAAAGCACTCAATGGCTGCTCCATCTTTAAATAAACCTGTTTCTGCCGGGTATTGCAGCTTAAAACTGATTTCAGGGTAATCGGCATAGCCAAAATTGCGGCGGGTAACCGTAAGGGGGTGCAGGGCCAGCCCCTCTGCCTTTAGCGACCGCAGGGTATGCTGCTGGTTGAGGCTGTAGCGGTTTACCTGCTCCTGCTCCTCATGATTGATGCAGGCTAGCAAACGGGCTATATGCGGATGTACTGCTGACATGGGGTGAAAATAGTATGGTTGGGGGGAATAAAAAAATTGGGAGGGGGATAAAGTTATGGGTTATGAGTTATGGGTTATGAGTGGTTAGTTTTGTTGGGGGTTTAAAGTTTAAAGTTGGTTGTGGGTTGGAAAGTTTAAGGTTCAAAGTGGGTTATGAGTTATAAGTTATGGGTTATGAGTGGTTAGTTTTGATGGGGGGCAAAGTTTAAAGTTGGTTACTGAGTATTTCGATTTGCTAATCAGGTCACGGACCGGCAGTATTAGCTGACACCAGTTATGCTGCGGAAGACTGGCAACAGATTGCTACTTACTGTAATTCGATGGAATAGTAACAGTGGGCAGCAGGAAAGGATTCCTGCGCCAGGCTGCGGGCCATAGTAACAGCAGGCAGCAGGACAGAGTCCTGCGCCAGGCGACGATTACGGACCGGTACTGCATGTAGCTTCGGTCTGACCGACCCAAGCTGCGCAAGGGCCAGGTGCTGACCGTGCTGCTATGCTATGGTCTAACAATCCACCTGCACCGTTACCGGTTTAGACAGTTCGGAGCCTGCCTGGGCATGTGTGGCTACCCGGTAAGAATAGCAACTGCTGCTTGCAATAAGTAGGGCTAAGCAGGCTGCCAGGGTGATGGTTCGGTAATTGGAAAATTGCAGTGTCATATTGATGGTTTATATTTTATCATATCAAGTTTCCCGGTGTTTTGTTACTATGGAAATATTATTTGAACGATATCCTGTCCGGGTGCTACAAGATAAATTAAATATGTTAAATTAAATATATAAATGGGTACATTTCATATTCACTGAGCCGGGTAGCTGCAAAACTGCTGCAATACCCAAAATACGAAGGATGAAAGATGAACCCAAGGTGCAGCCAGCAGCGGCTTTATGACGAATCCCGTATATCCGGGACAAGTTTTTGCGAATTTGAAACCCATCAATCTTTTTCGTTGCTACCTGTGTATTTGACCAGCGGCAATTCATTTTTCTTTCACTGAATATCAAGCAGATAGCTATGGACTATATATAATTACAGCTGTATTGCGATAAAGGCGGCTGCCTGCTTTGGCGTCCTGTCAGCCTTTTAGTTTTAAACTTCCATACACCGGGTTGGTATTGCCTGTGCAGTTGCCGGCTGGCCTGAGTGTGATGAGTTTTCCACGGCCATAAATGCTGCTGCCCGGCGCAAAAATCAGTGGCTGGCCGGCATTGTCCTTTACCAGTACCCCGTCAACAAACACCGTCATGGTGGTAGCGGTACAGTTGCTGGATGATGCATTGATTGACAGCACAAATTCCTGCTCTGTTTTAAGGCTGGCCACCAGTATTTCCCTGTTCAGCCTGGCATAACCGGCCCAGGGAATGCTTACAGCTGTAACAGCAGGTTTTTGCACCAGCCTCCAGTTGCCGCTCACAAATGCACCGGGTGTTACCTGCTGTATGGCAATGTCTTTGGCTTCCACCAGTACCACACTTGCTTCATAAAACGATACCGGCAGTACCACACCATCGGCTATCACGTTAAACTGAATGATATCCGTATCACTCATCATGGTACATTCAAGCCTGTAAACCTGCTGTACAAGATTGGGCGATACTGTGATGCGGGTAAAGCGGTTGGTAGTGGACGTATTCCACCCGCCGATAAAAAAATCGGGTACCTGGGCACTGGTAAAAAAGCTAATAATGGTAAATACTAATGCTGCACTGTACTTTTTAATCATTTTAGATGAGGTTTTATTTTTTAAATATAGCTCAGTTTATTAAAAAAAAGACAGTTTTGTTTGTGCATTGTTCACAGGGGTGCAGTACAGATAGCAGCTGCTAATGGCGGTACCTGATTTTGCCCCCAGGCCTGGTAAAAGATACAAGACCCGTAAGCAGAAAATGATGCGCCATTTGAAAGCGCCCCCGTTTTGTGGGAAATAACCATGCAGTTGAGCCAGGATTTTGCAGCGGAACGGCTCTGTGGTCCTTCGGGGTTTAGCCAGTTCTTCTATTCATTGCCTGTAACAGACTTCTTTCATCATTCGTTTTTTGTTTGTTGACCTCACAAGGTGAAATATAAAAGAAGTATAGTACTGATATCTCCGTAATTATTCGTTTGCATAACGATACGGCATTGCGGCAAAAATGGTTATTTTGCATTATCTGTTTTTCAACAGTATTTTAAAAGTAATGAACAGCATGTATATGAAAAAGATAATTTCAGCAACCGTTTTATTTGTGTTGTGCAGCGCTGCTACAAGGGCGCAATTTTTTAAAAGTAACGATGGCCTGGCGCATACCTTTTCGATAGTAGCAAGGGATGAGGTAAGCGGCGAAATGGCTGTGGGTGTGCAGAGCCATTGGTTCAGCGTGGGTACATCAGTAAGCTGGGGAGCAGCAGGCACGGGCGTGGTGGCCACACAGTCTTTTGTAAATAAATCTTACGGCATACTGGGCCTGCAGATGATGAAGGAAGGTGCTTCTGCAAAGGATGCTTTATCAAAACTGCTGGAAGCGGATGAAGGGCGTGAAGTAAGGCAGGTGGCTATGATTGACAGCAACGGCGTGGTGGCTGCTCATACCGGTAATTTATGTATTGACTATGCCAGCCATATTACCGGCAATAATTATTCGGTACAGAGCAATATGATGCTGAACAATACGGTATGTCCGGCTATGGCCAAGGCTTTTGAAGCCAGTGCCGGCAAGCCCCTGGCCGAAAGGGTGCTGGCTGCGCTGAAAGCTGCACAGGCTGCGGGTGGTGATATACGGGGCAAGCAATCTGCTGCCCTGCTGGTGGTGGCAGGCCACAGCAATTGCAAACCCTGGGATGAGCGCCTGGTTGACCTGCGTGTGGACGACCATGAGCTTCCCCTGGTGGAACTGGAACGCCTCCTGAAACTGTACAGGGCGTATGAACATATGAATAATGGCGACCTTGCGGTGGAAAAGGGTGATATGGACGGGGCAATGCAGCAATATGGGGCAGCCATGAAAATGTTTCCCGGTAATCTTGAAATGCAGTACTGGACGGCTATTACACTGGCGGGTAACAAAAAGGTAAAGGAAGCGGCTGCCATGCTACAGAAAATATACAAGAAGGATGCCAACTGGAGGGAACTGACAAGGAGGCTGCCAAAGGTAAACCTGCTGACGGTGAGCGCTGCTGAACTGAAGGAATTGCTTAAATGAGCAGGCACATTCTTCATAACAGAAAGGGTTTGCCTGTTAGGGATTTGTTATGCTGATGTACTTGCTGTAGTTGGCAGCAATCATTCAGACCTCTTTCATCATTCGTTTTTTGTTGACTCAGCCCCGATCATGCTATCGGGACTTATGAGCTTTATTCCCAGCGTACCAGACAGGCAGGTGCTCCCGTCGTTCACCTGGGCAGACAAAAGAGCCGAAAAGGTACATTATGAAAGAGGTTGATTATCCGCTTTCAGCATTTCTTCAAACGCTTCGGGGCTAAGGGCTTTATCCAGTGTAAACTCCCCTATCCTGCTGCGGCAAAGGCTGCTGAGGTAAGCGCCACAGCCAAGGGCTGCGCCAAAATCATGTGCCAGGCTGCGGATATAGGTGCCGGTGGTGCAGGTAACTTTAAACCGTACTACGGGGAGTTCAACCTGTGTTAACTCAAAGGCTTTTATGGTTACCTTTCTGGGTTCTAATTGTATTTGTTTACCCTGCCTGGCCAGCTCGTATAAGGCCACGCCATCTTTTTTGATGGCAGAGTGCATGGGCGGCAGTTGCTCAATATCGCCGGTAAATGCTGCTGCTGTTGCCTGCAGCATTTCATTGGTTACAAATGCATACTCTTTGGGCTGCTCCGGTTCGGTTTCAAGGTCGTAGGTGGGGGTAACGGCTCCCAGTGTAAAAGAACCGGTGTATTCTTTTTCCTGCGCCATGTATTCATTTATCTTTTTGGTGAATTTACCGGTGCATACAATGAGCATGCCTGTAGCCAGTGGGTCGAGGGTGCCGGCATGGCCTATTTTTTTTATCCGGAGGATGCTGCGCAGGCGGCGTACAATGTCAAAAGATGTCCAGTGCAGCGGCTTGTTGATAAGCAATACCCTGCCCTCTTCATACTGCTGCCGCAGCTGGGGCGAAATTTCAATGCGCTCTCTTTGTAAATGTGTGGCATCTGCGCCAAATTTTTCAATATGCCTGTTGCGGTATGTTTGCTTTTTTACCAATTGCCTGTATTTATGCAGGTACTGTGCCAGGGGCTACAGTGCCTGTTTTGCTTTTATTTCCAAATATTTATTCACTGTGTTCACCGTGAGGTTTTCGGGGGTGGTCAGCACAGAGAGTATCCCGTATTTGCTGAGTTCTTTTACAATCAGGCGTTTTTCAAACTCAAATTTTTCAGCTACGGTTTTAATGTACACGTCTTCGATATTGGCAGCTTGCAGGTGCGACAGCTTGTGCAGTTCGGTATTTTCAAAAAATACCACCAGCAGCAGATGATGCCTGGCAATGGAGCGCAGGTAATTGAGCTGCCTGCGCAGGCCGCTCAGCGATTCAAAATTGGTGTACAGCACCAGCAGGCTCCGGTGCTTGATGCTTTTGCGCACCTGCATGTACAGCATTTCAAAATCACTTTCCAGGTAAGCTGTTTCCTGGTTGTACAGCAGCTGCAGGATATTTTCCCGCTGTATGGGTTTGCGGTCGGCAGCCAGCAATGTACCGGGCTTGTGCGAAAAAGTGATCAGCCCTATCCTGTCCTGCTTCTGCAGGCACACATTGCTTAAAACCAGTGTGCTGTTGATGGCATAATCCAGCAGGGTAAGGTTATTAAAAGGCATTTTCATCAACCTGCCCTTATCAATGATGCAGTACACCTGCTGCGATTTTTCATCCGTATAATTATTCACCATCAGCAGCCCCTTGCGTGCCGTGGCCTTCCAGTTGATGGTGCGGATATCATCGCCACGCACATATTCCTTTATCTGCTCAAACTCCATGCTGTGGCCTATCTTGCGCATGCGCTTGCTGCCGTGCTGTGTTTTAATGGTGGTTTGGCTCAGCAGCTCATACTTGCGCAACTGCATAAAGGAGGGGTATACCGGCACCATCATTTTTGCAGCAATATCATGGCGGCGCATGAGCAAACCCAGCTGCGATTTGATGTAGATGATGATGTCGCCAAAATGGTATTCGCCCCTTTCCGTCGGGCGCAGCTTGTACACAATATTCCGCTGTTCCATGGCCCTGAAGCGCTGCTTCACCTTCCAGTCACGCTTTTGAAACTGCTCCGGTAATTCGTCAATAATTTCAAAGTCAACGGTAAAGGGCATTTCATTTTTTATTTGCAGCTCCACCTTGTTGTCGTCACTGTTGCTGAACCTATCGGCCGTACGCCTGTTGGCAAAGGGCTTTTTACCCACAAAAAACAGGAACACATAATCCATTACCGTAAGCGCCGTAAGTATCCAGGTACAGGCTTTTGCTACGGGCAGCAGCTCAGGCCTGAAAAAAGAAATGATGAACAGCACAATACAGCCCCCCATGGCCAGGAAGAAGCGCAGGGTGAAAAAGAGATGCGTGTGAATGTATTTAAAAAACATATGGCTGTTTATCTCGGCACTTCAATTGCCTTTAAAATATTGTCAATCAGGTCGTCGGCTGTAATACCTTCCATTTCCTTTTCGGGCGTAAGGATGATGCGGTGGCGCAGTACATGGGGTACCATTTCCACAATATCTTCGGGTGTTACAAAATCACGTCCCTTAATGGCCGCATTGGCTTTGGCGGCCCTTAATATGGCGAGTGATGCACGGGGCGATGCGCCAAGGTACAATGCAGGGTTGTTCCTGGTTTCGTTTACAATTTTGGCGATAAACTCCAGCAGCCTGGGTTCGGTAATGACCGATTGCAGCTGATCACGGTAATGCTTTATTTCATGCGGGGTAAGCACTTTTCTTACTTCATCCATGGCCTGTGCCTGCGACTTGTGCTGCTGGTTGGTAAGGATGGCTATCTCTTCCTGCAGACTGGGGTATTTTACATCAATCTTAAACAGGAAGCGGTCGAGCTGTGCCTCGGGCAGGCGGTAGGTACCTTCCTGCTCAATGGGGTTTTGGGTGGCCAGTACAATAAAGGGCGCTTTCATTATATGTGTATAACCATCCACGGTAACCTGGCGCTCTTCCATCACTTCAAACAATGCAGCCTGGGTTTTTGCCGGGGCCCGGTTGATCTCATCAATGAGTACAATATTGCTGAATATGGGGCCGGACTTAAACCGGAAATCACCATCCTTGGGGTTGAACACAGATGTGCCCACCACATCGCTCGGCATCATATCAGGCGTAAACTGTATCCTTGAAAAGTCCACATCAATGATTTTGGCCAGCAGCTTGGCAGTGAGGGTTTTGGCCACACCGGGTACCCCTTCTATCAATATATGCCCATCGCTGAGTATACCTATCAGCAGCAGGTCAACCATGCGTTGCTGCCCCACAATCACTTTTGCAATCTCTGCCCTTATCTCAAACAATGACCTGCTGAGACCGGAGAGGTCGGTACGCTGCTGAAAATAATTTTCTTCCATTAGTTTCTTAATTTATAAAAGTTTTGAATCTGCTGATTGAGCGAAAGCAACTGGTAATCATCTACCGTGGTGCTTCGCATGGTATTATTGATGGTGCTGTACAATATATCTACCTTATCCTGCGGCACCCCGCTTTTACGGCTTAAGGTGGTGATAAATTCCTGGTTGGGATGGTTGGTGTTTAAAAAATACTGGTTGCGGATGAACTCATTGAAATATGTGATCATTTTTTCTGCAATATTTTTATTGTCTTTTTTCTGCAGGTAGAGCAGTCCCACTGTTTCGGCAAAGCTGACTGTAGTATTTTCATTGGGCTTGCGCACGGGTATGATGCGCTGGCGACGCTTGGTGCCATTGAGCACATACAGTACCAGCAGCAGCAGCGTTAACCAAAATGCGGCCCATAATCCGCCCTTGAGTCCATCTAAAGTACTGCCTGAGTCTTTGGCAGATGAGGAGCTTCCCTTGTCGGAGCCGGAACCGCCGGAACCGCCCGAGCCGGAGCGGCTGCTTCTTGGCGATTTTATTTTTACATAATAATCGTTCCAGTAAACATGCTCCGGCGCTTTTTTGCTTACGCCCAGCAGGTTCTGCAGGTACTGGTAATTATCCTTTTGCAATAAAAAGTAATTGGAAAAAGCCCTTGGCTCACAGTGCAGGAAAAGCTTGCCTTTGCCATAGAAATACACAAAGAAATTGGTGTTGCCCTTACCATTGATGCCCATGCTTTTGGTGGTTGCGGCAGGGAGTTTGGAAAATGCGGTGGAAAACGGGTAGTAATAGTAACTGTAAGCAGCAGTATCCGGGTAGTGCCGACTGTCTAACTTCACGGTGGCATCTTCCATTTTACCCGTCATCAGGTCCTGAAAAGCGGTATAATTGTACAGTTTACAGCCTATCCTGTCCAGCAGGTTATCATCAAACACAGATGCACTTAATATCATGTCGTTGCCGGCCTTTACATAATCCATAATGGCATCCACATCTTCTTCGGTGGTATACAGCGATTTGGAAATGGAAATATACACTGAGCCTGTATCGTAAATATTGCTCCAGGTTTTTTCCACCGATTCTTTTTTGGTGTATTTGATGCTGCTTTGGGGGTAAAACTGCTGCACCAGGTTGTAAGCTACATAAGTGCCAAATGGATTTTTATCTTCCCTGGCAAAGCTTTCCTTAAGACTGGGCATAGCAGGTTTGCCACCGGCATTGCGTCCGCTGCAGGCTGCAAGCAATACCATGATTGCTGCTGATAAAACTGTGTATAGTGTAATCCGCTTCACCCTTTGCTTAAATTTTATTGTAAAGGCTGGTAAAGCCTGTTTCTAATTTACGGTACAACATTTCGTCAATGTTAAACTCGCCATACCATACATATTCATAATTTAATGTAATGCCTGCAAATTCATTGCGCAGGCCGGCATTGGTGAGTTCATTTACGTACTGGTAATTCGTTTTATCCACGGCATACTGTACAAATCCTTTTTCTGCAAGTTTGTGCAGGTTCTTAAGGTACTGGTAGCGTACGGCCAGCCTGTAATTTTTATCTTTTAAGGCCAGTGCAATCAGGCTGTCCATATCCGTACCGGGTTTCACTTCTTCTTCCTGCATTTGGCTGCTGCTGGTGGCTGTGGCAGACTTTGTATTTCGCCTGAACATGCCATCCTTTAAAAAGAGGCTGTAAATAATGAACAGTATAAAACCGCCGGCCAGTATCCACAGGATCACCGTCATTACCGGTGAATTAAAAAATCCGGGGCTGGCATCAATGGAGCCTCTGTCAGCGCTGCTGCTTTCACCTGAAGAAGATTTGTTGCTGCTGCTCCGCTCCTGTTTTTGGGGCTCCATTTTCTTTTTTTCGGTTTCCCTGTTGCGCAGCAGGCTGTCGAGATAAGCGGCATAGGCAAATGACTTCATCGTTTTCCAGTACTGTACGGTATCTTTTGACGCATAGAGGTACTTGAAGTACAGGCTGGTATCGGGCCGCTCCGTCTCATCCACCAGCGGGGTATCGTCTTCCTCCAAAGGTTCCACTATTACCTGGCTGCTTTTTTTAGTCTCTTCCACCGGTGCTTCTATTACCTGCTCCGGTGCAGGTTCAGTAATAATTTTTTCCTCTGCAGTATCTTTATAAATGTATTTTTTTTGCTGTGCCTGCAAACCGCCTGCCAGCAACAGTGCTAAAAATAAACTGAGCCAGTATTTATGCATTGCCTGTATTGATACGGTGAATAATGCCATCGGGCTTTATGGTATACCCTTTTTTATGCAAACGTATGGGGTAGATGATAAAGTACCAAACGATAAAGGATAAAGAACCGGCCAGTATGAGAATGCCTGCCCACAATGGCAGTCCTGCATTGTTCTCCTGGTCGTAGCTGTTGCTCATCAAATGGGTAACATAGCTTTCAAAAAAAGCGGCCAGTATAAATATGGGTACCAGGCTGATGATTACTTTTACGGAATCTTTAGCCCCTCTTTTGAACGACAGTATACGGGAATAAGTGCCCGGGAAAAGGATGCCATTGGCCAGGATATAGCCTGCAGTGGCTGCAATTACAATGGCCGAAATTTCCAGCGTACCATGTATCCATATCACCATTACCGACTGCAGGCCCAGCCCTTTGGAAAAAAACATGTACTGGAAGCAGCCCAGCATCAGCCCGTTTGACCATAAGAGGTAGGTAGTGATGATGCCCAGGGTAAACCCGCAGATAAACATGTAAAACGACACTTTAATGTTATTGAAGGCAATATAGATGAACATGGTGAAGGGATTCTTGTCCTTGTACACTCCAAAAGGATCGCCTTTAGCAATGTTCTCCTCCGTCATATCCACATAATCGTTGCCCAGTACCGTGCGGATGAAATCTTCATTTTGCCAGGAAGAAATGACGCCTACCAGGACGAAAGTGAAAAAAATACAAAAGGTAAAAAGGAAAATATGGTGGTATTTTTTAAAGAGCAGGGGCAGTTCCAGCTTCCAGAAACGGAAGATCCTGCTGTATTTCTCTTTTTTATTCTGGTAAATGCTTTGATAAATGCCTGCTGCAATGCCATTGATCCAGCGGGTTACCTTGCTTTTAGGATAAAAGGTTTTGGCATAAGACAGGTCATCAATCAGGGTAACAAAACGCTCTGCCATCTCATCAGGATTATCGGTGGGTACATCCTGGTACTCCGTCCACTTACCGGCATTCTTCTTGATAAACATCGCTTCCCTCATTACTACGGACTTTATGCGTTTAATATTGGTTTAACCTACCCCGCTGGTAACACTAAAACATTTGAGGCTACAAATTCCTACTTTTTTAAGAAATAAAAAAATCCATATTGGTGGCCTGTTTTGATTTTCTGTATGTAAATTGCCAAACTATGTCCATCATACAAATCGGCACCCCATTTAATATCGACCTGGAATTTGAAATTGCGGAGTTTCACAAGCGGCTTTTTGCCTATATCATCGATTTTGTGCTGCTGGTCATTTACCTGTACAGTATGAAGACCCTGTTTAAGGGGTTTGGCCTGGATTCTGAAGCTGGTTTTGGGCCGGATGTACTGGCTATTTCCACGCCCATGTTCCTGTATTCGCTGCTTACCGAGCTTTGGATGAACGGACAGACAGTCGGTAAAAAGATCATGAACATCAGGGTGATCAGCCTTGAGGGTGGCGAACCCACATTCGGGCAATACCTTACCCGCTGGATAACCCGTTTTTGGGAATGGCCTTTTTTATTCGGGTATATTGTATTTAGTGATGTAATGCTTATTGCCTATATTATGTCAACCGGTTTTGCGGGCATTGCAGTGGTGGTGATTATTGCGGTGAATAGCAAGAGCCAGCGGCTGGGCGATTTGGCTGCGGGTACAGTAGTGGTAAATACCAAAACCAACCTGAGCCTGAACGATACTGTTTTTATGCAGGTTAGCAATGTGGATTATAAAGTAATGTTCCCGGAAGTGATGCGCCTGAGCGACCGCGACATCAACACCATTAAAACCGTGGTAACCCAGGCCAATAAAAAAGGCAATTATGATATGTGCAACCGGGTGGCCATGAAAGTGCAGGATGTACTGAAAGTGCAAACCTCTATGTATGCCAACGATTTCCTGGAAAAACTGCTGGAAGATTATAATTACCTGGCTACTAAGGAATAGTTGCCTGCCGCCTGCAAGCCTTCTATTTTTTTCTTGCTAAAAACGCATGAGCAATGCAAAAAAGAATGCCACAACTATGAGTGAAAGCACTACTATTATCAGTATGCCCATTATTTTGAAATAAGTGGCCATTTTGGAAAGGCCGAGGTTAAAATACCCCTGGTCAGTAAGGGCCAGCCCTTTTTTGATATTGGCTGCCGCCTGTATGAGCATAAGGTTAAGTATGATGGAAATAACTGTGGACAGCAGCAGTTTGATCATCTCGAAGCCGCCGAAAGCGCTCCTGAATCCAAAAAAAGCGCTGTACTTTACATATGTGTACACCGTAGAAATTAAAGACAGTGCCAGTGAGATGAATGCAGTGATAGCGCTGATCTGCATCCACTGGCTGAGGCCCTGTAACTGGCCTTTGCTCTCTTCATTTACCTCAAACTCAAATATATGCTGATGTATGTTTTCTGTTTCCATATTGTAATTATCTTAATATACCTGAGAATACCAGGCTGTAGATGGTGAATAAAAGGGCCAGTATTGAAATGGAAGTGCTGATGATGAAGTATAGTTTGAGCGACTGAAACCCCTTATTGAGCAGTTGCTTATCTTCCGACGCCACTCCTGCAGGTGCATTTTGTGAAAAACTGTAGAGCAGGTAAAAGAGGTAAAAGAATACCGCCCCCACTATTACGATGATGGCTACAAATATACCTGTGCCCATTGATGAATACCTGCCAAACCCGGGGAGAGCGGAGCCTAGAACCCTTTCGAGCATGGTGCTGCCCGCCAGCAACAGCATCATCCCGAGCCCAAGGGCTATAAACATAAAGATGGCAATAAACTTAGTCCATTTGCCGGCATTGGTTATGTGCCGCCCGGCATCTGCATCCACTTCCAGGTTCATGCCTGTAAGATGGTCCATTTCAGCTGATTCCATTGTATGATACAGTTAGTTGTGGGTACGAATATTGTACAAAAAATTAACTATTCAAAAAATTCTTGGGTGTATTCCAAATTCCCCGAGCAGCCGGCCGGGCTGCAGAACAGTTGCAATAACTATATGAGAGCATCTTCACACCGTTTTTAAAAGATGACAACTGCCCGGAAGATTTGAATTGGTAATTTGCCCTTTATATTTTATCGCTGAGCAATTAATTCGGAATACTTTTCTGATCGTTTTCTGTGCTTTTCCCCCGACGCTGCGGCCGGGATGTACCACTTGATGAAAAGCACCAAAAATCAAGGGCTGCGGAAAAAAAAGCTAAAAATTTCCCTGTCTGGCTAAAATGAAATCAGTCACAGCAGTGGAATAAATACCAGCAATAGTGCGACTTACGAGCTAAGAATATTGCCCAACAGCAGTAACATTAATTTCATTTTTTACCCAGCCATGAAAATTTTAGTTCGCTCATGTTTATTGATTTTTGTCTCACTGAACCTCCTTCGTCGGTTTCTTAACGCAATTTTTTCCGAGGCCCATTCCTCGAAAACGCTTTCTGAATAGGAATAGAGGGTATTTTAAATATATGCCGCACACTGCTATTCGATTCTTTAGAAGTTGGAATGTTGCTGTATATCAATCACCTGGCTTTGGGTTATATATAATTGTCGCTGGCGGGTGAGGACCCCGCCAGGGCAGTCTGCCGTGGGCGGTGTCCCCACCGCCCACAACCAAAATGAAGTGCGACAATTTAAAATGCACCCAATTTTGTTGAGCAATACAATATTCAGCTATACAAGAAAACAGCGTTGATTTACTCAACGCTGTTTCAATATCTGACTGGCAAAATGTGTAATGCCGGTTGCCTCTGTATTAATTCCAGTAACGGCTGCTGCTGAATGAGCCTACAAAAATGGCGATAAAAATAAAGTAGATGATTACCAGGCCAAGTAAAACTATACCAATGATGGAACAGATTTTACCTGCTTTGATATTGCTCAGGGATCCCTCCGTGTACATATCGGGGTTCTGGTTGTAGAGCCGCATGTCCTGGTTGGCCAGGATAAGCCCGATGATGCCGCAAATCTGGCAGATAACGATTGAGCAAATACCAAGAACCAGCACTGCTGTTGCATTTGGCAATGGCTTTTTGGGCATGTTTAACTGGTCATTCCTTTGATTCATACTGTCCATGTTAGTTTTGTTTTTAGTATATAATTTTGTAAATATAATTTATCATTACAAAAAGCGCAACAAAAATATATCCATATTGAATAATTCTTGCCCCGTTACTGAATTTAAGGCGCAAATGCAACATCCCGTATACAAATAAGAGCAAAATGGGTATTGCCGGCGGATACATTTGCCAGCTTTGCCTGAAAGCTCCCTGCAGCAGCAGCAGCACCGACCGCTGAAAGCCACAGCCCGGGCAGTCGTGGTGAAATATTGCTTTTATCAAACAGGGCAATGTTAACTGCTCCAGCCAGCTGAATATGGATAACACCGTATACATTTAATATCGCCCTTTACTTTTTTAGTATGCCCTTGCAAAAAGTACCCTTTGTGTGCTGGGCTGGCCTGTTAAAATACAGGTGCCTGCTTCCTGTTTATTATCAAAGGGTATGCACCTGATGGTAGCTTTGGAAGTATCTTTTATCTTTTCTTCTGTTTCTGCAGTGCCATCCCAATGAGCTGCTATAAAGCCACCCTTTCCGTCAAGCAGCTGCATAAACTCTTCCCAGGTATCGGCTGGTGTTATGTGCTGCTCCCTGAAGCTAAGGGCCCTGCTGAACAGGTTTTGCTGTATATCTTCCAGCAATGCTGCCACACTGGCTGCTAATCCCTCCATGGGCATGGTTTGTTTTTCCTTTGTATCCCTGCGGGCCACTTCTGCCACCCCGTTTTCAATATCCCTCATACCCATGGCTATGCGTACCGGCACGCCCTTGAGTTCATACTCAGCAAATTTCCAGCCCGGGCGGTTATTGTCATTGTCGTCGTACTTTACTGAAATGCCCATTGCCTTCAGCTCCGCAGCCAGTGCAAGTGCCTTGCCATCCACCACAGGTTTGCTTTCGGCACCCTTGTATATGGGTATGATGACTACCTGCAAAGGAGCAATTTTTGGCGGCAGCACCAGGCCCTCATCATCGCTGTGCACCATGATTAATGCGCCAATCAACCTTGTGCTTACGCCCCAGCTTGTAGCCCACACATATTCCTTTTTATTTTCTTTGCTTAAAAACTGTACATCAAATGCTTTGGCAAAATTCTGTCCCAGGAAATGCGAGGTGCCGGCCTGCAGGGCCTTGCCATCCTGCATCATGGCCTCAATGCAATAGGTATCTTCTGCCCCGGCAAAACGCTCACTGGCCGTTTTAACTCCTTTTATTACCGGCACGGCCATGTATTGCTCTGCAAATGCAGCGTATACATCCAGCATCCTGGTGGTTTCTTCCACTGCTTCTTCGGCGGTTTCATGGGCAGTATGCCCTTCCTGCCACAAAAATTCTGTGGTGCGTAAAAACAGGCGGGTACGCATCTCCCACCGCACTACATTGGCCCACTGGTTAATTAGCAGGGGCAGGTCACGGTAAGATTGTATCCAGTCTTTATACGTATTCCAGATAACGGCCTCACTGGTGGGCCTTATTACCAGCTCTTCCTCCAGCTTTGCCTCGGGGTCAACCATCAGCTTGCCGGGTTTATCGGGATCATTCTTTAAACGGTAATGGGTTACTACGGCACATTCTTTGGCAAAGCCTTCTGCATTTTTTTCCTCAGCCTCAAAAAGGCTCTTGGGTACAAAAAGGGGGAAATAAGCATTCTGGTGGCCGGTTTCCTTAAACATCCTGTCCAATTCGGCCTTCATGTTTTCCCATAAAGCATAGCCATAGGGTTTTATCACCATGCATCCACGTACCGAACTGTAATCTGCCAGTCCGCCTTTAATTACCAGGTCGTTGTACCATTGTCCATAATCATCCTGCCTGCTCGTTATTTCTTTACTCATAATGTGTTCCGCTAAGCGGATTTTCTTCTTTTGGGGCTGAATTGCCCTGTAAAAATGGTCTTTTGCTTCGTTTTAGCACATCTTTAACATCAAAACATTAAACTTATACGTCTTATGGCAGAAGATTTGATGCTTCATATATGTGCCAAACGGCACAAAAGTAGTAACTTCATTTTTAAATCTTATAAACTTAGCGCCATGAACTCGAAAATTTTACTCGCAGCATTAGTTATCGCAGGATTTACCAGTTGCTCCACTGTGTACAAATCAGGGCAAACACCGGATGATGTATATTATTCACCGGTAAGAACAATTGAACAAAAGCAGGAAACTCAAAGGGAAGAACAACAGACCAATGACGAAACAGCGCAGGACAGGGAAATAAGGATGCGCATCCGTGACAGGCGCTGGCGCTACAACGATTATGATTACAGTTATAACAATACTTATAATCATAATTGCAACTGCTACTGTAACCAGTATGGATATGGATACTACAACCATCCCTACTACAGGCCGATTCCCTATTATACCCCCAAATCTGTTGTGATCAACAGTACCCCCCGTATGGTTAATTTGGGTGGATATGGAAACAACAGCGGTACCACGGTTACAAATCCCAAAACCGGTGTAAAAACCACTACCGGACGTGTATACAACAACACTAATAACAGCAACAATGGCACAGGCCTGGGCAATACCATCAGGCAGATATTTAAGCCAGCGCCAAGGGACAATAATAACTCAAACACTAATACCAATACCAACAGTAACAACAATACCAGAACCTATCAGCCCAGCAGCACCCCCAGCAGTACGCCATCTTCCGGCGGTTCTTCCGGTGGTTCAGTGTCGAGGCCGGGAAGGGGTGGTAAATAAGCATCCTTTATTCAACAAAAAAATTATCAATAAAACTGGTAAGGCTATGTTAATCATAGCCTTACTCTAAAACCATATTGCCATGAACAGAATACATTTACTTATTTCTTTTGTACTCATCAGCGCTGTTGCTAATGCCCAGGTGCCCGAAGATGCCATCCGTTATTCTTTTTACCCTCAAAACGGTACTGCAAGGAGTATGGCCATAGGCGGGGCCATGACTTCACTTGGCGGCGACATTACTGCCCTGTACACCAACCCGGCCGGGCTTGGCTTTTTTAAAACGGGAGAATACATGATGAGCCCGGGTTTTGCGCTTAACAACAATAAAGCAACTTACCGGGATAACCTTACCAGGGGCAAGCGCAATGCTTTTAATTTTGGCCCTACCGGTTTTGTGCTGGGAGGCCCGAGTGCTTATAAAAAGAATTCCAGTAATGCAGTAAGTATAGCTATTTCGCAAACGGCCGATTTTACCAATACCATTACTTACAATGCACTGAATAATTTCAGCAGCTTTACTGAGCAGTGGGCCGAGCAGGTAGCCAAGAGCCGCCTTACCATTGACCAGGCACTTAACAATCCATCTTTTGCATTTGGGGCTGCACCGGCATTGTACACTTACCTGGTTGATACATTCAGGGTAAACGGTGCATTGCAGGTAAAGGGAGCGCCTGAATTTATTTTGGACGCTGGCCAGGCCATTCGCCAGGAAATGACCAAACGCACTGGTGGTGGCCTTTACGAGGCAGCTATTGGCTATGCACACAATAACGATGACAAATGGTACTGGGGTGCAAGTGCGTCTATACCATTTGTGTACTATACCAGCAATACCAATTTTAAAGAATCGGATACCTCCAGCAGAACCAATAACGGGTTTAAACAGTTTTCTTACACGGATGATTTTAAAACCACCGGCTGGGGTATCAATGCCAAGTTTGGGGTAATTTACCGCCCGCAGGAATACATCCGCATCGGTTTGAGTGTACACACCCCTACTTTTATGCAATTAAAAGATACCCGCAGCAGCAGCCTGGTAGCCGATATAGAGCCGGCTCAAACGACCAACAGTGTTAGCTCCGGCGTGTTTACCAATAACCAGCCCGGCCAGAGCCAGTATATACAGTGGTCGCCGTGGAAGGCTGCCATCAGCGCTTCTTATGTTTTTCGTGAAGTGCAGAATGTGAAGCGCCAGCGTGCCTTTATTACTGCCGATGTGGAATATGTAAACCACCGTGGCAGCAGGTTCGGCAGCGATAATGAGCAGCCTACTGCAGAAGAAAAGGCTTATTATAAGGAGCTGAACAATGTGGTAAAGGGTGAATACAAAGGCGCTTTCAACTTTAAAGTGGGTGGAGAGCTTAAGTTCAATATCATTATGGCGAGGCTGGGTTTTGCTTACTATGGCAACCCCTACAAGGAAAAGGAACTGAAGGCCAACCGTATGCTGCTGAGCGGCGGACTGGGTTACCGCCACAAAGGTGTTTTCTTTGACCTTACTTATGTACACTCCATCAACAAAGATGTTAACTTCCCCTACCGCCTGGAAGACAGGGCCAATACGTATGCCACGGTAAAAAATACCAGGGGTAATATTGTAGCTACTGTGGGGGTGAAGTTTTAGTGGTGCTTAGCTGATTGTATCCAATTGTTATTTATTGAACCAGCATACACTTACCGCATGATTTAAGTATCATGCGGTAAGTACATTTTATCCGGTACTGCAGTTACTAAGCTGCAATAATCAACTATACCCTGTAGTAATCACCCTTCCAGTGCTGTATGGCCATTTTTATGGCCTTACTGCTCATGTTCTCTTCTACTGCTCTTTTGGATAGGGCCACGAATTCATCATCACTGGCAAAACGCAGGGCAATGATCTGGCCTGTTGTCAGCCTGCTGTCGTGCAGCTTGCCGGTAAGTACATAGTGGCGCAGGTTTTCCTCTGCACGGATGGCCCTGTCCTGCGCTTTTAACGGAAAAGACCTGGCGAACCAGGCTATCAGGATAGCAGCGATGGTAAGCACTACCAGCAGCGAAGCCGAATAGAGGTTTTCATGCGCTGAATTGAACAGGTTGATGATGCTGCCAATTAGTACAGCCAGCAGCAAACTAAAAGTTACGTAATGAAAAAGCGGCACCATGCGGCCATGGTTTTGATAATTTTGTCCGTTCATATACAGTTATTTTATGCGAATAAAGCTATAATTAACCATATTACCAAGTGGCGCAATCCTTACTGGTAATTGGGTAAAATAAATGCAGCTCCTGAAGTTTTATTTCCATATTAATGGCCTGGCATTTTATTGGGGCGTGTTTTAAATTGTGGAACTTCATTTTGGTTGCGGGCAGTGGGGACAATGCCCTGGCGGGTGTCTGCGTGCCAGCAAAGGCAGGTACTCCACCCGCCTGCTACAATTTGGAATGCACCCTTTTATTGCAACAGTGCCTGAACAACCATTATTTTACTATTTTTACCAGTAAATATTGCTGTAAAAAAATCAAGTATGAAAAAAGTAATTGCCCTTTTGCTGTTAACAATAAGTTTTTGTGCCAAAACCTTTGCCGACGAGGGCATGTGGCTGCCCCAGCTGCTGCAGGCGCTCAATGAAAAAGACATGAAGAAAATGGGCATGAAAATTTCCGCTGCTGACATTTACAATATCAACAAAGCCAGCCTTAAAGATGCCATTGTTAGTTTTGGTGGTTTTTGTACCGGTGAAATGATCAGCGACCAGGGCCTGATACTTACCAATCACCACTGTGGCTTTGATGCCATACAAAACCACAGCAGCCTGGAGCATAACTATATCAAAGATGGTTTTTGGGCCTATAATAAAGACCAGGAGCTCACCAATCCCGGGCTTTTTGCCACTTTTATCATCAGCATCAGCGAAGTAACAAAGGATGTGCTGAATGGCGTTGGCAGGGAAATGAGTGAAAGGGAACGCCAGTCGGTAATTGACCGTAATATCAATGCCCTCAAAACATCAACCAAAAAAGAGGCAACACAGGATATACTTGTACGCCCCTTTTTTGAAGGAAATAAGTATTTTCTGTTTATTACTGAAACTTACCGGGATATCCGTTTGGTGGGCGCTCCACCTGCTTCCATCGGCAATTTTGGTAAGGATACCGATAACTGGATGTGGCCCAGGCATACAGGCGATTTCAGTATGTTCCGCATTTATGCCGGTAAAGACGGCAAGCCTGCTCCCTACTCTCCTGATAATATTCCTTACAAGCCAAAGCGTTCACTCACCATATCACTAAAAGGTGTAAAAGAAGGTGATTTTACGATGGTATTTGGCTTCCCCGGCCGCACCAATGAGTACCTGCATTCCAGGGCGGTGCAGCAGGTGATGGATGTGCTGGATCCTGCAAAAATAAAAATAAGGGAAAAGGCCCTGCAGGTAATTGATGGTTTTATGCGTAAGGATGAGGGCATCAAAATTCAGTACGCTGCCAAATATGCGGGTATTGAAAATTCGTATAAAAAATGGAAGGGCGAAGTGCTGGGCCTTAAGGCAAAAGATGCTGTGGGTAAAAAGAAATTGCTGGAGTCTTCTTTTGAAAAGATCGTATTATCAAAGCCGGAACTGAACCTTGGCTATATCAACCTGCTGAAAGATCTTGAAAATGCTTATGCAGATTTTGAGCCTTATGCTTACAGCCGGGATTATTACAACGAAATCACCCAAAAAATAGAATTGATTGGCTTTGCACAGCAATTGATTAGATTTGTAGAAGGGTACGGAAATAAGGTAGACGAAGTAATGACAGATACAAAAAATAAGCTACTGGACTGGTTAAAGCCACTATACAATGAATACAATGCCGGCGTTGATAAAAAGCTGATGGAAGTACTGATGGAACTGTATGTGAAAGACCAGCCGGAAGCGAATGTATCGCCCTGGTTCAGGCAATTGCTGCTTCAAAACGGAAATGATTATGCCAAAACTGCCGGGGCTGTGTATGCACAAACACAACTGGCTTCATTTGAAAGCATCAATAAACTGGTGAAAACAAAATCGGGTAAGGAACTGATTGATGCCATTAAAAATGATATGGCTTATCAAATGGCGATGGACCTGCAAAAGACATTTGCTGCCGGTACTGCCGGTAAGCTGAATGAAAAACAGGCTGCCATCAACCGCCTGCAGCGCAGCTATATGCAGGCACAAATGGATGTGTTTACCAGTAAGACTTTTTACCCTGATGCCAACAGCACACTGCGGCTTACGTATGGCAATGTAAAACCGTACAAACCAAGGGATGGCGTGCAGTATGATTTTTATACCTACCTGGATGGTGTAATGGAAAAATACAAACCGGGAGATTATGAATTTGATGTGCCTAAAAAAATAATCGACCTGTACAATAAAAAAGATTTTGGCCCTTATGGTAGCAACGGGAAACAGCCTGTTTGCTTTATTGCTGCCAATCACACAACCGGGGGCAACAGCGGCAGCCCTGCACTGAATGCCAATGGCGAACTGATCGGCCTTAATTTTGACAGGGTGTGGGAAGGCACCATGAGTGATATCAATTACGATGCGGATATATGCCGTAATATTATGGTTGACATACGTTATGTGCTGTTTATAGTGGATAAATATGCCGGTGCTAAGAACCTTATTGCGGAGATGAAGATTAAGAAATAGTGGAGAGTTGATAGTTGATAGTGGAGAGTTGGGAGTGGAGAGTTTGGGAGGGGCTGTATTTATTCGTGTAACTGGTGTAATTCGTATTATTCGTGTAAGGGAATTAGGAACTTTAAGATAATGGTGTAGCTGCATCTCCTGTAAACTGTTGCCAGTTAACTGTCTTCTTTTGGTTACAAAATTAATTGCTGAACAAATAAATGTTAAAAGATGAGTTTAACAAAGCAAATTGCAAAGCATTTCAGGGATATTCATTTTGGTGGTAACTGGACATCTTCTAACTTGAAAGATAATTTAGCGGATGTAAGCTGGCAGCAGGCAGTTACAAAAGTGCATGCTTTCAATACGATTGCCACGCTGGTTTTTCATGTAAATTATTATGTAAGTGTGGTGCTGAAAGTGCTGGAGGGCGAACCGCTGAATGCCAGCGACAAATTCAGTTTTGACTGCCCGCCCATTGAAAGTGATGCAGACTGGCAGCAGCTGCTCAGCAAGGTATGGGCAGAAGCCGAACGCTTTGCCAGCCTGGTAGAGGCATTACCGGAGGAAAAACTGTGGGAAGATTTTTACGATAAAAAGTATGGCAATTACTACAGGAATATTCACGGTATCATTGAGCACATGCACTATCACCTGGGCCAAATTGCACTGATAAAGAAGCTGGTTGCTCAGCCAGCCGCTAACTGATGATATACAACTGCTTTCTTACAACACTGTTATAATTCTTTTTTATTCCGCCCGGGCAACCTTTTACGGGCAAACTGCATTTATGTATATAGAAGACTTAATGCTGCATTTTTAATGGATATAACTGCACTGATCAAAGAAGCCAAAAAAGGCGGCACTGCTGCGCAGCAGCGTCTTTTTGAACTGTTACGTGCAAAAATATACTTAGTGTGCAGGCGATATGTAAAAAACAGTGAAGATGCAGAAGAAATAATGCTGGATGGGTTTTATAAGTTTTTTAAAAACCTGCCTTCCTTTGATTACCAGGGTGAAAAAGCGATGGAAGCATGGCTGAAAAAAATTATGGTGAATGAATGCCTGATGTTTCTGAGAAAAAAAAAGGCTTTTATCATTGTAACAGAATCAGCGGCTGAAGATACTGCCCTTGAAGAGGAAGTACTGGATAATATGTCGGCAGCAGAAATATTCAACCTGATTGTTCAGTTGCCGGTTGGTTACCGCACGGTTTTTAATTTATACGAAATTGAAGGGATGAACCACAGACAGATTGCTGCACTGATGGGCATATCTGAGGGCACTTCCAAATCGCAGTTGAGCAAGGCTAAATCCCTGTTACAAAAAATGTTATTACAAAAAGGTATTACACATGTCAATCAAAAAGCCAAATAGCCCTTCCGGCTGGAAAAATAAACTGGATGAGCTTGATTGCCTGCCCGGTGAAATGATGCCGGACAATAACAGCGCATGGCAAAAACTTAATAGCCGCTTACAGGATAAAAAGCGCAGCAGGAAGGCTTTGTGGTATTGGGCCGCTGCAGCTTTATTACCTGTATGTATGCTCTCTTTCTGGTTAATCAGCAATAAGAAGCATAATACGGAGGACACAGCGACAGTACATAAACAAACTAAAGGCAACGATACAGCAGGCTTGCTGTTTACTGATATAGATACGGTGACCGCAATAAGGATAATAAAGGATGAAATGAAACCTGTTGTACATACCAGGGCCAAAATTGAAGATGCAATACCCGGCACTGCTGCTGTAAAGGAACCGGTTACCGGCATTGATACGTCTGACATCGTAATAGTACAGCAACCAATTATACCTGTACAACCGGTTGATACCACAGCCATTACTGCTGCTATTGTGCCAGCGAAAAAGAAACTGAAAGTGGTGCACATCAACGAACTGAATGAACCAGGTTTACCGGCGAGGGTTGCTTTCCCGGGTGAAGATTACAGTGTGCTGCAATTCAGGCTGATCAATCAGCAGGTTTACACTACTTCATCCCCTTCGGGCAGTATTATCAATTTTAGAATTCCTTCTTCCAAAAAAAATTCAACAAACTAAAAATACATGAAAAAGTCATTTGCATTAACAATGCTTTTTACAAGCATTGTACTGAACCTTTTTGCCCAAAACAGTGCTTCAGATAAAACGTTTGAAATACCTGAGCATATCATCATCAGCCGCAGGTTTGAGTTTAAACTTGACAGGGGAAATAAAATGAAACTGGAACTGTGCGCCCTCGCCGACCTGGACAGGGTCAGCAATGTTGATTCATTGATCCGTATTTTTTTACTGGATATAGCCGGACTGAAAGATTCACTTGCAGACCCGCTTACCAGCAAAAGAATTGACCATGTTACGGATGCGCAGGGCAGAAAAAAAATAAGACTTAACCAGGTTAAGGAAAAGGGCGCCAGTTTTCTGATAAAAGACGGCGAACTGGCTTCTTTGCGTACTGCACAGGATACCATACACCTTATCGGTATCATTAACAATCCTTCAGTTGTTAAAGGTGAGGGCATAAGCCGGTCAAATCCACGGTATTACCATTATACCTTTTACATCAACGATATGAGTGAGCTTGAATCTTATACCGGTGGTAAGCTTACCGCAAAAATCAGCGCCCTGCAAAAGAACATTAACGGCAAATGGCCGCTTATACCGGGTACTGGCTCACATTATCTAAAAGCAGACAATACCATTTCTGCTGATAAAGCCAGGGGTATAACTGAGCAAACTTTTGGTGGCGGCAGTTTTGTTACTTTTTTATGGTCGGTAAATGTGCAGAATTATAAAAATTATTTTGTTCCTTCATTCAGTATGGGTACAAGATTTACCTTCAGCTCTGCCCGCAAAAACTTTAAATGGGTACCGGGCATATACTGGGAGCCGCATTTTCTTTTTTCAAAAGACAGCAGCGGAAAACTCCGCAGTTTCCGCAACGATTTTCTTACGCTTAACTATGCGCAGGGTGGCACAACGGCTTATGATGCCAAGAAGGCATTTTCTTTCAGCACAGCAGTTTCTCTGGGATACCTGATACGCCGCAAGGGTGACTTTTTTGAAAAAAATACATTTCGCCTGGGTGCAGGTAATATACAGATGAATAAAACCAATATAGAACCATTTATGTATTTCAATAATTTCTTTAAGGGGGTTACGCCTGCCATACGGATAACGCAATATTTTTAATACGGGTTAAACTCATAAAAAAAGCGCCGTTAACAACGACGCTTTCCGATCCATGTACAAGTCAGGGTTACAGTCTGATAATTTTACGAACTGTTTTATTGCTGCCCTCGCCTATGCGCAGGATGTACATGCCTGCGGGCAGCTGTTCAAATAATATTTTAGTGGTTGATTTTGTCAATTGCTGCTGCATCATTTCCTTACCCTGCAGGTTAAATACCCTGAGCATTTTGCCCGGCAGATAACCAGCATCACTGCTGCTGATGTTTACCCAACCTGCTGCAGGATTGGGGAATATAGTTACGGTTACTGCCGGCACCTGGCGGTTTGAATCCAGTGGTAAGGGGCCGCCCTGTGCAAGAGTGCCGTCGCAGCCAAAGGCCGAGAGGAATTTGTTGCGGTATCCCCCATTGGCAAACAGCGCCCTCATCCTGCTTTTTTGCCCGGCGGTAAACATGTTCATGCAGGCATCATCTGTATAATCCATAAAGTTCATAAACATATCCCCAGTGGCGTTGGGTGAGCAGTTGCTTACTCTTGGAAAAACGGGACAGCCATAGTTATAAGACAATTGCTTTGGCGTGTCGCTTACACCATCATCTCCGCACAACTCATCACCCCATAAATGCTTGAGCCCCAACCAGTGTCCAACTTCATGCGTGGTGGTGCGCCCCTTGTTGAATGGAGCCCTTAAGTTGCCGATGGTGCCAAATACATCGTACATAATGACCACACCATCCCTGTCTGCCGGGCCACCCGGTGGTGTGCCATAGCCCAGCACCCGCCCGAAAATATTGCATACCCAAATATTGAGGTATTGCTGGGTATTCCAGGCATCTGCACCACCCTGCGCCGAATACTTCATGCCATCATCGGCCATAAAATAATCGTTGGGCGTATATTTATGAATGATGCCATTGGTGCTGTATCCTCCCGGGGCCACCTGTGCCAGGCAAAAGTTTATCCGCACATCGCCACGGGCTGTTTTAAATACACCCGGTGTATTGCTGCTGTCAGTATTCCTGAGGCGGTAATCCCTGTTGAGTGCGTCTATCTGTGATTTTACCTGTGCATCGCTGATGTTCTGGCTGCTGGTTTTGTACAATACATGCACTACAACCGGTATGTTGATTACTTCATTGGCAAATGTATCTCTTGATGCAATACTGTTTTGCAGTATGTCGGCTACCTGCTTTTCCACATCGCTGTAAGCACTGGCCAATTGCGGGTTGGCCTGCAACTGCTGCTGTACGTATTCAGTAGTGGCACATACCCGCTGTGCCCTGGCTGTAACAACAAAAAAACATAATAAAATAAAGGCGGTGAACCTCATTATCCTGTGTTTGTGTAAATAAACAATTTATGGGTACTTTAATCAGCACCAGTGTATTTTGAATACCAAGGATAATGAAAACGGGAATGTACCCATTGTTCCTGTTTTTAAAAATGCAGGCATTTGGCCATTGGGGGGAAGGAAAATATCCGGCCAGGAACATGTCAAATATAGGATGTTTATGGTAATCTAAAAAATATTTGCATTATTTTATCATTTATCAGCTGTAAGGTTTACTATTTTTGCCCTGTATGAAACAAAAAACGTTTAAAAAATACGTATTTGCTGCTGTTGTTATCTTTCTAAGTGCCTGCAGCGACAATGGTACTGAAACAGGCGAAGACGATGCCCCAGCAAAACCGCCAATACCGGCCCCGCAGAATATCGGGTTCAAAATTGACAATGTATACCCGCATGATACCAGTGCCTTTACCGAGGGCCTGCAACTGGTGGATGGTAAATTGTATGAAGGTACGGGTGACTATGCCAATTCTGCCCTGCAGATAGCCGAAATAAAAACCGGCAAAGTATTGCAGCAGCATAAGATGGGTACCGATAAAATTTTTGGAGAAGGCATACAGGTGCTGAAGGACAAGATTTACCAGCTTACTTACCAGAATCACATTGTGTATGTGTATGATAAAAAAGACATCACCAAACCCATTAAAACCTTTGAATGGCCAAGCGAGGGCTGGGGCATGACGAATGATGGCAGCAGCCTGATTGTGAGTGATGGCACCACTTATATATATTATGTAAACCCGGCGGATTTTAAAGTGTACAAATCCATACAGGTGCTGGATAACAAAGGCCCCGTTGACAACATCAATGAACTGGAATACATTGATGGCTTTATTTATGCCAATATCTGGCTGACGGATACCATCATCAAAATAAACCCGGCCAATGGCCATGTGGTGGGTGTAATGAATTGCGCCGGACTTTTACAGCAATACGCTTCCAAAGAAATTGCTCAACCCGGCTTTAATATTAACGATAATGTATTGAATGGCATTGCCTGGGACAGCACGGCTAAGAAACTGTACATTACGGGTAAGCGGTGGCCTAAGTTGTTTGAGCTGAGTTTTAATTGAGGATTTATTTACCTGATGTTTTGCCGCGTCTTCATTGGTTGGCTTGTGTGCTGGCATGAGACCCAGGCGGGTAATTTAACACCGGGAGCCGACCTTCACTCATTGCCCTGCTGCGAAGACCTTGGCAGGATAGGAACAACGATTTACTTTCTCTTAAATGAAATCTGCCCTACAAATCAATTGTTGGTGATAGCCAGGCTGCATGGCTGCCGGCACGAACACCAACAACGGCGTGAATGTTAATGCCTGATGCCCAGCTCAGTTTCAATACGCATCGCCTCTTCGGTCAGTTCCAGCCATCTTATACTGTCTTCGGCCCTTTGTGTTGCTTCCCTGATGCTCCTTAACCGTTCTTCCTGCTGCTCTATCACATAGCCTCCGCTGTTTTCTCTTCCAATCTCTCCTTCAATTTCCCTTTCCTCCGCTGTTCTTCGTGGTGGCTGTACCTGTAATGCTTCTAAAATCTGCTGTGCCTGTTCTTCCCAGATAGCGGGTGTAGTATGGCTTTGCCTTTGCTCTTCTGCTGCGGTGATATAGCCGGCTGCACGCCATCTTGCCAGCACCACAGGGTCAATCATGCCCATCAAGTCGGGGCGGTTTCTGCCGGTTGGGTCAACAAGCCCTACGGATACCATTTGCCGGCCGGTATAACCGGCAATGGGCATTAAATAATTATCAAAAGGCCCAAACAAGTGAAATACTTCATGCGGCACTGCCCTTATTCTTCCATCCTGCAGGTGAACGGAAGCAAGAGAAATTTCTCCCAACCAGTAAGTGGTTGCCGAGGGTCCGCTATCTGGCTGGCGTACCATTATTTGCCATGCACTGGCATTTCTTACCGCCGCTGTATGCCGGAATGCTATCAGCGGATTCAATGTAAAAGTCATATTTATAAAGGGTCCGGTGGTAAACCTTACCGTCCAGGCATCAAGTATGGCCTGCCGTATGCGTGGTATGTCAGTTGTACTTCTTGTTCTTCCTTCTGTCTCGGTAGTACCCTCATACGACAATTCAAAACTGGCATTGAGTGTTATGCTTTCTCCACTGAGCTGAATACGAACTGCACGCTGAATGTGCGGCAATGCATGCAGGGCAATAATATTGGATGTTGATTGAGCAGCAGCGGCAGTTCTTGCCCTTGTAATAAATTCACTTACCTGACGCTGCTGCACCCTGCGGAGCATACTATCAGTAAACTGCTGTTGTGCCAGTGCATTGGCATGGCGTATTTGCATCAGCCGGGCGATGGAAGCGAGCCTTCCGGTAAATGCACTTTGGGGCAGGGTCTCCAACCAGCCGCTTGCCAGCAGCACTTCATACTCAAAATCAAAACCTTCACTGGCTGTTGGCGAGGCAAATATCACTGTGGGCAAATGGTTAATCAGCCGTATAAAAGTCTGGTGCCTGTCAGCCGCAGAAAAACTGCTGTTGTCTGCCAGTATATCCAATGCATAGAGCAGCCATCTTTTTTCCCGGTCAGTCAGGGGTGTTATCAAATCATGAATTACACTTGCTGGTGATCCTGTCCATGACTGGTAACGGCTCTCTATTTGTGCCTGCCGCCCGGCAACTGTATCCTGTAAAACAATATCACCGTAATCAATATTTAAGTTCGCAGTCCCGATAGTCAATCTTGCCATTGAAATTTGCTGGTTACCACTCCCCTGCTGCACCGTATGCGTCAGCTCATGCGCCAGCAAATGCTTACCGCTCTCTGATGAAGGATTGTATTTGCCGCTGTTGAAATATATATCGCTGCCCACTGTAAAAGCCTGTGCATTCAGTTCCCGGCTCATTTGCACGGCAGCATCACTTGTGTGAATTTTTACATTGGAAAAATCAGCACCAAACCGGCTCTCCATAAAAGATTGTGTTGGCCTGTCCATATTACTGCCACTGCCACGGGTTGCATTGATTTGCCGGGTAACTGCATCGCTTGCCGTACCGCCATCAGCACCTTTTGTTTGTATAAATGGGGTGATGGATGCTGCCAATGGGCGGCGCTGTATCGTTTCTTCTTCTTCGCAATGCGCACATTTCCTTTGCACAAATGGTTGCTCAGGCATCCGCATCACTTTACCGGCCATGTCATCGGCTTCCTGCTCCAATGGGTCGTCTACTGAGCCAATGGAGAGTTTGCGTTGTACAGAGATACCCTGTAATGCTTCCTTATCCCAATCCTGCTTTAATGGCTCTGCTGCAGGCATTACCTGGGTGGCTGCGGCAACCGGAGCGGTTTGAGGTAGTGCTGATATGGTATTGTGTTGTGTCAATCTAAAACAATAACAACTATGATTTCATGGTGAAACAATATTATGGAAAAGCACTGTTAGCCAGTAAACTATGGCATGGATCAGCCGATGCTTTTTCCGTTGCAACATCTGCCCCCGGCGTAGCTGCACCCAGTGCCGGTAAATCTGCCGGTGGTACAACTGCCCCTGCCGGATGCCCTGCTGCAAATATTTCCACCCTGCGCCAATCGGCGTTACTTGCGGCTGCTGCCGGTGGTTGTGTATCACTTACACCAATCACACTGGTAAACCTGCGCCTGGCAGTATAGGTATATGATGGGAATGATTTTGAAAGCACCCTTGAAACTCCAAGCCTTATCAATTCATTTTTTACAGCTTCGGCACGCCGCTCACTGGTGGCCTGTTTTGCTGCAGCAGAACCAACCGGGTCGCTATGGCCCACAATGTCTACCCACATTTTATTCTGTATGATAAAAGCTGCAGCGAGTGCCAGTTTTGCCTGCTCTGGTGCAGGCAATGCTGTTACGTCGGATGAGTTGGTCGGGAATTGTGCCACTTCAATTTTGCCAAATGATTCTCCCCGGTTGCTGCTGCTGGCGGCTAATCCCCGGTCGGCTGCTGAGCTGATACCCTGCTCATGTGCCAGTATATTCTGCACCCTTACCGTTGGATCATGGTGATTAAACGACTCCCTGTCTTCGCCCCCCTGGTTATGGATGTTTCTTTCTTTTTGTGCTGCATGGCCAATCAGTTCATGCCCGGCCACTATTACATCATTTATGCCCTGCCTTGTGGCGGCAGCAGTAAAGTTGCCAAAACTAATGGCCGAATTGGGCGTGGGCAGTACCACTTCATGCAATGATTCGTTGGTATGGGGCCCCAGTAACTGGCTGGGTTTTATTTTCCATGGATTTACACCGTTTACCAATATACTCAAACCACAACAGCCCAACGGATGGCTGCCTGCTGCTAAAGTTGCAGCTGCTGGTGCAGGGCTGGTGGTTGCTTCCACCAGGCCTGCAGCATTTACCCTGAAAGAGCTGCAGAGGCTTTGGATAACAGTATTGAAATGTGCAATTTTAGCTGCATGGGACATTGTGGTGGCAACATCAGCCGCCGGAAGATTATTTGCCGGGTCATTGGACACTTCCAGGCTGCGCTGAATAAATGGTGTAATGGATGCTGATGGCTTTCGCTGAATTTCTTCTTCGCCGCAGGCTGCACATTTGCGTTGCACAAAAGGCTGCTCCGGCATGCGCATTACTTTATTGGCCATGGCATCGGCCTCATGCTCCAGCGGATCGTCCACTGCACCTATGGATAGTTTGCATTGTATGGATAAATATTGCAAAGCTTGTTTATAAGGGTCCTGTGTAAGTGACTCCCTGGCGGGCATTACTTCTTTGGCGGCAGGTGCTGCTGTAGCCTGCAAATGACGCTGATGGCTTATGTGCGCTGCTGTACCCAAGCTTTTTTTACTTTATATCTTTTTAAACATATTAATTTACAACTCCGTAATTTTTTCAAAAAATACTGAATACAGAGTCGGTTTCCATTTGCGGTAATGCGCATTTAATGGTAATGCGCCTGTATCAATTTCCTGCTTCAGTTCATCTATCAGCCTGGCGAACCCGGTCGCTGGCACAAAACTATCCAGCAACTCCAGTGCTGCTTTTTCTCTTTCTGCGGCAAAGTGCTGCCAACTGTTACGCTGCGCCCCTTCTATGCTGTGATCAAGCAGTATCATTACTTTTTCGCAACTGAATACCGGTGCTAATTTGGATACTTTAATACTGAGGTATGCCGGCCCCCACCAAAACTCTTCCTGCCACTTTTTTTCAATAAGGTTTACCTGTACTTCAGTAAATGCTTTGTCCTCATTGTCATTTATTGTGGTTTCAAATTCATGCTGCTCCATATACCGGCACAGTTCACTGGCAAAACCCGGCGTTACCCTGCAGGCCGCATCAAAAGCCACAGCATCCGATTGTGTTGCTATGGCCGTGCTGATATAAGATTGTATAACCGTTTGTGATAACATGCTGTTAAATTAGTTAAAAATAAAATCCCAGTGAAATTTAGGTACGGGGTCAGTTACCCCCTTGCGCTGATCGGCAGTCAAAGGTTTGTCGGGTGTTACAGTTACATCTTTGGACGGGGTAATGCCATAATTATAATCTACGGGAGTCATATCTTTCACAGTTGTAACCGTTCTGCCTGATTTTTTTGCAGCTTCCAACAATGCTTTTTCCAGCAGCGGCCCTTCAATATGGCCTCTTGGTATTTCTTTCTGTAGTTTTGCGTCAAATTCTGTAGCATCGGTCCATTGCAGTTTTACCCTTCCGCCATTATCCATGCTTTGTACCAATTGCTCGGCCAGGTGCTGGTATTGCTGTTCGTTATAATGGGCATTTACGTTGTTTAGAAATACCTGTCTTACAGATTTATCGCCTACCATTTCATGCATATTGGTAAGCGGGTCGCCAATAACCACTACTGTATTGGCATCGGTTTTGGCTGCTGCATTTTTCCAGGTAAGGCTGCTTCTCGTCATGGAGGGTTCCATAAAAGTGGGCGCATATTCTGTATTAAGGATGGTGCTGCCCTGCAGGTCGGCAGCAGGTATCATATCTACTGCAAATGAATTGGTACCCGCACCCACATCAATAATATACTGCTTATGGGTGGTATTGGCCTTGCCTATTTCATTTAATGCCACGCCGGGTTTTGCACCTGATGGTATCACCCAGCGCTTACGGGCCAGCAGCATTATTTCCTGCACACCGTCTCCGGTAACGGAAGGCATCAGGATAACCACCAGTTCATTCTCACTGCCCTTGGTTTTCATGCTTTCATTGGTGAGTTTTACCCTGTCAATCAATTCAGGGAACTGGCCAAGCTCCACACCCTGCATTTTAACGGTACCATTGTGAAGCGTCATACGCATACCAAAATTGCCTTCTTCAAGGGCGGCCGTCATCTCCTTCACCTTACCTGTATCCAGTATTGTTTTATCCAGCAGTTTTTGCCCGGCCACCAACTTATCATAGGCTTCAATCTTTTCTGCCAGCATTTGTTTTTTAACGGCTACTTCAAGTGTGGGATTATTAAGAATATCATATACGTCTTTGTTAAGTTTTGCATATTCTGCCATAAAGGCTTTGTTGTCCTTTAATTTGCTTATTTCAGAAGCAGCGGCCTTACCGAATAATTGTTCCCTGATGGCCAGCACCTGGTCAAACTGATCCTGGGCACGCAGGTTCAGCTCTTCTGCAGGCAGGGCACGTATGCCCTCGGCTGCACTTGCGGCTACGGGTATGCCATTTTTGCCGGGGTAAATTACAATATTGGCCCCTTTAGAAAGTGAGGCTATATCTCCTTTGAGGGAAAGTATCGTCATACCGCCGGCAAAAGCAAGTTGTGCAAGCAGCAGAATTTTAGCCCTGTCTCTAGAAGCCTGGTCGCTGCCACTTTTTTCAATATCATCCAGCTTGGTTATCGTGTCTGCCGAAAGCAGGGCTATATTAAATCCATTAATGCCGATATTAAGACCTGCCAGCGGCACATAAGCTTTATCTGCTGCAAGGGCGAGCCTGGCCCAGTTGCCTGCCCAGGGAGTGTTTTTTACGGAAGCCTGGCTGGCAAGCATGATGATGCGGCCGCTCGACATAGCCGAAAGCCCGACAATGCTTGCGGCAATATTGCCGATGTCGAGCATGGCGGTCATCGGGGTGAGGTCTTCGTTTTTATAATGTTCATACAGGTCCATACCCGCAGCAATACCTCCTGCAATGGCAGATGCGGCAAACATCACCTGCAATACCCCTATGGCAAAGGGTGTGGCAGCCCCGCCTGAGAATATCATGGAGCCTATCAATGCTGCTATACCCACTGCTGCGGCAAACCAGGTGAGTATATCTTTCCATTCCCATGGCGCGGTTAATTCTACCTGACCGGTAAGGCTTTTATCGGCAGTGGAATACAATATCATTCCTTTGGGCAGGTGATCTTTATCGTTCAGCTTGTTAAATAGTGCTGGTGGAGGTTTATCGCCCGGTGTCTCGGACGATCCCAGCTCTATATGATCCCGGTATGGTGCAGACGGATTGATAAAATCGACAATCCACCACTTGCGTGATGAAGTATCGTAATAGTAATACAGCGGCAGTTCAATCACCGGAATCCCTTCTTCCTTCAAGTATTTTTCGTAGCTGTAATAAACGGCTTTTACCCTGGTAATGTGTATGGCATTGGGGTTATTTACAATCTGCTGCAACTCTTTAATAAACAGGTAAGCCCCTTTTGTTTGTGCTGCAAGGGTTGGGTCATCCGGGTGTTTTTCTTTCAGCCTGTCGGCCACCCACTGGTTAAATCCCTTGTCAAGCTTATCATAAGATTTTGTTACTTTATCCCATTGCCGGAGCATAATTTCTGTACCCAGGCCCATTACTGTAGTAGTAGTGTGGCTGTAAAACCCACTCGAAGTGGTGGAAGTTGACTCTCCTGTATAGGGATTTTCCTTGTAATTTGTAGTGGAAGCGCTTTGTCCCATTGCTATTACACTGCTGCCGGTTGTTTCTTTTCCTGCCGTATCACGCCTTATTTTTTCGATATATTCATTTGCAAAAACCGCTGTTTGGGCAATCTTCAGGTTGTCATCATCGGTAAGCGTTGCTTTTCCAATTACAAATAATTTAAGGTATTGCAGGGAAATATCTAATTTTTTCCAGGCAAGGTATGTATCCCCTTCTATCAGTTTTTCTTCCAGTGCTTTGATGTATATCTGGCTGAGCAGGTTATTGAGTATGGCAATATCTTCCTGCCTTGTGCCGGGTATTTCCTGCTGGTCCAGTTTTTCGTTGCCCAATGCCGGTACAAGCTGGTTAAACAGTTCTTCGCTCTTGGAGTCTTTTCCCACATAATACCCTGCTATTTTTTCAAACTGGTATATCGTCTGCTTATCAAGTGCCGGGCCGTTAAAAAACAGTTCAATATACCTGTTAAAGTCGGGGCGCTGGTTTTCTTGCGCCTGTGTAAGCCTGTAATTAAGTGTAATGTCTTCCACTCCGTCATTATCAAGGTCAAAACTGATAACATTTTGTTCGTGCCTTATTGTTTTAATTACAAGATTGGTTGATTTCAGTTTTACCTTCATGGGTGCCCCGCCAAAAATGATATTCTTGTCAATCCCTATAACAAACAGGTCAGCAGTAAATGCCCTGCCATTGGCAGCATCCGGCGCAAGTGACACAGCGGCACCATCAGCCGATTTAAAAAACAGTTTGATTACATCTGCATAAGGGCCAACATCCACCACATAAGTAGGGTTGGTGGTGCTTACCTGATCACTATCCAGTGCAGAAGTAAAACCATAGGCCGGGTCAAATTTATCCGCATTAAACTGTGCTGTTTGGTCGTTAAAACGGTATAAACCGGGCGATGCAGCATCAGGCGGCAGTATGGTGATGGTATGTACAGGTGCTGGTGTATCATCATCAGCTTTTTTAGTGCCCGTATTTTCCAGCTTTATCACAGTTGGGTCTATGGCATTGCTTCTGCTATACTCATGCACCCACATATTGGCACTGAGGTCAAGGCCAGGGAAGCTGAAACTGAGGGGCCCCCGTTTTTCGCCTGTATCAACATGCTGAATAGCAACGGTAACCTTATCGCCCTTTTTGCCAAAAATCATTTTTAGTTCCTTTTTCTGGTCGCCATCACCATCTGTATAAATGGTAATGGTATCTGCCAGTTTGCCCCAGGCCTTAAACCTTGAGCCGGGCAGTATATAGGCAGATGTGCGGCCCATAAAAAGTGCATCCAGCATTTGGAGTGTATCAGGTCCCACAATACCGTCTATTTTCATTCCGGTATCATGTTGAAACTTGCGTACTGCATCATAGGTTTTTTGGTCGTACTTTCTGGTTACATCGTTGCGCCCCATGTAATTCATTTCAAACAGTTGTGTGGTAAGAAACTCCACATGGTCCCCGGTATCGCCCTGTGAAACACCGAAGAGATGGTTTTCGTTGATGAGTACAAATGGAGGGTATAAACTCAGCCCGGAAGAAAGCGGTTTACTGCGGGTAATATTGCGCTTGATGCGTAAAAAACGTTCAAGAATAACCGGATCTATACCATACGCTGCACTTGCGGCCTTCTGCTTACTTTCGTAATTTGTGGCAATGGTGCCCAGGTCGGTTATCAGCCGTTCATCCATTATACCATTCAGGCTGCCCAGATACTTATCTTTCCACAATGCTTTCAGCAATGTCTGCAGTTCATACACATGGTTTGCATAAGCTTTGGGTGTGGAGCCTGGGAAAATACCATTGCCGGTTTTATAGATTACATCATAAAAAATATTGTAAAATTTATCCCTTATATACCAGTTATCAAGGTTTTGCTGTGCCGCAGTTTTATAATCAATATCACCATATACTTCTTTCTCATCAGTTGCATCGGGTTTTAGCTGCAGCATGGCACCGCCGCTTTGCTGTATAGTATGCGTAAGCTCATGCGCCAGCAAATGCTTACCACTTTCGGATGATGGGTTGTATTTACCGTTGTTGAAATAGATATCGCTGCCCACTGTGAATGCCTGTGCATTCAGCTCCCGGTTCATTTGTACGGCATTGCTGTCTGTATGAATTTTTACACCGGAGAAGTTAGTACCAAAGCGGCTTTCCATAAAGGTTTGCGTGGGCCTGTCCATGCTGCTGCCGCTGCCCCTTGTCGCATTAACCTGGTTGGTGACTGCGTCGCTGGCGGTACCACCTTCGGCACCCTTTGCCTGTATAAAGGGAGTGACAGATGACACCAAAGGCTTACGCTGTACCTGTTCCTCTTCTTCACACCGGGCGCATTGCCGCTGGATAAAAGTCTGTTCGGGCAGGCGCCGCACCATTTCCTCTTCTTCACATGCAGCACATTTGTGTTGCAGACCTTCACCGCCGTTTTGTGTAATGGCAAATGGTTCGGCCATCCGCATCACGGTATCTGCCATCGCATCGGCTTCCTGCTCCAAAGGATCATCTACGGCACCAACAGAAAGTTTGCGCTGTACCGGAAGCCACTGCAACGGCTCTTTATCAACATCTGTTTTCAACGGCTCGGTTGAAGGCATTACTGTATTGGCCGCTGCTGCAGCAGTAGTTTGAACCTGGGGCGATATGATACTGTTTTCAGACAAAGACTTTACTATACCCTGATGATGTTTATTTTTTAATGTAAAGAAATTTTCAGTTTTGTACCTACAGCGGGGTTAGCCGCAGCAGTAAGGTTATTGGCCCTCATCAGTTCAAAAACAGTTACTCCGTTAATATTGGCAATATGTGCAAGGCTTTGCCCGTTGAGTACCACCACAGTTCTTACACCCGGTATTTTAACACGGGGCGGAAGCGGACTTACAACCGGAAGTGCTGCGCCGCCTGTGGTTTGTATATTTACAGCATTAAAGCGGGTACGCAGCTGTGCCAGTGTTTCGCCCGGCAATACGTTTACAATATCATTTTCTGCTGTGTCAGATGTAGTCCACATACCGATATTAGCAAGGTTACCTGTACTGTTAGTGAGCGTACCCTGCCCCAGGCCAATCAATTCTACCTGCCCAAGGAAGTACGCCGCTTTAATATTATTGATACCTACCTGTGCTTCTATCTGCCTGGCTTGTGTAAGCTGCGGATAATCTCCATGATAAACAACCTGTGATGCATCAAAGGGATATGAAGCACCCTCAATCAGGAGGCGGTTGGGGGCATAAGCAGGCTGTGCCACCCGGCCTTCCAGGTTTCCTGCCGTGCCGTCCCACACATCATGTCGCAGCAGGTCATCAATGCCTTCTTTAAGTATCTGCAAACCTGATGGGCTTACCTGGTTTTGTGCTGCTGCAAAATTAGGGTGACGCAATACGTGAATGTATTCATGAATAATGGTGGTAAAAACATCCCATCTGTAGCTGCGCAAATGTGAGGCTGCTATATAAGGCTGCATGTGAATACCATTGGTGGCTTCTGCGGGCCAACTCTGCACTGCAGCGTCAATATCGGCCTGCAGGGCGGCATCGTCTGCAATGGCTTCTTTTACAGCATTGAACACAGCGCTGCCACAGTGATGTGTATTATTGACAGATTCGCCATCGGTATTCATCCAGTATTGTACCCAGCCACGGCGGCCTGCCTGGTTTTGCCATTGCGTGGTAGTGGATTGATCCTTTATAAGGGAAGCTGCTGTAGAAGAGCCGAGTGCAAAACCGGAGCCGCCAGTAGTGGTGGCATTGAGGTATGGCCTGAAACGATTTTCCACTTCCTGCTGTGCAACATTGGCAATCGGCCCCATTGAGGCAATCGGCAATGCCGGCGGGTTAGCCCTCAGTGCATTAAAGGCGCTGGCTCTTGAACGGATAAGCGGAACCACCGCAGCCTTCATTTGTGTTTTGTAACTGCCATTTGCACAACCGGCAGAAGGTGTTGGCGCTGTAACCACTCCCGAAGAGGAAACTGATGCTCCCGGGTTGAGCACCGCATCAATATTGGCGTGCTGCAGCGGCGTTACAGTTTTGGTGCCACCCATCAGGTCGGGGCTTAGTGACGCTCTTGACTGATTGGCATTGACAAACTGGTTGATTTGTTGCGACTGTGGCGCTGGTAAACTGGCAATATCTTTAACCAGGCTTGCTGTTTGTGCAGGGCTTACATCTGCAGGGGACCTGGTAAGCAATACGGCTCTGATAACAATACTTATCAAGTTGATATTGGCTATGGTTGATATTGGTAACATGGCCCGGGCCGCCCGTAATTGTGTAACAGTAAGCAGGTTGGCAGCATCGAGCAGGTTGGCAAGACCGCTAACCAGCCCAAGTGAATTTAAAACAGGACTGCCTGTGATCCAGTTTTCGTATCCAGGGCTGTGAGCATTGGCCATCTCTCGTGGAGTTCCTGTTTCTGCGCTGAACCGGTCTAATATATCGCCGTGTATGTGATCGTCTCCACCAATCCTTTTTTGTATTTTACGTGCCACTGCTCCCCCTTGCTGCACCGTATGTGTAAGCTCATGCGCCAGTAAATGTTTACCACTGTCTGATGAAGGGTTGTATTTGCCACTGTTAAAATAAATATCATTACCTACCGTAAAAGCCTGCGCATTCAGTTCACGGCTCATTTGCACTGCATCGGTACCGGTATGAATTTTTACATTGGAAAAATCTGCTCCAAAGCGGCTTTCCATAAAAGACTGTGTGGGTCTGTCCATACTGCTTCCGCTGCCCCTTGTGGCGCTTATCTGCTGCGTTACAGTATCGCTGGCTGTGCCACCACCACCACCTTTTGTTTGGATAAATGGTGTAATGGATGAAGCTAATGGTTTCCTCTGCACCTGATCTTCTTCTTCGCAGTGGCTGCATTTGCGCTGAATGGCCTCATCCGCTGCCCTTCTACCGGCGGAGAAGGGGGAAGAAGGCATTCTCATTACAGTATCTGCCATTGCATCGGCTTCCTGTTCCAAAGGGTCGTTTACTGTGCCAATAGAGAGTTTGCGCTGGACAGGCAAATTTTGTACCGCTTTTTTGTGCATGTTACCCTGCAAAGGCTTATTTGCAGGCAGCATTTCCGGTGCAGCGGCGGCCTGTACAGTTTGTGCTTGTGATGATATGGTTTTTATATCCAGCAACGTTTTTTGCTATTATAGTTTTTAATTGTTATTATTTTTCCGGCATGTACCCCACAAAGAGGTTTTCATCTCCCAGCAGGTCGCTTAGCCTCCGTTTCCTTGTACCCAATGCTTTTACCTCCTTTGCATCGTCTCCCACACCCAGCTTAAATGAAGTATCAAAGGTTACTACGGTATCCGTTTCGGGTATTACAAACATCACCGTTGCTTCATGCTGCCAGGTGAGCCACTGCTTCACAATGGTATCATCCTGCCCTTCCATCAATTCATCGGGGCATTTAAGCGGGGCAGTGCGTAAAAAACTATTTGGTTTGGCCCGCATAATACTGCTCATTTTGTTTTTGCCCACCGTACGTTTATCATTTACGGAGTAAGTCCACCCATCATCCGTCATACACTCTGTTATTTTTTTGCCTTTAGATACCAGCCCAAGCCCGCTGCCTTCCATGGGCCTTACAATATTTGAATTGTCGGGTGTTTTATCTTTACCGGGTGTAAAAATACGCATGGTTTCCTGTTGCTTTTTCAGCTCATCCAGGCGCAACTGCGCAGCGGCAATGGCCGAATCGTATTTTTTAAGATTACCCTCATCCCGGGGTGTTTTTTTTCTTTTTGTACTGGTTTCTGTTTTATTCTTTTCATTGCGCCTGATCGTTGCTTTGAGTGCTTCTTCTTCTTTATACACTTTTAAGTATTCAGCCGTTACACTTACATCCGACCACTTTGTCCAGAATATACTGGCACCAACAGGAAAATCGCTGAGTGATGCAGGTTTTTTAAAGAATGGTTCAGTTGGTGCCTGCGGGTATGCTTCAGTAACGGCTGTTTTGGCCGGTCCGGTGCCACCGGCAGCTTTTGCTGCATTGTAATAAGCTTCGGCATTTTTCCGCAGGCCACCATCGTGTGTTACCCCCCTTATATTTTGTATTACTGAGCCAAGCTGGTCGCATACCAGCGTGGTTACAATATTGGCAGACAGTGTTTCCCTGTGATCTGCCCTCCAGCCGGTTGCATCTCCCTGCTTATACCATTGCTGCAAAAAATATTTCCACTGCCGCCATGCAGCGCCGGAAATGGCCGGATCGGGTGTTGTATCCTTGAGTGCCCGCCTGCTTGTAACCATTTCGTCGAGCGAACTTACCTGCAGCCGCAGTTCAGTATGCCCCACTATTTCTTTCCAGGCTTCTTCCGGTATGTTTCCTGCATCGTACATTACACTCAGCAGTTGGAGTGCCTGCCCGTCGCTGAGTATCCTTACTTTTTGCATGGCTACTGCACGGGACAGGTTGAGCAAAGCCTGCTTTTTGGCCGCCTGCATCTTTTTTATTTTTTTCCAGGTTGCCTTACCAAACAATGTTTCCATGGCTGCTGTTTCTGCTTCCTTTTTCAGTATGTCCGACTGTACATCCACAAATGCCTGTGAACCAATTGCCGTTTGGTGCAAATCAATATACAGTTGCCACAATTCACCATCCTTTATCATAAGTGCCGCAAAGGCCTCTTTTTCTTTAGCGGGTATTTTTTTTGTAAGGGTGTTAAGGCTGTTTTTCTCCAGTTCCGAAACAAGCGCCTTCCTGTCTTTCGGCTTAAGAAGGGGCGGCCCGGCAGTGCTTTGCATCATTTCCGCTGCTTCGCCAACCATGTAATTTATTTCATCTGTTCCTGCTGTATCCAGCTCATTTCGCTTGATGATGGCAAGCAGGTTTACGGGATCGTAATAAGAACCATGAGCGCTTTCATATTTCATACCCGAGTAGTTCATCACTACATTTTGCATCCATGCAGGAAAAGCTGCCGTATCTGTATATTGCTCAAAAACTGCTGTTACTTTTCCGGCAAGTTCTTTTTCATCAAGTTTACTGATTTCGTCAAGATATACCCTGAGCAGGTTATTTACTTCTTTTTTGGCAACAGGTGCTTCCCCCAAATGGCCACGCAGTTCCAGTTCTTTAACCAGCATCAAAAAAGCAAGCAATCCTTTTGCCCTCTCCGGAAAAGACCTGCTGATCAGTGCTTCATTTTCCCATTGATATTTTTCTCCTCCCGGCGACTGCCATGTTTCCACAGCAGCGGGGTCGCCTATTTCAGGTAAAACAGTTCTGTCTGGCACCCTCTGTATACCGGCAGTTGCCCCCTGCTGTACGGTATGCGTCAATTCATGCGCCAGTAAAGATTTACCACTATCCGATGAAGGGTTGTATTTGCCACTGTTAAAATAAATATCATTGCCAACTGTAAAAGCCTGTGCATTCAATTCACGGTTCATCTGCACCGCATCGGTACCGGTATGAATTTTTACATTAGAAAAGTCAGTTCCAAAGCGGCTTTCCATAAAAGACTGCGTGGGTCTGTCCATGCTGCTGCCGTTGCCCCTTGTTGCGTTTATCTGTTGTGTTACACTATCACTTGCAGTACCGCCATCAGCACCCTTTGTTTGGATAAATGGTGTGACCGATGATGCTAATGGTTTCTTCTGCACCTGTTCTTCTTCTTCGCAGTGGCTGCATTTGCGCTGTACTAAAGATGTTTCGGGCATCCTCATCACTGTGTCAGCCATGGCATCGGCCTCCTGTTCCAGCGGGTCGCTTACTGCACCGATGGAGAGTTTACGCTGAATGGGCAAGTCTTGCAGGTTTTCTTTGTAAAAGTAAGCTTGTACGGGTTCGGCAGCAAGCATAGACTGAACCGCTGTTGCAGGCCCAGTGCTCTTTGATAATGATATGTCAACGCTTTTATTGCTCATCCTGTATCATTGCTTAGTTAGTTGTAACTTATACAGTAGTGTATTTGCAACCGTACTTATACTTTGATTGTATATGATTTAACCATGTATCAAAGTAAAAAGGGCGAAGCCCCATACCGCCACCCATTAAATCAATTGTGCCATCAACGGTACGTCCTTCTTTATCTTTACCAATATGACTGTATTCTGAAGCACCCGGAGACAATTCTCTTTTAATGATAGTTACGCCACGAATACTTACCCCTTCACTCAAACCTGCACCTGGGTGATTTAATCCAAGAAAATGACCAAACTCATGTACCGTAGGCTTCTGTGTGACTCCTGGCCCTGAACTCTTTTTTGGCACAGGAGTGTTGCCAGCTTCATTCAGATCAGCATAACCACCTAAGTTTTCAGACTGAATATATTTACCTGAAGAATTTGCTGCAACATCCACTTCCCAATCTTCACCAGTACTCCATTTGTCATCAGCTGCCAGTTCTATTTTAACTTTAGGTTTGAATCCATCCGGGAAACAAGGACAGGTTACCGAAGAAGACTTATACCAGGGAACATATGAGCCCGTTGAAGGTTTGATTTGAAAACTGTTTGTATTAAATGTATCTTCAATACTGGCTTTAAATTCATTCTTGAATTTTGTTTTCCGGGGAGCAGTCCATACATCTGCTCCCACATCATCAAAAATTAATTGTACTTTTATTTTCTGGGTAGATGTGCAGTCTGATTCGTCATCCACCCATGTTTTCCGCTGAATATTCCGGTTGTTTTTTCCCTGCTGCACCGTATGCGTCAATTCATGCGCCAGTAAATGTTTACCACTATCTGATGAGGGGTTGTATTTACCGCTGTTGAAATAGATACCATTGCCTACAGTAAATGCCTGTGCATTCAGTTCACGGCTCATTTGCACGGCGTCAGTACCGGTATGAATTTTAACGTTGGAAAAGTCAGTGCCAAATCGGCTTTCCATATAGGATTGGGTGGGTCTGTCCATGCTGCTTCCAGCACCTCTTGTTGCGTTTATCTGATTTGTAACAGTATTGCTTGCAGTACCGCCATCTGCGCCTTTTGTTTGTATAAATGGAGTAATGGAAGAGGCCACCGGCTTCCTCTGCACCTGCTCTTCTTCTTCGCAATGGGCGCATTTTCGCTGTATAAAATGTTGCTCTGGCATGCGCATGATGGTGTCGGCCATGGCATCGGCTTCCTGTTCCAGAGGATCGTCTGCAGCACCAATAGCAAGTTTGCGCTGGATGGGCAGGTGCTGCAGACTATATTTATAATCATCCTGCAGCAGGTCATGCCCTGCCTGCTTTACCGCATTTGCAGCGGCAGCAGCACTCTCTGCCCCGGGTTTTACAGTATTTATATTTGTATTTGTTCCCATCTCTTTTTTTTTTGTAATCCATACTATTTGAATAGCCTTTTATGTAATTCAGCATCTTCAATAGTTGTACAAATCCATTAATAAACCTACCACCAGTCCTCTAATATACGTCCGGCTCTTTCACGTAAACCATCAACTGCTGTACCTGCCCGCCTCCGCATATCATACGTTAAACAGGTTGCCTCGTCATAATATGAGCGTGACCAGGTACCACTTACGTTTACTGTAGTTATACTTGTACGTACATTGTTAAAAAGCAGGATGGCGGGATAAAGATGTAAGCGCACACATCCGTGTGAAGCCGGGGATGATGGTACATTGGGGTAATAATGAAAAGCAACCCCTCTTGCAGGCACAAAAAACGATACAAATAATGCCTCTGGATAGCTTGGCAGTGAACTGGCATGACCAGTTATGGTAAAACTTCCCTTTGGTGTACAATTTGTGCCGGTACTGTTGCTTACTGCAATATCGTCACAATTATAACAGTTAGTACCATTGATACCGACCCCTGTTGAACAATTGTATGGTCCAACTGGTCTTGATGTGACTGTTGGCCCCGTCCATGTTAGTCTTATTGCCTGTGCTGTAAGGTCAACATCAACCCGGCTTATATATGTGGCGGGGAAATCGGCAAACCGTGCAGGTGATGCTGCGGATGAGGCCGGGGCGGCGTTTGGACTGGCAGATTCCCTTGCATGAACCGCATTATCAATGGCTCTTAGTGTTGCAGCATCTACAATACCTGTAGGCGGAGACATGAGCATCGTGGTTCTTTGAAAAGCGGTAACAGCATTTGTTGTATTGGCATCAAAGGATCCATTGGTACTCTGCACCGGCCCGTTTTGATCAAGGAATAAAAAAGCCTGCTGCAATAAAGTAACAGAGGCTGCACTACCGGAGGTTGGCCCTAAAGAAACACTTCCCCTGCTATATGCTGACATCAATGCGTCACTCTGCCTGAATATGACAGAATGCAGGGTTGGTGCCGGGGTAGTTGCAGTATGCCCCCCATCCTGCTTTTGTATCAACCGGCCCGGGGTTGCAGCATCAGTTATTTTCCGCTGTACGGATGGTACTGTACCTGCTCCTGTAGTGGGCACAGCGCCGGCTCCGCCACTTGCAGGCACAACAGGAGCAGGGCATGATGCTGCCCGTGATACCCCCGCAGGTATTGAAGTAAGGCCATAAGTGATTGCATACTGCTCTAAACGATGTAAAAAAAGGTCGGACATGGCCGCTGTTATTTGACCCAGTAAAGTTAGAGACATAGTAGCCAATGTGGTTGAAACCCCCCTCCCCTTGCGATACCAAACATGACCAAACAACCCTGCATCGCTTAAAATACAATTTCTTGCTGCTGATGGGGTTGCAAGTCCTGTTACTCCTGTAAATCCATATGAAGCAAGGAAACGGCCAAGGGCATCACGCCTGTGATTATTCATAGCGCCGGGAACAGGAGCTGCACCCCGGCTGGCTATTCCTTCATAATACAACCGCACCAGTGCCTCCAGTGTTGCCGGGCTGCTGGTTGTAAGCATGTTTTGCGCCCCCAGGCCATCCAGGTTGCCCAGTAAATCTGCATCCGGGGCACTTCGTTCAAAGTGGCTGCTCATAGCTGCTGTATCTAATGCAGTAAGTCCACGGTTCTCATGCTCAATCATGTAATTGCCAATAGCACCACCCACATCGCCGCTCCAGCTCATTACAGCCCGGCTGCTGCCGATGGGTAATGGAGGTGTTACTCTGCTAAACAGAGAGCCACCAAAGTATGCGCCTATATCAAACATTGCATTTCTATCGGGATAGCGATAAGCATCCAGCGTTATTAAGAAGTGTGCAAAATCCAGCATGGTTCCATCTGGTGCAATTATACCGGTTGCCGGTCCCCTCAATAACTGTATCAGGTTGCTCAGCTCGGGTCTGTCTGCAGCTGTACGGGTGCCATGCGGGGAGCCGATAATGTCGTCATAGGGCAAATTTGTATCCTGGTGAAGCTGGCGCAGCATGGTTATTCTTTGCGGCACGGTTAATGCAGCAACGGCAGGATCTGCTTCATAATTTCTTATCTGGGCCAGTAATGATGTATAAGGTATGTACAACTTGAGTGCTGTTTCAGTTACCCATGCCTGCTGGTTGTTGTACATGTCTCTTGCAAGCCCGCCTCCGATAGCAGGAGGGACACTCAGGGCCAGCGTGGTGAACAAACCGGGGGGATTGAATTGTATCTTATACCAATTATTGCTTCCATCCCTGCTGAGTGCCCTCTTATCCAGTACAGTAATACTTGTTGGTGTACCTGGCAACCTGCCAAAGATAAAGGAATTGGGCACCGGCTCACTGCGAAGTACATACTGTCCGTAAGCAACTCCTGAAATAGTAACACCAGGGGCTGCTGCACCAATTGCTAATCCTGTTGAGGTTTCAAAACTGTCTGCAGCCCTGCCTGCTACCGGCAGAGAGCCTGCACCAGACAATACGTCTATCCATACATCACCCGCCAGTACACCACTAACTGTTTTACTGAACCTCAGGTAATAATTTCCGGCGGGCAAACCATTCCAGGTGTGTGAGCCGGGGGTGCCAATGGTAAACGTTCGGGCTGTGTGATCAATATCTGACCCCAAAACGTCTTGAATGAGGTTAATATCATATGTTCCAGTTGCTGCTGTACTTCCTGTAATTGATGCGTTTGATGTTATCTGAATCCCCTCTCCCTGTCGTACTGTAATTCTGGATGTACCTTCCAGGCTGCTCGTGGAGAAACTGAATGGGCGTAAAGCCCTTATTGACCGGCTAAGTGCTGTCTGAAGTGCTGTATTGCCGGCAGCGGCTTCTGCGGCAGCCACAGTATCAAGTCTGTCACACTGAATTAAATTTGTTTTGGCCAGGGCCATGCCTCCTTCCTGCTGCACCGTATGCGTCAGCTCATGCGCCAGTAAATGCTTACCGCTGTCAGAAGATGGATTGTATTTGCCGCTGTTGAAATAAATATCATTGCCTACCGTAAAAGCCTGTGCATTCAATTCCCGGCTCATTTGCACAGCATCGGTACCGGTATGAATTTTTACATTGGAAAAATCTGTACCAAAGCGGCTTTCCATAAAAGATTGCGTGGGCCTGTCCATGCTGCTGCCGCTGCCCCTTGTGGTGTTTATTTGATTAGTGACGCTATTACTTGCAGTGCCGCCATCTGCTCCTTTTGTTTGTATGAATGGAGTGATGGAGGATGCCAATGGTTTGCGCTGCACCTGCTCTTCTTCTTCGCAATGGGCGCATTTTCGCTGTATAAAATGTTGCTCCGGCATGCGCATGATGTTGTCGGCCACGGCATCGGCTTCCTGTTCCAGAGGATCGTCTGCATCACCAATAGCGAGTTTGCGCTGAATGGACATGCCCTGCAGGGATTCTTTATAAATTTCCTCCCTTATTGGTTCCTGTGCAGGCATGGTTTTGTTATCTGCCGTTGCAGCGGTTTGTACCTGGGGCGATATGGCTGTTTGCTGCGACAATTAATTAGTTATAATATAATTGCAATTGGCTGATGCTGTGCGGTTGGCCATGCGTTGGTAATGTTCAAAAAAGCGTGGCCGCAAACCGGCTTCTGAATTGCCAGTACCATCCGGGTTTAGTCCATTCATGAGGCTGCCGGGATCATCGGGACGGTTGCGGTGCCAGAACATGATGTTTTCCCAGAAACCACCGTCGTACTCATCATACAAACCAAGTACATGACCAAATTCATGCATAAAAGTATCGTCATCTGTATGAAGATTCACGTTAATATCCCGGGCTACCATTGGCCGCCTGTCGTTGTCTGTTTTGTCTTCCACATCCACCACTTTATGATAGTTGGAATTGTTTTCCACTACATTTACGTTAATGGGTATGTCTTCGCAGGGGCAGCTGGTACCGCCAACCAGTTTGTACCCGCTGTGCTGCCATTTGCTGTGCACCGCATTGATAAACCTGGTTTTAAATGCAGATTGATCGGCCTGTACAATATCGCTTGTAAACTGAAACTTTACCCTTACCTCTATTTCAATGGCGCAGTTGGTAAAATTGAAATCGAAGTTGCCCATCGACAGCATCCCCAACTCTGTATCTGTTTCTCTCAATACAGGTGGCAATCCCATAGTGCTCCTGGCAATGTTCATTTCATCCTCTGTCAATTCATCCTGCAGATCGGCCATGAGGCTGCGGGAGGTAAGGTTTTGATAAGCCGTTGTGATCAATGCCAGTTCTGCCTGGCTCCTGCCCTGCAGCGCCACATAAATGGCATTTTCATCTGTACCCCAACCTTCCATTGCATCTTTTAGCTGTATGGCTACTGCGGCGGCCCTGTTTTCGGGTGTATTGTTCTCATCACTTAACTGCCCGTACTGGGCCAAATGAAGCAGTTCTCCTCTTGTCAGTTCATCTTCCAGGTCGGCCTGTAAAGCCCTGCCCGTGAGTGTAAGATAGGCTGCGGCAATGGCTTCCGATTGCGCAGAAGTACGGCCTGCAAGTGCAGCATAAATGGCTTCCTCATCGGTACCCAGCCCCTGCATGGCATCCCTCAACTGCACGGCAATTACCGCAGGGTCAAACATCATATCCCGCTTTTGAATTTTTCTGCCTATGCCGCCTGATTGCTGTACAGTATGCGTCAATTCATGTGCCAGCAAATGCCTGCCACTATCCGATGAAGGGTTGTATTTACCGCTATTAAAATAAATATCGTTGCCTACCGTAAAAGCCTGTGCATTCAATTCACGGCTCATTTGCACTGCATCGGTACCGGTATGAATTTTAACGTTGGAAAAGTCTGTACCAAAGCGGCTTTCCATAAAGGATTGCGTGGAGCTGTCCATGCTGCTGCCACTGCCCTTTGAGCTGTTTATCTTACTGCTAACTCCATCACTGGCTGCCACACCTGCTTCGCCACCTTTTTTTTGAATAAAAGAAGCCAATGGCTTCCGCTGTACCGCTTCTTCTTCCTCACATTCAGCACATTTGCGCTGTACCTGGCCCGGCGCAGATCTCACAACTGACTGAGGGGTCGGCATCTGCATTACCTGGTCAGCCATGGCATCGGCCTCTGCTTCCAGGGGATCGTTTACAGCGCCTATAGCCAATTTGCATTGCACTGCCACCGCCGCACTCACCGCAGCTGCTTCATTATCGCCTGTTTTTTTCCCCTGCATTCTGTCCTTTGCCATAAAACAAATTTATTGCTTACTGAACGCTGATTTTAAACCGGGCCTTATTCACTTTTTTGTGCACCCCCGGTTTGTTTATCAGATTGTTTTGCCTTCTTTATTGTATTCATTTTTTATCCCTTTCAGTAAATCATCCACCGTAACCACCCTGTCGTTTCTGCTGAGCGCCTGCAAGGAGGCAAACTGCACCACATTCATGATTGAGCCACCGGATAGTTCGTACTGCTGGGCAATATATTCCAGCTCTTCCGGGGATGGCTTGGTGCAGGCGGCACTAAAACCATTGTCCCACAAACGGAAACGCTCCCTGGCCTGCGGTTTTTGAAAATGTATGATGGACTGCAACCTGCGGGTAAATGCTTCATCCACATTATTGCGCATATTGGAAGCCAGTATTACCAGGCCGGGATAATCTTCGAGCCGCTGGAGCAGGTAAGCTATTTCCTGGTTGGCATATTTATCATGCGCATCCGTAATGCCGGTGCGTTTGCCAAACAGGGCATCTGCTTCATCAAAAAAAAGTATCCAGTTCTTGTTCTCAGCTTTTTTAAATACTTTCTCCAGGTTTTTTTCCGTTTCGCCGATGTATTTTGATATAACCATCGACAGGTCAACCCTGTATACATCCAGGTTGTACAGCTTACCCAGCAGGGCGGCTGTTACTGTTTTACCGGTACCCGGAGAACCGTGAAACAATGCCTTGTAGCCCGGCTTTAGTTTTTTGCTCATGCCCCAGTCTTTGTAGAGCCTGGGGCTGTGCTCCAGCCATATCCTCAGTTCATCCAGTTGGCGCATGGTAAATTCATCCACCACCAGGTCGGTCCACTCCATTTGTGTGGCTAGCCGCTTGGCAGGAAACTCCATACTGAACTGTGGCTTACGCAGGTTGCCGGTAGTAAAAAAATCCACGTATTCTTCGGATATGCTTATGGAGCTGCTGTAAAATGGTTCGTTGCCTGCATTGCCCTGGTCGAGCATGATAATGCCATGTGCTATAAACACATGATCCGGCTCAAACAGCTTGTACAACCTGAAGCGCTGTGCCAGGTCGTTGGCTGCCAGGATAAATAAAGCTGTTTCAATGGTAGGTATAAAACCTCCGTGCCTGCTGCCTTTGATGCCGCCAAACTCCGTAAATCCCCGCCCCGATTTTTTATTGGGTGAGAAAAAAACATCCAGCAGGTGTGGCTGCAGGTAAGGTACCAGGGCCAGCATCAGCAACAGCCTTTCGGATGTACTGAGTTGATAATACTTTACAAATCCTGCATATACAGAGCTGTCATTACTTAAATCGGGCGGCTGTATATCAGCCGTAACTGCGGCGGGTATATTTTCATTGTCCGCTGGTTGTGATACTGTACCATTTCCATTTGCATTAAAAAGCTTGCCAAGCCAGTCTTCCTGCTTTTGTTCCTGCATGGCAATGCCCTCTTCCCCAAAATAACTGTTCAGCCTTTCATTGACAACCCTGGCAAACCAGGTAATCTCATTTGCAAGACTGGCAGCATTTTCTTCGGTAATGGTTTTGGCACTGCCATTAACCCTTGTACCGGCCGCACTGTCTGCCATATTTAATTGTCCGTTTACCATTCTGTAAAAATTATGTATTCATTCCATGTAAGGCTTACTGTAGAAAATCCCCAGGGTATACTGTCTAAAAGTACATCAACAGTTTTTCGCTCCACCTGCAGGAGCCAGTTGCTGTCTTTGCTTGTAATGATGCCGTCTCTTTTGAAAAACGACTCCTGCAGCCCTTTTACTGAAGTGTTTTTTAACTGCTTCCAGTGTTCCAGTACTGACAGCAAAAGTGCTTCAGCCTCCTCCATTTCTTTTGGCGTAAATGGCGGGGCGGCTTCCAGTGGCTGGTTAATGGGCATACCACAAAGCAGTTTTTCCAGTACCAGCTGGTACTCAGGGTGCTGCTGACCGCCATCTGCAAGGTGCTTCAGCAGGTACACTGCTTTTACCTGTGCTTCATGGCTTACCCACTGATTGGCCTGTAATAATCCAAGGTTTGTAAAAAACGGGTTGAGAAAAGGCGCCAGCAGTATGATACCGGCATGTTTTGCCAGTAATTTTTCTGTACCATTTTCATCTGCATCTTCCTCCCTATTTTGCTGCTCTTCCTGCTGCAATATGCTGCCTGCATTTTCACTATAAGTTACTGCTTCAATATTTTTATCTGCCTGCGCTGCGGTTGCATTGCCTTCAATATGATATTCATTGTCATTGCTGTACCCTATTTGTATGCTGCCGGCCACGCTGCTGATTGCTTTTTTAATCAATTCATACACCAGGGGATTTGCTGAAAAAAACCGGGTGATTGCTGCTATTCCGGTGCTTTTCACTTCCTGCTGATTTGTACCTGCTGCAAAAAAGGCGGGGGCATTTTCAATTACAGTGAGTGATGTGTCATCTGCCCGGTGCCGGAGTATGGAGAGTGCTTCGGCTTTTTGTTCGTGTTGCAAAGTACTTATTTCCTTTACAATTGCTGTTATCATTTCATCCAGCACTTTTTTAGCTGTGGCCAAAGGCTTAAACAGTTCCAGCAGGCTGCTCCTTGTTTTTTTGCTGAACTGAAATGCAGCACGCTTCCATACAATTGTATTGTTCTTTTGATGTAAAAAAAACGATAACAACTGTTTTTGTGAGTGTGCAAACACGTCGCTGCAAACATCATCAAGGTTTATTTCAGCTTCATCTGCCCACCATGGCAAAACACCCTTGAGCAAAAAATGCTGCAGCAATCCCAGTTTTGACTGCTGTGCAGAATTACTGCGCTGCTCAGCCGGTATACCTGATAGTTTTGCAACCAGTTCCTTTTCAAACCTGTACAAAAATATCTTTTCAAAACTGCTGCTGAACTCATCAGGGCTCAACTGGCCCATATCCACCTCAATTGTACCTATTTGCAGCCATTCGTTGGCGGGTACATACTTTGAGCAGAGTTTTTCAATTGCTGAGGTTATCTGCGGTTGCAGTGTTTGTGCAAAATTATGGCGCACACTCAGGGCCTGTTCCTCATCCGGACAATTCATTTCAAACTGCAGCCTGTTGATTATGTGTGCCATGGTATACCTTAGCGGGTTATTTTATGTTACTGCCTTCATCCCTGATTTTTTGTCCCCCGCAATCATCTTCACAAACGCCACAGGGTTTTAGTGTATTCAGCACTTCCACCAGCGGGTTTACTTTTTCGTAAGAGGGCATTTCTGTGAGCGACATTTCTTCGAGCCAGCTGCAGTAGGCTGTTTCAAAACGTATCATTTCGGGAATACCCAGCCACACAATGCGGATGCCGGTATGTGCCGGTGCCTGTGCATGAATGGTTTTTTCAACGAGGTTCCTGAAAGTGGCATCCCGCAGTCGCTTTGGCCAGCAGGGCAATACTACAGTTGCCCGGAATGAGTAAGCATCTTCATCATTATCACAGGGGTTTGCTTCGCAGTACCAGTCCATTTCATTACCCAACCATTCCATCAGTTGCGCTATTTCATTCTCAATATCATCTTCGGGTACCGGCTTACCGGGTATCCTTTTGTTGAATACAAAGGGGCTTTGTGCCAGCACTTTGTCATCATCACCATTAATGATAAAACTGTATTTCAATTTGCCTTCTTCACCGGCTTCATTGGATACAATTGTATAATTGATCCTTTCTGATCCGTATTCCTGCAAATCACGTACACGCTGAGCCATGGAGGTATAGCGCCTGAATTTGAGCAATACCGTTTCGGCATTGTTGGGGAATACCTGCTGAAACAGCAATGACTGGTCGTATTTTTTTGTTGTACTGTTGTAGCGCATATACTGCAGTATCCAAGGCATTTTGTCGTAGCATTTTTCAGCCGGGAGCCTGCTAACCTTCTTCCTGTACAAGGGTACTTCTGTGCCTTCACCCAGGCCAATTCCCAGGTCGCATTTATCGAGGCATACATTTAAAAAGGATACGGGTATCACTGAATTTACTTCATCCAGCACTTCATCCAGTTTGGGCCTGAGCAGGGTATGCTCCACCAGGTGCATGCCCTCGTTGCGGTTAATGCGTGTGATGGCTTGCTGCAGTTCCCTGAAAGCTTTGTCACGCATTTCTTTTCTTTCAAAGTGACTGCTGCTGCCCAGGAGCACAGCTGTTTCTATATCTGTACCGTCCCACAATTCAAACCAGAAGTTACCCACCGGCCCGGCTGTTTTCCTGGCCCGCTGGTTCAGCTCATCATGAAACTTAAAGTTGCGGCGCTCACCGGCATGTGCAATGATCTCATTCATCAGCAGCTCCACACAGCAGCCATCGGTCACTTCCACACTGGTAAACAATACCTGCTCATTGTTATCAGGCTCAACAATTTTTATTACACTTACCGGCTGGTCCTTTTTATTCTTTTTTTGTTCGGGTTGTTTTTTTGCGTTCAGTTCCATTACCGGCTCTGCAAAAATAAAATCCGGAGCCAGTGTGTGCCGCTGTACATTACTGAAACCCAGCAGGCGGCCAGCCCTTCTTTCCAGCCCGGATACGTTGGTAGTATCCCAAAAAGCAGGAGCTGTATAGTCATATCCGCGGCCCCTGTTGCTGCTTATTTTGTAATACTCGCCATTTTTAAGGATACTGGTTTTGTCTTTTATCAGGCGTTCATCTACCTTATCGGGCACCAGCCAGCGGTTAATTGCTTCATACTCAGTCATATCCTCACTGAATCTTGCAAGGAAGTGATTAAGGAAACGGTTTCTTCTCTGCTTAAAGAGTTCGGGAGATTCTGCCAGGTTCTGCAGCACATGAGCGAAGTCGCTGAGTAACTGGTCAAAATGAGCACTGCCATGATTGCCATAATCAACCAGTAAACCGTCCAGCAGTATTTTCTGGCTGTGAATTTCACCTTCTCCTGAGTACTCAGCCAGTGGCTTGGTATAAGAGGTTTTGGTAATGGTATCATCCATTGTGTAAATATCTCTCAGGTGATTGAGCTGTACCTGGTGGTTGAGCAGCAGCTGTTCAAAAAACAGCATATACCCCCTCAACTGCAATGCCTGTGCTTTTCTTTTTTCATCTGCATCTCCCGGAAGCCCGGCACGGTCGCTTACACCATAGCACATGGGCAGCGACCAGGTTACCGGATAGTAACTTTCCAGGTCCATATTTTCACCGATGGGCATTGGCAGGTCGAGTGAGATATCTTCCAGCTTGTATTTGCGCTCAGCCGTTTTAAGGTCACGGAACAATTTGAGCATACGCTCCGGCCTTTTATCGGAAGCTGCACCGGTGTTATAGGTAATTATATCCCGCTGTTTGCAGAAAATCACTTTTGACATGGCCGGAACAATGCGGGCAATCTTCCTTTCGTCCTGCAGGTATTTTACCCACTCATTAAAATACTGTTTGGCCCCGGCAGGATCATTAAAATCAGTGAAAGGAAGATGAAGGTAGGTGATGGCTTTGATCCCTTTTATGTCCATCACTTCATTGATGATATCAGAGAGGCGGATATCCCTGAACAGGTCGGTATTTTCGATGGCACTGTTTTCGATAAAACCATGGCGCAATGCCGGACCCTCGAAAATCTCATCAATTTCATATCCCTTATCCAGCATCTGTTCTATGGTATTGAAAGGAATGGAAGGCGTAAAGTATTTGTAGATGATAAAGAATATTTCAGCCAGTACGGTATCTGCATCGGCATATTCTTCCAGCGCAATGGAAGCTCCTATGCCAAAATCGACATACTCCACCGCATTTACCGTTAAAAAATCTTCGCAAAGGTTGCGGTGCTTCGACAGTTTTTGTATTACCTGCTGCCTGACTTCTTCCCGGGTATCATCCTGCAGCACATCTTCTTCATATTCCACCATCACATTATAGAGCCCTTCAAATTCAATGATTTTGGACGGGATGAAACCGGGCATTTCGCTGATTATTTTCAGGTCATCCTGCAGCGCAGAAAGTTTTGACCTGATAATAGTGTAGCGCTTTTTTATCTTTTCCAGTGAAGCATTCAGCTCCATGATGGTGAAGGGGTCGGTTTCATTTTTTAGTTTCTCCTTTATTTCCTGCTGCGCATCTTCCACCTTTTTTAATTCAGCAGTATACTTATTTATTTTTTCCTGTGTTTCGGTTTTTTTTGCAGCTTTAAAGGCGGCAGCTTTTTCTTCGGTGGAGGGTTCCAATCCTGTTTTACCAAAGCAGGTTTTTGGAGCGCTGTCATCACATCCGCAGCCGGCATCTTTACGTTTTTCAAAATAGTTGTAATCTATCCAGACCGGCACTTCATATTCTCTGGATGGCTCTATCCATGCATTGCGCACCCCTTTAATGTCCACCATCATTTTGCGGTAGTCGGTAATGGTGAGGGCGCTGTTGTGCAATATCTGCCTTGCCGTATAAAAAACCTGCTTCCAGGTATCATCTGTTAAATGCTCCGGAGTAAGCAAATCTTTCACTTCAAAACCAGTGCGGTAAGCAAGGTCGGTGATGGCATAAATTACCGCCTCAAGAATGGTGATGCCGGGATCAGAATTGTTGTAATCCGTCCAGATGGCATGCCCGAGTTTTTCAATATCTTTAAAACCCTGTTTACGCATGGCGGCATAGTCTTCTGCCGGTAACAGCGGGTTATCTTTTATCAATGAAACAGTTTCTGACATAATTTAATTTTTTATCCGTAATACTGATCAATCTGTTAATTACTTATTGTTTTTCTTTGGTTTATCAGCATCTGCAGCTTTGGTTTTTCCTGCTGCCTTCTTCGTATCTTTTGCAGCTGCTTTCTTAGCTGGTGCTGCCCCTTTCAGCCGGGTTGCTGACAAGCCCGCCAAGCCTGTAATACCGGGCACTTCTTTTTTAATGAACTCAACAGGTTTTATTAATTTATCAGCCAGCTCAGTAATTTTTTTATCCTGCAAAGGCAGTGTTTTAATGGTATCGGATAACTTTATATCCGGGTTTACTGTTATTGCATCTGCAAGTTTAGTATCTGCTTTTACAGTTATATCTGCATCAGTTTTTGCAGTCGCTATATCTGCTTTTGATGTAACCAGGTCGGTTTTTGCAGTCAGCACATCTGTTTTTAAAGTTGTTACATCTGCTTTTACCGTACCTGTATCGGGTTTAGCAAGTATCACATCATCTTTGGCTATTGGTACATCTGTTCGTATTTTTGTTTCAGCTGTATTTTTACTGTCTTTTATTGCGGTATCTGTTTTAATGGTATCGCTGCCTTTTTTTAGTTCTTCTACTGGTTTTTCTGCCACGGGCGCTGGTGCTGGTTTTACTTCACCTGTAGGCTTGGGCTTTATCTCCTGGGCCACGGGGGGCTTGGGCGGTGCGGCTTCTGCTGCCGGGGCTGGTTTATTTTTCTTACGTACCTCGCAGGGTGTTTCTTTTACCGGTGCAGTGTAAGGGATAATTACATGCTGCGGCACCGATACCAGTATTGACCTTGCGGTGGATGGCCTGGCTACTATTTCTCCTTTTGTGGAAGCGCCCTCGCCTATTGCAGTTTCAAGGTCGCTGCAACCACAGATACCAGCAAGTATTTCGGCTATTGATTCCCTTTTTCCCGTAACCACCACTACTTCGGTTAATTCTACTGTTTTTGGGGTAAGTGCAATTTGCAAATCGGTTTTGCCTGCAACAGGTATTTCAACAGGGCTGTAGCCAATAGATGACACAGTAAGTACTGCTTTGAACGGGTCAGCGGCAACTGAAAAACTGCCATCTGGTCCGGTTGTTGCACTTACGGTTGTTCCTTTTACCAATACTGTGGCCCCGGGTAATGCAGCGCCTGTTTTGGCGTCTGTTACAACTCCTTTTGTTTTTGCAGCAACCGTTGCCAGCGACATACCTATTTTAAATTCCGTTGCACCTGCGGCAGCCATTTCAATCGTATTGTACCCTGCAGCTTCCACCACAAGTATTGCTGTGGCCGGGTCGAGTGCAATATTAAAACTTCCGTCAGTTACTGTACTAACACTGGTTGCCGTTCCTTTTATGGTAATTTTTGCACCAGCTATACCGTTTCCCTTTTTTTCATCAAATACTACGCCCCTGGCTTTTACAGCAGCAGCTGCTGCGGGTGCAGCTGTTTTCATATTGCTGAACATGGCATTCCTGGAGACCTGTTCCAGTACTGCTTCTTTTTCCATCTTTATACCCGTTGTCTTTATTGCAACAGCGTCAGCGGCTTCACGCATGGGCTGTATCTGTCTTGTTGCCGGGGCAGCTGCCGGCTTGCAGCATTCATCCTTGCACACACCCATTACAAAATCAGTAATAAAATCAACATAAGGCCGCTCTTCTATAAAATTGATAATGGAGGAAGCATATATTTTCTGTCCGAACTGCACGTCGGCATTTTCATCAAAAGCCCAGGGAGTAAGGTATTGTACAATTTCCTCGTTGAGCTTTTTAAGGTAAAACCCTTTATCGGTACCTGTATAAAACTGCACCCTGAAGCCAACAATCACCTGCTCGTACACAGGGTTTTTGGCATGTACTTTTACAAAAGGTGAAGTGAGTTTTTTCAGGTACTCCTCTATTTCAAGCAATATTCGGCGGCTTGTTTTGGGCTGCAGCGGGTTGATGGAGTTGCGGTTTTTTAAATTGGCAATGGGTACCAGCAATACATGGCCGGGCGCTACCTGCGGGCCGCAGCAGGCAGCTTCAACGGGCAGGTACAGCACTGCATCGGAAGTGTCCGGCGCAATTTCTGAGCTTACCACAAACGTAAACCTCTTAAAATCAATACCCGGAAAAGTGGATGCAAAACTCTTTCGGAAAATTTCCTTTACAGCATCGGTAATTTCATATTCTACCGGCGAATAAAAAACTACTTCAATCAGCAGTTTTTTATTGCTGTTCAAGGCATTGTTGATTTCTGCCAAAAGGGTGTCGGTTTGGGCCTTGGGTAAATTGGCAGGAAAATGGAAAGCTTTGAATACCTGCCTGGTTTTTTTTGCAGTATCCTCCTGGCGGCAAAGACAATTGGGATCTGTGGCGGTAATGCATTTTACTTTGTATATGGATGGAAACCTGTCGAGTACCAGGTGCTCATAATCCCAGCTGGTGATGGCCCTGCCCTTATGCCGCAGGCGCTCACTTACCCTGGTATAAAATTCTTTGCTTACCTCTTTGTGCTTGCCATCAAATGAAGCAAAGGGCTGTTCCACTTTACTCACCTGGGCCACTTTTACTGCCAGCTTGGTAATGCTGCCTGCGGGCAATGCTGCGTCAAAATGTTTCTGGTCGTTGTTGTTGTCTTCAAACACCAGTTCGGCAGCCTGCGTAACTACATTGATGAGCTGGGGGATGCGGTGTGCATTTTCGCTTACACTTACACTGAACCAGTGAAGCCCTTCTGTGATGATGGTATTATTATTGGTAGCATCTGCGGGAATATTAAGTTTTACAATACCGGTTGTTTGAAATCCGTAAGTGCCATCCGACACAATATCTTCGCCACGCAATGGCCTCCATTCGTTATTGGTGAGATAGCTCCAGTGAATCACCGGCGGGTCATTGTCTTCATCTTCTGCACTTCCCTCAGCAAACTGAAACAACAGGGAAAGGGATTGCAGCGGCATCGCTTTTTCGAGGCCGATAAAGAGCATGCCCTGCTCCTGGAGTTTATTGGAGTACTGGTTATTACCGCCTTCTACAGCTTCCCTTACCCCGCTTGAAGCAAGCACAAGATTACTGAGCAAATCCCTTTTTGGAATTGCCGTAATACCCTGTGTGCCCGCCTTTCCACTGCTGGAATAGGCGCTGTAGGTATCAAGGAATGTATATTGAGGGAGCAATAAGTTTTTGGCATTTACCAGCAGGTTCCCTTTTTGTTTATCCAATGCAGCAAAAGATGTATCGCTGCTTTTGGTAAGTGCCTGGCTTTTAACCGGGGCTGCTGCAGTACCAAAATAAGTTTCCACCACGCCAAAGGGATACACATGAAAGAGCTGGTCGATGGCACTGTCTAATTGTGCCAGTACAGAGTGATAATTAACACTTATTTCTTTTATTTCCTCCCGGGGGGCCAGTTCCTGGCTTGCCTGCATGGTGGATGTACCATACTTATAGAGTGGCAGCAGGTAATCAATTCTTATAAATCCTTTTGCTGACTGGTTTTTATATTCTGTAACGGTTTCTATAGGTGTGCGGCCAAGTAACAGCGGGGTAATTTCGGGAGGGCCACCGGCTGCATTCCGCTTTGCCTGGTTGAGGATATTTTCTGTTAATTCGGGCTGGCTAAAATCAGTTCCGTGTAAAGTACTCACAGCTTTCCAGCTTCTGTTGGTTAATACGCTTACACCATAAGGCTTTGAATAATCAATGGTGGTGGCTTTGAACTTGATTTCTTCAGCTGCCATATCTTTAATGCCATTGTCCTGCTGTATGTCCTGCTGGGTGCGTTTGATGCTTACAGCCAATTTGCCCAAAGGTTTATTAAATACTTCCTCACTGCCGATGTACAATGATTTACCCGGGCCGGGATATTGTGTAAAAGGATTGAATGGTTTGTCGGAAGGAAACAATCCTTCGGCATTTTGTATAACTACTGTTTCCAGCCCGTCAAAGTTGTATTCCGGAATAAATATCTTGTATTGTTCTGCCAACTGGTTTCTTACTTCTCTTGTGGGGTTTACTGAGCCTACCCTTACTTCCAGTGACACATTGGTGGCTTTAATGGTATTGTACAGTTCCTCATCAATCCGCATCGCTTCATTGAGCATTACCTGCATTACAGGATGAGCGGTTTTGTAATTATAACCGGTGTGCAGTTTTGCATCATAGGGCACTATTGCCTTTTCTGCAATGGGCAGGTATACATAGATGATGTCATTTTCGCCATCTACAAAATAAGATGTTTCAACCTCATCTGTATCCGGATGAAAAACGCTGTACCCCAGCGCAAGCATCATTACAAATTTAGTAAGATCGGCAACGGGCATTGCCTTGTCCACCTTAATCCATTCTTTTTCGCCGGTAAGCCATATTTCGATTGGCTTGTTAAACAGGGCTGTTATTGCATTTCCAACAATGGCGCTTATGCCCGGCACTTTTAAGGCGATCAATCTTTTGCCTCCCCGTAATACCAATTGGGGTGAAGCTATGGCAAACCCTGTTTGTACTGCGGGTGCTGTAAGCAGGTTTTCTTTAATGGCATCAATGCTTTTACAAATATTGGCCGATTCTGTATCTGCTGACAAACCTTTACCAAAAGTGGGCCACTTGGGATTGGCTTCTGTAAATGCTGTACCATATCCATCGGCAGAGTTGGCCACAGGGCTGGCATATATTCCACGAATGGACCTGGTTCTTTTTGGTGCAACCGGGTCCTGCTTGTCAATAAAAATCGTTTTCAGTTCTTTTACCTTAGCCTGGTTCACTACCAAATCAGCTGCTGATTTGTACACCTGCTCTTTACCGGATGCGTCTTTGCCGGCAGAAAAGGCAGTGCCGGCCGGTATATCATACTGTGCAATATCCTTAGCCAGCTCAAAAATTACATGTGTTTTGTCGGGTATGGAATCTTTTGGTGTTAACTGCAATACTTCCTTGTAATAAAAATCGAGCATTCTGCCTGTAAGGCCATTCATCTGTTCCTGTGCCAGTTTAAAAATTTGCAGAAAGGCGATGAAAAGGGCCATGTGCGGCTGGTGTGCCGGGTATTGTTCCAGGGCAAAAGTCATGTAACCCGGTCCTTTGTCTACAAAGCCCTGCAGGGTGCTGAAGAAATCATTGAATATCTCATCCGCATACAGAGCGGCATTTCTTATTTTATCATCCAGCGAAGCTCCCTGGTAAATGGAAGCATCGGGGTCAACAGCGTCTTTTAATCCCCATGTTTCATCATTCTCAATACCTGAGAAGTCAAGCTGGAGCGGATTTTTTGAATCAGCGAATTTATACCCGTCTTCATAAGCCATGATGCGCTTTACCTGCAAGCGCAGGTGTGAATTGATGGCCAGGTCAAGATCGTTACGGAGGGGATTGCCGGGTATGGCTACTGTATACCACCTGTCAATACGGGTGGCCATACTGATGCTCAGGGCAAAGGCAGCTGCCAGTTTTTCTGATGAGGGGTCAGCGTCTATCCTTTCCCGCAATTCATCATATTCCTTTTTAATATTGCTGATATCGAGCACTGCTACCGAAGCGGCTATTACTGCCATATCTCTCCTGAAAAATTCTCTCCAGTTCAGTTTTTCCGGCTTCACTCCATCGTTGATGCTGCTGCCGGGTATATCATAAAACCGTATCTGCCCGGCATAGCGCTTGGCAAACAGCAGCAGGTCTTCTATCGAACGATCATCAATGGGTGCATAAGCCGGATCCAGCGCCTTGAGGTAGCGGCCCAACTGGCCTGACCCATCCAGGATAATATCAGAATTGCAATGACAGTTACTCATTTCTATTTGTGTTAAATTTGATCAATGGGTGTTTTAATGAGGGTTGCTTTTACACGCTTCACATTCACCTGTTATCCATGTTCGATATTGGTGGCTTCGTTCATGTAAAACGGATACACATAATTATACCTGGTGTTGGTGGTAATGATGGTATATGGGATATCAATGTTCAACACGCCCCTGTTATGGTCGGGTGTTGACGTAAGTTCCCCCACGATGATCCTCGGCTCATGAAACACCAGTGCTTCAAATACGATTTTTTGTATCATAGCTATATTGGGTGGCGTCATCTGGTCGAACACATGCGGCTGCAGGTTGCACCCAAAGGTGGGCAGCATTACCCTTTCGCCTGTAACAGTGGACAATATGATGTGGATACTGCTTTCAATATCTTCTTTGCCACTCAGCATTTCCAGGCCGTACCATTCACGGCGGAATGTGGGGGGAAAGCCCCAGCCTGTTCCCAGAAATGAACGATCAATTTTTTCCTGCATGATTTATTTTTCTTAAATGTGATCAATGTTATCCGCCAATCAATACTGTGGCACATCCTGCCACTATTGAACCGCCGTGAGCCGTGGTATCCCCCTGTCTTGCTGCTCCTTTACCGCCTATCAGCACCGTAGCCGACGCTTTTGTGATACTGTCCGGTGGTCCGGCGCAGGTACACATATCCCCCATTACAGCAGCGGGCATACCGCCAATTAATACGGTAGGTACGCCTGGTGGCATCACCGGCCCGCCCGTGTGGGGGCTGCCATTTGGATTGGCCATCGGGCATGTGTGATTGTCTCCTGCTCTTGCTGCTGCGGGCATATGCTTAATTCAGTTTTATTGTTGAACCTTTTACTGTTACCATTCCGGGCCCTGCATCTATGGTGATGCCCGAACTGTCCATCTTAATGCTGTTCTGGTTTTCATCCTTCATCTCCATAGTGCCGCCGCTGCCATCAATGATAAAAGTTTTTGCCTGCTCCCCCACAGGTGCGCTTACCGTGAGTTTCTTATTGGTATCGTCAAAAATAATTTTTAGTTTTTCTTTTGTAACAATGCCGAATTCCTGCACACTGTCGGTGGTATCGGCAAAGGGCGATTTGTGTGTATCCTTGCTGTGCAGGCAACCGAGTATGATGGGTTCCCTGGGATCGTCGCTTAAAAAACCGAGTACCACTTCATCATCGGCCTGCATCCGGAAATAGATGCCCCTGTCTGCCCCTGCATCCAGTGTGGCCACCCTTGCCCATATGCCTTCGTTGCCCGATGTGATGGAGGGTATTTTTACCTTTACCCGGTACTGGCCGCCCTGCTCAGTATCTGCCACAGTTATCACCGTTCCTATCAGCAGCCCATTTACACCGGGCAGCAAGCCTGCTGCAGGTTTTTCCATCAGGTCTTCCCTTTTGTAAAACCAATCTTCCCGCCAGCCAAACTGTATATCGGTTTGCCAGGATCCTTCAAAATGGTGCATTACGCCGGTAACATATACATTGCCATTGAACCGGTCGCCCACGCCTGCCAGCGTGATGGTGCTGCCGGGTTTTACAGCGGCATTACCCTGTATGCGTACCCTGCCGATGGCTTTGGATAATTTATTGCGCATGGCGTAGGCATCGGCCCATTGCTGCAGCTGGTCCTGTGTAAGATGACCGCTGTGATTGAGGTTGACAACAGACCCAAGCACGGTGCCGATATCGGTGGAGGAAAGGTTACCCGTTTCAGCAAAGTCAGAAGTGCCTGTTGCAGAATCTTCTGCTGCCTGCTGCGTATAATCCCAGCTGTGGCCTGTTACGCTCTGTACCTGCCTGCGGGCATCCATTTCTGCTTCAAACTCCCAGATGTTCTGCCCGTAAGTAGCGGTAAACAGCGGGGCTGCCACCACAGGTTTTTTTACTATCAGTTTGCCATCATCGGTAAACACCAGCATGCTGTTGGCTTCTGCCCTTGTTAAGATAAAATCCCAGTTATTGGCTTCAAACTGCACAAGCTGCTCATGTTCAAAATCTGTGGCTTCCACACCATCAGTATTCAGCCCTGTGGCAAGCTCCGTAATAATATCCTTGTCCTTTTTTTTGATGAAATATTGGCTGTTTCTTGCCCCGGTAAGTTTAATGGCTTTGTCTTTTGCTTCAATCATCAGCAGCGATGAGCCTACCTGCCTTATTTTTATTCCGTGTTTGATGATGATGCCTTCAAAAACAGTTTCAGGATGCCCGTCGAAACCCAGTTGTATTTTTATTTCGCTGCCGGGTTTGAATTGATCATCATTACTTAGTACAAAATCCCTGCTTGCCACGGTACCATCTGCAAATACGATTTTGGCATAGGAAATCTTATTGAATGTTTTATTAACGGTAAGCTGTTGTACTGTGATTTCATTACTCAGCTCTGTACCGTTGATAAACACCTTGCGTGCTACCACGTTGCCTGTTGCCGGTCCTGTTGATGGAGTTAACCCTGAGCCCATTTTTTTACTTTATATTGTTGTCAACTGCTGATTGGTGGAAATATGAGTGTGGTACCTGTTTCGAGCTTCCTGAAATTTTTGAGCCTGTTTGTTTTTGCTACCTGCAGGTAATATTCCTGTTTGTTGTACACCAGGTGCGTCATCAATGGAAGTATATCCCAGTCCTGCACCACTTTTCGGTGGGTAAGATCGGGTGATGAAAGCATGCCCAGTACATCGCTCAGGCCTTTAACTGTATGCTCAGTAAAGGAGGCGTTGATTTTAGCCCTTATCGGCAGGCCAAACATATCAAACATGGTGTAGGTAACGGTGGAAGTGGTCATTACGCAGGTGCAAATAAACAGCCCATACTGTACCAGTAAAAAAGCGGGCTGGTGCAATGCGCCCCTTACCCCTGTGGTGGCAGCCCTGAACAGCACCACCTGCGCTGTTACCGGTATTTTTACCCCGTTGGTATTTACGCCGGTACCGTCAATGGTAAGATCCAGGGTGAAGGTACGTGGCCCGGTTTTTTGATAATGCATGGGCGAGCCGGAAGCACCCGGGCCGCACTCCGTACCCCAAACAAGGTCTTCCTTGATGGCCAGGTTTTCGGGATTAAACATGGCAAGAAACGGTATGCCAATAGGAAAACCTGTGTCATTAATGGGGATGATCTTTAAGTTGAAGGGCAGTTTTATTGCGCTTTGTTTATCCATTATCGTTCCTTTTTTTCTTTGATAATTGCCAGTACCTGCTGTATCATTTCGGCTTCGCTGCCACTGTTGGCTGCCGGCGGGCATTCCGGCACAGTGGTGTTGCCACCGCTTGGCCTGGGATCAACCACTGTTTTTACAATCACTTCATTAATTTGTACCGGCATATATTGTTACATTGTACGTTCAAAATACTGATAGGCCAGCTCTATGGTTTCCACCACTACTGTATTTTCAGTTGATTTAAAATCAGACACAGCCCATTTAAGCGGGTAGGCCTGCACCACGTTCCATACGGCTACGGGTTCACCGGCTTCATCCAGCAGGGTGATCATGATATCTGCCGGTTTAAAATCGTATACCACTACTGTAAAAAAAGTACTCATGGCCGATTTCATCCAGTCGAGTACTGCGCTGCCGGTAAGCAGCCCTCTTTTGAGTACCAGGTTGGGATACTTTGCCCGTTTGGGCAGTTTGTATTCAAACCTGTTTTCACCGCCTTCTTTTAAAGCTTCGGTTTCTATTTCAAAAGAGAGGCCGCTTACATCCTGAAAGCGGTGCTCCTCGTCTTTTTCCATACCACTCACACCCTGGAACTCAACTTTAAAATGAAAACCCGTAGGTGGATAATAGCTTGCCATAGTTTTACACTGCTGTTAATGTGAGCCCCTCATGTGCCAGTTCTACTGATTCAATGGCGATGTCGTTGCCGGTAGCTTTAAGCCCCGGACCTTCGCACTTAATGGGGAATGCCTGCAATGCCACCCAAACCATTACGGGTTCGCTTGCATCGTTGAGCAGGGTGATGGTTACATCCCTGCGCTCTACATTGGGTGCGCCGTTGTTATTGAACCAGTTAAACAGATCATTATTGCCCTGTGTAATTCCCCGCTTGAGGCTGATATTGTTTACTTTTTTCAGCCCCGGCCTTTTAAGGGAAATGGTGTTGCCCGACATCAGACCGTCGCGGTATTCAATAGGCTGTATTTCCTGCGTAAGACCCGATACATCTGAAAAACCGATTTCCAGGTTGTTCCATGATACTTTATAGTGGAACACCGGTATAGAATAAGTTGCCATTTATTATTGATTTAAAATGTTGTAAATTAAATTTCCTTCATTGATACCTGTGAAGCATTGTGCTTATGATTGCTGCAGCAATTGTGTAAAGCTCAGTACAATGAACTCTGCGGGCCTGGCTACTGCCATACCTATTTCCACATTCATGCGGCCTTCCAGCACATCCAGCGACGTCATGGTGGTGCCAAGACCTACCCTTACGTAAAAAGCCTGTTCTGGTTTTACACCTGCCAGTGCGCCTTCTCTCCATTTAAGAAAGAGGTAATTTTCAATCATGGCCTGCACCCTAACCCAGGTACTGATGGTATTGGGTTCAAATACCGCCCACTGTATTGATTTTTTGATGGACTCTTCCACCATATTAAAGAAGCGGCGTACACTGATGTACCTCCACTCATTGTCGTTGCCATTGAGGGTGCGTGCGCCCCAAACCAATGTGCCATAACCGGGGAAACTGCGGATGACGTTGATGGATTTACCAACTGATGGGTCAACATTCAGGTTTTCCTGCTCACGGCTGGAAACTGCAAGACTGGGGCCAATTACTGACATCAGCGATTCGTTGGCCGGGGCTTTCCAAACTCCTTTTGTGCTATCCACACGGGTATACAAACCTGCAATAGCTCCTGATGGTGGCAATACCACGTATTGTTTTTTCAGTTCTTCCCTTACTTTGGCGTACAACACTGAGCCTGCACCGGCTGCGGCCATCGTCATACCAGCCACATGGCCCGGTACGGAAGCTGCCAGCACACCAGCGCCCAATGTGTATGTATCTACAATCAGTGCATCAAAATCATGCTTGTATTCGTAAGTGGTGGTTACGTTGGGATAATAAGCAGCAGCATACCTGTTCTCAGTAACGGTGAGGCTTGCATTCCTGATGATCAGTGCATCGGCATCAATATTGCCATTGGGATCAGCTGTGTTTTTTGGTGTTACCTGGAAGGGGTCTATCAATGCAAAACGATCTTTTAAGCTTGATGCCTGGGCAATCATTTTGTTAACGATGGTGGCATAAGCTCCTGAATTTACTTTTGTTGACTCCGGTATGGACAGCAGGGTTACTTCGTCAATTTCATAAGCAATATCAAGCCCTTCCAGCAGCAGGGTATCACTTACTGCGCTGGGGGTTTGGTAGGTTTCCATTGAAATGATATAGCAGGTACCACCGCCATTATCATAAAAATGCTTTACGGAATAGTACAGGTTGTACAATGACCTTACACTTGGTACAACCGGAGTAATGGACACTGTATAATTACTGCTTCCGTTGTCAGTTACTGCCACGGTGATGCTGGCATTTGATTCCATGGCGGGGCCGCCATAAAATTGTACAAATTCGCTAAGGCTATTTATTTTATTAGCGACTTTTTTAAGGTCATTTACCACAAAACTATCAGCTTTTTCAGTGTAGCCGATAAAAGCCGGTATTGCCGTTTCCACTTCGGCAACTGATGGTGGCAGCGAGGATATTTCCTGTACGTACACACCGGGTGTGGAAAGTTTTAAGACAGCCATTTGTTTTTAAATTTAAAGTGTTAAAAAAATATCAGAATAAATTAATGGATCATTGGTGGCATCTAATGAGCTGGTTGACGGATACTGCAGATCTGCTTTTACCACAGCTTCATTTGCCAGGCCGGTATTTTTCTTTAATGTAATGCTCAGCGGTTTTACACCGGGGGCGGCGATATATTTTTCCCTGAATGCAAGTGCTGTATCCGAGTGAAATACAATGCTGGTATCTGTTGCACCGGCTTGTTGCGTAAATTTAACAGCAGGGTCATTGGTTGTAATTTTTAAGTGGGATAAAAGTGTGGTGCCGGCCACCAGGTCGATGTGCAGCGGGCTGGATGGCTGCAGCTTTATTGTATAGCGCCAGGTTACTTTCCGGTTGTTGAAAGTAAGTGTGAACAGGGGTTTTACTGCCTGTATCGTTTTATCAGCCTCGGTGATCCTGTAATCACTGTCGGGCAGCGATGGTGAAAGGTTAAGCTCCACCACACCAAAAAACTGGCCGGGGGCATTTAAACCTGTATAATAAAATTCATCTGTTTTTACAGCGCTTATGAGCAACTGGCATTTGCCTGCCGGTATGCTGCTGAGGTTGAAGATAAGGTCGCACTGCCCGCCATCATTAATTACAGAAACGGGGTCAATTGCTACACCGGTAAGCAGGTGCTTTACTTTGGCTGCTCCTGCACCTACTGCTGCAGTGTGATGGTAGCGGTAAATTTCTTCAGCCTTTTTTATCCTGTCATCTGCAGCGCTTACGCCAGCAGCCAGTTTTGAAAGATGCAGGTTGGTGCGTACTGCCGCCAGGTCTGTTACTTCATTGGAAAAGTAAAATATCCGGCTTTTGTCTGCAGTTACCGGCAGTTCATTATAATTGAGCATGGCAGGGTTGCGCAGGATGGCAAAAAAACTGAGCTTATCGCCTGATTTGGGTGCAAAACGCAGCAGTTCATTGGGGCCAAGCGTTCCGTTGGTACGGGCCATTACCGTAAAGCCTCCGTTTGCACCTGTGGCCCTGAAAATGAGGCCCAGCCGTTTCATTGATTCCAGTGTTTCGGCAGAAGGTACAAAAGCGATATCTGGCACGGGCGCAGTGGTGTATTTACTGCACACCTCATTTTCGTAGAACTTTTGTGTTACTGCAAGGCTTAATAATTCGCTGTATTTTACCTGTAATCCGTCCATTAATTTTCAGCAAGTTTAAATTCTGTTACAGATGGGGCTTTTTCTTTGCCTTTGGTATCGAATATGGTGAGCATATTCACCTTATACATCACATTGGGAATGTATTTGGTACCCAGCATACTCCATAAATTAAACTGGTGTTCAAAACTGAGTCCGTACAGTTTAAAGCTTAATCTTTCTATCAGCTGCCAGGGCTTGTTTACCGGGTCGGTTACTGATGCATTTAAAGCAGGAAACTGCTGTTCGGTAAATATGGGATTGGCCTGGAAAAAACTGATTACGCTGCCGAGGTCACGCAGGGCAGTTTCGTAATGGCTGTTATGTGCTGCAAAAAGTAAAAACAAATCCAGTTCAACCGGTGGATTGAGTTTGATAAACTGCTTATCATCTGTTGGCATATAATAGGGGCGCTTACCTTCTCTGTGCTCTTCATCCACACCGGTAAGCATCAGTGTAATATGTGTGGTATCGGTTATATTCACATTCCCATTGGGCAATGCCACCGGCTTAAGGTCTACCACATGCCCGGCGCTGTACTGGGCCGGATCCTGCTCCCTGTCTACTATATAGGCATCCAGTTCTTTCTTTATAAACTCCAGTGCTGTTCTAATCATACCAGTTATCAGTTATAAGGTTTATTTCCCGTTGAGTAAGGGCAATACAATAACATTTGACTTAACAAGCCATTTTTTGGGTATAGCAATACCTATTACCTGCAGCTGCCGCCATGAATGAACTGTTTGATCATTCATGCTGCCACAACTGTATATCAGGTTGTGTTAAGTTTTGCGACCCCATTTGCCAGGTTATTTTTTTAACCCGACCCTCATGCTGAATTTTAAAACACCCTTATTGTAACCAGGGCTGGTTTTTTGCTGTTTAAGATCTTTCCGAAATTGCAGTTATATATGTGATGTGTGATGTAATAACGGGAGCAAATATATAATGGTATTTTACATTTGTCAATACCATAAAGTGGGTATAGGGTGTTAATTTTTTGTAAAGAGCCGGTTGAGTGGACGGTTAACAGTGGACAGTTGACAGTGGAGGGTGTTTAAGGTTATATTATTGCTGCTATGGGGTTTTCTTTTATTGTTTGTTTTGTTAAGGGTATTGCTCCGGATAATTATTTTACTGCTGGTTTGGTTACTGCTAATGTTTGTGCCTGTTGTTAAACTTCCAGTATTGTTCCCGGTATTGTTTCAGGGAATTGTTTGATGGGGAGCATTTATCATGCTGCTGCCAGTGGTTATTATTCTACTGTGAGCATTGTTCCCGGTGCTGAGAGCATCTTTCCCGACACTGCGAGTATCGTTTATTCGACTGCGAGCATCGTTACCGGCACTGTGAGCATCGATTATGATGCTGCATTTTGCCATTACGGCAGTGTATCAATTCATTCCTTTATTGTATTTGTGCTTCCTGCTTTTGTAACCGGACATTCCTTTCCTGCTCCTGATTGTTACGGCTTTGTTTCTGTTGATTATGGGGCTGTATTTTGCCTTAACGGTATTGTATCTTTTTATCCTTTTACTGCATTTAATGATACTGCTGCTGTACCGGTTGATTATTTAATTGTAACTGGTCATAACGGCGATGTAATTGTGCTTTACGCCAATGTAACTGGGGCTGAAAGTCAGCGTGGTACAAATCCACCTAATGGCGGGGTGTCGCTGAACAACGTATAGCCGAAAGCCCCTAACTATGAATGTCCGGGGCTTTTTTTATTTTATTCAAAAAATTTTTGGTCGGCGGGGCTTATCGGCTATACAGCTACATGTTGCCTGCAGTAATTGCTAAAGGTCCTTTAAGAAATAAGCTTGATATTTTGGCAATATCACATCTTGGTACGTTGTTGCTAAAAATAAGGAATCTAATATTTGTGCTAAGTAAGCGCCAGCATGTAATGTTTTTTTGTAGTCATGAAAAATATAATAGGGAGCATTGTCCAAAAATTTAAACGGCTCCTCATACAAATGGTGATTTTTTGTAAGTGTCCCAACCTTATTTACAACAATAAGATCTGGGAGTAAATGACGGTCAAGCTTTTCTTCTTTAACAAGTTTATTTAAATCCAAAACCCATTTTCCAGAAATTTTTCCGCTATATGCCCAAACGCATTTAAATGGAACCAATTGATTCCAGCGTACCATTGTCGGGTCAGACATTTTAGCGTATTCGGCAATCGCAGGATAAAAAAATTTGGGATCCTTTTTGGGAATAGATTGAAATTCCTTAATGCAGTCATTCAGCTTTTTTTTACTTAAAGTCGAGGTAATGCTAAAGACACCATAGACTTTTTCAATCGGATAGATTCCTTTGTCGCCAAATATCGTTAATGACTTTTTTGAGCAAAGTACTATATCTAATTGTTTGGATTCGCTATTATCCGAAGAAACAATTTTGCCGCCCCTAAATATTTTAAAATTGTCACTGAATGTTTCAAGTAGAAAATCTTTTATAAAAAGTTCACAAAGCTCTCCTTTGTCGGCGGGGTTTTGATTTTTTCTATAAATCCCTTTATACTTTAAATTCAAAACCTCAGCCACAGAAATAAAGTAGTCTTTAAAAAACATATTAATGTTTGATGTGTTAGAGTGCTCAATATTATTGCAGGCAACGGCCAGGGCTTTGTGCAGGCAGGGCATTGTTGATTGTCCAGCCCGGAACTGAAGCCCAATAAAGAAATAAAAGTACAAGTTAACAACTAAAAGCCCAACAGAATTCCGTCAAGCCCGAACCAAAGTACAGCGATGCAAACAGCCGAAGTTTGAACGTCAAGCCCTGCTTGCACAAAACCCCATGTTGGTGGCAGTTATTTTTTGTCAAACTTGAAGTTGCCAAATAAATAACGCCCTGGTCTTACATCTTCTTTGTCAAATCGCTGTGATAAATAAACCAAATTTGATTTATCAATTTTATAGACTGTTGTTCTTAATACGGCTTCGTTTTTTGCGTCGTCGTCAATTACACATTCTATGTCTGCTGATAAGTCGCTGAAATTGTTTGTTGTTTGGTCTTGCCCTTTTTTGCTAAAGTAAACTACCCAAATTTCTACATCGTCCACACTTCTGTGTTTCCCTGTTTTTTTAGTCGCCGCTCTGTCTTTTGTGTTAATTATAAATTGTCCTTGAGCATTGGTAAGACCAAATAATGTGTCTTTAGAGTTTTTGAAAATGTACAGAATTTTAACTCCTTGCATTGGCTCGTTATGCTTAGCTTTTACAGTTATGGAAATTTTATTGTCATCCGTTTCTTTGAACTTGGTGAAATTCACAACTGGATGATGGCTTATAACTGTGTCAATAAGGGTTAATGTATCCTTGTTTGTCTCCCATTTACCGTAAGAGTCATACCACAAAAAACAGCTTATTGAAGTAAGGTATTTGTAAGTGAAAGTCTTTTCTGGTTTAAATATGAGCTCCGAAAATAATCGTCCCTCAAAATAGCTTGTTGTGTCTGATATAATTTTGTAGGTACCTAATTTTAATTGTCCAAAAGTTGCTTGGAAAGAAAGCAATCCGGCAAAAGCAAAAATTATTTTGAAGTTATTTGTCATAATTATTTGGATGCAACAAAAAAGCTTTTTGCATAATAGGGTGTCGCTTTATAATTGCCACCAACCGTTGTATTGTAGGACATCACTTCTGACAGCCCCAATTTCTAATTCGTTGATTGTTAATGAATATGTATGTCGCTTTTTCAATTGTTTCCAAATTTTCGGTGTCGCAAATACAACTAACCTGCTACAAACTTAACCAATTTATTTCGCCCCAATGCCTCTGCCCAAATAAACCGGCAAATATTATGCAATAAGCAGCAGGACATTTGAGATGGCTATTGCTGTTTAGTGGTAGCGACCCTAATGCTATTTGTTTCATATTTAACAACGATGGTTTAGTAACGTTTGGCAGCAGGACAGAGTCCTGCGCCAGTCGGTGTTGATTGTCCGTAGTCACCCGCAGGAGCCTGTGGCCAGACATACGGACAGCAGCGAATAACTTAGCAAAGAATGGGGTTACTAAGGGGGAACTGAGTAGTAACATGGGGCAGCAGGAAAGGATTCCTGCGCCAGGGGGTGCCTGCCCTGCCTAACGGACAGGCAGGCTGCCGGCAAAGGCAGGTCCTCACCCGCCTGCGACAATTTGGAATGCACCCCTAAATACTGTTAATAAAAAAATTATGACTTTTCAAATATCTTTAGTAATATTGTTTAACAAAGCTGACAACAGAAGAAGTCAATAACCAAAACAACGGATTTACTTAGAAGAAATACTATTCACCCAATACGCCTCAGACAAGCAATACTGGCATATTTATTTACTTAACATTAAAATACATAAACGCTGTATAACAGGTTGAGCTGACACAACAACCTTCGCTAAAACAAAACATTCATCACTAAACTTAAGATTATGAAAAAATCGCTACTGGTGCGCAAGTTGCCATTGCTTGGCATTCTCTTTGTTTTGATTATTATTATCATTTCGGGCACAACGAAAGAAAAGCTGCCTTCCCCGGGATTTGGCACTTTAAATTTTGACACTGACCCGCCTATTGCCAAAAGCATGACTGTGCGGCAATTAAAAGAACCGACCGAAGGAGGTAATATTGTTTTTACTGCAACCTTTGACCCTGCTGCAATAGGTAGTGTGAAAGAACTTACTGTTTTTCTTAACAACCCGGCAGGGGTAAGCAAAACACAGGTAATACTGCATGATGATGGCCAGGGTGAGGATGTAAAAGCAGGTGATTTTATTTTCAGTGGTCTGCTGCAGGAGGACATTGCAGTTTTTAAGGCTTCGATGGGTGTTGCAGAAGCCGGTTTGGTAAAAGCCGCAGGCACAGTCGTTTCCTTCGAGGGAAGATCGGGTGCAGTTTCAAAAAAAGCAAGGCTTTTTGATATGGTGAGGTTTGACAATTTTGAAGAAGTACCTATTGACCGCAGTATATTCGATTTGCCACCCGGTGGCGGCCCCGGCCCCTGCGCACCGGTAATTGACCGTTTTAAATCGCTGATGATTACTGATATTTCTGTTACGGAGGATCCTGTACGTACATTTAACCCCTGTACGGGTGTGGGTAACCCCAATGGTGCCTGGACTTTTAAAACACTGATGAAAAATATGGCCAATGAACTTAGTACCGGCATTACTGTTGACTCGCTTACCCGTGAATGGCTGGATTCATGGCTGCAGGGTACACCAAGGTTAACACCCGGCACTATAAATCCCCAGGTAAATACGCAGGTACTGGACAGCAGGGTACATCCGAATGCACCGGTTACCACCCAGGCCACCAGTGTGCTGCATACAATTATCAAGCCCTGGTTACGTGCTGCTTCAGGCAATTCCGGAACAGTAATTGACAGCCTGCCGTCATCTGCCAACTACTGGAAACGGCTTTGGCGCAGGATGGTAGCTAAAGGTGTTGATGTAATGTCTTTTGCTCCTTTTAAAACCACGGCAATTGTAAACCGTGTGGATTTGCGTGGCAACTCCGGCTATGGAGGCGGACTGAACAATGCAGGTGAGGGACGCATCGTATTCAGCATTATAAAGGATCCTAAATCCGATTGCGGAACTGCGGTTTCATCTCTAACTCAGCCTTTTGTAGGCTTTACTGTAATTTTTGAATTCGGTATTCCTATTTTTGATTGTGCTGCCCTGCTCAGTTTTCAGAACCGGTGGCGCAACCTGAGCGATATGGCATTTGGTGCACCATTCAATGAAGCACTGGAAAAAATCACCAATGTATTTACGGATGCCAATGCCAATCCATTGAAACCAAACGGCAGCGCATTGAACCAGTTGCGCACCAATGAAATCGCCAATTCCTCCCTGCTTGCGGGTGGTGCTCCCTTTTGGCAACTAAGGGAGTTCTTTCTGCCACCGGTTGGTATATTCGGTGGTTCTATGCTTGCAAATACCACTACCAAGCTGGAGCCCATGTCTAAGTACAATGGTGCAGTACTCAACCCGCTGAATGCGGCAAATACACTGATAGATATTGCCACACTGGCCAATTTTGTTAATGCTAATTCGGCAGCAATTCAAGCCAATAATTATACGGTACCTGATATTGTAGCAGGCAGTGGAGGCGGAACTGTTAATTTCCTTGCAGGCCGTGCAGATGTGCACTCTCCTTCTGCTACCAGTACCAATCATCACTGGAATGGACGTGGTACTACGGGGGCTGCCACTTTTATTACAAACGATTCGGCCAGGTTTGTATTTTCTCTCAATACCTGCAGCGGTTGCCATGGCGGTGAAACAAAGACTGTGTTTACACATATCCGTTTTGTAGGTTTTGGTCATAACATCACTCCAACTTCACTTTCCGGCGGCCTCAGGGACCTTTCCAGCTTCCTTACCGGGTTGGGTGCAGATGCGGTTGGGACAGATAATGATGCAGACCCCAATGGTTTATTTTTTGTAACAGATGCTGCCGGGCGGCCGGTTGGTTCGCCTACCATAAGAGGGTTTAATGATTTGCTGATGCGTGAACAAAGCATGCGTAACTTATTGTGCAATGGCTGTGGACAGACCGGCACTATTTTTGACATTGCGGATATTGTTACATTTAAACCAACCACCAAATCGCATTAATTAAAAAATAAAAATACTGACATGAAAAAAATAATAATAACTGCTATTGCCCTGCTGCTGGCTGCTGTTACTTTGTATGCGCAGGATGACCTGCGGAGAAAAGCTAACGGGTACATTAAAGATGGCATCCAGTTTTACCATATTACAGGGTGCGTACCATATTCCGAACTGGAATTTTACAGTACACCTGCAGGCGGCAACCTGCTTGCCAATGCGCCGGTGAACAATACTGGCGAAGCTGTAATAAAAGTGCCCGCAGGTACTGCTTATGCTTTTGCACTTAACAGGGTTAAGGCTACTAAAAAGGGAGAGGCTGGTTTGGCATATTATATTGCCCTGGGAGCACCATTAATGGAAGTGAAAACAGTGAGTGATGATGCCGGTGTATTGAGGTGGCAGGTAATTACAACCAGGGAAGGAATTACCAGCGACGTGTACAGCAGTAATGATGGCACTCCATTTGCAAAGCTGGCTACACTCAACCAGGCTGATGCTGCCGGCAGTGACTATTCCTATACAGTTGCTTCCCACGAAAGTGGTAAAACAGTTTATTGCATTCAGGTTACCGATCCCGAAAGCGGCCTTAGGGTTACGCTTGGCAGGAATATGCTGAGCAACGAACCTGCTGCTTTGGTAAAAGTATCTCCTTCTGTTTTTACAGATGTGGTGAATGTGCAGGTGTTAAATGGTGACGGGGGTACCATACAGGTGTTCAGCAATATCGGAACTCTTGTGTACAGCAGTACGGTAATGCAGGGTAACAACAGCATTAACCTGTCGAAATTTGCGGCTGCCGGTTATATAGTTAAAGTAACAGGACGGGACAAACGTATTTTGTACAATGGGCGTATTGTTAAAAGCAGGTAAGTTATATTAAATGTGTCACTCAAAAGCCATGCTGTTTTAGAACGGCATGGCTTTTGTTTTATGCTGTATATACATTTTACTGGCAGGAAAATTGTCCGCAGCCCCAACACAAAAAACTGCTGCGATATGCGAACCGTTATTACTCAATTAACGATACCGTTTTTTACTTCAATATCTCATGCCCCAGCTTGTCTCTTTTGGTAGTAAGGTATTTTTCGTTGTGCTCGTTGGGTACAATTTCAATGGGTACTGTATCCACCACTTCAAGGCCATAGCCCATCATGCCTGCACGCTTGCGGGGGTTATTGCTCATCAGCTTCATTTTACTTACACCCATGCAGCGCAGTATCTGTGCTCCCACACCGTAGTCCCTGTCATCCATACCAAATCCAAGTTCCAGGTTGGCTTCCACGGTGTCCATCCCTGCTTCCTGCAGCTTGTATGCCTTTAACTTGTTCAGCAAGCCTATGCCCCGCCCTTCCTGGTTCATATACAGTACCAGCCCCTTACCTTCTGCTTCCACAATTTTCATGGCCATATGCAGCTGGTCGCCGCAATCGCAGCGCAGGCTGCCCAGTATATCGCCGGTGAGGCAACTGCTGTGTACCCTTACTAATACAGGTTCGTCGGGCTCCCAATCGCCTTTTTTTAGTGCCATGTGAATATCTCCTGTATTAACCTGTTCAAAAGCCACCAGTTCAAATATGCCATACTTGGTGGGCATATTTACCCTTACCTGCTCTTTTACCAGTGATTCTGTTTCGAGCCTGTAGGCAATAAGGTCTTTTATAGAGATGATTTTAAGGTCGTGCTGTTTGGCTATTTCCATCAATTCGGGCAGCCTGGCCATGGTGCCATCTTCGTTCATAATTTCTACCAGTACACCGGCTGGCTCAAAGCCTGCGAGCTGGGCAAGGTCAATGGTGGCTTCGGTATGCCCGGAGCGCCGCAAAACACCGCCCTTCCTGGCCCTGAGTGGAAAAATATGCCCCGGACGGCCCAAAACAGCCGGGTTGGTGCCGGGATCAATAAGGGCCTGGATAGTTTTGGCCCTGTCCTGCGCCGAAATACCGGTTGTGCAGCCATGACCGAGTAAATCAACACTTACCGTAAAAGCCGTTTCATGCAGTGAGGTATTGCTATTTACCATGGGGTGCAGGTTCAGCTCGTCACACCGCTCCTCTATTAATGGTGCACAAATGAGGCCCCGCCCGTATTTACTCATGAAATTGATGATTTCCGGGGTTACATTGCGTGCTGCGGTGATAAAATCGCCCTCATTTTCCCTGTCTTCATCATCAACCACTATGATCAGCTTGCCATTCCTTATATCTTCCAGTGCACTTTCAATACTATTAAGCATATATGATATTTATATTGTTTACAAAGATACACCCTAAAATAATTGATTACAATTACGGAAAGACAGAAATATGATGCAGCGTTGTTATATTAAAGGTTGCCTTACTATTTTGTTGAAAAAAGAAAGCCATAATTAGCCGATTATTTACTTTCTTTGCCACCGTAAAACTTAACTTATCATGCTTTTAAAGAAAATTTTACCCGTTTTTATCGCCATTATGGCTTTTTTTAGTGCTGCGAATGCCCAGGTAACTACCAGCGGCATTTCCGGATTTGTAAAAAACAAGGCCGGGGAAGCCCTGAACGGTGCCAGCATCCAGGCTACACACCAGCCTACAGGTACTGTTTACACAGCTACTGCTACCAAGGGCGGGCGTTTTGAAATTGCCAATATGAACCCTGGTGGTCCATACAAAATTCAAGCGTCATTTGTAGGCTATGTTTCAGAGGCTAAGACTGATGTTTTTCTTACGCTGGGTGAAAACCTCCGCCAGGATTTCCTGATGGGTGATAAAACGACTGAGCTGACGACAGTTACGGTTACTGCGCTGAAAACAGCCGGTTCCAAAACCGGGACTGAAACAAATATCGGTCGTGATAAAATCAACAACGTGCCATCAGTTGGCCGCCAGCTGAATGACTATGTGCGCTTTACACCACAGGCAAAAATTACCGGTACAGGTGGTATTTCACTGGGTGGCCAGAACAACCGCTATAACTCGTTCATGATTGATGGTGCTGTTAACAATGACGTGTTTGGCCTGAGTGCTCAGGGAACCAATGGCGGGCAGGCTGGTGTGCCTCCCATTAGTATTGATGCCATTGACCAGTTAACAGTACAGGTATCTACTTTTGATGCTGCCATCGGTAACTTTACTGGTGGTGTAATAAATGCTGTAACCAAACAAGGTACCAACAACCTTGCCGGTACGGTTTACTATCTTTTCCGCAACGAGAACCTTACAGGTAAGCGCCCTACAACAGTGGACAGTCTCCGTATCAAATCAACTCCTTTCCAGAATAAGACTTACGGGTTAAGCCTGGGTGGCCCCATCATCAAAAACAAACTGTTTTTCTTTGTAAATGCTGAGATACAGAAAGATGAACGCCCCCAGCCATTTACACCGGTACCCTACCCATCAGGCTTTAACCTGGTGGACAGTATTGCCAAACTGAACAATTACCTTACTTCTGCTCATGGATACAACCCCGGTGATTACCTCAATAACCCTGATAAGGTTGACAGGACCAATATTGTTGGCCGTATTGACTGGAGCCTGAATGCAAAAAATAAGGTGACCCTAAGCTACCGTTACAATAAGGCTGAGCGTATAAACCCCAACAGGAGCAGCAATACTTCTATTGCCTTCCTGAATGGTGCACAGTTTTTCCCTTCTACCACCCATTCCGGTTCATTTGAGCTGAATTCTAAACTCACCAACAAAACCAATAATAAGTTCAGGGTATCTTTTACGGATGTACTGGATGACAGGGGCTTTATCGGTAATCCATTCCCCAATGTGGTTATAAGCGGTTATGGCTCGGGTAACCCGTCGTTCAATGTTGGTACAGAGCAGGCTTCGGGCGCTAACAAACTGCAGCAAACGCTGATTAATATCTACAATGTATTTAAAATATATTCCGGCAAAAACAGTTTTTCTATTGGTGCGGATATTGATTTTAACAAAAACTACAACTTGTTTATCAACCGTAACTTTGGTGAATATACATACAGAACCATTCATGAATTTGTGACGGCACAGGCGCCTGTGCGCTACCGCCGCAGCTACTCCCTGTCTGATGCAGGTAATAAAGGTGGTGATGTTAACACAAATGCTGCAGCTACTTTTAAAACAGTACGCCTTGGTTTCTTTGTTAACGATGATATTAAAGTGAACAAAAATTTCACTCTTACCCTGGGTGTAAGGGCTGATAAAACAACCTTTATAACTGATGCACCGGTTGATACTTTCTTCAATACCGTTGCGGCTCCCATTGTATCTTCTTTTTACGACCTGGAAGGAGCTACTTCCGGAAATCTTTCACAACCAAAATGGCAGATTTCGCCACGTATTGGCTTTAAATACAATATCGATGATGAAAATGTAACTGTACGTGGTGGTGTTGGTTTATTTGCCGGACGTACTCCATTGGTATGGCCCGGTGGTTTGTACCAGAACAACGGTGTAACAATAGGTGCTATTGAAACAGCAGCCAACACAGCAGTAATACTTGGTGGTAATCCACTGGCTTTCAGAAGTGATATCAACAACCAATATACACAAACAGATTTTGGTTTGCCTGCAGTACAAAACAAGCCACAGGGTGATATGAACCTTATTGCAAAGGATTTTAAACTGCCACAGGTGCTTAAAGTTTCATTGGGAGCAGACAAGCGCCTTGCCAATGGATGGTCATTAACTTTTGATGCAACGTATACCAAAAACCTGGTGGAAATTGACTGGAGAAACTTCAACTTTGCACCTGCCCAAACACAAATTGCCAGCGGCCCTGATAACCGTTTTGTTTATTCAACCACTGCAACAAGTGCTCCCAGGCTTGTTTTCCGCCCAACCAGCTCAGTTCCGGCTATACGCAACCCTTACAGTAATATCATCCTGATAAGGAACACTACCGGCCAGAAAGGCTTTGCGTATAACTTTACTTTTGGTATTGAAAAGAAAACAACTAAGGGACTTACAGTTGGAGCCAATTATACCTACGGTAATTCAATGGTGCGCAATGAAGGTACCAGCTCGGTGAATACCAGCAACTGGAACTTTATGGAAACAGTAAGCGGCAGAAACTTTGTGGGTTTGAGTAACTCAGATTTTGACATGGGGCACCGTGTAACTGCTTTTCTTTCAAAAAGATTCAGCTATGCAAAGGATCATGCAGCTACTACCATTAGCATGTTTTACAATGGCCAGAGTGGAAATACTTACAGCTATGTACTGGGTGGCCCCGGAAGTATTGTGGGTGATGGCATTACCGGCAACGACCTGATGTTTGTACCAACCCGTGACCAGATGGACCAGATGACTTTCCTGTATAACTCCAGCTTAGCCGGCTATCCCGCAGTTAGCCCCAATGCAACTGTAACAGCACAGAATATTCTTGATCAGAAAAATCAGTTTGATGAATTTTTAAACAAAGACAAGTACCTGAGCAAGCGCCGTGGACAGTATGCTGAGAGAAATGGTGCCCGTTTGCCTTTTACCAATATTCTTGATGTTTCTGTTAAGCAGGAATTTGGATTGGTATTAGGAGGCAAAAGGCATGCGGTTACTGTTAGTTATGATATTGCAAATTTTGCCAATATGCTTAACAATGAGTGGGGTCGTCAGTACTTCCTTTCCAACGACCAGGTACCGGTGTTTACTTTTGCCGGGTATGCAACCAACGTTCCAACATACCGCTTTACGCCGCTTACACAGCGTGTGGGTAATATCAGCGATGGTGTAACTTCGCTCAACAACAGCAGGTGGACCAGCCAGGTAACTGTGCGTTACTCTTTTAACTAATATTTTTACAATTTTATATAAAAAGCCCCCGGAATCTCCGGGGGCTTTTTATATACCGATTCAGTTGGGCAGATTCGCAATGGCATTGCAAAAAACCGGGAATATTGGTTTTTTGTTAATAATTTCTTAAAATTCAAAGCTCATAAAAGCTGCACCTTTGCAGCGAAATAAACAGCATTAAAACATGAGATTTTTTAAACATTTGTTATTAACGTTAACAGCCCTGTTTACAGGCACTTTGCTGATGGCGCAGGTTACTACCAGCAGCCTTACCGGTATTGTAAAAGGACCGGATAAAAGGGGACTGAGCGGTGCCACCATTGAAGCGGTGCATGAGCCATCGGGCACTAAATACCGCACTGTAAGCCAGGCTGGCGGCAGCTTTACCATACCAGCCATGCGTGTAGGCGGGCCGTACACTATTGTTATCAGCTTTGTAGGCAACAAACCCGATACCACCAAGGATGCATACCTCCAGTTGGCTACACCCGCCAAATTAGATGTGGAAATGGTGGATGCCAACAAAGCCCTAGCTGATGTGATTATTACAGCTACCGGTGCCAAAAAGAATGCCAGGCTGATCAGCCCCGACAGAAAGGGTACCGGTACCAATATCAGCAGAAGGACACTGGAAAACCTGCCAACTTTATCACGCAGCATCACTGATTTTACAAAACTTACCCCTCAGTCAAGAGGTACTTCATTTGCCGGCCTTGATGACAGGTTCAATAACCTTACCATTGACGGTTCTATCTTTAACAACTCTTTTGGGTTGCAGTCGCTGCCGGGCAGCCAAACCAACTCCACTCCTATTTCGCTGGATGCCATTGAAGAGATACAGATCAACCTTTCTCCATACAGTGTTAAGGAAGCAGGATTTACCGGCGCAGGCATCAATGCCATTACCAAGAGCGGTACTAACACTTTTCATGGTTCAGCTTTTTACAACCAGCGCAACGAAGCTTATGTGGGAAAAGATGCCGGTAACACAAGGATCCAGGTGGCCAACTTTGATGTAAAACAATTCGGTTTCCGCTTTGGCGGTGCCATCATTAAAAACAAACTGTTCTTTTTTGTAAATGCTGAAGCAGAGCGCAGGAACGACCCTGGTGTGAGCTTTGTAGCCAATAATGGCGATGCCACTACTGATGCCAATGAAACAAGGGTAAAGGCAACTGACCTGGATGCGCTGAGCAGTTTTTTGCAAAGCAAGTTTAACTATAATCCCGGTGCTTACCAGGGTTACGATTTAAAAACATACAGCAACAAAGCACTGGCAAGAATTGACTGGAACATCAATGATGTACATAAATTCAGTTTCCGCTTTAATTACCTGCGCAGCTACCGTGATGTGCCGGTGAGCAATTCAGGTGCTTTTAACGGCCGCAGGGATAACCTGTTTGCCATGACTTATGCCAACAGTAACTACGTGATCAACAACGATATTTACAGTGCCATTGCCGAAATCAACAGCAGCTTCAGCAACCGCATGAGCAACAACATGATTTTTGGTTATACTGCCAACAGGGATTACCGCAGCAGCAACAGCACGGTGTTTCCATTGGTGGATATACTGGAAGGCGGACGTAACCTGATTACTTTTGGATATGAACCATTTACACCTAATAACAGGCTTAATACTGATACCTGGCAGTTCCAGGACAATATCCAGTTATACCGCAAAAAACACACGTATTCAATGGGTGTAAACTTTGAAGCGTTCAAGTTCTTTAACTCGTTTACCCCACAATTGTATGGCCGTTATGCCTTTAAGTCGCTGGCAGATTTTTATACTTCTGCCAATGCGTTTATAGCCAACCCGAATATTACCACCAACCCGGTTCAGTTGCAGCAATATGACCTTACTTATTCAGCACAGGCTGGCGGTGCACTATGGGCAGCCACTACAAAGGCCTACCAGGTGGGTGCATATATACAGGATGAGTTTACCCCGTTTAAAAATATGAACATTACCTATGGTGTGAGAATGGATGTACCTTTCTTTGCTAATACAGCTCTTACCAACGACTCAGTAAGAAACTATGCGTTTAAAGATGAAGAAGGAAAATACCTGCCGTTGAACACTGGTAAATTGCCCGGCGCAAAACCATTGTTTAACCCACGCCTTGGATTTAACTGGGATGTAACGGGTAAGAAGCAAACTCAAATCCGTGGTGGTGTTGGTGTATTCAGCGGCCGACCTGCATTTGTATGGATCAGCAACCAGATGGGTAATACAGGTGTGCAGAGCGGTTCACTCAGTTCGCAAAATACAACCGCTTTTGCTTTTAACCCCGACCCACGCAAATGGATACCAGGAACAATTACCAGCCCGGCACCTTCTTACAATATTGCCGTAACTGACAAGAACTTCAAGTTCCCGCAGATTTTCAGGACGAACCTGGCTATTGACCAGCAATTGCCCTGGGGTATGGTGGCCAGTGTGGAGTTTTTGTATACTAAATTCATCAATAACGTGGCATACATCAATGCCAATTTAAGAGAAGCTACCAGCAATTTTATTGGTGCTGATACACGCCCCAGGTTTAACGGCTTTGGCTTAACAGGTACTGCACAAAACAATGCCAACCGCATCAATCCTAAAATTACCGATGCAACAGTGCTTAAAAATACTGATGGTGGATACAGTGGCAATTTTACAGTGAAATTAGAAAAGCCCTTCCGCAAAAATTTTGGCTGGATGATGGCATACAACCGTGGTTTCTCCAAAGACCTTATCAGTGCAGGTTCTATCGCCTTCAGCAGCTGGAGCCAAAACTTCAGCGTAAGGGGTAATAACCACCCTGACCTTACTTACAGCAATAACGACCAGCGCAACCGTTTTATCGCCAACCTTACCTATCGGGTTGAATGGCTTAAAAGGCTGGGTACCACTTTCTCACTGTTTTACGAATCAAGAACACAGGGCCGTTACTCATATGTATACAGCGGCGACTTTAACGGCGACCAGTTAAACGGTAACGACCTGGTGTACATTCCTGCCAATAAAGCTGAAACATTCTTTGAAACGTTTACTGATAATAACGGTACTGCTACTACTTCGGATGATATCACTTTTACCCCGGAGCAGCAGCAGGATGCCTACTGGGCATTTATACAGCAGGATGAATACCTGAGCAAACGCCTGGGTCAATATGCTGAACGCAATGGCGCCATACTGCCAATGGTTACCCGTATGGATCTTTCGATTGCACAGGATATCGCCCAGAACTTTGGCAAGCAGAAACACAGCCTGCAACTGCGTATGGACATCTTCAACATCGGTAACTTCTTTAACAAGAAAAACGGTGTGGGCGACGTGGTGAACAACAATGCTTTACTGGCAGCACGTGGCCTTAACGCACAGGGCTACCCTATTTTCCGGATGAATACGGTTAACAGGAGCCTGAACTATGCCACTACCCGCAAAAGCACCAACCTGGGTGATGTGTGGCAGATGCAGTTAGGTATACGTTACAGCTTCTAAAAAACGAATTGCACTATACAGCAAAGCCCCTGGATTATCCGGGGGCTTTGTAATTATATAATACCAATTCAATGTCGTTTAGTTAAGCTTTATCAAGACCTCACCCCAACCCCTCTCCAAAGGAGAGGGAACTGGAATTAGGTACTCTATTTTTTGAAATATCTTTAACTAAACGACATTGTAATACCAATTACACATAGGAATTAGTCCAATTGTTTGTGGTACTGACGCTACGGTCAGTATTGTTAACATAATGACAACCTACTTTGGATTAGCTTGGAAATGATTGGACTATTTAATAGGTAGCGGCGGTATAATGTAAAAACCACTAAATCAGCTTGAGCTCATAAGCATATTTTATCAACCCGATAAGGCTGCTGGTTTTGGTTTTGCGGAAGATGTTTTTGCGGTGTGTTTCCACGGTGCGTTCACTCAAAAAAAGTGTATCCGCAATCATTTTATTACTGTATTCTTTTTCTATCAGCCTGATGATTTCTATTTCCCGGGCAGTAAGATGCACTTCTGCCACTTCTTTTTTAACCTCACTGGCCCTGGTCATTTCATCCAGCACTTCCTGGCTGAAGTAAATGCCACCTGCTGATATTTTTTCCAGTGCTGTTATCAGCTCCTGCTTGCCGATATTTTTGAGCACATAACCGGCAATATCCGAATCATCAATCATCTGGTTCACCAGGTCGCCCTGCCCGCTCATGGAGAGTGCCAGTATTTTTATCCCGGGGAATTGTTTACGCACTGTTTTGGCCAGCTCTGCGCCGTTCATTACGGGCATCATAATATCTGTAAGCAATATATCCACATCTTTATGCTGCAGCAGCCCGGGCACCTGTTCCGGGTGTGTACTTTCAATCACTACTTCAAACCTGTCGTGGCCCAGCAGCAGCGATTTTATGCCGTCAATTACAATCTGGTGGTCATCTACAATTGCGAGGAATACTTTTTTATTACCCATATTGAAATATAGTAATGATAAAACTAATAAATAAACTGTTACGGGGTCTATTTATTTGCAAAGAGGTTAAAGCCCCAGTACATCCTTCATGGAATAAATGCCTTTTTTACCGGCCAGGAAAACCGCAGCCTGTACTGCACCCGATGCAAAGCCGGTACGACTATGCGCTGTATGGGTTATTTCAATATCGTCCACTGCGGAATGATACTTTACCGTATGGGTGCCCGGCGCCGGGTCAATACGATGGCTGATGATGGCCAGTTCATCTGCATTTTCTGCAGCATGATTTACCCAGTTCGTTTTACGGCTGATCCGCTGCAGCAGCTGTTCGGCCAATGTAATAGCCGTACCACTTGGGGCATCTTTTTTGTGTGTGTGGTGTATTTCATCTACCGATACATCATACCCGGGATACCGCTCCATCAAATCTGCCAGTATCCTGTTCAGTTCAAAAAACAGGTTTACCCCTGTACTGAAATTGCTGGCATACAACAAGGCACCGTTGTGCATCGTACAAAATGATACAAGCTCCTCCCACTGAGCCAGCCAGCCAGTACTGCCGCATACAACCGGCACACCAGCCATCATGCACTTCTTTATATTATCTGCGGCACTGTGCGGATTGGTAAATTCAATGGCCACATCGCAGCCGGCGAGGTTTTGAGCAGTAAAATCCTGCAGGTTAGAGCTGCTAATGGCAAGACCGATAGTATGCCCCTGCTCCAGGGCTATTGCCTCAATGGCCTTTCCCATTTTGCCATATCCAATTAATGCAATGCGCATGGTTTATTTTTTAGTTTAAAGTAAACAGCAGACAGTTCACAGTGGACAAATAACAGTCAGCACAATACAAGTTTCTCCTGTAAACTGTCATCTGTTATCTAACTACTGCTTATTTACCGATATGCACCACCACACTCACCCCATTGGTTTGTGCTAATGGCGAATAGCCGGGCTTCAGCTGCAAACTGAGGTTGTTACCCACATCAAAGTATCGCAGGTGGGCATCCACTGTGGCATCCACCACGTTCAACCCCCAGAAAATCAAAAAAAACAGTGCTGAATAATCTACATTTTGCCGTATCTGGTTGCGGAAACTGCGGATGCGTTCGGGCTGATCCTTTACACTGAAGTAAGGCTCCGGTATTTCAAAGTCATTAAGGGGATTCTTATCTATCGCATTGATGTACGCAGCTTTTGCCTCTTTAAATGTTTTGAGATTGTATATGAAAATACCCGCAGTAACCCCTATTCCTCCGTATACCAACGGCAATTTCCAGTATTTCCGGTTGGTAATCTGTCCCCAGCCAGGCAAAATGGCCGAGCGGATGGTGGCTATCCTGGGTGGATACTGCTTTATTGTATCCGGCAGGTTGAACACATTTATTTTTCTAGTCTTTTTTTTAACCACGGGTGTTGCCTGCTTACCCAGGCTGTCATACGCAGGCTTTAGCTGGGCCAGCAACCCCGGGCTGTACAGGAAAACAGCCACCAGTAAAAACAGAACAATCTTTTGCATCAGCTCACTTTAATATTCAGCTTATCTAAAAGGGCATTCAGTTCTTCCAGCGAATAATACTCCAGTGCAATAGAACCATAGCCTTTTTTATTATGGCTCAGCTTAACTTTTGTGCCGTAATAAGATGCTAAATTATCTTCAATTTTTTTAAATGCAGGCGGCAACCCGGCTTTTGTGTTAGATTTAACAGCTCCACCACTGGCATACAATTTTCTCACCAGTTCTTCGGTTTGCCTTACTGAAAGGTCATTTTTCCTTATTTCATTAAAAATAAACAATTGCTTGTCTACCACATCTACATTAATCAGAGCCCTTGCATGGCCCATGGTGATGCTGCTGTTGCGAACGGCCACCTGTATATCCGGCGGCAGTTTCAGCAGCCTGATGTAATTGGTAACCGTACTGCGTTCCTTACCCATGCGCTCACCTACCTGCTCCTGAGTGTAATCCAGGTCGTCCATCAACCGCTTATAGCTCAATGCAATCTCTATGGCATTCAGGTTTTCCCTTTGCAAATTTTCGAGCAAAGCCAGTTCCAGCAGCTGGGCATCATTGGCCTGGCGTATGTATACCGGCACATCTTTTAACCCGGCTATTTTGGCAGCCCTGAAACGGCGTTCACCAGCAATCAGCCGGTATTTGCCATTAGCCATATTGCTCACCGTAAGCGGCTGTATGATATCGTGCAGTTTGATGGATGCAGCCAGTTCGCTTAATGCAGCTTCATCAAAATCATGCCGTGGCTGGTGCGGATTTACTTCAATATCAGTAAGCGGCACCCGCTGCACAGCAGTTTTGGTTTCTACAACTTCAGTTTTCAGGGTGCCTGCTGTGGTTTTAAGATCGGCATCAATGTTCTGCAGTAAACTGCGTATGCCTTTTCCTAATGCATCTTTTTTATTGGGAGGAGTCATTTATAATGAATTACTTATGTCGGTTATGTTTAATTTTATCAGCAATAAAAATATTGCTTATTCAAGTATCCTTTCTTCCTGGCTTATTTTAGTAAGGTTATTATTCTGCAGAATTTCACGGGCAAGATTAAGATAATTTACAGCGCCCTTGCTTTCGGCATCGTATAAAATCACCGGCTTGCCAAAGCTTGGGGCTTCGCTGAGCCTTGTATTGCGGTGAATGATGCTGTTAAAAACCATGTCTTCAAAATGCTTGCGTACTTCGCTTACCACCTGGTTGCAAAGTCTCAAACGCCCATCGTACATGGTCATCAATATTCCTTCAATTTTAAGCGAAGTATTGAGCCTGTTTTGTACAATTTTAATGGTATTGAGCAGTTTGCCCAGTCCTTCCAGGGCAAAAAACTCAGTTTGCACCGGCACTACCACACTATCTGCTGCGGTTAGCGCATTTACAGTAATCAGGCCGAGTGATGGTGAGCAGTCGATTACAATAAAGTCGTATTCGTCTTTCAACGGCTCCAGTATTTTCTTCAATACCAGTTCCCGGTTGGGGTAATTGATCATTTCTATTTCGGCACCCACCAGGTCAATATGCGAAGGCACCAGGTCGAGGTATGAAATATCCGATTTAAGCACCACATCCCTTACCGGTACTTCATTAACCATACAGTCGTACAAGCTTTGGGTAATATTGTGCAGGTCGAACCCTATGCCCGTGGTACTGTTTGCCTGGGGATCTGCGTCCACCAGGAGCGTTTTATACTCCAGCACAGCAAAACTCGCTGCCAGATTAATGGCTGTAGTTGTTTTACCCACACCGCCCTTTTGATTTGCTATACCTATAATTCTTGCCATATCCGCTTTTCCCGTATCTTGTTTATGTTATTATTTGGTTCTTTTTACCTGTTGTCAATACCCTATAAATCAATGCTGGAGCCGATTGCTGCCAGTTGCAAGTCAATACCCGCCGCTTTAAAAGCTGCTGCCGCATCGTCTTTATTGATAGTGATGTAGCCAAAGGTATTGTAATGTACCCCGGCTATAACTTTGCAGTCAATCATTTTTGCTGCTTCCACAGCATCCTCGTATCCCATTGTAAAGTTGTCGCCAATTGGCAATACTGCAAAATTAAGTTTTGCCCAGCGTGGTATCAACTGCATATCCATTGTAAGGCCCGTATCGCCGGCATAATAAAAATTACCCTCTGTGCTGGTGATAAGAAAGCCCATGGGATTGCCACCATAACTGCCATCCGGTAAGCCGGAAGAGTGCTGGGCTACCACGCACCTTACTGTTCCAAAATCAAAACTGCACTTGCCACCTGTATTCATTGGCCTGAAATTTTCCACACCCTGTTTAGACAACCATTCGTACACTTCCCAGGCACAGATTACCTGTGCTCCGGATGCAAGGGCTATTTCCCTGGCATCGGCAATATGATCGGCATGACCATGCGAAATAAGGATATAGTCGGTACCAGCAGCCACATCCACCAGGGAAATGCCTTTGGCAAGCTCATTGCCGGTAATAAAAGGGTCAAAAAGCAGCTTTTTGCCATTTACCATCACGCTGAAGCAGGAATGACCGTAATATGTAAACTTCATTGCATATATCTTTTAACAGTAAAGGCAAAGCTTTACCGTAATTTATACTGTAAATTATGACAGGATGGCAAAAATAACCATTCGGCACAAAATTGGCGAACAATATTGCTACCTTTATTATTATACATGCGTTATCGGCTATTTTAGCCAGCAGATTATCATTTATCAATAAACAGTCAGCATGACTTATACAATTATTTCAGGAACAAACAGGCAGGGAAGTAACACTAAAAAAATGGCTGCAGCCTACCAAAATATTTTACAGCAAAAGGGAGTGGAAGCAAAATTACTGGCATTGGATGAAGTGGATGTCACTTCAAGAAGCAGCAGTTTTACCCAAATGCAGGAAAACTTTTTGCTGCCCGCTCAAAAATTCATCATCGTAATGCCAGAGTACAATGGCTCTTTTCCCGGTATATTGAAACTGATGATTGACAACAGCGATATAAAAAATGCCTGGTGGAATAAGAAAGCTTTACTGGTTGGTGTGGCTACGGGCCGTGCAGGTAACCTGCGTGGTATGGAACACCTGACCGGCTCATTACTGCACATGAAAATGATGGTGCATCACAACCGTTTACCCATCAGTTTGGTGGATAAGCTGCTGGATGAGAGCGGAAACCTGACTGATACTGGCACTATCAGGGCCATTGAACAGCAATTAGATGAGTTTATTTCATTTTAAGTACCACATCCCAATATCAGCTATTCAAAAGTAACCCTGCTCATGTAATACATTTCCGGATCAATTACAGGCAATGATTTGCTGCGGATAGTGACTGGTTTCTTACCCAGCTTTACTGTTTGTTTTCCTGCATCAGTCATTATTTCTATGGGCAATGTTATATCAATATTTTTAATGCTGAGGGCATATACATTCAATGCAGTCCGCTTTACCTGTACTTCCAGCTTATCAGTAGTGTACAGGCAATGTTTAAACAATGGCTGCAGGTCAATACCTGATTTTTTGCTGAACAGTTGCTCCACATCAGTGGTAGTTACAAGGTTGTTGTACGTGTAAGCCGGGTCGGTAGCCAGCAACTTTAGTGTGGGAAAAAAAATGCTGTCGCCAATAACGAACCGCAGCGTATGCATAAAAAAAGCACCTTTGCTGTAAATATCACCGATATAAGCAGTTTCCTCGTCCAGGTCCTTGCCCTGCACCACCGGCAGTTTGTTTTCAATGCCAAAATAAGATTGCTTAAATCCGTCAAGATAAGCCTGTTCACCGGCAAGCTCTCTTGTGGCCAGTGCATCGCCAAAGCTGCAAATACCCTCCTGTATCCAGAAATCTGCCCAATCCCTTACTGTCACCTTATTGCCCCACCACTCATGGCCAAATTCGTGGTGCAGCAGCCAGTCAAAATCCTTGCCGCCCACTTTTTGATACTTAAAGTTATTGCCGTATGCATTCATCGTCTGGTGTTCCATACCCAGGTGAGGCGTTTGTACAATGCCCATTTTTTCTTTTACAAATGGATATTCACCAAAATATTTCTCCTGTATGCGGGCAGTTTGTTCAAACACTTCCAGGTGCCGTGCTGCCTTACTCACATCCTGCTCCAGCACATAAAACTGCATGGGTACTTTATTACCGGCAATAGTAGTATAGTCACGACTTACCACTTTGTAGTTGCCAATGTTAAAAACAAGGCTGTAGTTGTTGATGGTATAATTCGTTTTCCAATGATAAACAGCTTTGCCGCCCTTGATACGGGTACTTTGTAAAAGCCCGGGACCTGCCACAACAAGTTTCCTGTCAGTTGTAATAATCATGTCGGCACCTTCATCAGGCTCATCAGACGGATGATCCTTGGAGGGGAAAAAAATCTTTCCACCGGTACCCTCTGCCGTTACCGCCATCCAGGGGTTACCCGCAGCATCCCTGGTCCAGGTAAAACCATCATCCCAGGGCGGACGCACAGCTATATGCGGCTTGCCGCCATACACAACAGTTACCGAAGCCCTGCCCACCGGTAAATCGCTGGCCAGGCTGATGGTAATCATATCATTTTTATAGGTATATGCTGCTGCCTTACCATTTACCTTTACGCTGCTGACAGCAAAGGAATCCAGCAGGTCGAAAAGCAGTGTCCTGGAGGGGGTACTCATCACAAAGTCAATCACTGTACTGCCCTGTATACTTTGCGCTGCCATGTTCACATCCAGGCTGATGGTATAATGCCGTATGTCCATAACAGCCTGCTCCGGTTTCAGCTTACCGCCTGAGGTTAATTTTTTCTGTGCAGTAGCAGCAGTACCAAGGCAAACTGCCATAATAAAAAACAATACTTTCATATACCTGCGATTAAATATGTATCAAATCTATTCAATATTAAACAAAGCAAAGATAAAAAAGGGCAAACTGCATGTACAGGTTTGGGAAAGGCTGGTACAGGTTTTAGGCGGTATTGCAAAACGGCAGTCATTTTACCCGTATTTAAGCGGTATTTTATAAACAGGTACCACTACATGGGACAATGAGACAATGGGCAAATGTGCCAATATGCAAAACGCATCCTTTAATCAGCATAACTTGTGCCGCCCTAGCGGCATCAGCATAACTCGTGCCCCCTTAGCGGCATCAGCGCTTCATCACTTCAAAATATCCAGCACTTTCCACATCTTCTCCCTTACCGTACCCGGGCTGCCGTCAAAATTATTTACCATTAAACAAAAGGTATAGCTTGTGCCGCTTTTGCTTTTTATATAACCCGTATAAGATCGTACGCCATTGATATACCCGTCCTTCATGGTAATGCCGTTCATCAGCGGCAATGCATTGTAAAAGGCAGTAAACCAATCCCTGCCCCTTGCATACTGCATCACCGTAACCAATGCTTTTGGTGTAACCCTGTTCTGCGGAGATAACCCACTGCCATCTGTAATCTTTAATGCAGCCCCGGCAATACCTCTTGCCTGCCAAAACCTCCTTACCAAAGCCACCCCGCTGTCGGTATTGCCTGGCTTTTTTTGCTGAACGGCTATTGTTTTAATAAGCGCTTCGCCATACAGGTTTACGCTTTTTTTCAGGAACCAATAGTTGATGCTGTCAAGCGCAGGAGAACTTACTGTGAGCAACGGCTTTGTATCAAATTGAAAATCTTTCTTCTCAATAACAGGTCCATAAAAAGAGCCGGACATGTTTTTTACTGAAATACCTGTGGCTTCTAATTTTTTCACCATTATATCAGCCAGCAACTGCGGGGCACCGGGTATGGCTCCGGATATAGTGAAATTTGTTTCCCCAACAGGTATACTGCCCCTTACAAAGCCATTACTGGTATAAGGTGCTATATATATGTATGCATTGTCGCCACTCCCCTTTTCGCCAGCTACCAGTTCATTGGTAAGCTCTGGTTCAAAAGCAGCAGGCTGTATGGATTTGATTTTAACCGGCCCGCCAACTGTATTGCCCGATTGCAGCACCAGGTCAAACTGGTTTTCCCGCCAGTTGAGGCCCTGTGCCCCTGCTCCATAATAATTTCCGATATCCTGCCATATCCAGCCATCGGGTATACTGGCACTGGTAAAAATGCGTTCATCGGTAAACACACTGCCCTCAATGGCACTGATTCCCTTTGCCTTTACGGCAGCCAACATTTTATCGAGCATCAGGTTTTCTTTGGTATTACCATAGCGCCAGCTGCCAAGGGTTGGGTCGCCACTACCGGTAAGAACGAGGTTCCCGTTCAGTACCCCATTTTTTATTTCCCCGGTATAACCAAGTTTTGTTTGATATTGATACCCCTTACCCAGCATATCAAAAGCGGTAATACTGGTTACCACTTTCTGGCAACTGGCAGGCGCCATACCCGTATTGGCATTTTTTTCATATACCAATTGCCCTGTTTGGCTGTTGATTACATACATACCAAATATGCCATACCTGAACTGCTCATCCGCCTCCAGTTTCTGTAAGGCATTACCAAGCTGTACAGCAATGTTCTGGGCCCTGCAAAAACCGCACAGCATCAAACTAAATAATAAAAATTTTGTTCTCATGTCTGAATTATCTTGCATAAAAATAAAGAAATAAATATGGTTAATACTTCCATCATCACCATTGGCGATGAATTACTGATAGGCCAGGTGGTGGATACCAACAGTGCATGGATGGCACAGGAACTGAATAAGGCGGGCATTACCGTGAAGCGCCGGGTGGCTGTGGGCGATAATTGGGAGGAGATATGGAAAGCACTGGATGAAGAAAGCAAAACGGTTTCCATTATTTTAATAACAGGAGGCCTTGGCCCTACTGCCGATGATATTACTAAACCGTTGCTGTGTAAGTATTTCAATGGCACCATGGTGATGGATGAAGGCGTAAGGCAAAATGTGATAGCTATTTTCAACCGGCTTAACAGGCCCATTATTGACCGAAACCTCAAACAGGCCGAAGTACCTGATGTATGCACGGTAATACCCAACAAAAGAGGTACAGCTCCTGGCATGTGGTTCGAAAAAGATGGCTGCATCTATGTAAGCATGCCGGGGGTGCCCCATGAAATGAAAGGTATGATGACGGACGATGTGATACCGATGCTCAGCAAAAGATTTACACTGCCGCATATTGTGCACCGCACACTGCTTACTGCTGGTGTGGGCGAATCTTTTTTAGCCGAAATGCTCACAGATTATGAAGCTGCCCTGCCGCCGGATATTAAAATGGCCTATCTGCCTAATTATGGCATGGTAAGGCTGCGGCTATCTGCTACGGGCTACGATGCTGCTGCAACGGAGGAAGCAGTAGAAAGACAGTTTGATGCTTTGCAGCAGATTACCAAAGAATATATGGTCACCAACCGGGATGAGCCTATGGAAAAAGTGGTGGCCACCCTGCTGCAGCAGCAAAAAAAAACCATGTGTACGGCAGAAAGCTGCACTGGCGGGTATATGGCTCACCTGGTTACTGCCATGCCCGGTTCTTCGGCCTGGTATAATGGCTCGGTTATCAGTTACAGCAACCAGGTAAAGCAGGATCTGCTGGCTGTAAAGGAAGCTACTTTGCAAAGCGACGGGGCTGTGAGTGAAGCAACCGTAAAAGAAATGGTAACCGGTGCACTCCAGGCACTAAAAGCCGATTATGCCCTGGCTGTTTCGGGCATTATGGGACCCGATGGCGGCTCAGAGGAAAAACCGGTTGGCACTGTTTGGATAGCTGCAGGCAATACACACCGTACTGTTACTCAGAAAATGGTGTTCCGGTTCGACAGGATGCGCAACATACAACTCACTTCCACCGCTGCTTTTAACCTGTTGCGCAAACTGATATTGGAACAATAAGGGCAAAAGCATTACCCCGGTGCAAAAAATTGAGTGAAGCCCCATTGATACTATTAACCGGAAATAATTACCTTTGGCCCTCAATGATTGCTACACGTATTTTTGATTGCCGGCAGCAGGTACTTTTCTCTCCTTCTGTTGTGTCACTCACTTGTACATTTACAAATCATTCAGCAAACAAATATCATCTTATCAAATAATTAGTATCAGTATGTCAGTTGTTGATTTAATAATGCCAAAACTGGGCGAAAGCATCATGGAAGCCACTATTCTTAAATGGCACAAAAAACCGGGTGATACTGTGGCGCAGGATGAAACGGTACTGGATATTGCAACCGATAAGGTGGACAGTGAAGTGCCCTCAACCGCAGCGGGCACCATTACAGAAATACTGTATAAAGAGAATGACGTGGTGCCAATTGGTACCGTAATAGCCAAAATAAATACAGGCGATGGAGCTGCCACCATGCCAATCACCACTGCAGCCTCCGCCCCGGGCGTAAAAGAAGTGGAAGATATAAAGGTGGTAGAAGAAATACCTTACCAGCCAAATGCAGGAGCAGGCTCCGGTAATAAAATTGATACCGGCATGCGTTTTTACTCTCCCCTGGTACTGAATATTGCCGCAAGCGAGGGTATTACCATGACTGAACTGGAAAAAATACCGGGCACAGGCCAGGACGGACGTGTAAGCAAGAAGGATATACTGCATTATGTGGCCAACCGTGGCAAGGTGCAGCAACAGGCCCCTGCCGCAGCACCACAAACAGCAGTGGTACACCAGCCTGCCCCACAGCAAGCGGCCCCTGCTGCAGAGCCAACTGCCAGCTACCAGGCACCAACAACTTATACCGGCAATGTAGAAGTGATAGAAATGGACCGTATGCGTAAGCTGATTGCCAAACACATGGTAGACAGCAAACATATCAGCCCACATGTAACCAGTTTTGCAGAGTGCGATGTAACCAACCTGGTGCTGTGGCGTGAAAAGATGAAAAAGGATTTTGAAAAAAGAGAGAACGAAAAAATCACTTTCACTCCCCTGTTCATTGAGGCTATTGTGAAGTGCATCAAAAAATACCCCTGGCTCAACAGCAGTGTGGATGGTGATAAGATCATTGTAAAAAAAGACATTAATATAGGTATGGCCGCTGCCATGCCCAATGGCAACCTGATTGTACCTGTTATAAAAAATGCCGACCAGTTAAACCTTGTTGGCCTTACCAAACAGGTGAACAGCCTTGCCAACGCTGCCCGTGCCGGTAAACTGAAGCCGGATGACACTACTGGTGGCACTTTTACACTTACCAATGTAGGTACATTCGGCAGCATCATGGGTACCCCCATTATCAACCAGCCACAGGTGGCCATTATGGCGGTGGGTGCCATAAAAAAACGGCCAATGGTGATTGAAACGCCTCAGGGCGACAGTATTGCCATCCGCCACATGATGTACATTTCGCTCAGCTACGATCACCGTATTGTAGATGGTGCATTGGGTTCTACTTTCCTTAATGCGGTAAGTAAGGAACTGGAGAATTTTGATGGTAACAGAAGTATTTGAGTCAGGAATTAAAAATTAAGAATTGAGAATGCTTCAGAGGATTGAAAGGCTGTTCTGTCTTTCAGATTTGTCATTCAAAATTCCCCATTTATAATTTCTGTATTCAGATTCGTCATTCAAAATTCTGCATACGTACTTCATATCCATCCTGCAATTTTTTCAGCAATGTCTCCTTCACTTCATCCGGTATAAACGCCGCATTCAGGGCATTTACATTGCATTTGTAAAAATCGGGGATTGTCCAGCCGAAAACTTCCTGCAATTTTTCATACTCCCGGTTCAGGGTCATATTGGTAATGGTACGGGTATCTGTATTGATGCCCAGCGAAACCCCTGCCCTGTACAGTTCATCAACAGGGTGATGCTGGTATGTATCGTAAATATCAATCAGCACATTGCAGGTGGGGCATATCTCCAGGTGAATATTGTTTTTGCACAAATGCGCTACCAATTTTTTGTCTTCGATACTTCTTACACCATGGCCTATGCGTGACGGGCCGAAATACTCCAGCGTTTCCCATACGCTTGCTGCACCTTTTGCTTCGCCTGCATGTGCTGTGCATGGTATTCCTTTTTCTTTTGTGTACTTAAAAGCTTCAATGTGGTTATCTACCGGAAAACCTGCTTCATCAGCAGCAATATCAAAAGCCGCCACATAAGTATTTTTAAACTGCTCCACCAGTTTTACCGTTTCCATACTTTGCACATTGCTGTAATGGCGCAGGGTACAAAGTATCAGCCTGGCTTCGATGCCTGTTTGCTGTACCGCTTCTGCCATAGCTTCTTCGGCTGCTGCCACCACTTCATAAGCCGTCATCCCCTTTTCAAGATGCTGCAAAGGGGCAAAGCGTATTTCGGCATACAGCATATTATCGGCTGCCAGTTGTTTAAAAAGGTCATGCACCACCAGTTGTATCTGCTCCTTTGTCTGCATCAAAGCAAAACCTTTAACCGCCCTTGTTAAAAAATCAGCCAGGTCGGTACATTTAGGCGGGGCAATAAAATCATGCAGGTATTGCTGCTCAGTAATGTCAGGGTCAATACTTTTCACCACTTCGTAACTGAGGGAGCAGTCGAGATGCAGGTGGAGTTCTACCTTTGGTAATGATGAAAGCTGGCTCATTGCAGTAAAAATGGTAATATTTCTTTAATTGAATGAATGTGTTTGAAGTTGGGGTGGCCTATGATATGTTCAGTTTGCTCATGCGCCCAGGTGGTATGGTAAGGTATATGTACCCCATGCCCGCCAAGTGCCAGCACCGGCATCACATCCGACTTGAGTGAATTGCCAATCATCATCAGTTGCGGTGGTTCAATATCCAGGTGTTTGATGAGCTTTGCATAATCCGCTTCTTTTTTATCGCTCATTATTTCGGTATGATGAAAATAATGGTCTATGCCCGATTTTTTCAGCTTACGTTCCTGGTCGAGCAGATCGCCCTTGGTGGCCACTACCAGTTTATACTTTCCTGATAATGCCTGCAGCACTTTAACCACATCATCCAGTATTTCAATTGGTTTATCTAAAAGTTCCTTACCATACTCAATGGCCTTTTCAATAATACCAATATCCAGTGTTTTTTCCGATACCCTGATGGCAGTTTCCACCATGCAAAGCATAAAGCCTTTAACGCCATAGCCATACAGCGAAAGATTGTCCATTTCCGTTTTAAAAAGCTCCTGCGATATACTGTGGTGCGGCAGGTAATCCTCCAGCAGGGCACAAAACTTTCTTTCTGTTTCCTGGAAATAGGGCTCGTTTACCCATAAAGTGTCGTCTGCATCAAAAGCAATTACTTTAATGTCCATATTTTAAGTTTGTGCGGATATTGCGAAAACCGCTATTGCTCCAAAAATAAATGAATTTTTTAAATATGATGTTAAACTTTCAGGGGGTGAGTGTATCAGGGACAATGGTGGCAATTTAAAAAGCGGTGGCTGCACCGCACTAGTATGAAACACTGTGCTGCTGTGCATGATGCGCCGCTGCTGATGTGCTAAGCGGTACTGAAACAGTAAGCAGAAAGCCTTTATCTTTTACAGAATTAACCGCACAGGTACCATTGTAAACTTCCACCCTGTTACGGATACTTTTGAACCCGATACCTTCTGTAAAATCATCCGTAAGATTTACCCCCTGGCCACTATCAGCTATGGTAAGTATTAAGGTGTCATCCTGCTGAAAAAGCCTGATATTGGCGGCTGCTGCCTTTGAGTGCAGCTGTACGTTCTCCAATTGCTCCTGCACAATGCGGTAAATCATCAATTTTATTTCCTTGGGCAGCAGTGATTCATCAAACCCGGTATAGTTTACCGTCACATCAATATTGAAGCTGCTGTACATGTCCGCCGCTTTTTGGTCGAGCAGGTAGCTGAGCGAATAAAAGTCCAGGGGAAGCGGTACCAGTTCATGATGCAGTTTCCTGATTTCCTGTATCACCGCATTCAGGTAGCCGGAGCTTTCCTTCAGCAGGTTTTCCCTTTCAGTTTTATTTTCCAGTGCATGGTCTATAAAAAGTTTGATGGTTGCCAGCATCTGGTTGATATTTTCATGTAATTCATCCCCCAATACCTGCTTTTCTTCTTCCTGCACCTGCATCAGCCCCTGCGCCGCCTGCTGGTGCTTTACAATTTGTTTATTGGTAAAGGCCTGCTGCAGTATTCGTTCGCTGGTAATGTCCTGCATGGCACCAATTAACCTTACTGGTTTGCCGGTATTGTCCCTGATAATGGTGCTGCGGTCGAATATAATTTTATAGCTGCCATTTTTACACCTGAACCGGTATTCATCTTTCCACACTGTTTTGCCATTATCCATCGCAGCGTTGATCCCTGCCACTACACGGTCACGGTCATCCGGGTGCAGGTTACTGTTCCACCACCGGTCATTGTCCTGCACCTCATCATCGTACCCGAAAATTTGCTTTAATGTATCGTTGGTGTAGGTTTCACCTGTTACAAGATTCATGTCCCACACTGCATCCTGAGTAGCCTGCATCAGCACATCATACCGTGCCAGGGCTTCACGTAACTGCTGCTCTCTCTGGTTGCGCTCAGTTATGTCCATCATTGTGCCTACCAGCCGTATGGGTTGGCCATTTTTATCCCTTATAATGGTGCTTCTGTCTGCAATCAGCTTATACGTTCCATCCTTACATCTAAATTTATATACATCCGTCCATTCAGCAGCTTCCGATTTAAGAGCAGCATCAATGCCATTTTCAACCCTTTCCCTGTCTGCGGGGTGAAGATTTGATGACCACCAACGGTCATTGTCCTTAACCTCATCTTCGGCATACCCAAAAATAGCCAGTAACGCATCATTGGTATAGGTAACACCGGTTAACAGGTTGGTATCCCACACAGCTTCAGGAATGGCCCTGGCCAGTATTTCCTGCGGAAGTTCCGGGTTATTTGAATTTGAATTCATTTTTTTTCCTGACTGTAGATAGTTTAACCAGTGCTGATTCGGATTATATTGATTTTTTTCTTAATTTGACACAGGTTAACCTGCATAGCTATTGTAATGACGGGGTAAACAAATGAACAGTTGTATGTACGGGTATCGAAAAATAAAAAAATAACATTCCTGCTGCTATATTATCCTATAATTCATTACAGATAGGCCAGCAAATATCATGCTCTGGTAATATAATCGCAGGAAACGCTGTAGCTGTTTTATATTTTCATTATCAAACTGTTAAGCTGCATCGATTTGGTAATTACCTGGCTGGTAAACGCCATCATTATGATAAAGGTTAATTAATCACTAACTTCTTTATTGATACCCCATCCCCATTTTAAAAAATCAGGGAACGCCCTAGCCCAGGTAGGCACATCATGTTTGCCATCTGCCAGCAGCAGCAACTGGATATCTTTTTCTGCATCATAGCCCTTGGCTATTAACTCATCAATCAGGCTTACCGTATCATCAATGGCATCAATAATACCATTATTGTTCCGGTCTGCGGTCTCATCCATTGTACCCACTTCAAAAAAGAAGTTCAGCCATGGTGCATAAGCCCCTGCCCTAACCTGCCGGTGCATGATGCGGTCAGTTTCTTCGTTAAAATCAGGATCATCCTGGTCTCTGTCACGCCACCAGAGCGAACCGCTGAAAACACCCGTTTTTACAAACTCATGGGGGTGGTTCCATACTATGTCCAGTGCACTGAGGCCGCCCAGTGAAAAGCCGGCAAAAGATTTTTCTTTGAATGAGGGTACATGGTATGTATTACGTACATACGGCAGTAATTCATCAAAAACAAAACTGGTGTATAAAGCTGATTTTGCACCCCTGTTTTTATAATCGGGTACTTTTGCAGTTCCGTACTCATTTTTACGGTCTTCGCCGCAATGTATACCCACGCAAAGCAATGGAGCCACTGTTTGCTGTTCATACAATTCATCCAGGATAACAGCAAAATTCATTTTAACGAGATCCTGTCCGTCATTTATCAGCAAGAGGGCCATTTCGGAAGGACGTGCCACATTTACAGGAAGGTAGCAATCCACCTTAACTTCTCTTTTGAGGAACAGGGATTGGATGGTATGATGCTCAACGACAATACTCTTAATTTTCTCAGCCTGCATATTTTTCAAAAATAAGCAAAGGATATTAATTGTATAACAGAAACATAATTTGTTTTTTTGGAGGTTAAAAAATATATTTGAATACATTTGAATATCAATCACACATAATTTATCAATTTCAAACTGACTAGTATGAAGAAAATTGGCATTTTGCATGGCAAGGAAAGAAGTTTTCCTGAAGCTTTTGTAGAAAGGATCAACAGTAAAAAAGTAGAAGGAATAATGGCCGAACCTGTACGGATAGACAAGGTAATGCAGGGAGAAAGCAGTGGCTATGCTGTTATTATCGACCGCATATCGCAGGACGTGCCTTTTTACAGGGCTTTTTTAAAAAATGCGGCACTTTGCGGCACAGCCGTTATCAACAACCCTTTTTGGTGGAGTGCCGATGAAAAGTTTTTCAATAACTGCCTTTCTACCAAAATAAATGTACCCGTACCCAAAACAGTTATCCTGCCATCCAAAGACCTTCCTGCGGATACTTCAGATGAATCTTTTAAAAACCTGGCTTACCCGCTCGACTGGGAAGGTATTTTCAACTATGTAGGTTTTCCGGCATACATGAAGCCTTTTGCAGGCGGTGGCTGGAAGAATGTGTACAAGCTGAACGATATGGATGATTTTTTTACCAAACACGCTGAAACGGGGGAACTGGTAATGCTGCTGCAGGAAGAGATCGTTTTTGAAGAATATTACCGCTGCTACTGCATTGGTGGCAAATATGTACGCATTATGAGTTATGAGCCCCGCAACCCGCATCACCTGCGTTATGTGGCCGATTTTAAACCTGATGATGCCAAGCTGAAAATGATGACCGATATTGTTCTGCGCATCAATGAGTACCTCGGCTATGATTTTAATACGGTAGAACTTGCTTTGCGTGATGGTGTACCTTATGCGATAGATTTCTGTAATCCGGCACCGGATGCTGATATTGCCAGTGTGGGACAGGAAAATTTTGACTGGGTGGTGGAAACTGCTGCTACTTTTGCCATAGAAAAGGCCCTGGTGCAGGAGGATGGAAAGGACAACCTTACCTGGGGTGAGTATGTAAAAAGAAGTTCGGCAAAACAAACGCTGTTTTAAGCAGTTTTTTCGTCACTTGAAACTGGGAAAGTTCTTAATTTGCGTAAAAAATTAGCTTTTGCCGTAATTTATTAGTAAATTTGTGCTGAAAACATTCATTGTTGCAGTAGTACATTTTACACCGCTTAATTTACAGCTATGCAAAATAATAAAGAATATTTAACCATAACGGATGATGAAGGAAATGAGCAATTGGTAGAAGAACCACAAAGTGACATTGGTTTTACTTATACCGATTACCTCAAATGGAAGTTTAAAGAAAGGATTGAACTGATAATGGGCAGGATTTTTAAAATGTGCCCGGCTCCTTCTCTTTCACACCAGCGGATATCAGCAAATATTGAAAAACAGCTGGGCGATTTTTTACATGGGTCGTCCTGCAGTTTTTTTCATGCACCTGTGGATGTAAGGCTGAAGGGAAAGCCTTTCAGAAACAAACCATTAAAGGACGATGAAATATTTACAGTAGTGCAGCCGGATATTATCGTTGTTTGCGACAAAGCCAAACTCAGCGATAACCGTTTTGTTGATGGTGCACCAGATTTTATTGCAGAGATACTGAGCCCCGGTAATACAAGAACAGAAACCCGGTATAAACTGAATCTCTACGAAGAAAACGGAGTAAAGGAATATTGGGTTGTGTATCCTGATTACAGGCATGTAATGGTTTTTTTGCTGAATGAAAATGACAAATACGGCAAGCCGGTTATTTATGAGGCAGATGACACCATTTCATCAGCAGTTTTAAGAGGTTTTTGTATTTCCATTGATGATATTTTCGGGAAGCAGCCCGGCATGGTAATTTGAACAATAATGACAAAATTTATCAAAAAGTAAAAGCAACAATTAATATGGCTACTATTTCTTACAAACATTTTACGCTTGGCGTGGAAGAAGAATACATGGTGATAGACCCTGTAAGCCGGGAACTTAAAAGCCATGAGCAAAAGATTGTTCATGAAGGGCATAAAGTGATTAAAGATAAAGTAAAGGCAGAAATGCACCAGGCTGTGGTGGAGGTAGGAACGGATATCTGCCAGGATGTGGATGAGGCTTTTATGGATGTAGGTACTTTACGCAAAACAATCAGTGGTATTGCAGAAAGCCTGGGCCTATGGGTAGGCGCTTCCGGCACCCACCCCTTCAGCCATTGGGAAAGCCAGCTGATAACAGAGCATGCCCGGTATAACGAAATAGTAAACGAATTACAGGAGGCTGCACGCAGTAACCTGATTTTTGGCCTTCACGTACATGTGGGTATGGAAACACGTGAAATGGCCAATCATATCGCCAACAGCACCCGCTATTTTTTGCCGCATATCTATGCGCTTAGTACCAATTCGCCTTTTTGGGAAGGCAGGCAAACAGGCTACAAATCTTTCCGTACAAAGGTTTTCGACAAATTTCCCCGTACCGGAATACCCGATACCTTTGAAAGCATTGAAGCCTACGACAATTATGTAAAACTGCTTGTAAAAACCAACTGTATAGATAATGCCAAGAAAATCTGGTGGGATCTGAGGGTTCATCCCTTTTTCAATACGGTTGAGTTCAGGATATGTGATGTGCCCATGACGGTGCAGGAAACCATTACCATTGCTGCACTTTTCCAGGGTATTTGCGCTAAAATTTATAAGCTGAAGATGCAAAATCTCAACTTTATCCAGTACTCAAGGGCATTAATCAATGAGAATAAATGGCGGGCAGGCCGCTATGGCATTGATGGCAGTATGATTGACTTTGGCAAGGAAAGTGAAGTAAATACACGCATCTTAATATACGAACTACTTGATTTTATTGACGATGTAGTACCGCACCTGGGCAGCCGCCATGCAGTGAATAATGTACACAAAATGCTGGAACAGGGCACAGGTGCCGACAGGCAGCTGAAAGTGTTTGAGCAAACCAATAACCTCGTAAATGTAGTGGATTATATACATACCGGCTTTTTAAGCGGACTTTAACTAAAATTGACCATGGCAGATTTTTAGCGATTTGATTTGGAAAAATTGGGTAAAGCCATTATCTTTGCACTCCAAAAAATGGCTGCGTAGCTCAACTGAATAGAGCATCCCGATTGCAAACCGGGAAGGTTTCAGGTCTGAATCCTGACGCAAATTGAAATAAATAATGGCTGCGTAGCTCAACTGAATAGAGCATTTGACTACGAATCAAAAGGTTTCAGGTTTGAATCCTGACGCGGTCACAAAGAGGTTGTTCCAAAAGAGCAGCCTCTTTTTTGGTTTACTATGTTCACCGTATACATACTTTATTCTGCTGTTATCGACCATTATTATGTGGGATACACGGGCGACA
>JANMIG010000031.1:0-18366 GCA_031375675.1 Chitinophagales bacterium
ACAGCTTTATTCTGGGTTGCAAAAAAGGGATTGCGGTTTTTAAAGCCAATCTCAATTCCTTAACACTTTCTTTGACGGGGGTAACTAATGCGTATGCCATAATAATGATATATATTACAGACCAAAACTAAACAAAAAAAACCAAACCACCAAATCGGTCTGCCATATTTTTCATTTTGGTATTAAAGCTTATTATTTTCGTGATAATTTCTTTATAAATATCGTCTTTTTTTTTGTTGATATTTTATCTACTAATTGGATTGCAGTTAAGAATTTTTCTGTGCTTTGCAGGCTTGTATGAAAGATGTTGATTTGTTTTATGGCTTTACTATATAACCAAAAGAAAAGTCTGGCAATTATTTCAACAATCACTCCACTAATTGTAGAATAAGGAACAACACTTCCTTTTTCTGGTATTGCGTAGGTTATGATGATTCCACTTGCAAATAGAAAAAAGCCTAAAATACTAATGAATAAAGCGGCTGAAAATGAATTCCTCGCCTGTTGTTTATTCATTACGTAATATTCTCTCAATTCAGCAACATTTTTTATCATCAAATTTAAAACGTCACCTTTATCTTCCTGAAAAGAAACTATTACTTTGTCAACTTCTTCTTTGATTTCTTTTTGTTCTGCAGTTGCTTTCTTTCTTTCAAAAAGCCGCTGGGTTAGTATGAGTATCACTGCAGAAAAAACTGAGCTTATAATTGTAAAAATCAAATCGTATGTCATAAATAAGGTTTGTTGAAGAATGGCAGCTAACGCCCAGGGTATTTGCGAAGGCAGGGAATTCATAGATTGTCCAGCCAGGTACAAATGTCCATTTGAAATATGTTGTTGAAGTTAAGAACTAAAGTTGAACATTGAACATCTAGCCAGAACCGCAGCTCATGCTTGCACATAGCTGATATTACAACATCCAGACCTGCTTTTGCAAATACTTTAGTTAGCAGCAGCACGGTGTTTTTAGATACCCCAAGCTACTTCACATGCAAAGTATTCTGCGATAACGATTCTAATCACAACTTGCCCCATATCATCTATTGCCAAGAATCTATATTTGTCATCCTGAACATCAATCCAATCATTGATTAGCATTCCAATATTTTGCTCTTTGCCATTCTCGTCAAGTCTAGTCATTTGAATGACCTGAAGGCGTTGCATATTACGAGATCCTACTTCTCCAAAAACTTGTGGAAAGTGTACTGCATCGAAAGTTTCACTGTTTTCTTGAGAAAGTAATGAAAGAGGACTACACCAAAAATGATCTGGATCTTCACGACATAGTTGGCTAAGTTCAAAGGCGGCATGTCCCCGAGCAAGCTTTAGCATTACATTATTAATGCGATCCATTTCTGGAACAAAAGCTATTTGTCCATTAACTTCAGTTTTTGAGTTTTCAATTCGTTGTCGAAGTGCTGGCGAATTTTCCATAATTCTAGCCACTGAAGGTCGCTTAATTTTCTCTGGGTCGGTTGAGCCGCAAAGAACACTTTCAAGTAAACAAACAAAGTACTGCTCGTCTTTAGAAAAATTCTGATTACAAGAATCACAACATCCAACCACAGGTAAATTAGTTGGAAAAGGTTGTTCAAGAAGACATTTAGATGGCACATGGTCACGAGTGTCAGCTAACCCACCGCAGTAGATACACCCACGAATCAGTCTATTATCAGCTAAATTGTCTAGATGGTCCATAGTGTTGCTGCTAACATTTGTATTATAGGACATACCATTCCGGAAGCCTATTTTGTAACTGTTTGACTATTAATGAATAAATATGTCTTTTTTTGCATAGTTTCCAAATTATCAGTATCACCAATACAACTAAACATATACAAACCTACTCCATCTCTCTCACCCAAAAAACAGGAAAAATCCTTTTTTTTAATCCACAAAAATGTATTATGAATGTTGGTATTTAAGGGTATCGCAACTACTGGTTCAAGCGGCAGCAGAAGCTAAAGTACAAAAAATGACTGCAAATAAAAAAAGTATCCCCCTGCGATATTAAAAAGCAAAAATTCACAGGGCATCCCCCGCCAACACCCCTATTCCAGCTTTCTTTACCCAAACTGCCTTTACAAACACCAGTTCGCTTATTTTTGCAGCAGTTCATCATTAAACGTAAACCCGGCCAAACATGGCCCGGCTAAAAAAACAATATGGCAGAAAAAATTACAATGGGCGCCAATGGCAAACTCAGCGTACCCAACCACCCCACCATCCCTTTTATTGAGGGTGACGGCATTGGCCCCGATATCTGGAAAGCAAGTGTAAGGGTATTTGATGCGGCAGTGGCCAAAGCTTATGGAGGCGAAAAGAAAATTGAGTGGCTGGAAGTACTGGCGGGCCAAAAAGCCTTTGACGCCACAGGCAGCTGGATGCCCGAAGCCACCATGGATGCCTTTAAGGAGTACCTGCTTTCCATCAAAGGGCCGCTTACCACGCCGGTGGGTGGTGGTATACGCAGCCTCAACGTGGCCCTGCGCCAGGAGCTTGACCTGTACGTGTGCCTGCGCCCCGTGCGCTACTTTGAGGGCGTACCCAGCCCCATGTGGCAGCCCGAAAAGGTAAACATGGTCATCTTCCGGGAAAATACTGAAGACATTTATGCCGGCATTGAGTACATGACGGGTACCCCGGAGGCAGAAAAATTACTGCGCTTCCTGGTGGATGAAATGGGCGTTAAAAATATCCGATTCCCGGCAACTACTTCATTCGGCATCAAGCCCGTAAGCAAAGAAGGCAGCGAACGCCTGATACGCTCAGCCATTGAATATGCCATTGCTCACAAACTGCCCAGCGTTACCATTGTACACAAGGGTAATATCATGAAGTTTACCGAAGGGGCTTTTAAAAACTGGGGATACGAGCTGGCCGAACGGGAATTTGGCGGCCATGTATATACCTGGAACCAGTGGGAAAAAACAAAGAAAGAAAGCGGTGAAGCGGTGGCCAATGAAGAAATGAAAATTTCGGCCATTGGCGGTAAAGTAATCATCAAAGATGCTATTGCCGATAACTTTTTACAGCAGGCACTGCTGGCTCCGCAGGATTACTCGGTTATTGCCACCCTTAACCTCAATGGCGATTACATCAGCGATGCATTGGCTGCACAGGTGGGCGGCATAGGCATTGCACCCGGTGCCAATATCAACTACTTAACCGGCCATGCCGTATTTGAAGCCACCCATGGCACGGCTCCACGCTTTGCCAATACCAATACCATGAACCCCTGTTCTGTTATTTTAAGCGGGGTGATGATGCTGGAATACATGGGCTGGAAGGATGCAGCTGAACTGATTACCATGGCCGTGGGCAAAGCCATCCGCAACAAAAAAGTAACGATTGATTTTTACAACCTGATGAAGGAAGCCACACTGCTTAAAACGAGTGAGTTTGCAGATGAAGTGATCAGGAATATGTAGTTGGAATTAAAAATGAGGAATTAAAAATTAAGAATTAGCTGGCGCAGGACTCTGTCCTGCTGCCCAACGTTACTAAACCATCTTAGCTAAAAAAGTAACAGCTGGCATCAGGGCTGCAGCCCAGCACCCGATAAGGAAAGAGTAAATTTGCAGATGAAGTGATCAGGAATATGTAGGGTGAATTAAAAATGAGGAATTAAGAATTAAGAATTAAAAATTAGCTGGCGCAGGACTCTGTCCTGCTGCCCAACGTTACTAAACCATCGTAGCTAAAAAAGAAAGAGCTGTCATCAGGGCTGCAGCCCAGTACCGGATAAAAAAAGCAGATTTGCAGATGAAGTGATTCAAAATATGTAACAACAACCAGGCTGCTTTATGTATCAATCACCACCAACTGTGCTAAAACTGGCAGTTGCCCTTGTACTTTGTATCGGTATTGCTGACGTGGCAAAATCCTGGCACTATACAAAACTGTACACCGGCAGCGACCTTGAATGCCGCATAAGAGGTGCCCGCCTGCAGCAGGCCGGGTACAACGCCTATATTGTTGCCGCAAAAGATACCGCCACCACACAAATAACCGGTGCCACTGTGCCGCCTGGTATGCTGCTGCTGCACCAGCCCCTGCTGAGCCTGCCCTATCACAGTATTCGTACTGTATGGTTTACTGTTCAGTACCTGCTGCTGCTGGGTGCCGTATTGCTGCTGGCACATTGCATGCCCGTAAAAGGGCACAGGAGGTTGTTGATGGTTACTGCCGTTACCGTATTATTTATATCCGCTGGTTTATGGCAGCTGCATACCGAGCGGGGGCAATTGTATGTACTGTATGTGTTCCTTTTTGCCCTCATGTACTTCCTGTGCCATAAAAACAGCAGGTGGAGCCATTTTGCATCGGGTATTGTGGCGGCTTTTATGGTATGGGCCAGGATACTTTTTGCTGTGGCTGCCCTGCCCTTTCTGCTGCAAAAAAATAAATTATTCATAACGGGCTTTTTATCAGGGCTTGCGGTACTGGCATTGCTCAGCCTGCCTGCGGCCGGGCAGTGGCAGGATTATTTTTCTGCCATGGGCAATTATACCGGCAGCTTTGATGTACATATATCACATCATCCTGTTGCCATTGCAGGCCAGTTCCCTTCCGGCGCTGTATTACCCGTAACATTTAAGCCTGATTTTGTTACCGGCTGTATCAACTACCTGGATGAATACCTGCGTTTACTGCATACAAGTTTGCCACAGCATTTTTATCTTGCCCTCTATGCTGTTGCAGTATTGGTTTTGCTGGCGCTGAAAAGAAAGCAACTGGCAACCTTTTCTACCCTGCAGACTTTTATACTGGCTTTTTTGCTTTACACCGGGCTGGAATACTCTGTGGCTGCCAGCCGCAATCCCTACAACCTTATCCAGTGGCTTTTCCCGGTGATGCTGCTGGCTCCTGCTGTTAAACCCAATAGTGTTACATTCTTTTTACTGGCTGCAGGGCTTTGCCTGCTCTGTGGCTTGCCACTTTACTTTCCATACTGTTTTGAACTGGGTGAGGTGATGCTGCTAACTGCTGCGGTAAGGTCGCTTTCAAAAAACAGGTTTACAATGGAAACCCACTAAGCACAAATAGCTGGCGGCCGACGCTGTCCTGCTGCCCAACGTCACTAAACCATCGTAGCAAAAAAAGTAACAGTTGGCATCAGGGCTGGAGCCCTGCGCCAGCTCACCGTTGCGGTAAGGTCGCTTTCAAAAAACAGGTTTGCAATGGAAACCCACTAAACGCAAAAGCTGGCGCAAGACTCTGTTCTGCTGCCCAACGTTACTAAACCATCGTAGCAAAAAAAGTAACAGCTGGAATCAGGGCTGGAGCCCTGCGCCAGCTCACCGTTGCGGTAAGGTCGCTTTCAAAAAACAGGTTTGCAATGGAAACCCACTAAGCGCAAAAGCTGGCGGCCGACGCTGTCCTGCTGCCCAACGTTACTAAACCCCCGTAACTAAAAAAGTAACAGCTGGCATCAGGGCTGGAGCCCTGCGCCAGACAAGCCAAGTGCAAAATCTGGGTTAAAAATTACAACGGGGCTCCTGTGCAGGAAGCCCCGTTGCTTTTGTAAAAGATAGTTCTTTTATGGATTTCTTGCACTTACTGTTATCACCGATCCTGGTTGTACAATTACCGATGCACCATTGTTCAGCGTAAGGCTGCGGCAGGTGGCGGTAGAAATGGTTACCAGCGGGAAGTTGGGTACACCTGAGCCGATGGTAACATCCGTGTACTGGTCGGGAATAATGCCGCAACTCCAGTTGGCCGGGTTTTGCCATGCATTGCTCACGGTGCCTATCCAGCGCATTCCGAACCTCAGCGTGTACTCGTCACTATAGTAAATATTACTGCCTTCGGTAATTACACAGCGGTATTTATTACCCGTAAAGCTGGTGGGCGCTGCAGTAAGCCTCAGCGAATCGCCGCCGGTGTTGGAATATACCGCACCGTTACTGATATTGGTATATCCTGTTCCGGTATTTACCTGCCACTGGTAAGCATAGGCCCCGCCCCTGTAACCCGATTCAAAATACACATTGGTACCCGGGCATGGCTGTGATATCACCCAGAAATTACGGAACAATACATTGTTGAAATGAAACTGTTCAGGCTGATGGTTATCAGGATTCACATCCAGGAACAACTGGTTTTTACCTGAATAATCAGCAGCCGGAATGCTGTAACTGATGAGCACGCTGTCGCTGCCGGCCAATGGGGCTATTTTGTAACCCGGGCTGGCACCATTGGCATTGTACACCTGCTCAATACCATAGTTATCCCTTACTGTGAGTTTCAGCTTCAAACTGTCGAATGCGATATTGCTCACATTTTTAAAGTACACTTTCAGTTTAAGGGTATCGGATGGCAAAAGGGTATCCTTATACTGAAAGCTTATATTGGGAGCCACACCGCCCTCCGGCATCATACCGGCAGTAAGCAGCCAGTATTTCAGCTGGGTGGCTTTTGCATATTTCTCATTACTGTTGTTCATCCTTATTTTCAGGTAAGGATAAGTAACTGCATCAATAAAACTGATACTGGTATCCTTTGCATCGTACACTGTTGCCAGTACTACCTCTGACCCAAAAAAATCTTTCCCTATGATTTCAAAACTACGGGTGGCTGCAGAATCTTCATTGGTCTTTTTATCCCATTTAAAATTGCTCCAGGTTTTAGCCGGGCCCAGCCATGGTGTTGTTACCGTACCTTCAATGTCCTTACCGGCTAATTGAAAAGTATCCGAAATTTGAGTATTGGGCGTTGCTGAAAAGTGCTGCCGTATTTCAGATGCTACAGAGTCCTTCTTTTTAAATACAAATACAAACTGCCGGTTGGTGGTAAAGGAATCTATCTGGTGCAGGCCCATTTTATGAAACTTGTGCCACAGTGAATTGCCCGCCCCAAGGGTTGCCGTATCCGCCTTCCACTGGTCGATGAAAGTAGTATTAAAGCCGTCATAAATAAGGTTCCTTACCGCCACATACATACCCGAAGGGATGCTGTCGAAAAAGTCCATTGCCCTTTTGCGGTAAGTGGGGTTTGTAAAGGGAAACTCAAAAAATGCACGGGCAGGGTTGCACACCGGCTGACTGCCAAATCTTCCATTGGGTCCTTCATTTACATTCAGCCAGGGTTTTTGAGTGAGGCTGTCAAACACATAAAACTGTATGTTGTTGAAAACACATCCCCAGTATTCAATCTGGTCAGAATTGATGTTGATATTATTTCTGTCCCAGCTGTAATAGGGATATACCCCGGCTCTCACCAGCAGCTTTCTTGTTTGTGCAGAAAAATTGAATTTGCGGGTAGCAGCATCAATGTCCATATTCGCAAAATTATTATCGGTATACTGGTAATAATTTGCCTGGCCAAAACCGCCGCCGCTGCCATTGATATAAGTAAAGGAACTGTTCAGCCAGCGTGACTGTGCAGTAACCGGCCCCGAAGTAAGGCGCCAGTAATACACGGTGCTGTCACGCAGTACAGTGCCGGGTACAAACTTGATGAGACCACCCGTGCTGGTAACATTGCGGGTTATTTTACTGGCCGAATTAAATAACCGGCTGGTATCCATTTCCATGGTGTACTGCCTGCTGCTGATGGTGGGATTGGCAGTAGAGCCGTACAGGGCAACATTGGCATTACCCACAATGGCATAATCATAAGGATATACCGGCCTTATCTCATCTTCAATAATGGTAAAGCTCTTGGTTACTGTATTATTTACTTCCGACAGTTCGGGTATTTCGTTATCAGGATCGATGGTTACAATCACCTGGTTCACACCCCTGTCTACCAGCGGATTCAGTGGCAGGGTTACCTGCAGGGTATCTTCAAACAAAGTAGCCCTTATCCTGCGGTTGGCGATGGTTATAATGGAATTATCGGGTTGCTTGTGCTGGAAACGGATGGTAACCGAATCGCCGATAGCTTTACCGATATTGATGATTTTTGCATTGATCACCACCTTGTCATCTGCCACACTGATGGAAGCTGGATTAAAGCTGATAAGGGAATCCTGTATGGTGTAATCTGGAGCTGTATGCGGGTTAAGCCTGATGGCAGGATCGCCGTGAAAAGTGATTTCTTCAGCATGGGTACGGGCAATAAAATCAAATGAATAATTGGTGCTTACATTCTGCATGGTGGTTCGCATGATGTCACCAACTGCGCCACCATACATAGTACTGGCAGTATTGCGGTAAAATTCTGAAGTGAAGTAATTCAGCTGCTGCGGCAGGCCAAAATGTGTACTGGCAATAAAGCCGATACTGCCCTTCTGGTTGGCAAATACATATTTTTCTGACAGCGTTCCCTTACTAACGGGACGCAGTGTATCAAAAAGAAACAGGTTGCCTGTATTACACCCATTCACTATAATCAGCGGATACTTGCCGGTATTATTGTAGTTCTGCGGGTTATCCAGGTTAAACTCCAGCGTATTGGGAGAGGAGTGGCCAAAATAGGTAAGCATACTGATACCTTCGGTAAACACCGTATCAATGGATTTGGAAGACCCAATGGCTGTCTGCCCCGTATTTTTGCTGAACGTATATACTTTACCACCAAATGATGTATCGCCAATGATCTGCTCATACCCCTGCATGTAAGCCGTAATCAGGCCGTAAAGGCTAAGGTCATCTATCGCCCCTGTTATCTGTGCCACATTTTTCATCCAGCCCTTGCCCCCAATGGTTTGATTGGTACTTTTCTGCGCCAGCTCAAACTGCTTTATCTTATCCAAATAATACCCCACTTCAGTACCCGCAATGGCAGAGAGGCGGCCGGTTGAAATACGGGGATAGGTGCCGGTACGGGTTGCCGTAAGCAGGTTGTCGGAGGCCGGAAAGCCAAATGTGGGCACCAGCGCCAGCTTATTTACATTGCCATCATTTTCGTATGCCCTGAACTGGTCGTAAGAGAGGCCCTTGCCTATGAGGAAGAAAAATTTTGGCTGCGCAGTAAAATTGGCAATGGCAAAATCTGCAAAATTGCGGATGGCCAGGGGATTTTGCTTGATACCAAATCCAAACTGGTCAATCAACTGGTCTATCTGCACTACCTTGGCATTGTAGCTGCCACCGGCTGCGCTGCTGCGGTATTGCCTGTATTTATCTACATTGTTGTTGCCTGCACCGTCATTAAACAGCAGCGGGTGGCTGATGATGACATAGTCGCCCTGATTGGCTGCCTGGCTGTAATTAACAAAACTGCGCTGGGTAAGGCTGCTGATTTGCTTTACAGAAGCCGGTTCGGCATTCAGCAATACCAGTTTTCTTGCAACTGCCGATGCAGGCAGTACATACTTCAGTGTTCCCGAAGCGATATCGCCGGTGATGCGCAGGCCATTGGTAAGGTCGTACAAAACAGGAGCCACTGCACCATAATTGAAATTGGTGATGATAAGATATTTACCCCCTGCACCGCCGGACAGTTCAAATTCAAACTGGCTTGCCCCGCCAAAATTAAACTGCCGGGGATAGGTAATTTCATAGCAGGAAATAATGATCTTGTCACCTGATGGCCCGCCATTCACAAACTCAACATTGGCGGCATCGCCTGTAAAAGTGCTCAAGAGCACATTGGTGGCAGAGGTGCGCATTAAATCGAATCCGCTTACAAAAGCCGATGAAATGGTATTGTCATTGATCTTTACGGTAACGGTGCGGCTGTTGGCATAATTGCCCGCTGCAGCAGTAGTAACCGTAGCCGCAGGGCCCGAAGTACTTACGTAAAGATTGGTAACCAGGTCAAAAAATGAAAGTGTACCCGAAATATCATTGGTTGCCCAGCCCTCTGCTTTTTCATAAGAAGAGGAGTGAACCAGTTCGCCAAAATCAATACCATAACCCTCGTTGATCTTATCTTTAAAATAACGGCCCAGCTTGTACATAAAATAGGGCTCGGCCGGCAGCGCATTACCTACAACGTTATTGGCAGTATTTACAAGCCGGAGGTTGGTGCCGGTGGTTTGTATGGTCAAAAAATAACTTGCCGTATCAGTTAGCAGGCTCCATTTATCGCAGAGCTGCAGGTCATCGGTTTTATACAGTTCCTTTTCGCTTTGGGCATCATTCATCAGCCCGTAAAATTCAATATAGTCTGATGCCGAAAATGTACCGGAGGCAATTGAGGTGAAAACAGGCACTTCCTGGCCATTACGGAAAAGCTTGAAATGCTGGGCCTGTGTGGCACCAAGACCCGCAGCAGCAAGTGCGGGCTGGCCAATGCGGTAAAGCCCGTTGGCACCCACACTAAATTTATAATACGTCTTACTGTAATCTATCCACCCGTTATTGTAGGTTTGTGCCGAGAGGCCAGTCACAATCAATAACAGCATTAACGTCAGTAAATTTCTTTTCATAATTAAGTTGAAACATTAATAATGCAAATAATATGCTACTTATTACAGGATATTGGAGGACGGCTGTTAACCGTGAATTGGTCGTAAGATACCAAAAATGTGTAAGGGGTTGCAAACATAATATTTTTTTTCAGAATTTCTACCCAAATTTGCAAAAAAGATGTACCCCTGTTTAAGCTGAAAAGAAGCAGGAGCAGAATTGATTAAACAATTGATAATGAACAATTTAATAGAAGAGCTACGCTGGCGGGGAATGATACAGGATATAATGCCTGGTACCGAAGAGCAATTGAACAAGGAGATAACGACCGGGTATGTGGGTTTTGATCCCACTGCCGACAGCCTGCACATTGGCAGCTTAGTACCCATCATTTTACTGCTGCACCTGCAAAGGGCCGGGCACAAGCCCATTGCACTGGTGGGTGGTGCCACAGGCATGGTGGGCGACCCCAGCGGCAAAAGCGAAGAGCGTAACCTGCTGAGCGAAGAAGTGCTGAACCATAACCTTGCCGGCATCAGGGCACAGCTGGAAAAGTTTCTTGACTTTAACCCTGCCCTGCCCAACTGTGCAGAAATAGCCAACAATTACGACTGGTTCCGCAATTTCACCTTTCTTGATTTTATACGGGATGTGGGCAAGCACATTACGGTGAATTATATGATGAGTAAAGACAGTGTGAAAAAAAGACTGGAAGGCGAAAACGGTATGAGCTTTACCGAGTTTACCTACCAGCTGGTGCAGGGCTACGATTTTTACTGGCTGCACAAAAACAAAAATTGCAAACTGCAGATGGGCGGCAGCGACCAGTGGGGCAATATTGTAACAGGTACAGAACTGATACGCCGCAAAACTGCAGGAGAAGCATTTGCATTTACCTGCCCGCTGATGACAAAGGCAGACGGTGGCAAATTTGGCAAAACAGAAAAAGGCAATGTATGGCTGGATGCCCGCAAAACATCGCCCTACCAGTTTTACCAGTTCTGGCTGAATGCTGCAGATGCAGATGCAGAAAAATACATGAAGACATTTACCCTGCTGAGTAAAGAAGAAATAGCAGCGCTGGTAAGCGAACATGCAGCAGCCCCTCACCTGCGTGCTTTGCAAAAGCGGCTGGCAAAAGAAATTACCTGTTTTGTACACGGGGAGGATAACTATGAATTTGCCGTTAAAGCTTCAGAAATATTGTTCAGCAATGATACGGCTGATATTTTAAAGCAGATGAACGAAGAGCAACTGCTCCAGGTAATGGAGGGGGTACCCTCAGTAGAATTCCCGATGGCCGAACTTACAGCAGGCGTTGACCTGGTAAGCTTCCTGGCTGCCACCAATGTTTTCCCCAGTAAGGGAGAGGCTAAAAAGATGCTGCTGGGTGGAGGTATAAGCATCAATAAGGAAAAAATAGAAGGTGCTGATGCTACTGTGAACAGCAGCCTCCTCCTTAACGGTAAATACCTGCTGGTTCAAAAAGGCAGAAGGAATTATTATCTTGTAAAAGCAATTTAAGTAAGCCGTGGTAAGTGTCCCCACTTACCACAACCATAACGGGAAGCGACAATTTTAAATGTACTAATATAACCCGCATACAAATGAACAAGGTATACCCATTAACAACGGAAAAAAGTTGGAAATCGGCCATGATTGATGGAAACAGGCTGCTGCTGCTCAACAATCAAAAAGCGGATGAGGAAAAATTCATGAGCGCATGGAATGCTTCGGGTGTAAAAAACTGGCTCAATTCAAAAAAGGAGATTTCTATCCCGGAAATAACCGGCATGGTGCATAAAGAGGCAAAGGCCACCGACCTTACCCTGAAGTATGGCAGTAAAAAAGAAAAGCTGAGCTTTGCCACCACCAGCGAGCTGGAAGAGCTGGCAGGCATACTGTCCAGAACCAATAAGCTGCAGCCCGATGTGCAGGGCATGAGCAAATTAAAAGCTACCGGCGGCTGGTTGATAGGTCTTGCTCTTACGGCGCTTTTTGGCTGGATCATGCATGGCTACGCAACGGGTGAAATTTCTTACAGCACTTCGGGCAGGCGCAGGTTGATCGGCAAACTGTTGCATGAACTGGCACAAAAAATGGGGGCAGAACTGGTATTGATTACCGCAGGAGCCATCGCTGCATTTATAGTGTACAAAATATACAGCATCGTTAAAAATCCGCCCAACGAAGTGGTGTATCAATAAACATACTATTTTTAAGCTGAACAATACGTTCGCTGATACTGAAGATGATACGTCTGTACCTGTTTACCGCAATAGTTTTAACGGGCCTTTGGGCTGCCGGCCAGGATAGTATGGTACTGCTCCGTATTAATTTCCTGTATGGATCCAAACCAGCAAAGGGATATAAACAAAGCGAAGAAAAAAGATTTGGCGGCATCAAGGGCGGGCATGTAAACATCAAATTAAATGGCAGGGTGCTTGATTTTGTACCCAATGGCCGCTGCCATTTGTTTTCTCAAAATAAAAACCCAAATGGCGGCTTTTATATCAACAGCCGGGCATGGTGGGATACGCTTACAGAAAAATCGGCGTATATAGAACTGCCTGTAACAGCAAAACAGGCTGACAGCCTGCATAAAATATTTGACCAGTTTGCAGCTTCCACACCGTATGACTATGCCGTATTTGGCCACCGCTGTGCCAGCGCCACCTATCATGTATTAAGCCGGGCCGGTATACTGAAGCGCAAATCAACCTTTGGAAATGTGTTGGGCAATTTTTATCCCAAATTACTGCGCAGGAAACTGTTCAAATGGGCAGCAAAGTATGGCTATCTTATCCGGAAATTTACTGGCAGTACAAAAAGAAAGTGGGAAAAGGATACGGGTATTTTTTAAACCTTTTGATGAAATACCTGCAACTAAAAAGGGCCGGTAATCAACCGGCCCAGCACTTCTGCTTCCCAAATCAAAAATTATTGCATGAGTATACCAGGGGCAGTACAGATCGGGGTTGTATAAGAAGTGGGGATATTTGTATCTATATTCATTACATCCATGTAAGCCTGTACACCCATTTTACCACCTGGTGTGTACTGCATTTTTTGCCTGTTGAGGGTTGCGATGGTTACTTTGCTTAAAATAAGCCTGTTTGACTGTTTCATTTTTTTTTGATTTAGTAGTGATGATTAATTACATAACGAAAATATACCGCCGGGGAGCGGAATAGAAATCGGTTACACCAAGGCATGGTTTGGCTGTATGAAACGGCTGCTTCAGTGCATAAAACGATGCAGCAGAAAAGCCTGGCTGCAGTCCCGTTTGAACCTTTCAGGATTGCCGCCGCAAAAAAGAAAAGCGGGTTTTGATAAACAGTCTTTAAGAAGTAATTTTACAAATCAGGGTTTGATAAATCACAAAAACAATATGCGGAAATTTATAGCTACCACAGTTTTTATCCTGTCTCTTACCAATATTTTCGGGCAGGCAGCAGGCAGTAATTTGAAAATCACCCGCCTCACCGGCGACTTTTATATTTATACAACCTATAATTTATACCAGGGAGAGAAGATCCCGGCTAACGGAATGTATCTTATTACCAGCAATGGGGTTGTACTGTTCGACACACCCTGGGACACCACCCAATTTCAGCCATTACTCGACAGTATACAACTAAAGCACCAAAAAAACGTGGTACTGTGCTTTGCTACGCACTGGCACAGCGATAAAACTGCCGGACTTGAATACTACAGGCAGCAGGGAATTAAAACCTACACTACGGTGCTTACTGATGAGTTAAGTAAAAAGAACAATAAAAAAAGGGCTGAATTCTTAATGGCAAATGACACTGTCTTCAAGTCAGGGGAATACTCCTTTGAAACCTATTACCCCGGCCAGGGACATACGGAAGACAATATCGTAATATGGTTTAAAAAAGAAAGAATCCTTTACGGCGGTTGCCTGATTAAGGGTGCGGATGCTGAAGATTTAGGCTATACAGACGATGGGAATGTTACAGAATACGCAGCAACACTGAAAAAAGTTCAGAAAAAATGCCGGCAACCAAAGTTCATCGTAATAGCACACAGCGATTGGAATAATATAAATTCCCTGAAGCATTCTATAATGATGGCAAAAAAACTTAAAAAGAAAAGTAAGGGCTAACCCGGCTTTTTGAACATGCGGCTTTACAAAAAAATTATCAGGTAAAAGGGAGCTCAAAAAACGGGGCCTGTTTAGCCCCAATACAATATTACCAGTATAAAAAGGGCCGGTAATCATCCGGCCCGGCGCTTCCACTTCCCAAATCAAAAATCATTGCATGAGTATTCCGGGAGCAGTGCAGATCGGGGTTGTGTACGAAGTGGGGATATTTGTATCAATGTTCATTACATCCATGTAAGCCTGTACACCCATTTTGCCGCCTGGTGTGTACTGCATTTTTTGCCTGTTGAGTGTAGCGATGGTTACTTTGCTTAAAATAAGCCTGTTTGATTGTTTCATTTTTTTTTGATTTAGTAGTGATGATTAATTACATAACGAAAATATACCGCCGCCAAGCGGAATAGAAATCGGCTACACCAAGGCATGATTTGGCGGTACAAAACCGGAAGATGAAATGTAACAACTGTCTAATGAAGCTAAATCACCTTCCGTTCGCTTATTTACAGCAGGTAATTGGTGCAGGTATACACCCCGAACAGCAAAGAACAGATTACAAGAGTATCCTGTTAAAAAAAAACTTATGACAGACAAAGGGGCTAAGCAGCACTAATTGAAAAAATCAGTTACAGTTAATACAGCAATTTTAAATACAGCATACCTGGTAGTTCAGCAGTATGGCTTAGCAACAGCCCTGCTGCTACAGAATAAAATACAATTATAAATACCTGTATAAATTTACAGCCGGGTAAACCCGTATATTTCTAATTATACCGACGATGCAATGAAAACAGACCAATAGATAAAGAGTAAAGCGCAATGCATGTCGGCATTATACCATTTATCATTGGCCTGATTTATAAGTCAAAATGGTATTACCTGTTCGGCAATGTTACTATGACCAAAATTTCACAGCTTATGTATTTGGCTTGTATTTTTTCTGATTCGTGGTCACAAAATCCCACTGCACATTGGCCGTTTCATGCTTTTACATTAATGTGGGAATGATGTAAATAATTTTATTAATTACATAACAACAATGGCAGCATTCCTTATCATCTTTGATGTGCAATTAAATTAAAACTAAAGTTGTTGAGGTGATGTAAAACAATTACGATTTACCACAAGGCACCCAAAGTTTCTCTGTTTTGCAAAACTATTGGATGAACAATCTTGCGTGGCATCAGGGAACTAAAGGCAGCCATGCAATATTTTGTTCAGGAACCAGGTTAATGATAAGCAGCGACTGACTAATAATAAACACAAGTGGGTATTGCAGCCGGTAAGTTGATAAGATATTGAGCAGCCGGGCAAAACAGCCGTTAAAAACGCAAGTGTGCCTTTAAATGGAATGAGTTGTTTAATTTCTGAATAGAAGTACAAAGTCAAAAAAAAAAGACTAAGCCTCAGCAAAATTAAAAAAACAGCTGAATTTTTAACAATAAAATAAAAAAATGAATATCACGAAATCAAGATCTGCCAGCACCAGGAAATCAAAAGCCGGTGGTAATGGTACTTCACAAAAAAAGAAAGCCGGCAGTCAAAGCAAAATGCAGTCTTCACAGTTGATGAAATTATTTGAAGACGAGTTGAAAGACATTTACTGGGCAGAAAAAGCATTGACCAAAGCCATTCCAAAGATGATTAAAAACGCAACTTCAATGGAATTAATTGATGCCCTCACAGCACATCTCAAAGAAACAAATGTCCATGCAGACCGCCTGGTAAAGGTTTTTAGCATTATTGGTAAAAAACCAGTTGCCAAAAAATGTGAGGCTATGGAGGGTTTAATTAAAGAAGCGGGTGAAATAATGGAATCCTGCGAAGATGGTGCTATGTGCGATGCAGGTATTATTTCAGCAGCACAAAAAACTGAGCATTACGAAATTGCAACCTACGGAACACTCCGCCAGTTTGCCGAAACACTTGAATTAGATGAAGCGGTTACGCTGTTAGCCGCTACACTGCAGGAAGAAAAAGCCGCTGATGAAAAACTATCTGAAGTTGCTGTGAGTGCCATTAATATAGAAGCAGCCGGGGAAGAGGCATAAACTTAAAAGGCATGAACAATATATTCAAGGGGTTAATTGCAGGGTACGGAGCAAAAAAATTAGGAGGTGGCTGTCTTGGCACCATTGTAGTTTTCATTATTATATGGATGCTGCTGGGGCGATGCAATTAATAGTTGGATTACCGTTTTCAAATAATTAAAACCAAACATTCAAACAAAATGAAAAGTTATAAAACAACACTCTTCCGGGCAATCTTATTTATTGGGGCTATCAGCGTAAATGGATCATGCACAAATAATAAAGCAGAAGACAGCAAGGCAGTTGCCGAAAAAATAAATGATGCCAAATTTGACAGCAATGCCAATGAAAAAGACGCCCAATTTCTTGTTAACGCTGCTGAAATAAATATGGAAGAAATCAGCCTGGGAAAACTGGCACAACAAAAAGGCAACACGGCTCATGTAAAAGAGTTAGGTAAAATGACAGAAGATGAACATACCAAATCAATGACTGACTTAACTGCATTAGCCAAAACAAAAATGGTAACTCTGCCTGCGGCAGCAACATCCGGTGCAATGGATGCTTACAAAGAACTGAACAGTAAATCAGGAAACGATTTTGGAAAGGCTTACAGTGATATGATGGTAAGCGGCCATAAGGATGCCATTGCATTATTTGAAAAAGCGTCCACCGATTGCTCCGATCCCGATATCAGGGCCTGGGCAGCTGCAGCGCTTCCTGCTCTCAGAATTCATCTTGAGCATTCACTGATATGCCAGGAAGAATGCAGTAAAATGTAATACTTACTAAAAAAAATAAAATGACCGACACAAAAAATCTGCACAATAAAGAAGCAATTGACAAACTGAAAGATTTGGTTGATGAAATAAACATCTGCCTGTTTTGCACCAATCTTAAGACAGACGATGGCTCTACCTGCCGGCCAATGGCAGCACAACATGTTTGCGACGAGGGCAATGTTTGGTTTTTTAGTGATAAAAACAGCGATAAAAACAAAGAGATAGCACAAAATAAAAATGTGCAGTTGTTTTTTTCGCATCCGGGTAAAAGCAGCTACCTCATAGTGAATGGTGAAGCCGGAATAATCATTGACCGTGCCAAAACAGAAGAATTGTGGACGCCCCTTGTTAAAACCTGGTTTAAAGAAGGCAAGGACGACCCTAATATTTCCATCATCAAAGTAAAACCAACCAGCGCTTATTATTGGGATACTGATGGAAACAGAATGCTGAATTTTTTAAAGATGGTTGCTTCTGTTGCAACAGGACAAAATTTAGTTACCGGCAAAGAAGGTGCTATAATTGTTTAACCCGAAATGATAGCCGCAAAACCAGCCCGCAATTAATTTCTTCCAATAAACAATATTGAAAAAGAGAAAACAATTGAAGTGTTAAACACACTGATCACCATCAATAATCACAGAATTGAGGGATAATTTAGTTAAACCCAAATTTTGCAGTAGCAAGATTTGCCCCGACGCTGCGGTTGAAATCGGCGACCATTCGGCTGACGCAAAATGCATAGCATTTTGGTCAGGGTTAACTGCCGACGCTGTGGTCGGCATGTCGACATTTATCATCTCTCACCCGACAAAGCTCCCCAAAAGGGCTTTCGTCGGCTCATGACGCTTGCGGTCAGAGTCAGGCCAAAGCGCCTGACCCTTCGGGTTTTTTAATGCCGACCGTAGCGTCGGTGCAGATTTTGCAGTTGGCTGCAAAATTCTATCTAACTATGCTATAACACCTTGATTGTCAACCACAATAAATCCATGCTGAACCATAATCTCTCTTGCTTTTCGGATAGCTTTTTCTTTTATTTTTTCTTGAATGTGACCAGGCAATATTGGATTGTATTCTATTTTCTTTGTTACCATGTTATACATTATTGTTGCCAATTTCCTTGC
>JANMIG010000033.1:0-19902 GCA_031375675.1 Chitinophagales bacterium
TTCCTGGTAAAGCTTTACCTTTTCACGTTTGAATGCCTCACTGAAATGTTTGATAATTGATACTTTTTGTGTCATAAATTTAGTGGATTTACAAAAGTTATCCACCAAACTTTATGTCAACCTATTTCATGAGACCACAGCCTGTGCCTGTCATCTTTAAATCTAAAAAACGTAACTTACACAACAAAAATGAGTACATGCTGAACAGCAATTTCAAACAAGCTATGTTGGCTGGCGCTGGTCTGCTGGTGTTGTTGCTTTGCAGTTGCGGGGCAAAAGTGGTTAAGGATGTAAAGGGGGCAGCTCCCGTAGATGCGGTACCTCTGGTAATCAATGGGGTAACTTTTGAAGCACCTCCCCAGGTGGTGGATAGTACCGTATTTGCCAATATGAAACGTATTGAAGCAGGCTGGGTGGCATTGGTGCCATTTGGTTTTTGCCGCCCGGGCAGCCCGCAGGTAATGTTCAACAGCCAGCGGCAGTGGTGGGGCGAAAAAGATGAGGGGGTGATTGGCTGCACAAAGCTGCTGCAGCAGCAAAAAATGAAAGTGATGCTGAAACCGCAGATATGGATCGGTGGTGGTACATTCACCGGCCATTTTGATGCAGGCGATGAGGCAGGCTGGCAGGTATGGGAAAATGGCTACAGGGCCTATATACTGCACAATGCAAAACTGGCCGATTCTCTTAAAATTGATTTGTTCTGCATTGGTACTGAACTGGAAACTGCGGTGATGAAAAGACCTGCTTTCTGGAGCAGCCTGATTGACAGTGTGCGGGCCGTTTATAAAGGAAAACTCACCTATGCAGCCAACTGGAATGAGTACGAAAAATTTCAGCATTGGGGCAAGCTGGATTATATTGGTATTGACGCTTATTTTCCTGTGGCCGATGCAGCCGAGCCGGGGGTGGAAGAAGTGATGAAAGGATGGGAAAAGCATTATACGGAAATTAAAAAGTTTCAGGCAGCAAAAAAGATCCCGGTACTTTTTACTGAATATGGTTACCGGAGTGTAGCCTATTGCGGCAAGGAACCCTGGGTGGCCGACAGGAAGGGGGATGTGAGTTTAACCGCTCAGCAAAATGCATTTGAAGCATTGTACCGCCGCTTTGCCGGTGAGGCCTGGTTTGCAGGCGGCTTTATATGGAAATGGCATGCCCGGGATGAAAGGGCCGGGGGTGAAAATAATAATGACTTTACGCCGCAACATAAACCTGTGGAAACTGTTATTAAAGAGTGGTACACGCAAAATAAAAAATGAAACAGGTTCAACATATCGTATTTACCGCCATGGCTTTGTTATTGGTCAGTGCGGCCACCGCACAGCGAAGGGTAAAAAGCGGCAGTTACAATACCATGCTTAAAACCCTGCTGAAGCATACGGTGCCGGAAATTTCTGTTGATTCGCTGGCCCGCATAAAAGGCACTGCCATATTGCTGGATGCCAGGGAGCCCGGGGAATACAAGGTAAGCCATCTGCAAAATGCCATCCCTGTTGGCTACAATGATTTTAGCCTGGATGCAGTGAAGGCAATTCCAAAGGAATCGGCCATTGTGGTGTATTGCTCGGTGGGTTACCGCAGCGAAAAAGTAACGGAGAAGCTGCGGGCTGCGGGCTATAAAAATGTTTCTAACCTGTACGGCGGTATTTTTGAATGGAAGAACCAGCTGCATGATGTGGTGGATGAAACCGGTGCAGTTACCCAAAAAGTACATGCTTACAGCAAATTATGGGGAATATGGCTCAAGCAGGGTAAAAAAGTATACGGTACACCATGATGGAAAAATACTGGCAGGTTATACATAATGCTTACAGCGGATATGCAGAGTATCTTTTGAATGAACTGCTGCACCCTTCCTGGCACAATTATTTTTACTGGCTGCTCGGCCTTTCACTTGCCGTGTGGCTGCTGGAAATCATTTTTCCCTGGCGTACGCAGCAGGCAATTGTGCGAAAGGATTTCTGGCTGGATGGCTTTTACATGTTCTTCAACTTTTTTTTGTTTTCACTGATTGCTTACAATGCAGTATCAAATGTGGCGGTGCAATTGTTCAATGACGGGTTGCACAAAATAGGGCTGAAGAACACCGTGGCAATAAATATTGCGCAATGGCCCGCATGGCTGCAGTACCTGCTGATGTTTGTGGTGGCTGATTTTATTCAATGGAATATACACCGCCTGCTGCACAAAAATAACTGGTTGTGGCAATTCCATAAAGTACACCACTCGGTTGAAGAAATGGGCTTTGCTGCACACCTGCGTTTTCACTGGATGGAAACGGTCATCTATAAAACCCTGCAGTATATTCCATTGGCCATGATTGGGTTTGGCCTGACTGATTTTTTTATCGTTCATATCATCAGCGTGGCCATCGGGCATCTGAACCACAGCAACCTCAACCTGGGTTATGGGCCACTAAAATACCTTTTCAACAATCCTAAAATGCACATCTGGCATCATGCCAAAGAGCAGCCTGCCGGTACTTATGGCGTTAATTTTGGCCTGTCGCTGAGTGTGTGGGATTATTTGTTTAAAACAGCTTATTTACCTGATTCCGGCAGAGACATTACGCTTGGATTTGAGCAATCTGATACTTTCCCCCAAACATTCTGGCAGCAGTTGTGGTACCCGTTTAAGAAAAAACGGTGATGGTTGTTGGGTGCAAATGCGGGTAATGCTGCCAGCTGGTTTGCCGTACAAGTGTGCGACCTGCCTTTGCCGGCAGGCAGGCGCAAGGATGCTGAAGTAAAAACCACTGCCGGCAACATCATTCCATCATTCATCCAGGCAGAACTTTTTTTCTCCATTCGTAAACAATGGCTGCCATTACTACCGCATACTCCAGTGCCGTCAACCACAAATTTTCTTTGAAAGCAGTATTGGCATAGGCATGATAAGATAAAAAAGCCACGCCGCACCACACCAGCGGAAAACGTTTGTGTGCAAGTATGGCAAAGGGGAGCAGGTTGATGATGTACCAGGGATGAACGGTGGTGGCCAGCACATAATACAAAGTGAGTACCCCAATTACTTTTACAGAAAAGCGATACCAATCGGCTTTTCGGCCGGCAAAAAAGATGATGGAATAAATGCTGAGGAAAACAAGCATCAGCATTGGCCCGATGAAGCTGATGTAATTGTAGCCTTTTACCCACCAGCCAACTGCTCTTGCCATATAATACACCGATGCGTTGAACTCGAAATTTTGAAAATACAGCCCCAGGCTCTCCCTGAAACGGTTGATGGAATCAATGCTGACAAAAGGGCTGAAAGCCAGTATGGCAGTACCCATACTGATGAACGAAAACAGCATGCCTTTTTTCCAGCCCAACCTTTTTATCCACAGCGGCAGTAATACCAGCGGCAGCAGTTTGGTAACGATGGCCAGCCCCCAAAAGCCTGCAGCGGGTAACAGCCTGTTCTGCATGCAGTAGTAAATTGCCGCAACCATCAGGCATACCTGCATCACTTCAAAATGAGCGTTGCCTGCTCCCTCAATAATTACGGCAGGGTTAAAGGCATAGAGCATCACCAGCATCACCGGCAGTTGCATTTGCTTCAGCACCCTTGCCAGTAGTATCACGGTAATGCTGTCTGTAATGGCAATAATGAGTTTCAGGATAATTGTATTGGCCACAATATTGTAGCCACCCAGTTGTGCACTTATCCAGAATACCAGTTGCATTAAAGGCGGGTAGCAGGTGTAAAACTGCGGGTGATTGATTTTGCTGTGCAGTTGTGTAAAATATGCGGTATTGCTTGTAAGCTGTGGCAGTAAATTGTCTGGTGTGGTGAGTAATGGGTTTTGGTGATTCACTATCAGCTGGCCATCCCATATGAACCGGTAAATATCATCACTCAGTTGTGGTGGAATAAACGCAACCGCCAGTCTTACCACAATCGCCATTTGTATCACATCGCCCAACCGGAAGATGCGCCGCATTTTGTACAGCAGCACAAACAGGCAATAAAGTACGGCCTGCCATACGAGCAACAGGGGAAATTGCTCTCTTTGAATAAACAGCAGCCCTGCGGCAAGTATGCTGCAAAACAGGCTGCTGATAATCCAGTAGCGTATTCGGTTCTGTTTTGACCAGTTATCAAGTATCCCCTCAGGCATATTTGAATATGGTTTTGATGATCTTGTATCCTGCCAGGATGGTACCTTTAATGGTGCCGCTGATTTTGCTTACACCTATGCGCCTGCGGTAGCTTACAGGCACATCGGTACAGCGCAGTTTGAGTTTTACTGCTTTTACCTGCATTTCCACCGTCCAGCCATAATTGGTATCCTGCATATTTATTTTTTCCAGCGCCTCCCATGTGATAGCCCTGAATGGCCCCAGGTCGGTAAACCGGTGGCGGAAGAGCAGCCTGATTAAAAATACGGCCAGCCAGTTGCCAAACACCTGTTGCGGCGTCATACTGCCTGCATCTCTCTTATCTTTTGTACGGCAACCAATAACCATATCAGCAGTGTTGTTTACAATGGGTGCAAGTACTTTGTACATTTCATCGGGATGGTCGCTGTAATCGCCATCAATGAAAACAACAATATCGCAGCAGCCGTTCTGCCGTATGTATTCGAGCCCGGTAAGGCAGGCTTTGCCATAGCCACGCTGTGTTTCAGTAATTACCACTGCACCGGCCCGGGCTGCCACCGCTGCTGTATCATCTGTACTGTTGTTGTTTACCACAATCACTTCTGTAACCAGCCCGGCAGGGATAGCTCCCAGTACCAGTCCAATACTTTGTTCTTCATTAAAGGCAGGAATAACGACTTTAATATTTTTTTTTAACACTGTTTTATGATTTTCCTTCTGTAAAACGCCAGATACGCAGTTGAAGCCGGTTCAGATTGCATAATTTTGATTTACCGCTGCTAAAATAAGCATTTAAAGCCGAAGCAGTTTTAAACAAACATCGCAGGCCGCTATTGTTAAAACCGGCAGGGGGTAATTTTGCGTAGATATAATTACATTTTACAGAATATCATGAAGAAGTATTTTTTTGCCGCTGTTGTATACATTTTTGCTGCTGCAAGTGCGCAGGCACAGGCGCCCGCAGATTTTTTTGATAAAGCAGACAGGTTTATGCAGGCCAATGTTAAAAATGGCTCAGTTAATTACAAAGCCATTGCGGCCGATAAATCAGCATTGGATGAGTTGGTATCTGCCGCAGGAAAAAAATATAAGTTTGCCAGTACTGCCGATGAAAAAGCATTTTACCTGAATGCTTATAATGTGATGGTAATAAAAGGGCTTATCAACGCTTATCCTGTAAAGGGTCCGCTTGCTGTTGATGGTTTTTTTGACAGAAAAGCATTCCTTGTAAATGGCGCATCATTAACCCTCAACCAGCTGGAAAATGACATTGTGCGTAAAAAGTACAATGATGCAAGAATACATTTTGCGCTTGTTTGCGGGGCTAAGAGCTGCCCGCCGCTGCCATCCTATGCATACAGGCCGGCTTCACTGGAATCCCAGCTGGATAATCTTGCAAGGCAAAGCATCCAGAACAGCAGTTTTACAAAAATCGATTACAAGAAAAAAACTGTTGCTTTATCAATGATATTCAACTGGTACAAAGAGGATTTTATTAAGGCAAAGGGCAGTGTGGAAGCTTTTCTCAATGTGTATCTTAAAACTCCCCTGCCACAGGGTACGGTATTGTCTAATTATGAATACGACTGGTCAATAAATGGAAAGTAGTTTTGGTTGATGGTTTTTTTGATGAGGTCCGCTGCACATGCAGCGGGCTTTTTTTGTAAGTTTACACATGCGTATTTCAGTAATCATCCCGGTATATAATGAGGCAATGCTGATAGGTGGCCTTGTAAGCTGGCTGCGGCAGCATGGAGGTGATCTTGTAAAAGAGATTATCGTATGCGATGGTGGCAGTGCGGATGATACCGCAACCATCGCGGCCGCCGCAGGTGCAAAAGTGCTGATCGCTTCGCAAAAAAGCAGGGCTGTACAGATGAATGAAGCAGCAGCAGCGGCCACAGGGGATGTATTGTATTTTGTACATGCCGACACGCTGCCACCGGTACATTTTGCAGAAGATATTGTAGCTTCAGTAAATGCCGGTTATGAGACAGGCCGTTATCGCACCAGGTTTGATACCCGCAACTGGCTAATGAAACTGAATGCATGGTTTACCCGCTTTGATTGGTTTGTGTGCATGGGTGGCGACCAGAGCCTTTTTGTGACAGCAGTGCTTTTCAATAAAACAGGCGGCTATGATAAGAACATGCTGATAATGGAGGAGTATGAATTTTGCACAAGGGCCAAAAAGCTGGCACGGTATAAGATTTTTGCTGGTACAGTACTCATATCAACCCGTAAATACGAAGGACGAAGCTGGTGGCAGGTACAGCGGGCCAATTATACAGCAGTGAAAATGTATAAAAAAGGAGCAGGGCAGTATGAGATTGTGGAAACTTACAGGCGTATGTTGCAAAAAAGGGCTGAAGGCAGAACAGATCTGCAGTAAATAATCTGGCAATGTCAATAAGAAAACGTTATATTAATGGAATACAGCAGGTGGGTATTGGGGTAGCCGATGCTGAAGAGGCATTTGACAGCTACCGCAAAATATTTGGCATGGATATACTGGTGTTTAAAGATGCTGCCACTGCCACTTTAATGAAACAATACACGGGTAATATCGCCAGGCAACGTTATGCTTTACTGGCCATGAACCTGCAGGGTGGCGGTGGGTTTGAAATATGGCAGTATACCAGCCGTGTTCCTGCAAAGCCTGAAGTGCAGCCGCAGCTTGGCGACACGGGCATTTTTGCTGTGAAAATAAAGTGCAGAAATATACAGGCCGCATACCGCTTTTACCAGGCTTGCGCTGCAGGCCTGCTTGGCCCTGTAAAAAAACATCCATGCGGCAGAAACCACTTTTTTATCCGGGATGCCCGGGGCAATCATTTTGAAGTACTGGAAGATGACGGTTTTTTTTCTGATACTGGCCATGTAAGTGCTGGTGCCGCTGGTGTACTGATTGGTGTGAGTGATATGGATGCTTCCATGGCTTTTTACAGCAAGGTACTGGGATACAGCGAAGTATTGTATAGCGGGGAAGGTTTATTTGATGACTGGGCCGGAGTGCCGGGCGGGGAGTATCATTGCAAACGGGCAGTGCTGGGGCATCAGCGGGTTGCAACAGGTGCTTTTGGAAAGCTGCTTGGCAATACCATCATAGAACTGGTACAGGTAACAGGCAGGCAAGCCTGTAAAATATACGAGAACCGTTACTGGGGCGACCCTGGCTTTATTCATGTTTGTTTCGACATCAATGGAATGGAAGCACATGCCGAAATATGTGCTGCGGAAGGTTATCCCTTAACGGTCAACAGTTGCAACAGTTTTGATATGGGCAACGCTGCCGGCCATTTTGCTTACAACGAAGATCCTGATGGTACTTTGATTGAATACGTTGAAACCCATAAAGTGCCTGTATTGAAAAAACTGGGGCTGTATCTTAACCTTGAAAAAAGAAACCCGGAAAAACCGCTGCCAGACTGGGTGGTAAAATGTTTGCGTTTCAGCAGGGTAAAGTAAAATCTTTCTCCGGGTTTTTACTTAATCTTCAAACTGGTGCTTTACCTGTGTATATGCCCATGCACAAAATGGCAATAACAACAGTAGCAGCCAGCTTAACGGGTTTTTTGTTACAAGATAAGCAGCAACGCTGAGTAACAGCAGATAAATGGGATACAGCAGAAAAAGTAACCCCGTCATTACAGAATCGAAATGATCGAAAGGCGCAGCTTTTTTAAGAGCAAAATGCTTTATTGGAAGATACAGTGGTGCATGCAGCAACCAGCCCGCAACAGCCGGAATGAAAAGCAGTATTTTTTTTGGCAGGGATACAGGAATATGAAAGGATGATTTTATCATCGGCCTGTCATTTTTGTCAATTTCTTTTACTAATTGCTGCAGTTGAGTATTCAGTTGTGCATTAAAGGAGGCGATGCTTTTGCCATGTCCGTTATCGGTTGGTATATCAGCAGCCGTAATGATTTTGCCAAAACCAAGTTCAATATTTTTGCCGAAACAAAGGAAGCTGCTGTAGTTGATACCTGTTGGCAAAACCCTCAGTGGTATACCTTCCTGCCAACTGCTGAGGGCTAGCCTTGCCGTACCTTTCATCAGCGGCCTTAAATGCCATTCGTTGATACACCTGCCTTCGCAAAAAATCAATACAATCCCGTTTTGCTTAAATATCTCCCTGCACTTATCAAATGTGGTATAATTGTGTTCCAGGTTTTCAACTCCTTCGGTAACCCGGTAAACCGGAAGAATATTCAGCGAAGCAAGCAGCCTGGCAATAAACGGTTTTTTAAATGCATCGCCACGGGCCAGGGAATATACCGGCCTTTTAAACAGTGTAGTTAAGACAATTGCATCAAAAAATGAATTGGGGTGATTGGCTGCAATCAGTAAAGGCCCGTCAAGCTCCAGCATTTCTTTGTGAGAGATGCGGATATGCCTGCAGTAAATAAAAAATGCCAGCCGGGCTGGTAATTTAAGAATCGAGAAAAGCAATTTAGTATGATTTTTGAAACATGGTTTGCAATTGCAAAATCCAGCTTGAAGATAAGGATATTTACTGTCACCAGTATATGTGATTGGTGATTTATTGGTGGAAGTGTAATTTTAGCAAAATATAGATATGAAAAAGATACTGCTGCTGCTTTGCTCCACGCTGTTAATTACAGCAATTCAGGCACAAAAAGTCCCCAAAAAACCTTCAGTGAAAGTAAAGCCACCAATCGCCAATGGCATTTATTATATTGTGAATGCCGGTAATGGCAAAGCCATGGAACCGGATGGCGTAAGTTCTGGTATGAATGTATTTTGCCAGGCTTTTGAAGACGGAAAAGACGGGCAGCAATGGGATGTAAAATGGAACGGCAAGCATTATTTAATCATGCCCCGTGGCAAAACTGACCTCTTTTTACAACCGCATCCAAGTGTAAAAGAGTCAACAGCCATCATTAGTATCAATATGGGTAACGGCGGCCCTGCACTGGCCATTGCAGCCACTGCCGATTCAACTGTCTTCCAAATAAAATGCATGATGAATGGGGGTACTAATTTCTTTCCGCAAGATAGTGGCAGTGAAACTATATTACTTAATACGCACAAGCAAATGGGCTCTGCGGCTACCTGGCGTTTTGTTCCGGTAAAAGATTGATTGTATCGCAAAGAACGCTAAGGGGCGCAAGGTAGGCAAAGGGCAACTCCTGTCACCTGTCAACTGTTATCTGTATACTGTAAACATTTCTTAACAACATCCCCCTCCATCATAAAACCAGGTGCTTTCTGAAATAAAAATATCCTCCCTGCCCAAAGCCGCTAAAGCACCGCCCGTTTTGTCGCATACTGCTAATGGTTGGTTGGGCAGCAGCACATGTCCTTTGTTGTCGTCAAAGCAATCTTCATCACCAAAGTATATTGCCGTTTTTCCGGTAAATACACAGGGGCCGTCGGCAGGCATAGGATCTTTGATAGCACATACTTCCACACTTTCAATATACAGCAGTTCATCGGTTGCATAGTGTTTGGGGGCCAGTATGCGGTAGGGGCGCTTGGCCCTTATTTCAATGGTGCCAAAGCCTGTATCGGTCAGCATCTTCACGTATTCAGTAAGTGTAATGGAGCCGCTCAGGCACAATGCCCGCAGCCTTTCATCATTGCGCAATACTTCGTTGATGGGTTGTTCGCAGATGGGGTCACTCATCACCAGGCGGCCACGGGGTTTCAGTACCCGGTACATTTCTGCCAGCGCCAGTTTCAGTTCTTCCTGTTTAAAAATATTGAACAGGCAGTTTTGTGCTGCCACATCTATGCTGCTGTCTGCCACAGGCAGGTTGAGCGCATCACCTTTAAGCAGGGTTACAAAATCGCTTTTAAACCAGGGGTTCAGTGCTTCGGCCTCTGCGAAATTATCTTTACAGGCTGTCAGCATTTCATCCACCACATCCACGCCCACCACGCCGCCTGCCTGCCTGCTGAAATAAGCAAACTGCAGCAGCTCCATTCCGCCGCCAACGCCCACGTACAGTATACGGGGATTGTTTACCAGGTCACGGGGATGTACCGTACTGCCGCAACCATAATTCATCTGCTGCATCCGCACAGGTATGTCGAGCCCGGGCAACTGCCAGATGGGGGTAGTGGTGCAGCACAGGCCCACCTTCGGGTTTTCGGCTGCTTCCCTGTATACATTCTTTGTGGTTTCTAAATACGCTGTTGACATACTATTAATAATTGATGAGATGAATGATAAAATAAAGCAGGGCGCTTAGCACACCGGCAATGGGAAGTGTTAACACCCAGGACATGGCAATTTTTGAAATCTCTTTGTTGCTGGCCGTTTTGTTTACCAGGCTTACGCCATAAATACTGCCAACTGAAATATGTGTGATGGCAGCAGGAAGACCCATAGCAGTGGCAGTAATCATCAATATGCTGCTCACAAGATTTGCCGTAAAGCCCTGGCCATGATTCATTGGGGTGATTTTATAGCTGAGTGTGCGGGCAATGCGTTTGCCATTGATGATTCCACCGAGGGCAATGACGAATGCCAGTATCAAAGTGCTTTGCTGTATATTGAGGAAATTACACAGCAGCAATAAAGAAACCAGCTTGGGGGTGTCATTAAGCCCTTTGGCAAAACTGAGCACTCCGGCGCTGATAAAATGCAGTTTATCCAGTAACCACTGAAAATCCATTCCCAGCAACCGGCCACTGTATTGCATGGCAGGCGATTGTATAACATTGTGATGCTGCTGAGCAGGGGTATCGGGTGTAAAACCGCCATTTGTATAAACGCCACTCAGCTGTGCAATGCCGATGGCCGACCTTACCCGGGTAAAAACATAATAGATCACCGTGCTTGCCACTACAGCTATCACCGGTATCAGCAGCAGCGGAAGAAAAAAAAGTTTACCCAGTTTACCAAAATTAACAGCAGCGCCGACTGCCACCAGGCCTGCCCCCACCAATGCTCCTGTAATACTGTGCGTGGTGGAAATGGGAAAGCCAAATCTTGTAGCCAGTAATATGGTAGCGCCGGCAGCCAGTGCAACTGCCAGTACAAAATCAGCAGAACGAGTTATGTCATCCGGCACAAGTCCTTTACCGGAAAAATTCTTTACCAATTCAGCCGCAAAAAAAAAGGAACAAACCGAGCCGGCAAAAGTACATGCCAGCGCCAGTATCAGCGTGGGCCTGTAAGCCAGGGAACCGCTGCCCCATAATGTGGCCGTGCCCTTGTACGTATCATTGCTTCCGTTGGAATAGCCTAATAACAGCACTGCTAAAAAAAGAAATATAAGCATGTTACAGTTGGTCTTTTATGGCTTGTGGTAAATCTTTTTCTTCATCTATATCTGTAAGCTGCTTCAACAGTGAAAATGAATAATTGTTTCCCCTGAGAATTTTTACCGTTTCGTCTTTTACGGTATCCGTACTCCATGCAATATTTTCAAAAATGGCCGGTACTATTTTTTTCATTCCCAGCAAATAATAGCCGCCATCCGCAGCAGGGCCAATCACAGTGTCATATTCATCCAGTTGTAAAAATGCTTGCTCAATAATATTCTTAGTCAATTCATAACAATCGCTGCCGATAATCACAGCCTTTTGATACCCGAAGGAAAGTACATCACTAAAAGCATGTTTCATCCTTTTGCCAAGATCGCTGCCACGCTGCTGCTGTTTGATAAAAATGCCACCTTCCCATATATCATTTTCCACTACTTCATCAGCATAGTAAACGAATACTGCAGCTGCTGCATCTTTTACCAACTGCCGGGTATGCTCCAGCAGCAGTTTATATACTTTTAATGCACCAGGCTCGCCAATAGCTGCTGCCAGTCTTGTTTTTACCTTACCCCAAACGGGTTCCCTTACAAATATGATGATTGCCTGCTGCTCTGTCATGTTGGTTTTAATTATGCAACGGCTCCACCGCAACTGCTGCCGGCACCCGCTGTGCAACCATAGCAATGCTGGTTTACCACTATCTCACGGCTGGTAAGCATATCACTGTTAAAATCTTTCAGATGTTTGTTGCTGCAGCTCACTTTCATATCCAGCATCTGGTTAAAATCGCAATCGTACAGGTATCCATCCCAGCTTACGGAAATGGTATTGCGGCACATCACACCGCTGGCTGCTGCCGGGTTAAATGCAGCCGTCAGTTTCTCCATGTACTTTTCGTAATTGCCGCTTTCGAGCAGGTAATCGAGGTAGCGGCTGATAGGCATATTGGTGATGGCAAAAAGGTGGTTGAAAGCAATTCCCCAATCCTTCATCAATGCCTCCTTAAATTCTTTTTCTAATGCCTGCTGCGGCGGTGGCAAAAATGCACCTGCAGGATTGTACACTAAGTTCAGCGTAAGACCGGAACCTTCCCTGCCATAACCTTCTGCATTCAGCATTTGAAGGGCTTTGATGCTGTCTTCAAACACGCCATCTCCCCGCTGGCGGTCCGTTCTGCCTGCTGTGTAAAAGGGCAGCGAAGAAACCACTTCTATATTATGGTGCTTAAAAAAATGCGGCAGATCATTGAACCGTTTATTGGCTAAAATGATAGTAAGGTTGCAACGCACCATTACATGCTTGCCCATTTTTTTTATCTCCTCCACAAACCAACGGAAATCCGGGTTAAGTTCAGGAGCACCACCGGTCAGGTCAACCGTATTGATGGAGCTGTTTTTTAATACCTCAAGGCAAAGCTGCATGGTTTCCCGGGTCATTATTTCTTTCCGGTCCGGGCCCGCATCCACATGGCAGTGCCTGCACACCTGGTTGCACATTTTACCCATGTTCACCTGGAAAATATCAATACCCGTTGGTTGTAAAGGGAATAAGCCAATTGCTTCCAGTTGCTGCTGAAAAGGCACCAGTTTAAAAGCATCGTCGTGATGAACACCATGCTCCAGTATCTCTACCTGCTCCCTGCTGTCGGCTAAAATGTTTCCGCTTGCTTTTAACGATTTCATCCTTTTTTTCTAATATGCCAATAGGCCAATGGGCAAATATGCCAATAAGCGAATAGCTGGGGTATATTTTTTTGATTTAAAAGTATCGTTGCAATATCATTTCAGTCCTGAACTTGAATTGCTTCATTTGCAGATTTTTACATTTGCCCATTTTCACATTGAAATTGCTTTCACCTTATTCATCATCTGCACCCCATGCACCAGAGCCGCACCACCCTTGATAGCGGCCGCCACATGCACCGCTTCCATTATCTGTGCCTCGCTGTACCCTTTTTCGTAAGCATCACTGCTGTATGCATCAATGCAGTAAGGGCATTGCACTGCATGGGCTACTGCCAGGGCTATTAAAGATTTTTCTTTTGCCGTTAAAGCGCTGTCTTTAAACACTTCACCGTACCAGTCAAAAAACTTATCAGCCATGGGCTTTTGAAATTCGCCGATTTTGCCAAATTTAGCAAGGTCAGCCTCGTTGTAATAATGATTATCCGCCATTTTTAATATGTTATTTGTTTATTTTGCAGTAAAGATAAATAATAATCACTATGCCACAGTCCATTTTACAACAGTTACAGGATACATACGCATTTTTGCAGCAGCATGGTTTTGATAAGGCAAAAACCGGCGTTGTGCTGGGGACGGGGCTGGGCGATTTTGTGAATTACCTCACCATTGAAAAGCAGCTTCCTTATAATGAAATACCCCATTTCCCGGTATCTACGGTAGAGTTTCACAAGGGCAACCTGATATTAGGCAGTATTAATGGTCATTATGTAATGGCCATGCAGGGCCGTTTTCACTATTATGAAGGGTACAGTATGCCCGAAATCACTTTTCCCATCCGGCTGATGAAAATGCTGGGTGTGGAGCAGTTGTTCCTGAGCAATGCTGCCGGTGGTATGAACCCCGCTTTAAAAAAAGGGGAGCTGGTGATTTTAGAAGATCATATCAATATGCAGACCGAAAACCCGTTGCGTGGGCTCAACGACAATGCCTTTGGGCCCAGGTTCCCGGATATGAGCTGCCCGTACAATAAAGCATTGAGCAATAAAATTGCTGAAGCAGGTGTAAAGCTGGATATGGGTTTTGCCACCGGCGTGTATGTGGCCGTAAATGGCCCCAACCTGGAAACAAGGGCCGAATACCGCTACCTGCGTGCTGCAGGTGCGGATATGGTGGGCATGAGTACCGTGCCGGAAGTGATAGTGGCCAACCAAATTGGCCTGCCCTGTGCCGCGGTAAGTGTAATTACTGATGAGTGCGACCCGGATAATTTAAAAGCTGTAGATATTGCCGAAATAATTGCCGTAGCAGGATTGGCAGATAAGAAGCTGAGTAAGGTTTTTGCGGAAGTGATTGGGGGATGAGTAGCAGAAAATAATAGTCTCGTAAAATGCAGTCAAAGAAAGTGTTATTGTGAAAACTTAGGAAGCCCGACTGTTTTTAGTACGTGATTGGCCTTGGCAATCTTTTTCTTGAATAATCCTTTTTCAAGATATTTATCAAGTGTTTTATCAACTTTTAAAATAATTGGCTTTTTGCCATTGTTTTTTCCCTTTTTCATGGTGTAAAGTTATAAGGTTTTACCACGCAACGCCACCTGCAAATATTTTTCACCTGTTTCCACTCCTGCCAAATGGGATGTTCCATTTTTCCCCGGTTATACTGTTTGAAATGGCTTCTTTTATTGTTGCAGTGCTTCATTCTAATACAACTCAGGTAATTAAGTTATTGTGAAATATTCTTCCGTAGCTATAGCTTTGCATTGCTGCCACTATTTCTATACCTTTATTCCAAATTATTCTGCATGAGAAAGTCATTTCTTTTCCTCCTAGCATTTCCCATTTGTTCCATAGCACAGCCCACCCAAAAACCTCCGCTTCACGGCAAGCACTGGATGGCCATTACCGGTAAGCCATTGGCAGCTACGGCAGGCAGTATGATTTTTCAGAAAGGAGGCAATGCGGTGGATGCGGCCTGCGCCATGCTGGCAGCCACCTGTACCATGTGGGATGTGCTGCACTGGGGCGGCGAAACACAGGCGCTCATTTACAATCCCAAAACAAAACAGGTAATCGGCATCAATGCCATGGGCGTGGCACCTACGGGCGCTACGGTTGATTTTTTTAAAAGCAAGGGATATAATTTTCCACCGGAATTTGGCCCGCTGGCTGCTACCACTCCCGGTACTCCCGGCGGACTTTGCTATATGCTGGCCAATTATGGCACCATGAGTTTGAAGGAAGTGCTGGCACCAGCTATGCAACTGGCGGGTGGTTACCCAATTGATGCACAAACGGCTAACAGTATCGAAAGGGGCAAGCAGCGTATTAAAGAATGGCCCTACAGTGCCAAAGTGTTTCTGCCACATGCGGGTGAAAAGAGAGAAGCACCGGAAGCAGGCGAAATTTTTATACAGAAAGATTTACTGGCAACACTCACCAAAATGGTGGAAGCCGAGCAGGCTGCACTGAAGCAAAAAAAGAGCCGCAAGCAGGCCATCATGGCGGCATACGACCGTTTTTACAAAGGGGATATTGCACAGGAATTTGTACGTGGTTGTAAAGAGCAGGGTGGCCTCATCACCATGGGCGACCTGGCAAAATGGAAACCTATTGAAGAAACCCCCATGCAGGTAAATTACCGGGGTATTGATGTGTTTAAACTGTCGCAATGGACGCAGGGCCCCATGCTGCTGCAATCGCTGAACATTTTAGAAAACTTCGACCTGAAAGCCATGGGGCATAACAGCACCAAATACATTCATACCATTTATCAAACCATGAACCTGGCTTTTGCCGACCGTGATTTTTATTACGGCGACCCCTACTTTGCGCCGGAAGAACCCATGAAGGGGCTGCTGAGCAAGGACTATGCAAAAATGAGGGCAGCACAAATAAGCATGGATAAGAACAACCCCAATGCCGGGCCGGGAGATCCTTATCCCTACCAGGGTGCAACAAACCCTTATCTTGACGTATTGAAGCAAAGAGGTTTTGGTACAGACAGTGCTGGGGTAAAACCCGGCAGCCCCATACCGCAACATGATCAAAATAACGTGGCCATGCTGGATGATGCATACATGGACAGGCTCTGGCGTGGCACCACATCGGTGGAAGCAGCAGATGAAGAGGGATGGGTGGTGTCCATCACACCCAGTGGCGGCTGGATACCTGCCTGCATTGCGGGTAATACAGGCGTGGGCATGAGCCAGCGTATGCAGAGCTTTGTACTGGATCCTGCACTGAATCCTTTTAATGTGGTGGAGCCGGGCAAGCGCCCCAGGGTTACACTAACGCCAACGCTTGCACTTAAGGATGGCAAACCCTTCATGTCCTTTGCCGTGCAGGGTGGCGACACGCAGGACCAGAACCTGCTGCAGTGTTTTTTGAATGTGGTGGAGTTTGGCTATACGGTACAACAGGCCTGTGAGGCACCCAATATCAACAGCAACCAGTTGTGGTTGTCGCTTGGAGGAACAAAAACAGATGACCGCAAGCCAAGGCCGGGTAATATTTTGCTGAGCAACAGTACAAAGGAATCTGTGCGCAATGACCTGAAAGCAATGGGCTATACCCTGAGCTTTGGTGACCGTACCAGTGGTCCCATCAATGCCATTTGGTTCGACTGGAAGCATGGCAGCATCTGGGGCGGCAGCAGCAACAATGGGGAGGATTATGGTATCGGATGGTAAAAACCTGCGGGTACCATTCATACTTTTTTCACTGGTAAACCGGTCAGCCGACGGTTACCTTTACTATTCATTACTGATTCATGAAAAAAATATTTCTTTCAGCTGTAATTACCGCAATGGCAAGCCTTGTCTTTTTGTCCTCTGCTGCACAAAATAAAATCCGGTACGTTTGCACACCCTGTGGCTACGATTGTGATACAGCGGTGTATGACAAGCCGGGTGCTTGTTCGCATTGCCATATGGCGCTGGTGGATAAGAAAACCATTCAATTTAAAAACATTACCCAGCAGCAAATGTGCGCCAGGTTGAGCGATACCAATGTAGTGGCATTGGATGTGCGTACCGAAGAAGAATTCAACGGCACAGCAGCAGAAAAATTTGGCAGGATAAAAAATGCCCTCAACATCCCTGTGCAGCAACTGGCAGCAAGAATAAAGGAATTGAACCCGTATAAAAAGAAGCAGATCATCCTGTATTGCTCACACAGCCACCGCAGCCCGATGGCAGCATACCTGCTGAGCAATAAGGGTTTTAATGTGGTGAATATGGAAGGCGGCATGAGTACCTGGAAGAACAGCGCTGCCTGCAGCAAATGGTTTGTGCCGCAGCAATAGCCTGTATATCATTCTTTTTTTTGATGCTTAATGTGTACTATGTTGCCCGTAGCAGTGGGGAATATCTGTCTTTACCGGGGCCTTTCATCCGGCCATCTGCATAGTGATTGTATTTGCCGGATGTGCTCACTGTAAACTGCTCACTGTTGACTGTCACCTGTAAACTGCTCTCTGCTTTGCAATCAGTTTAACTGTGGGTCAATAGGGTAGTGTACCAGCATTTCATAATTACCGCCCAGGTGCCGCAGGCTGTTTTTCCATACATCGGAAGTGCTCGTGCCGAATATCAACCGTGTATTGGCTTGTACGGTGAGCCAGCTTTTTTCATTCAATTCGTCTTTAAGCTGCCCTTCACCCCATCCGCTGTACCCGATGAAGAATTTTATCTTTTCAATGTTCAGCTGCCGGGTATTTGCAAGGGCCATCACCGATTCAAAATTACCACCCCAGAAAACCCCCTCAATTATTTCAATGCCACCCGGTATCAGCTCCGGCAACTGGTGAAGAAAATGAATGGTGTCGGGCTGCACGGGTCCGCCATAAAATACCGGGATCTTCTGGCCTTCAAAGCCTGTCATTAGTTCATCAAGCGTGCTTTCAAGCGCTTTATTCAGTACAAAGCCCATACTTCCATCCGACTGGTGTTCGCACATCAGCACTACCGTCCTCATAAAGTTGGGATCCTTTAAAAATGGGTCAGCAATGAGCAATATGCCTGGTGATGGTACTAACATGGGTGTAATTTACTGCAGCTTCTTTTTTTTTGTTATTCTTGTGGAAGTTTTCGGGTGCAAAAGTTAGAAAATTTAATCCTTTGTTAAAATTCTGTATGCAGGCTATTTCACAGTTTGGCATCAAATAAGGGGTTATTTTTGCAAATGGGAGTGTACTCAATATATGGAATTAAAAGCGCAGGCGGGGCATACCCAAAATACAATTTGAATGAAAAAAATTTTCCCGATAATAACCGGACTGGTGTTTCTTTCCCTGATTGGGCTTATTTTTTTCCAGTTTTTATGGATCAAAAGCGCAAGGGAGGCCAGGGAGCAGCAATTTGGCGACAATATCAATATGGCCCTGCCGGAAGCGGCCGAAGAGCTGATGACCGATAAAGGGATAATGGTACCCCAGGGGAAAAAACCAACCCTGCTTTTTTCAACCGAAAGGTTGCAGTACAACTTATTTAAACCCTCAGTGGTGCAGCGTTTTACCACAGGGGAAGTAAGGGAGATTATCAGGAAGGCATTTGAAAAACACAACCTGCACAAGGTGGAATTTGAATTTGCCATTGTACCCACTGATGTACAGATTGATGACATGAAAAGCGAAAACTTCATGAAGTTTTATCTTGACTCCAACAGCCTAGAGAACAAGCGGCACATCATACCGCTCGAACCTCCCAGCGGCAGCAACCTTGAAAATATTTCGCAGGAAGAATACCTGGCTGTAATTGTACCTCACCAGGGAAATATCATCTGGAAGTCGATGCGCTGGTTCATTTTCGGGGCCATTTTATTCACCATTATCATTACGGCTGCATTTTTTATCACCATACGCACCCTGCTGCGCCAGAAAAAACTGAGCGAAATAAAATCGGATTTCATCAATAATATGACCCATGAGTTTAAAACTCCCCTGGCTACCATTTCGCTGGCAGTAGATGCATTGAAAAATGAGAAAGTGGTGAACGACAGGGAAAAGACAAACTACTTTACGGGCATCATCAAGGAAGAGAACAAGCGGATGAACAAGCAGGTGGAAACCATCCTCCAGGCTGCATTGCTGGATAAACAGGCGGTTGAACTTAACCTCAGGCCTTTGCAAGTGCACAACGTATTGCACAGCATTGCAGAAAATTTCAAACTTCAGCTCGATGAAAAAATGGGAAGGGTTGAGTTGGAATTTGATGCAACCGACGATTGTGTAGAAGGGGATGAAGTGCATTTTACAAATATGCTTAGCAACCTGCTTGATAATGGTATTAAATATGCAAAGTCTGATACGCCGCCCGTGATTAAAATCACGACACAGAATGTCGGGAAGTTTGTAAGGATAAGGATTGAGGATAATGGCATTGGAATGAATAAAGAAACACTTACCAGGATATTCGAGAAATTCTACCGCGCACATACGGGTAATGTGCATAATGTAAAAGGATTTGGTCTCGGACTTTCTTATGTAAAGACTATGACAGAAGCACACAACGGAAAAATAAAAGTTGAAAGTACTCCGGGTAAGGGAAGTGTGTTTACCATCGAAATACCGGTGTCGTAAAATTGTCATCACGTCAAAACGCCAGGCATAATGCAATATGTTTTCAGCACCCTGTTTATCATACTGACGAGTTGGACATTTTCTTTTGCCCAGCAGGCAAATTCCGCAGATTCTATCTATACTATCCAGGACAGCGTATTGATTCCAACAAAAAGCGGAGCTTCACTTTTGGCAATAATCGTTCGTAAAAAATCAAATACAACACCTTTACCTGTAATTCTATTTTATACAACATATTACCAGGGACCGGGTGATGCTATTCTTGGAAAAAGGTCTGCCGACAGGGATTATGT
>JANMIG010000044.1:0-290339 GCA_031375675.1 Chitinophagales bacterium
CAAAATTATTGAGTAATTCATCAAGGGTTTGTTCAATTTTTTTATTCAGCACAAAACCAAAACTGCCTTCTTCTTTATGATCGCACAACAGTACTACCGTTCTTAAAAAATTGGGATCTTTTAAAAACGGGTCTGCAATTAATAATATGCCGGGCCCTGGGTCAATCATATTCCTAAAATAAGATTTAATTGCAAATTACAAAAGAGAAAAGTAAAATTTATTGAAGATATTTAGGTGTCAGGCTACTCCGGATAAGCTTTTATCGTACTCATAAGGCCGCTAAAAATATTGTTTATAAATTAAAGAGATTCATAGCGGCCAGATGAGTACGGTCAGATGTAGAAAAAAACTAAACCTTCGTTAAATTTACAGTTTGGCAGTTTTACCATATTTTACACCCTCTAACTGATATACTTTTGCATAGATGAAAAGAATTTTCCCTATTATAACCATACTGATTTTTTTATCGCTGCTGGGGCTGATTTTTTTTCAGTTTCTCTGGATAAAAAGTGCAAGGGATGCCAAGGATAAGCAGGTGGAGGAAAATATTATCCACGCTTTGGAAATAGCTGGCGAAACATTATCTCAGGGTAAAAATACCATTATACCTTTTGCCAACAGGAACGATATGCTTTTTCCGGGTGACAGGTTACAATATTTTAAATCATCAGTAATACAAAGATTTTCAAAAGAAGAGATATCAGAGATTATACGAAATGCATTTAACCAAAAAAATCTTAAGCATTATCCTTTTGAATTTGCCATTACCGAAAACTCCATAAGCGGAAGGCAATTACTTACCGATAATTATTATAAACTTTATGTTGACTCTGCCAATAACATAAACCATGTAATTGCGTTACAACCACCCAGCGGCAGCAACTACGAAAATTTGGTGAATGAAGAATTGCTTTGTGTAATTATACCCAACCAAAAAAATATCATCTGGAAAGAAATGTACTGGTTTATAATTGGTGCTATTTTGTTTACTTTAATTATTACCACCGCTTTTTTTATTACTATAAGAACATTGCTGAAACAAAAAAAATTAAGTGAGATAAAATCTGATTTTATTAATAACATGACGCATGAATTTAAAACACCGCTGGCTACTATTTCGCTGGCAGTAGATGCGTTAAAAAATGATAAGGTAAAAGGCAACGAAGAAAAAACCAATTATTTTACCCATATAATTAAAGAAGAAAACAAACGCATGAACAAGCAGGTGGAAACCATACTGCAGGCGGCTTTGCTGGATAAGCAGGAAGTGCAGCTGAACCTTAAGAAACTGTCGGCACATGAGCTGATTCAAAGCGCCCTCAACAATATTGTGCTGCAGGTGGAGGAAAAAAATGGTTCTCTGGAAGTAAAGCTGGATGCGGCCAAACACACGATCCTGGCAGATGAAGTGCATTTTACCAATTTGGTAAGTAACCTGCTGGATAATGCCATCAAATATTCAAATGAAAAGCCGCAGATAAAACTTTCAACACAAAACAGCGGCAACCAGTTGCGGTTAAAAATTGAGGACAATGGCATTGGCATGAACAAGGAAACACTGAGCCGTATTTTTGAAAAATTTTACCGGGCTCATACAGGCAATATTCACAATGTAAAAGGCTTTGGTCTGGGCCTAAGCTATGTAAAAACCATGGTAGATGCGCACCATGGCACCATCAGGGCAGAAAGTATCCCGGGCAGGGGTAGCAGCTTTACCATTACCATGCCACTGGCCATGTAAAAAGCTCAGCGTTTGGCAAGGGGTACCACCAGCTTAAGCCCACTCCAAATATCGCTTACGGCACACACTTTAACATCAACCAGGCCATTGGCCAGGGCAAAATTCCGGATCACATCTTCGGTGATATCCGTTTGTATTCCCGAACTTTTTTTATACCAGGATACCCAAATGACAATGGAGCTGTTTTTTTTGGCAAAAGCAAGTATTTTTTTCATGCTTTTCTCAAATATTGCCATGTCAGTTACAAACAGGTGTACCATATCTGGCAATCCATTGCTTTTGCATAGCTTACCCGTAATATCCTGCTGCAGTAAATCAGGGTAATTGTCAGGCGCATTCAACACCAGTATTTTCATCCAGGGTTGTATACCCAGTTTTTTTATCAGGGGCGTACCGGAGTAGCCGGTTGCAGTAGCAATAACAGATGATTTTTTTGGTAATGCACACTAATCCACAGCTATTCACAGGTTTTGCACATGAGTTATGCACAAAACTGGCCTAAAAACCTTAACTGTACTCACTATCAGGCTTGTGGATAAAAAACTTAACCCAATTTTTGTTTAGAAAGTGGGAAAAAGTGTTATTTTGTGTTAATTATTGTTACAATAGAGTTAATTCATTGATAATGACAGGTTTCCTGGGTGAATATGAGGCTACAGTTGATGCGAAAGGGCGCTTTCTGTTACCGGCAGGCTTTAAAAAGCAGTTGCCGGAAGAGAGCAATAACCTCTTTGTCATCAACAGGGGGTTTGAGAAGTGTCTCACCCTGTATCCATTATCAAGCTGGGAACCCATATTTGACGGAATAAGCAAGTTGAACGATTTTGACCCAAAGGTAAGGGAGTTCAGGCGCTATTTTTTAAACGGGGCCACACAGGTTGAGCTTGACAGTGCCGGCCGTCTTAACCTGCCGAAAAACCTGCTGGATCATGCGGGTATAGATAAGGACATAGTACTGGTTTCGGCAGTGAACAAAATTGAGATTTGGGATAAAAGTAAGTATACACAGTTCTTTGAAACTTTTTCACCGGAAGGCTTCAGCAGCCTTGCCAACGAGGTGATGAACAAAAAAGCAGAATAGCAGTAAACAGGAATGAAAGCGGGTAAGACAGACATATCAGATAACAGTCAGGCCGCCAATCAATCCGACGGGTATCATATACCTGTACTGCTTGCAGAAGCTGTTGAAGGCCTCCATATTCATCCGGATGGGGTGTATGTGGACTGCACTTTTGGCGGCGGCGGGCACAGTGCAGCTATATTACAATTACTCGGCAGCAGGGGCAGGCTGGTAGCTTTTGACCAGGATGCAGATGCCGCCCGGAATGTACCGGCAGATGAGAGATTGCTCTTTGTTCCGCAAAATTTCAGGCACCTGCAACGCTTTCTGCGCCTCCATGGGATTACGCAGCTGGATGGCATACTGGCCGACCTTGGTGTTTCCAGTCACCAGTTTGATGAAGCTGCCAGGGGATTTTCCACCCGCTTTGATGCTGCGCTGGATATGCGGATGGACCAGCGCCAGTCAGTAACTGCCGCCGGAGTGATACAAACATTCAGTGAGCAGCAATTGCACAAGATGCTGGAGCAGTATGGCGGGGTTACCAATGCTAAAACACTGGCAAAACTCATTGTTGAGCAGCGCAATCTGCATGCGCTCAACACCATCAGTGAATTCAAGCAGGCGGTACAATCAGCGGTGAAAGGGAATCCCAATAAATACTTTGCCCAGGTATTCCAGGCCCTGCGCATCCAGGTAAATGATGAGTTCGGCGCATTAAGAGACATGCTTGTTCAGGCGCCGTCATTGCTTAAGCCGGGAGGCCGTATCGCCATCATTACATTTCATTCAGCAGAAGACAGGATAGTAAAGAATTTTTTCCGCAACGGCAGTTTAACTGAAACGGAGGTGGACGAGGTATATGGCACAAGGGCCGAAAGCCCGTTCATCAGCATCACAAAAAAGCCAGTAACCGCCGGGGATAAAGAATTGAAAGAAAACCCCAGGAGCAGAAGTGCCAGGCTGCGGGTAGCAGAGCGGCGGTAAAGGGTTCCGGGTATTCAGCATCATATAGCAAATGTTAAAGCAACAAACAAAAACAGACTGGAAAAAAATCCTTAACTATCAATGGATAGCGAAGAATATCCCTTTCTTCCTGTTCCTGGCATTGCTTGCTGTGATATACATCTACAACGGTCATTATACCGATAAGCTCCTGCGGAAGATCAGTGCAACCGAAAAGCACATTGAAGAGCTTGGATACGAATACAAGACCATAAAAAGCGAAGTGATATTCAGAAGCAAGGCGAGTGAACTTACAAAAGTAGTGGAGCCCCTGGGGCTGAAAGAATTAACAAAGCCACCTGTAAAATTGGGCTCAAAATAAATATTTAAAATAAAACAAATCATTAGCTCCGGGCTTCAGCCCGGAAAAAAAATGGAAATAAAAAAGGACATATCGTGGAGGGTTTATCTCTGTTTTATGGGGATGGTGGTGCTGGGCATAATGGTGCTGGGCAAGGCCTTCTATATCCAGCGGGTACAGGGTAAGTTCTGGCGTGCCATGGGCGATAGTCTGCACCTGAAATATGTACCCTTACAGGCAGAGCGTGGTACCATTTACAGTGAAGATGGCAATATGCTGAGTACCTCGTTGCCCATTTTTGATGTGTTTATTGATTTTGAAGCAGATGGGCTTACAGAGAAGAACGGCAGGCGTTTTAATGAGAATATTGATTCACTGAGCGACCGGCTTGCCCTGTTGTTTAATGATAAGCCCAAAACAACCTATACAAGGGAATTAAGGGCAGGATACAAAAGTAAAAACAGGTATTATTCGCTGAAAAAGAAAATCTCCTTTGTTGAATACAAGCAATTGAGGGAATTTCCGCTGGTAAGGCTCGGACAGAATAAAAGCGGGTTCATTTTTGTGCCAAGGTATAAGCGCATCAACCCCTATGTGCTCATGGCAAACCGCACTGTTGGTTTGGCAAGGGATGATTCCAGTAAAAGTGTTGGTTTGGAAAGAAGTTACGACAGCCTGCTGAAAGGCACTACAGGGCAGAACCTCATGCGTTATATAGCAGGTGCCTATATGCCGGTGGAAGGCGCATCTGTGGAGCCGGAAAATGGTAAGGATATCATTACCACCCTGGATACTTACATGCAGGATGTAACAGAGACTGCGCTGATGAAAATGATGCAGGGGAACAACTCCCTGCATGGTACTGCAATAGTGATGGAAACAGCCACAGGAAAAATCAAGGCCATTGCCAATCTGGGCAAACAGCCGGATGGAAGTTATACAGAAGATCTTAACTATGGTATTGGCAAGGCAACAGAGCCCGGCTCCATATTTAAGCTGGCTACGCTCATCAGCCTGCTGGAAGATAAGTATGTTGATATTAACACGGTAGTGGATTGCGAAGGCGGCAGAAAGAACTTTTATGGCCTGCGCATCAGCGATTCGCACCTGGGCACAGGATCCATATCAGTAAAAGAAGCCTTTGCACGCAGCAGCAATGTGGCTTTTGCAAAACTTGCCGACCAGTATTACCATGAGCAGCCATCAAAATTCATCAACCACCTGCACAGGTTGCGGCTGGATACGCTTACGGGTGTTGACATTGTGGCATCATCGGCAAAACCATTGATAAAAAAACCCACCAACCGCAGTTGGGCCAATACAACCATTCCCTATATGGCACATGGTTACGAAGAGCTGGTAACACCGCTGCACATGCTCATGGTATACAATGCAGTTGCCAACAATGGTACCATGATGAAGCCCTACCTGGTGAATAAAGTAATGGACTATGGTGTGGAAGTAAAATCTTTTTCACCACAGGTACTGGTGCCAAAAATATGCAGCGATCAAACGCTGGTACAATTAAAGGAATGTTTGCTGGAAGTGGTGGAAAATGCACATGGTACGGCACGTAAGATTAAAGACAGTATCTACCAGATAGCAGGTAAAACCGGCACAGCTGTAACTGCCATGAACAATAAGGGGTACAATAAAGGGAATAAAATTTACCAGGCATCCTTTATCGGTTATTTCCCTGCGGCACAGCCAAAGTACACCATCGCAGTGGTGATACAGAACAGCAGGGAATCAAAATTTGTATATGGAGCCGATGTGTCCGGTACGGTTTTTAAAGAAATAAGCGACCGTATTTACAGCCATTATCTCAGCTCACTGCAGTATACCTTAACTGGCAAAACAGACAGCCTGATGCAGCAATATTATGGTACCAGGAATGATATGAATTCGATACTGAGCTGGATGAACATACCTTCTTCCGATTCAGGATCGGGTAACTGGCGTTCGGTGGCAATGAGCAGCAGCAGGGCTGTATTAAGCAAGCCGCAGCAATCGTTTCAGCAGGCTGCTGTAACCCCCGATGTAACAGGTATGGGGCTTAAAGATGCGATTGGGCTGCTGGAAAACAAAGGAGTAAAAGTGCTTGTTTCAGGCAGGGGAAGGGTTTTCAGCCAGTCGCCTGCAGCCGGAACGGCCATACGGAAAGGCTTAACGGTAAACCTGGTATTAAATTAAAAAAAGTAATCATAGCTGGTACAGGCACCGGCGTAAACAGATAGAGAAGTATAATAATGATGCAACTGCAGGACATACTATATAAGGTCAGCATCCGCTCTGTACAGGGTAATACCGGTACAGCTGTGAGTGACCTGCATACCGACTCACGGAATGTGCAGCCGGGCAGTTGCTTCATTGCAGTAAAGGGAACAGCTACAGACGGGCATGATTATATTGACAGGGCAATAGCTGCCGGCGCAACAGCCATCGTATGCGAAGTGCTGCCAACCGCCCTTGCGGATGGAGTTACGTTTATACAGGTACAGGATTCGGCCCTGGCAGCTGGCTTTATGGTGCATACTTTTTATGGTGAACCATCGCTGCGGGTAAAGCTGGTGGGCGTAACAGGCACTAATGGCAAAACAACCATTGCTACACTGTTGTGGAAACTGTTTACCGGTCTTGGGTATAAATGCGGACTGATCAGCACAGTACAGAACCAGGTTGGAACAGAAATATTACATGCCACGCATACTACCCCGGATGTGGTAAGTGTGAACCGCCTGATTAAAACAATGGCAGATGCAGGATGCAGCCATGTGTTTATGGAATGCAGCAGCCATGCCATACACCAGCACAGGATTACAGGATTGCAGTTTGCAGGGGCTCTTTTCAGCAATATCACCCACGATCACCTGGATTATCACAAAACCTTTGAGGAATATATCCGGGTAAAAAAATCATGGTTTGATGCATTGCCTTCAAAGGCTTTTGCCATCAGCAATGCCGATGATAAACGTGGTGCCGTAATGCTGCAGAACACCCATGCAAGAAAATACTTTTACAGCCTGCGCACCATGGCCGATTTTAAAGGCAGGATACTGGAGAACAGCCTTGCCGGTCTGCATCTTTCGGTGAATGATGTGGACGTACACTTCAGGCTGATAGGAGAGTTCAATGCATACAACCTGCTGGCGGTATATGGCGCTGCCATTTGCCTGGGTGAGGATAAACAGCAAACCCTGGCAGTACTCAGCAACCTGGATGGGGCTGAGGGCCGCTTTGATTATATGCTCAGCAGCAATGAAAAAATTATGGGCATTGTGGATTATGCACATACCCCTGATGCATTACTGAATGTGCTGGCCACCATCAAAAAACTAAAACACGGAAATGGAAAAGTGATAACGGTGGTGGGTTGCGGTGGCAACAGGGATAAAACAAAAAGACCTGTAATGGCAGAAGTGGCCTGTGGACACAGTGATAAAGTGATTTTTACTTCTGATAATCCACGCAATGAAGATCCACTGGATATTTTAAAAGACATGGAAGCAGGGGTAAATGCGGCAGCCAAACGCAAATGTATTTCCATTGCCGACAGAAGAGAAGCCATCAAAACAGCGGTTACGCTGGCCCAGGGGGATGATATTGTACTGGTGGCAGGCAAGGGGCACGAAAAATACCAGGAGATCAATGGCGTAAAAAATGATTTTGATGACAAGGCAGTATTGAGTGAAATGTTTCAAATGCTGGAAAAATAAAAGCAAAATATGTTCTATCACTTTTTTAAATGGTTAACAGACGAGGGATTTAAGTTCCCCGGCAGCAGCCTGTGGCAGTTCACTACTTTCAGGGTGATGCTGGCCATGCTGTTATCATTGGTGATTACAACCGTATATGGCAAGCGGCTGATCAGTTTTTTGCAAAAGAAACAGCTCGGCGAAACTGTACGTGACCTGGGCCTGGCAGGTGAGCAGCAAAAGAAAGGCACACCCACCATGGGAGGTATCATCATCATCCTGGCCATCATCATACCTACATTGTTGTTTGCCAACCTTGATAAAGTGTATATCCGCCTGATGCTGCTGTGTACCATATGGCTGGGCACCATCGGTTTTATTGATGATTACCTGAAAATAAGATCCAAGCGGCTGGCAAAGGCAAAGGGTGTGGATTATAAAAAAAGTGATAGTGATGGATTGGCGGGCAGGTTTAAAATTTTCGGGCAGGTGATGCTGGGCATCATTGTAGGCGCCACATTGTATTTTAACAACAGCGTAGTGGTTAAAAGGGAAGTGCAGGATGCAGTTGTACTGGGTCCCAAGGAAGAAACCACCAAAGCCAAATTTGATACGGTGATGATAGATGGCAAGCAAAAGATCTATGCTTCAGTTAAAACGCCCATTACCACTATTCCGTTTTTAAAAACGCATGAATTCAATTATGCCAAACTGCTGCCGGAAAGCTGGAGGGATTTTACCTACATACTGTACATCATCATCGTGATATTTATTGTAACGGCAGTATCCAATGGTGCCAATATTACTGATGGGCTGGATGGGCTGGCAACAGGGGTGAGTGCCATTATCGGTATCTGCCTTGGCATATTTGCTTATGTAAGCGGCAATATCAAATTTGCCGATTACCTCAATATCATGTACATCCCCAACCTGAGTGAGCTGTCCATTTTTATTGCAGCATTTGTGGGGGCATGTATCGGGTTTTTGTGGTACAACTCTTACCCGGCGCAGGTTTTTATGGGCGATACAGGCAGCCTGGCATTGGGCGGTATCATCGCAGCCCTGGCCATCATTGTACGTAAAGAACTGATGATACCCATTTTTTGCCTGGTATTCCTGGTGGAGAACCTGAGTGTAGTGATACAGGTATCGTATTTCAAGTACACCAAGCGAAAGTATGGTGAGGGGCGGCGGGTATTTCTGATGAGTCCGCTGCATCACCATTACCAGAAAAAAGGGTATCATGAAAGTAAGATAGCAGTCCGCTTCTGGATTGTAACAATATTGTCTGTAGTGATGGCGATTGTCACACTGAAGCTGAGATAGTTATTGGAAAACCGCGACCGTAAAATGCCAGTGTAGTTTTTTAGTGACGGAGCAGAACGAATGAAAAAAACCAATATCCAGATAAAAAACCAATCCGGTGACGAACACCTGACCTGTTAAATTCTATGCTTTAGAAGAACCATTTTTAAATCATCAAATAATGATTTGGAAACATATTGATTAATGGGAAAAAGAATCATCATACTGGGAGGAGGCGAAAGTGGCGCAGGAGCAGCCGTGCTGGCAAAGCAGCAGGGGTACGATGTATTTGTAAGCGACGGAGGTGTTATTAAGGAGCCATTCAGGTCGGAGCTGCAGTCGAACGGTATTGCATTTGAAGAGGGTGGCCACGATGAAGCAAGGATACTTGCAGCAGAGGAAGTGATGAAAAGCCCCGGCATACCCGAAAAAAATGCATTGGTAAAAAAAATAAGGGAAAAGGGTATACCAGTTATCAGTGAGATAGAGCTGGCTTTCCGTTTCAAAGGCAGCAGTAAGATCATTGCTATCACCGGCAGCAATGGCAAAACCACCACTACATCGCTCATTTACCATATTTGTAAAGCGGGCGGCATGGATTGTGCGCTGGTGGGTAATATCGGCTACTCATTTGCAAGGCAGGTGGCAGAGGCACCGGCAGCCTGGTACATAGCCGAAATAAGTTCTTTTCAGTTAGATGATATTAAAACGTTCAGGCCGGATATAGCTGTATTGACAAATATAACGGAGGATCACCTGGACAGGTACGATTACAAGATGAGTAATTACATCAACAGTAAATTCAGGATTGCCCTCAACCAGCAGCCCGGGGATGTATTTATTTACTGTGCAGATGATGAAGTAACAGCAGCAAACATACATAACTATCCCATTCAATCAACTTTATTACCAATCACCATGAGCAAGCAACTGCCACAGGGCGCATACATCAGTAATGCAGCAATGCATATCAAATGGCGCACAGAAGAAATGACTATGAGTATCGACGATTTTAAATTAAAAGGTAAACACAACCAGTACAACAGTATGGCAGCAAGTTTAGCAGCAACAGCAGCAGAAATTAAAAAAGAATCTGTGAGAGAAGCATTGACCACCTTCCAGAGCCTGGAGCACCGGATGGAACCGGTGATGACCATCAAGGGCGTGGATTTTATCAACGACAGCAAGGCAACCAATATCAACAGCACCTGGTATGCATTAGAAAGTATGGAAAAGCCAACCATATTGATCCTGGGTGGTGTGGATAAGGGAAATGACTATTCCCTGCTGCAGGAAATGGTAAAGGAAAAAGTGAAAGCAATTGTTTGCCTTGGCACTGATAATGAAAAGATCCATGAGGCATTTGGGAAATCGGTTGAACTGATTGCTGATGCAGCATCGGCAAAGGAAGCAGTGCAGGCCGCCTTTCATTTTGCAGCAAAAGGAGATGTGGTGCTGCTGAGCCCGGCCTGTGCCAGCTTCGACCTGTTTAAAAATTACGAAGACAGGGGCACGCAATTCAAGCAGGCAGTTAAAGATTTGTAAATAAAACATCCAGGCACTGGTAAGCTGGATACATACATGGCAGAAACAGATAACATAGCGCAGTTTTTTAATGCACCCTTCAAATCGCTTGGGGGAGTAAACCTGGTACAGCGTACCCGGGGCGACCGTGTTATCTGGAGTATCGTGATACTGCTTACACTCATCAGCCTGCTGGTGGTATACAGCAGCACCGGCTCACTGGCATACAGGTACAGCAAGAGTAATGAAAGTTTCCTTTTTAAGCAGATAGCCTTCAGCATACTCGGCGTGATATTGATTTACTTTTTTCACAGGGTGAACTATACTTTTTACATGCGGTTTTCAAAAATCGTGTTCTTAATTTCAATACCCCTGCTGATATATACTTATTTCTTTGGAACAACGCTGAATGAGGGCAGCCGCTGGATTAAGCTGCCCATCATCAATATGACTTTTCAAACCTCCGATTTTGCAAAACTGGCACTGTTTATTTTTCTCAGCAGGCAACTGAGTGTAAAGCGAAATGTAATCAAGGATTTCAAAAAAGGATTCCTGCCGGTTATTGCCCCGGTAGCCATCATTTGTATGCTCATCATGCCGGCCAACCTGTCAACAGCTATTTTGGTAGGCGCAACCAGCCTGATGCTGATGTTCATCGGCAGGGTAAGCACAAAGCATATCTTATTAACCATCGGGTTGGCCATGCTGCCCCTGGTAATGTTGCTGTCGGTTGCTGTTGTGTACTACGATAAAACGGAGCACAAAGCAAAAGATTTGCCAGCGGTATTTTCAGCAGGGCGCATGCCCACCTGGATCAGCCGTTTACAAATGTTCATCTACAGCAAAAAAGAAACCGACAGCGATAAACTGTACCAGGTTAACCAGGCCAAGATAGCCATTGCCAATGGTGGTTTTGTGGGCCGTGGGCCGGGTAACAGCCAGGCAAGAAATTTTTTGCCGCATTCGTACAGCGACTTTATCTATGCCATCATACTGGAAGAATATGGTTTGCTGGGAGGGGCATTTATGATATTTATCTACCTGGTTTTTTTGTACAGGTGTATACGGGTGTACCAGAAATGTCCGGGGGCATTTGGTGCTTTCCTGGCACTGGCCCTCAGCTTTATGCTGGTGGTGCAGGCCATAGCTAATATGGGTGTTAATGTAAACCTGTTCCCTAACACAGGTGTTACATTGCCCCTGGTAAGTATGGGTGGCAGCAGTTTTCTTTTTACCTGCATCTCCATCGGCATCATATTAAGTGTGGCAAGAAATGTGGAGAAACTGGAAGGAGAATCGCTGGCAGCAAAAAAGACTGCAGCGGCATAAATTAAAGTATTGAGTAAACAATGGCAGAGCAAACAATATCAGGAGGCAAACAAAATTTTTCCGCAGGCGAAGCGGGTGGGCAATTGCGCATCATCATTGCAGGCGGGGGAACGGGTGGGCATATTTTTCCGGCCATCGCCATCGCCAATGCCATCAAAAAAATAAAGCCGCAGGCAGATATTTTGTTTGTGGGTGCCAAAGGGAAAATGGAAATGGAAAAAGTGCCGCAGGCCGGTTACAAAATTGAGGGGCTGGATATTGCAGGGTTCAACAGAAGTTCATTGATAAAAAATATCGGGCTGCCGTTTAAGCTCATTAAAAGTTTTTTACAGGTACGCAGGATCATTAAAAAATTCAGGCCCGCCGCTGTGATAGGAGTGGGTGGCTATTCCAGTTTTCCTGTATTGAAAACAGCACAGCAAAAAGGAATACCCACTTTTATACATGAGAGCAACTCTTTTGCCGGTAAAAGCAATATCATGCTGGGTAAAAAAGCAATGAAGGTATTTGTAGCATCAGACGGGATGGATCAATTCTTCCCTGCTGGCAGCATTATGATAACAGGGAACCCGGTAAGGTCGGCCATTTCGCAAAGCAGGGTTACAAGAGAAGAAGGCATCCGTTTCTTCGGGCTTGATCCGCAGAAGAAAACCATACTGTCGGTTGGTGGCAGCCTTGGTGCAAAAAGCATCAATGAAGCACTGGATGCGCAACTGGAGCAGTTTGAGGCAAATGGGCTGCAGCTTATCTGGCAAACAGGAAAGCCCTACTCGGCTAAAGCCAAAGAGCGGGCAGCAGGCCAATCAAATGTATGGACAAACGATTTTATCACGCAGATGGAATATGCTTATGCTGCGGGTGATGTGGTCATCAGCAGAAGCGGGGCCATGGCCATTGCTGAATTATGTGTGGTTAAAAAGCCCGTGATTTTTGTGCCATTTCCTTTTGCGGCAGAAGATCATCAAACAGTAAATGCGCAGCACCTGGTAAATAAAAATGCCGGGCTGATGATAAAGGATAGTGAAGCAGCTGTACAACTGGTGCCGGCCATTATTGCGCTGACAAAAAACGAACAGCAGCAGCAGGAATTGAAAAATGAGATAGCTGCATTGGGTGTAACAAATGCGGATGAACTAATTGCAAAAAAAATACTGGAACTGATACAGTGATTGATATAAAGAACATACAGAAAATTTACTTCATTGGCATTGGAGGCATTGGCATGAGCAATCTTGCCCGCTATTGCCATGGCAGGAATATATCAGTAAGCGGATACGATAAAACGCCTACTGTACTTACCGGGCAACTGGAGGCTGAGGGCATTGCGGTACATTATCAAGAAGACCTGGTACAGGCACCAAAAAATGCAGATGTGGTGGTATATACGCCTGCTGTACCCAAAGACCACAAGGAGCTGGTGTATTATCAGCAGAATGGATATGCAGTAGTCAAACGCAGCGATTTGCTGGGGATGATTACACAGGACAGTTTTAATATCTGCATCGGCGGCACGCATGGCAAAACCACCACTACTACCATGGTGGCGCATATTCTGCGGCACAGCGGGTACGGATGCAATGCGTTCCTGGGAGGTATTGCTGCCAATTACAACAGCAATTTCTGGAGCAGTGATAACAATGTGTGTGTGGTGGAAGCTGATGAGTATGACAGGAGTTTTTTGAAGTTAAGTCCCGATGTGGCTGTCATTTCTTCCATGGATGCCGACCACCTGGATATTTACGGTACGGCCGAAGTGATGGAGCAGGCATTTATTGATTTTAGCGCAAGGGTAAAACCCGGTGGCCTCCTGATCAGCAAGCATGGTCTGCCAAGAGGCAAAGAACTGAAGGCAGACAGGCACATCACTTACAGCAGTAATGATACGGCTGCTGACATTTTTGCTGCGGACATAAAAATGGTGAACGGCGGGTACCGGTTTGATGTGATCAGCAGCCAGCTGGTCATTAAAGATGTGGAGCTGCCGATGGGTGGCCTGCACAATATTGAAAATGCGGTTGCAGCGGTAGCGGTAGCCATTGACCTGTCAATTGATGCAGAAAAAATTAAAGCAGCGCTGGCAGCTTTTAAAGGAGTGAAAAGAAGGTTTGAATACATTATTGAGCCGGGCACAGAGAGTGAGACAGTGATGATAGATGACTATGCCCATCACCCTGAAGAATTGAGGGCATTGATAACAGGGGCCAGGAGCCTGTTTCCCGGTAAAAAATGCACGGTGGTATTTCAGCCACATCTGTTCAGCCGTACAAAAGACCATGCAGATGGCTTTGCTGATGTACTGGATTTGGCGGATGAAGTGCTGCTGCTGCCCATATATCCGGCAAGGGAATTGCCTGTGGAAGGGGTAAACAGCGAAATGATTGCAGGCAGGATGAGCAGCGGCAAAGCCATTTGTGTTAGCAAGGAAGCATTGCTGCAGCATTTTGGGGAAGGCAGCAGGGAACTGGTAATAACGGCAGGTGCAGGTGATATAGACACACTGGTGCAGCCAATTAAGCAAATATTAACAAGGTAAAAGCAATAAAAGAATATCTCCCCGTTTCAATTTTAAGGGGCTGGCAATGGCAAAAAAGAAAACGATACTGAAATGGATAGCAAACATACTCTGGATGGGTATAGGGGTAGCCACTATTGTGCTGCTGGTAGCTGCTATCCGTGTAAAGGATGCCATGACCTGTAAAAAGATAGAGGTAAGCATTGACGCACCGGGAGATGATTATTTTGTAGATAAAAAAGATATAATAGCCATCATCAGTTCCATATCCGGCGGCAATCCCCTGAACAAACCTGCGGGCAGCTTTAACCTGAAACGGATGGAGGAAGTGCTGCAGAAAAATGTTTGGATAAAAGATGCCCAGTTGTTTTTCGACAACAATGAAGTGCTGCATGTAAACATCCATGAAAGGGTGCCGGTAGCAAGGGTGTTTGCAGCAGGCGGAGGAACGTTTTACTTAGACAGCAGTGCAGCAAAATTGCCATTGAGCGATAAGTTTTCAGCAAGGCTGCCGGTGTTTACCGGTTTCCCTTCTGATAAGATCATTCTGTCAAAGGCTGACAGTGCTTTATTGAGAGATATTAAGACCCTTGGTATGGCCATTGCAAAAGATTCATTTTGTATGGCCATGATTGAGCAGGTGGATATAAAGCCCGAAGGTGATTTTGAAATGATGATGAAAGTGGGCAGCAGTGTGGTACTGTTTGGCAATGCAGCAGATGCTGAGCTGAAGCTGGAAAGGCTGAAACTGTTTTACAGGGAAGTGGTACCCAAAGCAGGATGGAATTATTACAGCCGTATCAGTGTGCAGTATAAGGGGCAGGTAGTAGGCTCCAGGCGTGGTGCAGCAGATATAGCGGCAGATTCATTGCGTACGGTACAATTGCTGCAGCTGCTGGCACTGGATGCTGAGCGGCGGGCAAGTGACTCTTCCCTTCATTTTTTGCAGGATGGTCCGGGTAATACAGCCGACAGCAGTATCATCCAGCAATCCATACAGCGGGAAGATGCAGTGGATTCACCCGGTGCGGCAGCTATGCCTGCGCAGGCCGCATCGCCAGCTGCTGTTGCTGCCAGTACTCCTGCCGCAGTGCCGGCACCGGCAGCAGTAAAACCGGCAGTGACAAAACCTGCAACGGTAAAGCCAAATGCAGTAAGGCCGGCAGCTAAGCCGCCAGTAACTAAACCGGCAGCGCCAAGGCCCAAGCCTCCTGCCGCAAAACCCAAAGTGGTAATGCCACCAAGGAACGATTATTAAAAATCAGGCAGAAAATAACGAATCAGCATATACACAAACAATTTTTCGATTAACAATAACACAAACAAAACAAATAATACAACTATGAGCAGTGAACAACCAATTATTGTAGGGTTAGATATCGGTACCACAAAAATTGCTGCTATTGCCGGGAGGAAGAATGAATATGGCAAGCTGGAAATACTCGGTTTTGGCCGGGCCAACAGCAATGGTGTACAGCATGGGATGGTGCTCAATATCGACCAAACCATCAAGGCCATACAAACGGCGCTTGAAAACTGTTATGCCAGCAACCCCAATCTGCAGGTAAGTGAAGTATATGTGGGCATTGCAGGGCATCATATCAAGAGCCTGCAAACACGTGGTGATATTGTGCGCCAGAGTATTGAGGAAGAGATAAAGCAGGTGGAAATAGACCAGCTCATCGGCGACCAGTACCGCACGTATATACCCGCAGGCGACCAGATCATTGACGTGATACCGCAGGAATTTACAGTAGATAATTTCCAGAACATACCCAATCCTATCGGGTACAGTGGTGTAAAAGTAGGTGCCAATTTCCACATCATCACCGGTGATAAAAATGCTATACGCAACATCAACCGCAGTGTGGAAAAATCGGGTCTTATTACAAGAGACCTTGTATTGCAGCCACTGGCATCAGCTGCCGCAGTAATGTGCGACCAGGACCTGGAAGCCGGTGTAGCTATTGTGGATATTGGCGGCGGCACAACCGATCTGGCTGTTTTTTATGAAGGTATTCTGAAGCATACTGCCGTGATACCGTTTGGTGGCGAAAACATCACCAATGATATCAAAACAGGCCTTGGTGTATTGAAGACGCAGGCCGAGCAGATGAAAATACAGTTTGGCAGCGCACTCAGTGATGAAGCCAAAGCCAATGCCTTTATCACCATTCCCGGTTTGCGTGGCATGGCACCAAAGGAGATCAGTGTAAAAAACCTGGCCAGCATCATACAGGCACGTATGAGTGAGATCATGGATTTTGTAACCTATCATTTAAAGCAGGTTGGGCTGGATACCCGTATGCTGAATGGAGGTGTAATACTGACAGGTGGCGGTTCGCAACTGAAACACCTGATACAGTTGACAGAATATGTTACCGGGCTCAATGCAAGAATCGGTTTCCCCAATGAGCACCTGGCAGCAGGGCATATAGATGAACTGGCAAAGCCGATGTACAGTACCTGCATTGGCCTGATACTGAAAGGCTACAACGATTACGAGAACAACCAGAAGCAGTTTGAAACCAGCTTCCGCAAAGTAGCCGTACCGGAAACCCTGCAGCAACCTTCGGCAGATGAAATAGCGGAAGTGGAAGAAGAAGCAGCAGGTGATGTAAAAGTAAAGCAGCGCAAGTCGCTCAAGGGCTTTATGGATTCATTCAAGAACGGGTTGATCGACCTGTTTAAAGAAGAAGAAGATGCGCATATGTAATGCGGCTTTTTCTGAACAGTTCTTACAAATAATTGACTAAACCGGTATATCCTGCATTTTTTTTAATGCAACGGTAACTGACCCATTAATTCTAACTGCTGCAAACCTTTTACACATGAGGCGAGTGGCTAAATTTTGAGACATGATACATTTTGATTTGCCAAAGGAAAAATCTTCTATCATTAAGGTGATAGGCGTAGGCGGTGGCGGCAGCAATGCTGTTAACCATATGTTTTCGCAAAACATCGAAGGCGTGAATTTCATCATCTGCAATACAGATGCGCAGGCCATTGCCCAGAGCAATGTGCCCAACAAGATACAGCTTGGCCCGCACCTTACACAGGGGCTGGGTGCAGGCGCCAACCCTGATATTGGCAGGCAGGCTACGGAAGAAAGCCTGGAAGAAATAAAAAGGATACTGGAAGTAAATACCAAGATGGCTTTTATCACTGCAGGCATGGGTGGTGGCACAGGCACAGGTGGTGCGCCCATACTGGCAAAGATCTGTAAGGACCTGGGTATACTTACTGTAGGTATTGTAACCACGCCATTTGCATACGAGGGTAAAAAGCGGATTGCGCAGGCAGAAAACGGCATCAACGAACTGAAGGATCATGTGGATACCCTGCTGGTAATCAGCAATGATAAGCTGCGCCACCAGTTTGGTAATCTCAAAATGAGAGAAGCATTTGAAAAGGCCGATAATGTGCTGGCAACTGCTGCTAAATGTATTACAGATGTGATCAACAGTACCGGCCAGATAAATGTTGACTTTGCGGATGTGTGCACCGTAATGAAGAATGGTGGTGTGGCCATACTGGGCAGTGCAGCTGCTACCGGTGAAGGCAGGGCGCACAAAGCTATTGAAGAGGCATTGAACTCTCCATTGCTGAACGACAATGATATCCGTGGTGCAAGGTGGATACTCATCAATATCAATTCTGCCGAGGGCGACCATGAATTTACCATGGATGAAGTGGAGATTATACAGAACTACCTGCTGAGCCAGGCCGGCGACAGTACGGATGTGATTTTGGGGCTTGGATACGATAATACACTTGGCGATGCAATAGGTATAACGCTGATTGCTACCGGCTTTGAGCACAAGAACCCCTTTGTAAAAGACAAGGCGCCTGCTGAAGAAAAGAAGGCGGTGGACAAAGTGGTGCTTACACTGGAAATGCCTGTGGCCGTTGAGAAAAAAACATACCAACAGCCTGTACTGCAGTTTGAAGAAGCGGAAGACGACAAAGCCATTGCTGAGATAACGGAGCCGGATGTAACAGCAGCAGAAGATATGTATATGCCCCGCCTGGTGGAGATGAACCCGGCTGCGGAGCCAGTAGAAGTACTAGGTAAAACTACTGTGGAAAACAAAGACGAAGCGCCTGTATATTTTGAAATATCTTCGGCCGCAGATCAGGTTCCTGTAATAGAATTTGATCTGAGCAATCCAATCATAACAGCAGCAGAAAAGCCATCGGCTGAACCTGAAGCACCTGTAACAATATTTAATAATAATCAAAATCAAGAAGCTAGCACCGTCCTTTCGTCAGGCGGTTATTTGGCCAAACCTTCACAGATCTATGTGCAGGAGGAAGCCGAATCGAAGTCCAATAAAATGGAGGAACCACTGCCATTGCAGATTAAACTTCAGGAGGACGAACCTGTAATTGAAATGCAGTTGGTAGTTAAAAACTCCCATGAAGCGGCGGAGGAGCCAAAAATAGATCAACAAACTCAGCCCATTATAATGTCCAATGTTGAGGAACCTGCTCCGCAGGACGAAACAGAGGAACTTAGGCGCCGGGCTATGGAACGCATTGCGAAGCTGCGTAATCTGTCATTCAACATCAATGCAGCCGATCCTAACAACGAGTTTGAAACGGTACCGGCATACCTCCGCCGCAATATGGAACTGCACAATTCCATCGCCAATGTAGAAAGCTTCTACAGCAACTATACAGTAAAGTCCGACGAAAACAACCAGGCTGAAATCAGCACTATCAATACATTCCTGGAGGGTAAAAAACCCGATTGATGATACCGGCAGTCATGCACCAGCGTGACTGCCTTCGTTTGTTTGTGTTTGAACATTTCCATAGTTGTATGGAGGCCCCTTTCTTAAATGAGAGGGGTTTTTTGTTGGGGGCTGTATTGAAGGGTTATGAGTGATGGGTTATGGGTTATGAGTTCGCCGCCGCATGGTCTTTGACCAGCGGCGTATTTTATATCACAGTGTCAACCACAAATACCAGGTATTTCAGGTCAATCCAGTCAGCGGCACGCCCAATACTGAGTATTTCGGGCCAATCCAATCGGCTTTGGGGTGCTGCCGCCTGGTCTTTGACCAGCGGCGTATTTTATATCACAGTGTCATCCACAAATACCGGGTATTTCAGGTCAATCCAGTCAGCGGCACGCCAAATACTGAGTATTTAGGGCCAATCCAGTCAGAAATACTCCGGATACTGAGTATTTTGGGCAAATCTAATCAGCGGCACGCCAAATACTGAGTATTTAGGGCCAATCCAGTCTGAAACACTCCAGATACTGAGTGTTTTGGGTTAATCTAATCAGTTTTGCCCTAAATGCAGCGCAGATAGCATCAATCCAGTCAGCTTTGCCCTAAACGCAGCGCAGATATGGATATTCCAATCAGATTCATATAAAATGGCAACCATTTTGACTCTTTTTAATCAGTTTTATTAAAAATGGCGACCATTTTGGCTCTTTCCAATCAGTTTTATGCAAAATGGCGTCCATTTCGGGTCTTTTCAATCAGTTTTATGGAATATGGCGGCGATTTTTTCTCTTTCCAATCAGTTTCATGCAAAATGGTGACCATTTTGGGTTTTTCCAATCAGTTTCATGCAAAATGGCGGAGACTTGCCCCAAATTCTGGTAAGGGGTTTGCCCCAACCTCTGGTAGGGGGGAGAAGGACGACAACTGACTTATATGAAAAATAAATATGGGTATTTGCGCAACTGCTTTTATACCGGCAATTTTTATAACACATTGATTTATAATAAAAAAACTTGCGTATTTTGTACTTAAATATTATAAACTTGCGACAATACAAACGTTATGGGCAAGCTAAGAGCGACACCCTACAAACATTCAAAATTTGACAAGATGAAAAATAAAATGACCCATTTTGCTATTCACATTGACAACATTGATAGAGCAAAAAATTTCTATGATGGAGTTTTTGAATGGGGCTTTCAGTCTTACGGACAGAGTGATTTTTTACAAATCAAAGCAGACAAAACCGAGAGTGGAGAATTAATCGGTGCATTGCAGTCAAGAAAATATTCGCCAGTTCCTGAAAAAATTATTGGTTTAGAATGCACTGTTAGCGTTGAGAATGTTGACGACATTCTTGAAAAAGTTAAAACCAATGGTGGGCAATTACTAATGCCAAAAACAGCAATTCCTTATGTTGGCTGGATAGCAAAATTTTTGGACACAGAAGGCAATTTAATTTGTGTAATGCAATACGACAATAGTGTAAGATGACAAAATCAAGACCCATACACCCAGACTTTCTTTTTCATCTTGATTTTAAAGAAAAGAAAGTAATTGACCTATTCAATGACTTGAGAGAGTTTATACTTGAAATTTACCCAGACTGTAATGAATTGTTGTATCATACCCACGCCTTGACAAGTGTTTTTTCAATTTCAGAAAAACTATCAGACGCTTTTTGTATGTTGCCAATCTATACAAATCATTTAAACTTGGGCTTTAACAAAGGAACTTTACTTAATGACCCACATAAACTATTGACAGGTACAGGCAATTTAATTAGGCATATTCCAGTGGACACAGCAAAAGATTACAGAAACAAAAAAGTAAAAGACTTAATAAAAACGGCAGTAGACTTTGCAATACAAGATATGGACAAGCCAACAAAATCAATTGGTATGACCATTTCAAAAATCAAGACGAGATAGCCTGCCCATAACAACTAATGCTTCGTTGGGTGCGCAGCGCCGACAATGAAGCTGAGTGTTGCGGCCGTTCATGGTGTTCGTGCCGATGGCCATGCAGCCGGGCTATCACCAACAACTGTTTGAGGATACAGCATTTACTCAGCCTGCAAAAGAATCGTTGTTGGTCAAAAGGCACAACAACGGCGGAGATGATGTCAGAGACCGATGCGGTTAAAGATAATTTGATGATACTTTCGCTCTTGGCGCAAGTGTTCCGCAGGTACACTTGTGTCCCACAGTTCTGCCGGTCTGCGGCCGGGTTAATTTTTCGCTGCCGTGTCTTCGCCCAAAAGAAGTTTGACATTTAAGATGTTCAACAGTGAAACACGGCAGTATTCTTCCACAATACATCCGCAGTGTCCTGCCGGTTAGTTTATGCAGGATGAAGTTTGTGCTGACAGAGACACTGTGGCGAAGCTCAAATTGTTATGTTAACCGGTTTGCGGAAGAGCAGTGTGGGGAAGATGAGGAGGGAGATGGGGGTGTAGTTCAACACCAACCTTTACATTTTGTAGCCATTTACATATACTGCCCCGTTCTGTCATGCCGACGGGGGAGGCATCTGCATTAACGCGTTGCTTACTGCTGCCCAATGGTGCAGATGCCTCGCTAACGCAATCGGCATGACAGGACGCAGAGTATGCCCAGTAAGGCAACAGATCACTGGGGATGGTACTTGTGTCCCACAGTTCTGCCGGTCTGCTACCGGGTTAATTTTTCGATGCCGTGTCTTTGCCCAAAAGAAGTTTGAAAAGCAAGATATCCAACAGCGATACACGGCAGCATCCTTCCACAACAAATCCGCAGTGTCCTGCCGGTTAGTTTATCCAAGATGAAAGTTTGTGCTGGCAGATACTGCTGCGAAGCAATGGCCTGCTCAAGACTTTAACTTTAAGCAACAACGGCATGCCTGGAAAACATAAAAAAAGCCGGCATAAATAAATCTGCCGGCTAATCTCAATGTAATAAAGCTCATTGGTTAAATACCCGGATTAGGGATATAAAGCCCTTAAAGCTATAATGTCAAAATTTGTGAATGGACGGTTGCCGCCACAAGAGTAGCAAGCCAGCATAAATGAGCCCAGGTCAGCAGTAGAGGGAGTGCCAGGAATCAGCACAGCACCAACACCGTCAAACTGCTGGCCTTCACTGCCACCAGCACCACAAGAGATTGAACGGTTAAACCAGTCTGAGTGACGGAAACCGATGGTGTGACCCATTTCATGCGCCAACACTGAAACCGCAGTATTGGTGCCGCAATTTTGAATACCTGTACCCATCAGGATAGACCCGAACGGATTGCCGCCACTGGGGAAACCGGCCTGTGCACCTGTACCTGCAATTGCAGACACCGTGATGTTTGCCGGCGCAGTAGAGGCAACAATCTGAAACCGGATGTGCAGGCTCAATTCGTTGTAGCGTAGTACAGCAGCAGCCAGCACTGAATTCCAGAAAGCGGTACTCAGGTTAGCTGCATTTTTGATGGTGATTATCCGCACGGTGCCGGGCTGAAAAGACACCAGGTTAAAAGTGCGCCATTGTTCTTCTTTTGGAACATTGGTGAAATTTGCACCTTGACGAACCTGATCGTTTGACAGGAAAATGTCACCTTCCACGATGTAACCACCGTCTGCTTTTTTAAGATCAGAAGCATCAAAACTCAGGGCTCTTACGGCAGCACGGTCAGCAGCCAGCGGATCGGCTTTTGCACCAGTATCAGAACTTTTTTTACAGGAAACCATGGTTAGCGCAGTGATCGCAATCAGTACGCAGGAAAGAAATGTTTTTTTCATTTGTTTTGTTTTTTTTGGTTAGAAAATTAATTTATACAAAAACTGCTAACAGCTCATTAACATGCCGCACAGTTCATATCCACTGCATAGTAAGTACACTTTTCCAATGTTACTACTTTGTCTTTTTACGGGCATTCACCTCCTGCACTTGGCCCGGGTGTTCCGCAGGTACACTTGGGTCTCACAGTTCTGCCGGTCTGTTACCGGATTATTTTTTCGCTGCTGGTCTTTGCCCTAAAAAAAGTTTAATAAGTAAGATGTCCGGCAGAGGGACACGGCAGTATCCCTTCACAATAAATCCGCAGTGTCCTGCCGGTTAGATTATGCAGGATGAAAGTTTGTGCTGGCAGATACTGCTGCGAAGCGGTGGCCTGCTCAAGACTTTAACTTTAAGCAACAACGGCATGCCTGGAGCACATAAAAAAAGCCGGCATAAATAAATCTGCCGGCTAATCTCAATGTAATAAAGCTCATTGGTTAAATACCCGGATTAAGGATATAAAGCCCTTAAAGCAATAATGTCAAAATTTGTGAATGGACGGTTGCCGCCACAAGAGTAGCAAGCCAGCATAAATGAGCCCAAATCAGCAGTAGAGGGAGTGCCAGGAATCAGCACAGCACCAACACCGTCAAACTGCTGGCCTTCACTGCCACCAGTACCACAAGAGATTGAACGGTTAAACCAGTCTGTATGACGGAAACCGATACAGTGACCGATTTCATGCGTCAACACTGTAACCGCAGTATTGGTACCGCAATTTTGAATACCTGTACCCATCAGGATAGATCCGAACGGATTGCCGCCACTGGGGAAACCGGCCTGTGCACCTGTACCTGAAGTTGCAGACACCGTGATGTTTGCTGCCGAAGTAGAGGCAACAACCTGAAACCGGATATGCAGGTTCAATACGTTGTAGCGTTGTACAGCAGCTGCCAGCACTGAATTCCAGAAACTGGTACTCAGGTTAGCTGCATTTCTGATGGTGATTGTCCGCACCGTGCCGGGCTGAAAAGACACAGTGTTAAAAGTGCGCCATTGTTCTTCTTTTGGAACATTGGTGAAATTTGCACCTTGACGAACCTGATCGTTTGACACGAAAATGTCACCTTCCACGATGTAACCACCGTCTACTTTTTTAAGATCAGAAGCATCAAAGCTCATGGCTCTTACGGCAGCACGGTCAGCAGCCAGGGGATCGGCTTTTGCACCAGCATCAGAATTTTTTTTACAAGAAACCATGGTTAGCGTAGCGATCGCAATCAGGACGCAGGAGAAAAATGTTTTTTTCATTTGTTTTGTTTTTTTTGGTTAGAAAATTAATTTGTACAAAGATAAAACATTAACAGGCCGTTAACATATCACATAATTCATATCTATTATATGCTAAGTACATTTTTACAATGTCACTACTTTGTCTTTTTAGGGGAAAGCATTTTTTCGTGCAGTTGGCCATGCAGCCAGGCTATCACCAACAACTGTTTGAGGGTATAGCATTTACTCAGCCTGCAAAAGAATCGTTGTTGGTCAAAAGACACAACAACGGCGGAGATGATGCCAGAGACTGATGCGAATAGAGGTGTTTTGCACAGTCACTTGGCGCAAGTGTTCCGCAGGTACAGTTGTCTCACAGTTCTGCCAGTCTGCCACCGGGTTATTTTTTCGCTGCTCTGTCTTTGCCCAAAAATAAGTTTGACATGTAATACCGACTATGCATTGAAAACAGACCAATAGATAAAGCGTAAAGCGCAATGCATGCCGGGATTACACCATTTATTATTAGCCTGATTTATAAGTCAAAATGGTATAAGATGTTCGATAGTGAAACACGGCAGCATCCTTTCACAATAAATCCGCAATGTCCTGCCGGTTAGTTTATGCAGGATGTAAGTTTGTGCTGGCAGACACTGCGGCGAAGCTATATTGTACGAAAGTGTAAAAACCTGTCTTTACTCACGGAGGAGGAGGGGAAGTGGTGGGCTGATGAATAAAACCGGTTTGGATTTTACTTCCGGTTTTTTGCATTGGTATCACTGTTATAGTACGCCATCAGTTGCCTTTAATTTGCAGGTTAACACCAACGCCCACTGTTACAGCTGCACCTGCACTTGTTTGCAGGCTTCTTATAACCACATTGGCGCTTACCACAGGGTAATTGATTAGCCCTGCCGGTAATATTACATCAGTGTACTGGTCGGGTAAAACACTACAGGCCCAGTTGCCGGGTATAAACCAATCGGTATTTACTGCACCTGTCCACCACTTGTTAAAACGTATGATGTTGGCATTGCCATTTACACCATCAACAACACAGCGGTACTTATAGCCTGTATAGCTTGTGGGCAGCGAAATAAGGGTTAATGTACCGGTATTGGCTCCCTGGTAGTTAGCGCCATTAACAATATTGGTATATCCGCCCCCGCTATCTTCCTGCCATTGAAAAGTTGTGCCGCTGCCGGATGCTGTAAATACAACCGCACTGCCGGGGCAGTTAAGGAAGTTATACCTTGCATAAATGGGATAATGGTCAGTCGTGCTGTCAGCATACAATACCGGTGATGGTGCCACAAGGCCCGTTACGTCTGTACGTATGGAGGCTGTGCCCGGCATGTAAAACACATTCATCTCATTGGAAATAACCTGGTGGTCAATAACATTTGCATTAGTAACGGTAGAGCGCAGGTTTAGCAGGCTCAGCGGCAATGTAATGGATTTATAACTGTTGGCATCCGTTGAATCGGCAATAAGGTAGTTGTACGAAGAAACGGTATCTGGCCCGCTGGTGATTGGGGCAATGGTTCTGTCAAGGTCATCATTAAAATCTCCAAGCAAAATAAGATTGCTGTTGGCAAAATGAGCATCCAGCGAATCTTTCAGTTCCTGCAGCCCCAGCTTTCGCCTGCGGTATGAATCAATCTTTTCTGCGTCGGTACCAGTATTGGCTTTTGCATGTATCACAATAAAGTCAACCGGCTGTGTTACAGTGCCCAATGTTACATCAGCATGCATCAGGTAAGGGAAGCGGCCGCTGCTCCAGTATTTGTACGCACTGTCGTAATTGGCGCTGGTACGCAGCATGCCACGGGTACTCATATTGCTGATATTGGCTTTGCGGTATATAAAACCAAGTTTTTGTCCGCCTGCATAAAAGGGACTGGTGGGGGATGTGGCACCCGAACAAAAATCGCTGAAAGCATATCCCCAAACAGATGGCCCGCCCAATGTGTCAATCAATCTCTTAAAGCGGGCAGTGTCCACCACTTCTTCAAAAGCATATACATCAGCATCCAGGTTTTTGATGATTGTTTTTACATTGCGTTCCTGTACGGCTTCATTTAAAGGTCCCCATGGTCCCGGGTCTGTTACGGGTATCTCCTCCTTACCAAACCAATCTACATTCCAGTTTACCACTTCAAGTGTTTTTTCCCGGGATAGTGATGTGCCGCTGAGTTTGGATTTTAACTGGTTTAAACCTGTACTGCTAACGCTGATATTGCCTTCTATAATGCCTGCATCAGCAAGGTTGGGAGTGAGCCTGGCATAAAAAGTTTTAACGCCCGGTTGGGCCTCAGCAGCTGTATAAGCAATGCTGGAAGCGGCTGCGGCAGAATCTTTTGAAATGGCAAACCCGGCAGGTGCAGATAGTACCAGGTTGGCAGTGAGGTCTGTTGCAGTAAAAGTAAGCGGTTTCCACCAGGAGCTGCTGCCAAAAGGAATATAGCCAAAATCGGTATTGAGCGGTGCCATGCTTACAAATGCACCAGGGATTGTACTGGAGTTAAACAGTTGTATTTCATCCAGTGTCCACCTTGCAGCAGCCGAATTGGTTGAAGTATACACCCATGCCAGGTAGGTGGCACCGGTTTTATAGGCTGCCAGGTTAATGCTGTCGCAAACTGTCCACACATTGGTATTCTCCTCGGGGAACCTGCCATTGAGGGTGGTCCATGTGGCCAGGTTGGGGTTGCCATAACCCGGGTAGTTGGTAGATACTTTCAACTGCAGTTGCGGCCCGGCAAAGCGGTTGATGGCCTGGAATTTCATCAGGGGTATATTGAATCCTGTAAGATCCAATTGGGGTGAAATAAGCCAGTCTTCGTTGGCAATATTGCCTGGCCCGGTTACAAAGCCGTTCATCTGCACACCATTGCTTGGGTTGTAGCCAAAACTGGTGCAGCCCCATGTTTGGGGCCCCACAACACTGTATTGGGTAAAGCCTTCAGTAATGGCAGTGGTGCAGTTGGTAAAAGGAAAACTGTAGGCAGCCGGGATGGAAGCGAATGTAGTGAACTGCCATGCTGCCGGGCCACCAAGAGCGGCGCAGTTGTTATTGGCACTGTCAGTATAAGCCCCTGCAGGCACTTCAATAAAATACGTTTTGCCGGGTAACAGGCCGGTGATGGTAAAGCCTGCTGTGTTAGCACTTACAATTGTAGCCGCAACCGGTATGGTGGCAACCACCGTATTGCCTGGCAATTCTTTTGCAAGCAGGTTTCCATTACCCGGTTTAATACCTTCATCAAAACTGATAACGCAGTTTGGATTGGTTGGTACACCTGTTGAAAGATGTACCGGTGACAGGGCGATTAAAGATGGAGGTGTAACATCTCCGCTACCGCTGAAAGTAAAGGTCATGCTGAAATCGTCAATGCCAAGGCCGTCATCCAATCCGGAAGGGTTAACATCCTGCCAGCGGATATAAAAGGTACTGCCGTTGGGAATAATCAGCGCATTGAGGGTGAATGTAATGCCTGTAGTACGGTTGGCAGCAGCATTACCGTCTGATGCCCCCACGGGGCCGGTGGTATTGGGGGTATTGAAATCCAGGGCATTTACATCGGCCCAGTTGCCTGCCGCATCCGTTAAGCCCGAAGCATTGGTAGCGTATTGAAAATCCAGCCTGTCCTGCCTGCCTGTAGCCCCGCAGCGCCACTGCTCGCCTGTGTAGGTAAAAGTGATGGTATTGATATTGCCACCCGTATTGTTGATAAATTTTGCGCCGATAGTAGCAATAAGGCTGCCTGATTGCAGGGTGCCAAAAGCTCTTTCAGTATTGCCTGTTGATCCAAAGCTGTACGTGTCGCCGGTTGAAGAAGCGCCATTGCCTGCGGTGTATTGCTGGTTGGCAGCGGTGCCTGTTTCCGTCATCAGCCAGCCTGCGGGCAGGTTACTGGCTGTGTCGCTTCCGCTGATTACCAGGGTATTGAAATTTTGGCTGTAAGTACCAGATGGGGACAGGATGATCTGCCCCTTTATATTTGTAATCAATGCACAAAAAAACAGCAATGAAAGATAAATTTTTTGCATGTGTACCATTGCGGTATTGAACTGACAAAATTACACAAAACATACGACTGGCTTGTGTTTTTATTAGAGTAAGGGCATAAAAATCCCGGAGTTTCTGGCTCCGGGATTTTTTATTGAAGCGGCTCTTGATTTATTGAATGATCAGGTTGCCGGGAACAAGAATCTTCGCATTGGTGTTAACAATAAGCTGTGCGCCGGGATTGATGATCTGCTGACCACCGGCAATATTCACCAAATTGCAAACACCACCAGGTGCAGGATTGATAACAATCTTATTGGGTGCAGTAAGGGTAGATGGTGGTATGGTATTGTTTGTCCAGTTGGCAGGATTATCCCAGTCACCATTGCCATTAAAGGTATAAGTAATTCCGCCGGTCTTTATACCAAATGTAAACGGACTGAATGTTGATAATACTGTTGATACAGCCGTTCCGGTGGTAGCATTACCCGGGGTAATACCAGTTCCGCTAACGGTAACCCATGAGCCGGCTTCAAAATGCGCCACACCTGTTTCGTCGGATGCAGTTGCGCCGGCAACAGCCGTGCCATTAAGGCTTAATGATACGGTTGCAGCTGCGCCGCTTGTTCTTGAAATATCCCAGTATTCGGTGGTGGAAATGCCGGTTAATGGTGCAGTGAATGTTACTGTGCTGTAAGGGCCGGTAAAATATTCAGCAGTGTATACAGAAGCGCTTGCATCTGCTGGCGTAACGGTGGCTGGCCTGTAGGTGGCTGCTTTGCCTACCGGGAAAACAAAGCCGCTGGCAGCAGCAGTATTCCTGGTAAGTTTTCCATCCACAAAAGATGTATTTGAACCGCCGGTAAATGTTGCAGCAGCGTCTAATGTAAGCGCTTTACCCGCAGCCATTACAATCCTGCCTTTGGTAAGATTGAGCGTTCCGTTAACCTTTACATTGTCGGCCACAAGTATGGAGTCCCTGGTAAAAGCAGCATCAAAGTTTACGGTAAACAGGTTGAGTGTCGATCCCGGGGTAAAACGTAAGGTGCCTGCATTGCTGGTTGTAGTTGATTTTTCAATCACAATATTGCTGCCCGCTGTATTTAACTGACCCAGTGATGTGGTGGTTGCTGCTGCGCCTCCAATTAGTTTAAAGGTGGAGCTGCTCATGCTCAGGGTAGTGGTGGTGGCAGCACCCTGTGCCAGTTGCAATCCCCCGCCTGCAGCATTGCCCAGGGTGAGGTTGGTGCCGGGCGAAAGAATGATGTCATTATCGGTGCTGGTGGTATCCCGCCTCAGACGGAAAAGCAGTAAGTCTGTTTCGACAGCATTAATAGTTTGAGGGCCGCCTGAGTTGTTATTCATCGCTAATGTGATGCGGCCTGCGTCACCGGCTGGTTGTGGTTCAAATGTACTGCCATTGATGAAGTTGATATCGCCAAAGGCATTGATTGTTGCAAACGGTGTTGCCTTGGGACCATTGAAGTTGAGTACATTATCAACAGTAAGGTCACCACGCACAGTAGTGGTATTGCCCGATAGTAATTTGATGCCGTCTTTCAATATCAGGTTAAAGTATGACAATGCTCCTACTCTTACCGTATCACTTGTTGTGGTGCCGGTTTGCGCATAGCTTACGGTAGAGCCATTGGCAATATTGTTAAGGAAGGGCCTGCGGTTGTTCAGCAGAACCAGTGTTGCATTGTTAAGTATATCCACCCTGGTAGCACCGGTAAGGGAGTCAGTGCCGGGTTGTACGGTAAAGGTAAGCGGGGCGGTACCATTGCCAACCACCACTCTTGCTGTGTTGCCCGTGGCACTTACATTCCATACGCCGGTGTAGTTGGCGTTTGTTTGATTGATGATATTGAACAATTGATAGCCATCAGTAAAGTTGGCTGGCGAAGGGCCGGTACCATCTGTAGTGCTGCTCCACGTTGAAGCCACAGTAAGTCCGTTGTTTGCCTTTGTGTTGTAGTAATTTTGAAATACACCGCCCGCAACCGTAACAGTAGCTGTTGGTGCGCCACCGCCTGTATGGCTGATGCTGCCACTGAATGCTCCCTGTGGGGCAGTGGCTGCAAGGCGCACATATACTGTTGACGGTGTAAGCGTAGAGCCACCAGCGCTGTATGTAAGGTTGATGGGGGCTGAACCAAAGCTGGTATTGTCAGTAGAAATTTCCAAACCTGCAGGAGGAGTAACTGTAATATTACCTGCGGCTGGTGTAAGGTTGGCAGCCGTTACGTTATAGGATTGTGATGCAGATGCAAAACCAACATTACCGGTAATATTGGTAATGCCGGGGCCTGCGCTTATAAAAGGAGTAGGGCCGCCGCAACTGTTGTTGGGCGATGCACTATTGCGGGGAGCAACAGCCGCAATTGCAAAATCAGCACTGTTGTTATTGGCATCGGTACAGCCATTGGTTAAACGCTGTATAGATTGGGCATTTGTAATACCGGTTGTAGGAAAGAAGGCAGTTTCAAAGCAGGTTGCTGTGCTGCCATAACCCAGTACATCAATTACTGATGCACCTGAGCAGGCGGTAGCGCCACTTAACGCAGTGCTGCTATTAACTAATGCAACTTTTCCTGCTGTACCCGACATGTTGCTGGTACCTGTAGCATCAGTAGCAGGAAGGGCGATTCCATTGGCACCGCCAACAGCCATCCCTACCAGGTAGTATTGCCCCGGCGCTATAGAAGCACCACCGGGAATGGCATTTACTGCCCATGCAGTACCGGTAGCCGATGCATACTGAACACTCCAGCCACCAATGGTTACACTGCTGCCACCAGCGTTAAAAAGTTCCACAAAATCCTGGTTATAGGTGGCACCCGCATTACCACCACCGCCATATACCTGGCTGATGCGTACCTGTGCAAAAGCACTTACACAGCAAAGCAGTAAAATCGCTGTAAATATTTTTTTCATTTGTTTGTATTTGTATTATAAAATTAATTTTTTATAGCATGTCCGCAGAATATGGTAAGTATATCTATTGCACAATCATTGACTGAAATCACATCAAAATAAACTTACTATGTACCTGAGGTTTAATCAACTCTTTTAAGCATCACTGTATACACAGGAAAGTGGTCACTGTATCCGTAGTTATAGGTTATCCCATCCCAGGTACGTTTGCTGTACCCTTTAAATTTACCAGTCTTCTGAATCAGGAAGTCTTTGTTAAAAATGATTGCTTTTTGAAAAAAATATCCTTTCTGCTCCTTTGAAATCCAGCCGGGGGAAAGTATTACCTGGTCAAAAAGCCCCCATGCATCCTGATAAGCCAACGTACCTATGCCTTTTTTGTAAAATTCAGTCCAGGGATTATACATTTCCGGGGCTTTAACATTTGTTTTTCCTTTTGCCAGCAGTACTTTGGTAACACTGGGGCTTACTGGGTCATCATTCAAGTCGCCCATCACCAGTATCTTGGCCTCCGGATTAACAGCAGTAAGGGAGTCAATACGTTTTTTACATACACCGGCAGCAGCAGCTCTTGCCGGAATACTGCGCTCTTCACCACCGCTGCGGCTGGGCCAGTGATTAACAAATACATGTATGGTATCGCCATCCATCAGGCCCTTAACGTACAATACATCCCTGGTAAAATAGGCATCCTTGGTGCCTCCCGGCAGCTGTACAAATAAGGGTGCGCTAAAAAGGGGTTTAAAATATTTCGGGTTATAAAAAAGTGCCACATCTATCCCCCGCTGATCGGGTGAGTCAAAATGAACAAATTTCCAGTTGCGGTTCTTTAGTTTTTCCCGCTTTACCAGGTCGGTCAGTACTGTATCATTCTCAATTTCTGCCACACCCAATAAAGCAAGCCCATCCTGGTTTATTTCGGTACCCATTTGGGAAATCACATCTGCCAAATGGTCCAGTTTGTCATAGTAAATCCTGGTATTGTAATTTCTTTCACCTGAAGGCAGAAACTCTTCATCACTTTTAATGGGGTTATCAACTGTATCATACAGGTTTTCAAGATTATAAAATCCTATTACAGAAACTTTGTATTTGTGCTGCTGGCCAACTACTTGGGTAGAAAGCGCCAAAAGCATTGAAAACCATATAGTTATCTTAATCATGCCTAAAATATGTGGCAAAGGTATTAAACACTGAACACATCGGGCTGAGGCGTTTGTGATTTTTTTGTTATGGATAAGTTTTAAGACCGCAAATGGCTTATGAGTGTTAACTTTGCCGGTCTTTAACCAATAATAAACTATGCTGCAAATATTAAGAAAAAAACTGCTGCTGTGTATGCTTCCGTGTGTTGTGTCATTTGCTGCATTTTCGCAGACAATTCCAGTACCGGAAAAAGCCAAAGCCGATACCAATATTACCGAAGAAATAAAGGAAGGGGTGCTTGATAATATCCCTATCGTATCACTTGATGAAAATGACAGCCAGGATGGCAGTGCACAGAATATTTCCAGCCAGCTGAATGCCGGCAGGGATCCATACTTCAGTGGTGCTTCTTTTCACTTCAATGCGGTGCGTTTCCGTTTCAGGGGCTTCGACAATGAACTGTTTGCCACATATATGAACGGCATGCCCATGGAAAACCTGGACAATGGGTTTACCCCCTTTGGCCTGTGGGGTGGCCTGAACGATGTACTGCGCAACCGGGAAGCGGTATTGGGCCTCAAAACCACCACTTTTGGTTTTGGCGATGTGGGCGGAAGTACCCATTTTGATACCCGTGCCTCGCACCAGCGCAAGCAAACCAGTTTTAACCACGCTATTTCCAACCGCAACTACAATAACCGCATCATGCTTACCCATTCTACGGGATTGAACCGCAAGGGCTGGGCCTTTACCTTTTCTGGCTCACGCCGCTGGGCCGGCGAGGGCTATGCAGATGGTACCTATTATGATGGCTGGAGTGTTTTTGTGGGGGTGGACAAAAGGGTGAACGACCGGCACTTGTTGTCGTTTGTGGCTTTTGCAACGCCTACCGAAAATGGCCGCCAAGGCTCATCGGTACAAGAAATGATTGATATCAGCGGCGACCAATTCTATAACTCTTTTTGGGGTTACCAAAATGGTAAAAAAAGAAACGCCAGTGTGGCCAAAACCTTTCAGCCCGTGGCCATTTTAACCCACGATTGGCGCATCAACGAAAAATCAACCCTGGTTACGGCCGCTTCTTTTTCTTTTGGCAAAAGGAGTGTGAGCGGATTGGACTGGTACAATGCACCTGATCCCCGCCCAGACTACTACCGTTACCTCCCCAGCTACCAAAAAGATCCGGTGTTCAGGCAACAGGTGCTGGACGAGATGCGCAACGATGTGAACAAGCGCCAACTGAACTGGGACAGGTTTTACAATGCCAACCGGGCTAATGTTGATGTGGTAAACAATGTAAATGGTATTGCCGGCAATACGGTAACGGGCCGCCGCTCCAGGTATGTCCTGGAAGACAGGATCATCAATACCACCCGCTACGGCTTTAATACTACTTTGAATACAACGATTGGTAACAATATTGATTTCACGTCGGGCATTAGCTACCAACATCAAAATAGCGGTTATTATAAAGAAGTGAACGATTTGTTGGGCGGCGATTTTTATGTGGATGTGAACCAGTTTGCCGAACGCATACAAGTAGGCGACCCCAGTATCAACCAAAACGATGTGAACAACCCCAACCGTATTTTAAAAGTGGGCGATAAGTTTGGTTATAATTACAACATCACTACTACCAGGGCTTCAGGCTGGGTACAGGCAGTGATCAAGTTCCGCAAAGTTGACCTGTTCATAAGCGGCGAACATTCATACACCCGTTTTCAACGCATCGGTAATGTAAAAACAGGGTTGTTTCCCAATAACTCTTTTGGCAAATCAAAGGCCAATGAATTTCACAACTATGCTCTAAAAACAGGGGTTACTTATAAGTTTGATGGCCGTAACTATTTGTTTGCCAATGGCTCGGTAGTGAGCAGGGCTCCGTTTTTCGAAAATGCTTATATCGCCCCACGCCAGCGTGATTTTGTGCAGGAAGATCTGAAATCGGAGTGGGTTTATAGTGCTGAAGCAGGCTACGTGATGAATGCGCCGCGGTTGAAACTGCGTGCCACCGGTTATTATGCCCGCTTTACCAACCAACTGAACGTATTGACTTTTTACCACGAAGACTTCCGCAATTTTGTGAATTATGCCATCAGCAATATTGGCAAACAACATGCAGGCGTTGAGCTGGGAGCAGATGTGAAAGTGTACAAAGGACTGAGCCTGAATGCGGCTGCCAATATTGGCCGCTACTTCTTCAATACCCGCCAAAAAGCGGTGGTTACCCTGGACAATGATGCATCTACACTGAGCAAGGAAACCATCTACTCCGATAACTTCAGGGTGGCTACCCCACAAGAGGCCTATACCATTGGTTTGGATTATCGCTCACCCAAGTTTTGGTTTGTAAACCTGAATGTGAACTATTTTAACCAAATGTGGCTGGACTTTAACCCTATCCGCCGCACGTATAGCGCTGTAGAAGGCCTGGACCCCAAGTCTGATCTTTGGCGGAATATTATTGATCAGGAGCAACTGGATGGACAATTCACTGTAGATGCTTTTGCCGGCTACTCCTGGCGGATGAACAACCGTTTCAAATCGCTGAAAAAGACCACTTATCTGGTGTTCAACGTAGGGGTGAACAACATGCTGAACAACCAGTCCATCGTATCGGGAGGCTTTGAGCAATTGCGTTTTGATTATGCCGACAGGAATCCCGAAAAATTCCCGGCCCGTAAGTTTTATGCTTATGGCCTTAACTATTTTGCCAGTGTTGGCGTTAGATTTTAACAAACGATTATAAATTTTTAAATAGATACGTTATGAATAAGTTTATTAAACTTTCTTTTGCGGCAGTAGTGGTTACGGCTTTGCTATTGATGCTGCATTCATGCAAAAAGAGTTTTGACAACCCGCCCAGCTATGTTGACCCTAATTTGGTGGCCAATACCAGCATCAAAACATTGAAAGCTTTGCACAGTGCCGGTGCTTATGATTTGGTTGCAAACGATATGATCATTGAAGGCGTAGTGGTGGCCAATGACAAGAGCGGTAATTTTTATAAAGAATTGTATATACAGGATGCCACTGGTGCCATTGCGCTGGAGCTTGACGGTACCAACCTTTATACGCAATTTCCTGTGGGCCGTAAGATTTTTGTAAGGTGCAAGGGCTTGTACCTCAGTGATTATGGCGGCATGATACAGTTGGGTGTGATTGACAGGAGCGTGCCGAGCAATCCATCATTAACCGGCATTCCATTTAATTTGTTTGATAGTTATGTGGTAGGTGGTTCTTTCGGCAATCCCGCTGTACCCCGTCAATTGAGCCAGTCGGCATTGGGTACCAACATGCAGGATACCTTATTGGGCACTTTGGTTCAACTGAGCGGCTATGAGTTTTCTTCTGGCGATTTGACCAAAACTTATGCTGATACTTCAGCAGCAAAAAATTCCATCAACCTTACCATTAAAGACTGTGGCGGTAACAGCATCATTGTGCGCAGCAGTGGGTACTCCAATTTTGCAGGTTTTAGGCCCGCAAAGGGCAATGGCAATATCACAGCCATCTATACGATTTTCGGCAGCACCCGCCAGTTGATTATCCGTGATACAACGGATATCCAATTCAACGGCCAACGTTGTTCCTTCTTTGAAGAAGATTTTCAAACCTTAACGGTCAACAATGCCATCTTCTCAATGTCAGGTTGGAAAAATATTGGCGAAGTAGGTAACATAAGCTACCAAAATGCAGTGTTTGGCTCTTCTGGCCGTTGCCCCAAAATATCAGCCTTTGGTACCACTGCTCCTGTGGTTACCAGTTGGTTAATTACGCCCGGTATCCCTTTGCCCACAGGCTCCAATCCTAAATTGACCTTTACCACTTCCAGTGCTTTTGAAAATGGGGCTACTTTCAGGGTATTTGTTTCTACCAATTATACTGGCAACAATACACCTTCTACAGCTACTTGGACGCAATTGCCTGCAACCATTACCAGCGGTAACACGGGCAGCTCATTTGGTCCCTTTATCAGCTCGGGTGTGTTGAACCTTTCAGCTTATGCCGGACAAACAATTTATATTGGTTTCAGGTACGACGGTTCCAACAGCAGAACCTCAACCTTTGAAGTGGATGATGTAAGGGTATTGCGTTAATCAAAGTGGTATTGATCCTGGCCAGTCTGATACCGGAGCCAGGTATGCGGTGCCCCCACCGCTGTTAGAATGATTGGGGGCAACTATTAAATGTGCATCATGAAAAAAATTATAGCGGTCCTTTTACTTTCTATTAGCTTGTATACTGCCCAAAGCCAGGGGGTGGTCATCAGCCAGGTATATGGTGGCGGTGGCAACAGCGGCTCGGTTTATACCAATGATTTTATTGAAATATTTAACGCCGGCACTACTGCAGTAAACCTGAGTGGCTGGTCGGTACAATACAACAGTGCAACCGGTACAGGCGCATGGCAGGTAACCATACTAACCAACTTTACACTTCAGCCCGGTAAATATTACCTGGTGCAGCAGGCAGCAGGCACGGGTGGCACAACAGCGCTGCCAACCCCTGATGCAACAGGAACCATTGCCATGAGCGGCACCGCCGGAAAAATAGCATTGGTAAATAACAGTACGGCTCTTACCGGCTGTCCTGCCGCAGGATCATATATTGACCTTGCAGGCTTTGGTGCAACTGCCAACTGTTTTGAAGGAACCGGCCCCACACCTGCTCCCAGCAATACCAACAGTATTATCAGGGGCAACAACGGGTGCCTTGATAATAACCAGAACGCAACAGATTTTACTTCTGTTACTGCTGCACCACGCAACTCTGCCACTGCTGCGGCCCCATGCGGCGGGCCTGTGCCTTCCCTTGTTGCCAATCCAACATCATTGAGTTTTGCCAATACAGCAGTCAGCACCAATTCTGTATCACAATCATTCAGCTTATCAGGGTCTAATCTTACAGGTGCGCCAGGTTCAATAACAGTAACAGCACCTTCCACTGATTTCCAGGTATCCAATAATAACAGTACATGGGGCCCTTCCACCACTGTTGCTTATACTGCGGCTGCACTCTCTGCTACAAACGTGTTTGTGCGGTTTACGCCGCAAAGCTCCGGTTTAAAGAGTGGTAATGTATCCATCAGCGGTGGAGGGGTAAGTTCAGCCATCACAGTTGCTGTAAGCGGTACGGGCTTTGTTCCCACTCCAACAATCACAGCTGGTACTGTGGCCGATTTTGGCAGTATTGTACTCTTTAACAATTCAGTATCTCAGTCATTTAATATTTCCGGAACCAATCTTACCGGCTTTCCGGGTGTTGTAACCATTGCCGCACCTTCCACTGATTTTGAGGTTTCAAATAATAACAGTACTTGGGGTGCTTCCACCACGGTTGCCTATACTGCAGCCACGTTGGCCGCTACTCCGGTATATGTGAGGTTTGTGCCGCAAGCGTTGGGGGTAAGATCAGGCAATCTCAGCATTACCGGCGGTGGTGTATCTGCTGCCGTAACCGTAGCAGTTAGCGGAACAGGTATTGGAGCACCGTTACCAGCTATTTCAGCAACAACCATTACCGGCTTTGGCAACTTATGCCTGAATACAACGGGGGGGGCAAATTCTTTTACCATCAACGGGGTAAATTTAACTGCGGCCAATATAACAGTAGCAGCACTTGCCGGTTATACCTATTCAACCACATCAACAGGTACATATACCACCACGCTGAGTCTTGCACAAGCCGGTGGTACCTATTCGCAAACGATTTTTGTAAGACTTACACCTGTTGCCGTGCAATCTTACAATGGTAATATTGTTGTTGGAGGTGGCGGCACTGCAACCGGAACCAATGTGGCTGTAACCGGGGCAGGCGTTAATACAGCGCCGGCACCTGCCACAGGAGCAGCCAGCGCCATTACAGCTACTGCGGCCACGCTTGCAGGAACCATTGCTGCAACAGGCTGCACGGCTGTTACAGCTTATGGCATTGAGTACAGCACTGTTAACGGCTTTGCAACTGGCACAGGTACGCAGGTAGCATCGTCTAATGTAAGCGGTGGGGCTTTCTCATCTGCTCTTTCAGCGCTGTTGCCAGCTACCACTTATTATTACAGGGCTTATGCTACCAATGCAGGGGGTACGGCCTATGGTGCACAGGCATCTTTCAGTACAGCTACACCGGTGTTGTTTTCAACTGCTTTAACTGCCTTTGGTTCCATCTGTACCGGCACCTCATCTGCGGCCAATTCATTTACCATTACAGGGTCAAACCTTACAGCTGCCAACGTAAACGTGGGCCCGCTCAATGGGTATACATTTTCCACTACAGCAGGGGGTACTTATACCTCTTCGCTTTCGCTGGTTCAGCCTGGCGGAGCCTTCAGCCAGCAGGTATTTGTAATAGCAACACCAACAACTGTTGGTTCAATAAATGGCAATATCCGGCTTTCAGGTGGTGCTGCAGCTGCCATCAACGTGCCAGCCAGCGCAACCGGTATCAATACAGCACCATCCGTTACTACAGGTTCATCTGCTGTGGCCAGTGCCAACCTGGTAAATCTCTCCGGCACCATTACAAGCAACGGTTGCAGCAATAGTACAAGCTATGGCTTTGTTTACAGCGGCATCAGCGGTTTTGCTAATGGCAACGGTACTTCAGTTGCAGCAGGTAATCTTAGCGGAGGTGCATTTTCTGCAAGTATTAACGGTCTTGTGCAGGGAGCAACCTATTATTACAAGGCATTTGCAGCCAATAATGGTGGTACTGCTTATGGCACTGAGCAAAGCTTTACCATGAAAACAATCCCGTCGGGATTGGTGATTTACTCAAGCCCGGTAAATCGTGGTGGAAATGTACATTTCACTGTAACGGGTATTAAACCGGCACATTATGCAGCGCAAGTGATTGACAGAAACGGCAAAGTGGTTTTTCAGAAAGATATGATTGTGCAGGTTGATTTTATTGATGACAATTTTATATTGCCAGGAAATCTGGCGCCAGGTGTATATACGCTCAGAATAGGTACGCCGGACTTCAGTCAGCAAAAGACTTTTATGATACTGTAAATTAATTGATCAGCATATTAAAAAAGAGGCTTTCCGGGGAGCCTTTTTTTTATTGCCTGCCCGGCTCATAAGGCAGGAAGGGAGTTGTGAAAATGTCAGTTTGTCAGCAAATGCCTGTTGGTACTATGTTTGAGTGGGAAGGGAAAAATCAGCTAATTATGCAAAAAGGAAATATCAGGGTACAAACGGAGAATATTTTCCCGATTATTAAGAAGTTTTTATACAGCGACCATGAGATTTTTATCAGGGAGCTCGTTAGTAATGCGATTGATGCCACTCAAAAACTGAAAACGCTTTCTTCAATTGGTGAAGCAAAGGGTGAACTGGGTGAACTGAGGGTGGATGTAAAGATTGATGCCGGGGCCAAAACGCTTACCATCAGCGACAGGGGCGTGGGTATGACGGAGGCTGAAGTGGACAAATACCTGAACCAGGTGGCTTTCAGTGGTGCAGAAGAGTTTTTAGATAAGTACAAGGGGCAGAATGAAAATAATATCATCGGCCATTTCGGCCTTGGCTTTTACAGCTCTTTTATGGTGAGCGATAAGGTGGAAGTGATTACAAAATCCTTTCAGGAAGATGCTCCGGCCGTTAGATGGGAATGCGATGGCAGCCCCGAATTTGAATTGACGGCACACGAAAAAACAGAGCGTGGAACAGATATAGTGCTGCATGTCAACGAAGAAAGCAAGGAGTTTTTGGAAGCTCACAGGATAGAGGGTATACTGAAGAAGTTCTGCCGTTTTTTACCAGTAGCTGTATATTTTGAAGACAAGCAGGTGAATAATACCACCCCGGCCTGGACAAAAAAACCGGCTGACCTTACTGATGAGGATTATAAGAATTTTTACAAGGAGTTGTATCCTTACAGCGAAGCTCCTTTATTCTGGATTCACCTGAATGTGGACTATCCTTTCAACCTCACCGGTATATTGTACTTTCCTAAAATAAAGCAGAGCTACGAAATACAGAAAGACAAAATACAGTTGTACAGCAACCAGGTATTTGTAACAGATGAAGTGAAGGACATTGTACCGGAATTTCTGATGCTGCTGCATGGTGTGATAGACAGCCCGGATATACCGCTGAATGTGAGCCGCAGCTACCTGCAGGGAGATCCTAATGTACGCAAGATCAACAGCCATATCACCAAGAAAGTGGCAGATAAGCTGGAAGAGATATTTAAGAATGACAGGAAAGGGTTTGAAGAGAAATGGGAAAGCCTCGGCTTGTTTGTGAAGTATGGCATGATGACGGACGACAAATTCCTGGAGAAGGCCAATAAGTTCCTGGTGATGGAAATTGCCGGTGCTGGTGCGGAAGAACAGCAGTTTCAAACCCTGGAAGAATACAAGCTGGCTACCGAAGTGCTGCAGAAAAACAAGGCCGGTAAGCAGGTGATATTATACACCACCAATCCTGTACAGCAGGATGCTTATATACAGCAGGCCAATGCAAAAGGCTATAAAGTGGTGAAGATGGAAACGATGGTGGATGCAGGATTCTTGAACCAGATGGAGATGAAGTGGGAAAATGTACAGTTTACCCGTGTGGACAGTGATATTACCGATAACCTGATTGACAAGCAGGAAGGTGGTGAAAGTGTATTGAGTAAGCAGGAAGAAGAAAAGTTAAAAGAGCTGTTTGGCATGCCAATACCAGAACTGAACGTAACGGTGGAAGTAAAAGGATTAAGCACTGATGCTCCGCCGGTGGTGGCTACCCGCCCCGAGTTTATGCGCCGCATGAAGGATATGGCTGCGATGCAGGGCGGTATGGGTGCTTTTTATGCACAAATGCCTGATGAAGTGACACTTACGGTTAATGGCAACCATGCTATATATAAAAATATACTGGCCGAAGCAGAAAAGGAAAAGCAGGAAAAACTGGTACACAACCTGGCCGACCTGGCTTTACTGTCGCAGGGCCTGCTTAAAGGAAACGGGCTTACCAGTTTCATCAACAGGAGTGTGGAGCTGATGGGGAGTTAATAATAGTGGGTTAAAAAATGACACAGGCTGTACTTTAGTTGGTACAGCCTGTGTCATTTACATTATGCACAGTACCCATAAGTGCAGCGCTTGCTAAAGGAGCAATAATAGCCCTGCTCCACGTTACCAACGCATGGATTGGGGCAATCTGCCGTAGTGCTACATATGATGCCAGCCGAGACACCACCTTGTAATTGCTTCATTTCGCCCCGGGATAATTTTTTACCCGGTTCTTTTATGTTTTTGTTCATCATGTTACTGCAGTTTTATAATTTTAAAAGCTGCCAAAAACTTTAATGGTTACAATTCGGAGTACACTTCCACTGGCATTGCATTTGCCTCTTGTATGAGGTACGCTATGCTGTTGCCTACGGGCATACGGAGAAGAGCCTGCATACCCCGCTGAGGCAGTAATAGCCTTTGGTTGCCACAGTGCCGCATGGCCTTGGGCAATCTTCGGTAACGTCGCAGGACAGCAGGTTGGCTGCGCCACCGGTTAATTTTTTCATGTCGCTGCGGGTTAATTTTTTACCCGGTGTTTGATTGTTTTTGTTCATCATGTTGCTGCAGTTTTATAATCTTAAAAGCTGCCAAAAACTTTATTGGTGTTAAAAAAAGCATTTCATAAAGCCTTATACCGACGCTACTTATTAAATAGTCCAATCATTTCTAAGCTAATCCAAAGTAGGTCGGCATTATACCACAAACAGTTGGACTAATTCGTATGTGTAATTGGTATTATTTGCAGGTACCTACTGATAAAGAGCCTCCGGGCCTGCGCTGGCAGGATAAGCCGGGGCAGCAGGGAGGTGGGTCTGTTACTCCCAGCCTGCAGGCAGATCCTGCTGCGGCACAGCTGATTTTTTTGCCGCCGGTTAAATTTTTCATGTCATTACGGGATAATTTTTTACCCGCTTGATTGTTTTTTACTGTCATACTGTACAGCAGTTTTTAATGTTCAAAAGCTGCCCAAAAACTTTATTGATAAATTTTTAAGTTATACCATTTTGACTTATAAATCAGACCGGGAATAAATGATATAATGCCGACATGCATTGCGTTTCACTCTTTATCTATTGGTCTGTTTTCAATGCTTCGTCGGTATTAACTGCTATCAGCTTTCCTGGCGCTGAAAAACTTACCCGTTTCTGCCCGGGTATTCAATAAGGCTGACACAATATGGTTTAATAAAACATAAAACTTTTACCGGGATGGGGTGTATAGTGGGTGTATTTTCCAATGCTGATGGTGCCGTCATGCTTTGCTGATATAAATGTAGACATTTTTTTTAAAACACCATACATTGTGCAAAACTTCCCGGTACAGAAAAGAGGGCTGAAAACAGCCCTCTTCGTAATATGATATTACCTGTTGCCTTAAAACTTCGGACAGGGTATTCCTTTAGACTCAGCAGGCTTTTTTATGTAAATGATAGAGATTTCTGTGCCGCCGCGGCTTTGTGTGGCAGCCTTTAAATTACTGATATTGAGATCGTATGTTGCACCGATGCGAAGCCCAGCCACTTCAATACCTACATAAGGAATGATCGCATCATTAAACCGCATCCAGGCCCCGCCGTAAATACTGGTTGGCTTGTCATTGTCTCCATTAAGGTTTAAAGCCAATGCCCCGCCAATGGTGGTTTCACTGGCTTTGTTCTGTATCTGGTGAATAACTGATGTATGAACTGTAAGCTGGTCATTCAGCGGAAAGTATCCTCCTCCATGCACTGTTACCCGGCCGGTGAGGTACCAGTTTTTATCTTTAAAACCAACCTTTGGCCTGTTGATATGATACATACTTGCACCGAGATAAAAATTATTAAATCCGGTAGTGGAACCTGAATACAATATACCTGCATTGATATCAAAATAGCTCTGGTTACTGCCATTGGTCAAAATATCTGAAGTAACACCGGTAAACCCGTTTTGCGTAAGCATATCCTCAAATGTAAGTTTGCTTACATCCACACCAATACTGCTGTAGGTACCCTGGAAGCCCGCACCTATCTGGTGGTAGCCATCTTCGTCTAACGATTTATGATAACTCATGGAAACAGAGCCGTAATTCAGCTTGAGGATATTATTGGCACTGGCATCGGTTACCCCCGAAAGGCCAATCCCCCAGGTATCCGTATCGGGTATTTTGCTTCTTAAAATACCAAAATCTATTGATGCACTGGAGGTTACATAAGCCTTGGGTATGGAGGGCCACTGATCCCTGTGATTGGCAGCCAGCCTCCATGTTCCATCAAACTTACCAGTAAATGCAGGGTTTAATGTAAGCGGAGAAGCAAAGAACTGTGAAAAATGCGGGTCCTGTGCCTTAACAGCAACGCATGCCAACAGGTAAAGTGCAATAATGATTGATTTCTTCATTTTGTAGTCGTTTCCGATATTTAAAGATAGGAAATTACAGCCAAATGCTGCATCTGGTGGATAAATCTTTGCCCGGAGCGTATTTATGAATTTTAAACCAGAAGAAAAATACCCTGAACTGGTATCACCAGATTATGGTATTGTATTAGAAGAAAAGCAAATATACTTTTGCCTCATCATCATTTAGCCACTTAAGCAAATTTTATCATGAAACGGAGTTTTTTCTGCCCGCTGCTGTTGTTGCCGGCTATTGTGTTAACCCTTACTTTTTGTAAAAAGGGCGATCCGGGCGACACCGGTCGGGATGGTACGGCAGTATTGTCTGGTGCAGGGATACCCTCCGTATCCATTGGTAAAGTGGGCGATTTTTTTATTGACACCGTGGGTAAAGTACTTTGGGGCCCCAAAAACTCCACTAACTGGGGCGCTGGTGCAGCATTGGTAGGCCCGCAGGGTTTGCCCGGTAAAACAGTATTAAATGGTGCTGGTGTTCCTGCAGCAGCATTGGGTACTGTTGGTGATTTTTATATTGATGTATCTGCAAAAGCAATATACGGCCCAAAAACAGCTGCAGGCTGGGGCGCAGCCACTTTGCTTACAGGTCCAACCGGTGCACAGGGAGTACAGGGCATACAGGGTAATCCCGGCACACCAGCGCAGGTTATTTATTCTCCATGGATCACTTCTCCCTACAGCAGCCGTGATACTACTGTTGATGGTACCTGCCTCAGGATGCGTCACTTAGATGCTCCGTCATTGAGTGCCACTATCCTTAACCAGGGTGTAATGATCACTTATATGCGTGTTGGCTCTATAGGCCCCTACCAATTGCCTTACACCAGTGATGCTGGTGGTGCCACCAACATGGTTAACTGTATTTACAATCAGAACAAAATATTTGTTTACCGTCATACTTTCAATACCTGCCGTTTCACCAGCCTTGTTGCTGAAGCGTATCCCGGCCAGCCCGTAATGATTAACCTGCCGCAGAGCCTCGAATACCGTTATGTACTTATTCCCGGTTTAATTGCTGGTGGACGTGTGGCCAATGGTACAACAGTTGATCTTCATAACCTTATCCTTCCGGGTTATAACCAGCCCGTAGACATAACTTCTATGAGTTATGAAAGAGTTTGCAGCCTTTTAGGCATACAACAATAGTGGTTAATAATGTGATGTGCATGTTGAGAGGCTGGTTTCGTCCAGTCTCTCTCTTTTTTGTATATACCTGTGCTTTACGAATAAGGAAGTTGGAATGAAGAGTACAGCATCCTTCAGCCCTGTACACTGTTATCTGTTCACCGTCAGCTCAGGAACGAAGAAGCGGGTATGATGAATACAGCACCTGCAAACCATTAGTTTACATTGGCCTTTAAAAAAACTTCTATTTTATTAAATGCATCAAAATAAGTAGCGCCGTTCCAGTCGCCATGGCCACCGGTTGGGTAAAAAACATACTGGTTTACAATGCCCGACATCAGTAACTTATCTCTTACGATAGTAGATTGTACCGGTTTCACCAATGGGTCGGCACCGCCATGCAGCAAAATGGTTGGCATAGCCGAAGCACTGCCGATAAAGTTGACAGGGCTTGAATTGGCATATAATGCGGAATCCTGTGCAGGTGTTTTACCAACAGCCTGTGCCAGGGCAAAAGCAAGCAGGCTGCTGCCGCCAACCGGGTTGTTGTACATATCAGTTAAGTCCGAAGGGCCAAAAAATGATACAACAGCTTTGGGCTTTACCGGTGTGCTGTATTTGTATGCCTGCAGCATGGCCAGGTGTCCGCCTGCACTTGCCCCTATCAGTACATGTTTGTTTGAAATAAGGTATTCGGCAGATTTGCTGTAAATAAAATCCATAGCCGCTTTTACATCATTTTCCTGTGTGGGAAAAACATTTACGGGGTTGGCAGAGAGCCGGTAGTTGATATTGAAAATGGCATAATCAGGCAGCCTTCTTTTCATGGTGTCAACAAAGGCATTAAAATCAGCCTTGTCACCCGTTGTCCAGCCACCGCCATGTATCATCACCATTACTTTGGTGGAGGTGGTGGTTCTTCCCGCAGGCAGGTATACATCCATTTTTTGCAAAGCATCAGTGCCGTAAGCTACATTCAGGATGGTTTTGGCTGGCTCCGTAGTGGTGCCCGGGTCAGGATCCGACTTTTTGCAGGAGTTGATTATAACAGTCAGTAACAATAAAAAGGATAAGCGTTTGCTGAGTTTCATGCCATGAAATTTTTTATAAAGTTAGGGGAAATGGTTGTGGGTTGTGTATGGCAGGGTGTTAAAGTTGCAAAAGCACCGTATTGCCCACGGCAGCAATGGCAGGAACTGCTTCTCAGTAAAAATCAATTGTATGGTGCCTGTGGTAGTATCCTTACCATACAATGGACATCCAGGTCGGTATAGTTTTTATATACTTCCAGGCAATATCCCTGCGGATCGAGGCAAGGGTGTTTTAATAACTCCCGGAAGGTATCGCCAATACAATTGCCATCCCGGAAGTGGTTGACAATGTATTTTGCAGCAAAAAAGCCTTTTTCAATGGTGAAGGTTTGCAACCCGGTATCTGTATAATCATCGGTTGCTGATATTTCAGCTGCTGCCATATATCGAATTCTTCCGGTTTCATCAGGATGTGAAATGCCAAAATACCTTCGGGCCGGATTATCGGGAATGAGTGAGTGCAACCTTTCATAAGTTGCAGGCACATCCTCCGGAAAAGATGGCACTTCAAGAAATATTACATGTATGTCCTGTGTGAGGTCGTATTGTTCCATTACCTGTTTTTTTTATACAGTTGAGTATCCAGTGATTGCCAAATCTGTCAGTAAGGTCTCCGCACATTGCTTCCCGGGATACTGGTTTTAAAGGATGGTTTTGAATGCCGCCTTTTGATAGTTTTTGATAGTAGCTGGCAATATCGCTTTCACTTACGCAGGAAAGGGATATGGATACATTGTTTCCTTTTAGCAAACCATTTTCATTGACCATATCCGTGCCCATCAATACAAATGAACCATGTGTAAGTGCTGCGTGTACAATGCAATCCTTCATTTTTTTTGGCATTTTTTCTGAAAGTGGCGACTCACCTGCTGTTTGAAAACAGAGCTGCCCGCCCAGGCATTCCTGGTAAAAGGTCATTGCCTTCCGGCAGTTGCCATTGAATGTCAAATATGGATTTACCTGCATTATTTTTTTTTGGTCGGTTGCATACCGGTTATTTTCTCCCTGAATACAACAATTTGTGCTATCAATGTTAATGGCAGCGGTTTATCCAGGGGGAACTGCACAGAGCCTTTTCCCTGCTTATATTTTGCAAGTTCTTTTTCAAATTCCTTATGGCCGGTTGGCGTTGCGTAAAAGCCGATATGGTTTTTATATCCTGCAAAGTATACCAATGGCTTCCCGTTTATTTTATAGGCCGGCATGCCATAACTGATACATTCTTCTGCTTGCGGGGCTGCTTGAATGATGGTATTGCGTACCTGGAGCAGTAAAACCCTTACATGGTCAGGAAATCCCCGTATGTACTCATCAACAGAATTTTCAGCGGATGACTTCATCATGGCTGTTATGCTTTAAGTAATTGATCAATATCAAATTTTTTCATCTTTAAAAATGCTGCCTGAACCCTGGATGATCTTTCAGGGTCATTCATCAGTTCGCCCAGGATGGAAGGTACTATCTGCCACGACACACCAAATTTATCTTTACACCAGCCACACATGCTTTCCTGCCCGCCATCACTTGTAAATGTATTCCAGTAGTAGTCTATTTGCTCCTGTGTGGCACAGCTGATAACAAAAGACAGCCCTTCAGTAAAAGAATAATTATGAGTACCGGCTCCGTCCATTGCCATAAATACATGACCATCGAGCACAAATTGTGAGTGTTTTACAATGTTTTTTTCTTTCATCTCTTCTTCTGTATAAAAAAGAATACTATCAGTTCGTGAATTTGTAAAAACAGAAGTGTAGAAATGAACGGCTGCATTTGCTTTGCCAAAATTACCATCTGTAAACAGCAGGCAGGGCACTATCTTTTGATTAAGATCAGTGTGGTTGCCTTTGAAAATCTGCCATGATATGCCAAATTTATCCTGGAGGAATCCATAGTATTCACTCCAGTCATATTTGCCTAATGGCATCATTATCCTTGCACTTTCGCTTAGTTTATTCCAGATGGCATCTGCCTCTTCGCTATCCTCACAGGTTACAAAAAAGGAAATGGAGGGATTGGGTTTAAACATTGGCCCACCATCCAAACCCATGAAACGCTGGCCACACAATTCCCATATGGTAACCATTGGATTGGAGGACACAATTCCCGAACCCGGGAAGATGGAACTGTAAAATGCTGCTGCTGCGCTGGCCTGGCCATCAAACCACAGGCAGGGATATATTTTATTTGTCATACGGGGATGTTAAAAAATGGAATGTATTTATATTACCTGTTGAAACTAAAACAATATTGATGGCACTTACAATTGTCGCTGCCTGGTGACCTAATCCGCCCGGGCGCAACATCTGGCGCAAAATGGGTACTGCCCGCAACCCTAAAAGAGGTTCTGCAATAGTAAATGCCGCCAATTATTTAATTTGTCTCAGTATAATTTTTAAAATTATTCAAAATAGACTGCCAGCCGCTTTTTTGTAATTCAGCAGGATTTTCGTTTTCCGGATCAAAAGTTATCACCACTTCTGTCTGGTTATCCGCATTATTGAATTGCACTGTCGCTGTTCTTTCACCAAAGCTGTACGTAAAGTTTTCGCCTGCATTAATTTCAGTGTAAATGGCCTCAAAGTCAAAACCAAAACTGCCATCCCTGGCTTCCATTCTTGCTTTGTAGGTACCACCCGGGCGCATATCATTTTCGGCAGCCGGGCAATGCCAGCTTGGGTCTGCAAAGTTCCAGTGCACAATGTGTTTTGGATTGGTATAATAGTCCCACACTTTTTCTGCAGGTGCAGTTACAAAAGCGCTTACAGTAATTTTAGCTGTATTCATTTTAATTTTTTATGTATACAATGTTGCTTATTGCTGCCACAAAGATGCTGTGTTTTTTTGAAATGAGCAGTGTGTAAAATGACAATAAAAGGGTGATTTACGACAAAAACATAGTTATCTTTATTCAATCAAAAAATGGTGCCGCAAAAATGAATGTAAGTATACTTGTTCCTGAAAATTCAGTAATGCAGGCCATTGCCGATCCACAGTACCTGTTTTCGGCAGTTAACCAGTTTATGACAGTTGCAGGTAAAAAACCCTTATTTGCGGTTCAGCTGGTAGGTGAAAAAAAGGAAGTAAAAATCAATGATGGATTGTATGCTGTTAATACAACAAGGCTTTTGAAAGAAGTAAAGCAGAAAGACCTGGTAATTATTCCGGCTTTATCTGGCGACATGAAAACAGCTGTTGCATCCAATAAAAAACTCCTTCCCTGGATCAATGAGCAGTACAGTAAGGGGGCAGAAGTAGCTTCACTTTGTGTTGGGGCATTTCTCCTGGCTTCTACCGGCTTGCTCAATGGCAAAAAATGTTCAACACACTGGGGGTTTCAGAATGAATTCCGTGAAATGTTTCCCGGCGTGGAACTGATGGATGGCAGCATCGTTACGGAAGAGGACCGGCTGTATTCCAGCGGCGGCGCCAATTCTTACTGGAATTTATTATTGCACCTCGTGGAAAAATATACTGACAGGCAAATGGCCATACTGGCGTCAAAGTACTTTGCTGTTGATATTGACCGGGAAAGTCAATCCGCTTTTGCCATATTCCAGGGTCAGAAAAATCATACCGATAAGGTCATACGGCAGGCACAGGATTTCATTGACAGTAATATCTGTGAAAAAATCACCATTGATGAGCTGGCGGACATGGTTGCTTTAGGCAGACGAACTTTTGAAAGACGGTTTAAAGCCGCCACCGGTAATGCTGTGCTGGAGTATATCAACAGGGTTAAAATTGAGTCGGCCAAACGAAGCTTTGAATCCAGTCGTAAAAATATCAATGAAGTGATGTGCGATACCGGATATACTGATACAAAAGCGTTCCGCACTATTTTTAAAAAACTGACAGGGCTTACACCGGTGGAATACAGGAATAAATATAATAAAATGGCAGTGCAATGGTAGCAGTATGCTGGCCTGCAGTTTCAGGTTGCTTCCGGCTTGAGGTTGGGATTTAGTGCCGGGATAACATACTACTTTATCATGCTTATTACTCAAACTCAATGAGCAAAGAGGGCTCCCCGGTTTTTTGTGGTCTGTTTAAAGTGATGTACCGCCTGTGGATAAATTTTGCAAATGGCCAAACCTGTACAATGCCTGTGAGTGCAGTGATAAAGCATATGAATAACAGTATATCAGAAATTACCGCCGGCCCATTGAGCCAATAGGGGCTTCCTCCATAACTTATTAAACGGGAGTATTTTTTTATTGTATTGAATAACTGAAATACAAAAATGCCCTGCATGATAATCTGTATTACCCAGAAAATCCTGATAGAATTGCGCTGGGTTTTGGGAACGGGCTTTCCCAGCATGGCTTGCGTATAAAGCTGCAGGCCTATTTTGTCATTTTTGTAATTGATGATAAAGAAGGCAACAGCAAGCAGCAATCCTGTGCCGGGGCTAAAGTGGCTGCCTTTTTTGGTGAGTAACCAAATCATCTGCAGCAGTATACAACCCATTACCAGCAGGTTGGTAATGCAGGCCATCCTGTACAACCTGAAGCGGTAGGGTATTTGCATAGCAAAATCCGGGTTTTATTATTTCAAATCCAGCTTTATCTGGAGCTCTTCAAACTGCTTATCATCAATGGCAGATGGCGCATCCAGCATTACATCTCTGCCGCTGTTGTTTTTAGGGAAGGCGATAAAATCCCTGATACTTTCGCTGCCGCCGAGGATGGCGCAAAGCCTGTCGAACCCGAAAGCGATACCACCATGCGGCGGTGCACCATATTCAAATGCACCAAGCAAAAAGCCGAATTTGTGCTGCTGCTCTGCTGCATCCATACCAAGGGCTGTAAACATTTTTTCCTGCAGTTCCCGCTGGTAAATGCGTATGGAGCCACCGCCTATTTCATTGCCATTCAGCACCATATCATAAGCATTGGCTTTAATGGAGGCGTATGGATGCTTCAGGTATTCTGCCGCATTTTCTATCACGGGGTTATTGCTGATCATCGTTTCTATCTGCGTGGGCTTGGGCGATGTAAACGGATGGTGGCGGGCTACCCAGCGGTTGCCCTCTTCGTCATACTCAAACAGTGGAAAATCCAGTACCCACAGCAGCCTGAACTCATCAGCCTTGCGCAGGCCCAGTGCTTGCCCAAGGTACAGGCGCAGGTCGCTGGCAGCTTTGCGGGTGCGTTCTTCTGCACCGGCCAGTATCAATATCAAATCACCGGACTGTGCATTGGTTGCAGCAGCAATAGCTTTTAATTTATCTTCTGAGTAAAATTTGTCTACGCTGCTTTTAAAAGTGCCGTCAGCATTACACTTAATAAATACCAATCCCTTCATACCTATCTGCGGGCGCTTCACCCACTCCGTGAGTTCGTCCGTTTGCTTGCGGCTGTATTCGCTGCAGCCCGGAACGGCTATGGCCAGTACAGTTTCTGCTTCGTCAAATACTTTAAAATCAACACCGCTGATCAGTGTGGAAATATCTTCTTTTGCTGGAAAGGTATGCTGCGGAAATTTCAAATTGCAAATCTTCATACCAAAGCGGATGTCCGGCTTGTCGTTACCATATTGCCACATGGCTTCCTCCCAAGTCATCCGTTCAACGGTGGCTGTATAATCAATATTTTTCACGTCTTTAAAAATCCTTTTTACCAGTCCCTCAAACATGTTCAAAATATCTTCCTGCTCCACAAAAGCCATTTCGCAGTCAATTTGTGTAAACTCGGGTTGCCTGTCGGCTCTCAGGTCTTCATCCCTGAAGCATTTTACCACCTGGTAATACCTGTCGTAGCCGCTCACCATCAGCAGTTGCTTAAAGGTTTGCGGGCTTTGGGGCAGCGCATAAAACTGTCCGGGGTTCATGCGGCTGGGTACTACAAAATCCCTTGCACCCTCCGGGGTTGATTTGATGAGGAAGGGGGTTTCAATATCCATAAAACCGTTTTCGTGCAGGTAATTGCGGGCACTGCGGTTTACTGAGTAGCGCAGTTCTAAATTGCGCTTGATGGCATTGCGCCGCAGGTCGAGAAAGCGGTATTTCATCCGCAGGTCGTCGCCACCATCAGTATCATCCTGTATGGTAAAGGGTGGCACAGCCGATTTATTCAGCACTTTAAAGCTGCTTACATTGATTTCAATATCACCGGTGGGCATGGCCGGGTTTTTATTGCTTCTTTCAGTTACTGTACCGTTCACCTGCAGCACAAACTCCCGGCCCAGGGGATTTTCGTCCAGTTCCTTATTCAGGTTTTCACCAAAAAGCAACTGGGTAATGCCATAGCGGTCACGCAGGTCAACAAAAGTGATGCTGCCAAATTTGCGGATGGTTTGCACCCAGCCGGCCAGTGTAGTGGGCTGGTTGATGTCGGTAATTCTTAACTGTCCGCAGGTATGAGTTCTGTACATATTTTCAGGAATTGAGGGGCAAAGATAGTCGAAAGTTGAAAGTTTGGCGGCTGAAAATAGGCCAAAAGGGTTTTTGAGAATTGTAGATTGTTGGCCTGACTGCCCTGAACAGGCTGGATGCCTTCTTAAACCTGCCCAATTTCTGCGTTATTTCCAGCTAAATATTTGCTCAAAAATCTTACCTTTAAGTAAAAACTATTATGCCTTACGATTTGCAGGATTTAAAACAATTGCCGCTGGTTGAGCAGGAGCGGATTGTAGGCGAATTGCTTAACAATATTGCTGCGCAGCAAACAGGTGAAGGTTTTAGTGAAGACGAGGCACTTCAAAACCTGTTGGAAGACCGTTTGGATAATCATTTGCAGCACCCGGGTGCATACCAGGCCGGTCCCGAAGCCCTGGTGATGTTAAAAAAGAATTTACAGGAGTTTAGTAAGCGTTACCATGGCGGCTGAGCAAGCTACGTAAACCATTGACAACCTGGCTTTGTTAGAAATAGAAGAAGCAGCGCAGTGGTATGAGATGGAACTGCCCGGGCTTGGCCAGCAGTTTGTTGATGCCATTATTATTTCGCTGGCTAAAATAATTCAAAGTCCTTCTGCTTATGCTGCCATATCCCGCCAAAGCCGCATCCGGCGCTTTTTGGTTCAGCCCTTTTTTTACAAAATTTTCTTTACCATACAGCCCTATGGTATCCACGTAATTGCAGTTATTCATGCGCACCGCTCCAGTCGTTTTGTAAGGCGCAGGCTGCAGCCATGATATGTTACAGTCGGGGCAGTTTTGCTATCTGTTTGGCATTACAGGCAGCAGGGTGCTGTATAATGATGGCACTGAATGCCCGGCGAAGTTAAATTTTACAGGTGATGCCCCGATTTTTCTACAGCAGCCAAACGTTTGTAGTATTGCCTTGGGGAGTAAATGGCATAATAATAAATAAGCGGCAGCACACCCAGGAAGAAGGGGATAAGTGCATACATCTTCAGCTGTTCATCCACGCCGGTAAATTCGGTAACCATCCAGAAGGAGTTGGCCGATATCCAGAAGAATATGGCCAGGTTATGGGAAAGTTCTGACACAATGTGCCGGGTACGCCAGGCAATAATTGCGGCTATAATAAGTGTGGGGATGATCATGGCGATACCCAGCCATTTGAGGCTGAGGCACCAGCTGATATCTTTCAACAGCCAGAAAAGGATATGGGTATTTTCCATTTTGCGGAACCTGGCGGGTATGATGTATTCTTTTTCGTTGTTCATTATTGCTGTGGAATTTAGTAGTGGTAAATATATTATTTTTTGATAGTAAAAGTATAGCCATTGGCACAAAAAAAAGACTGCCTCTTTTGAAGACAGTCTTTTTTGTATCAATAATATTTTTACTGAACTACTATTTTGTTGTTAAACAGCATTCGTTGCTTGTCATCTGTGATATGCAGGTAATACAAGCCCTTGGGAAGTTTGCTGATATCAATATCTTCCTGGTTGCTGGCCTGCGTAATGGTTTTAGTAAGCAGTACCTGGCCCAGCGGTGATACCATTTGTATCGTATAAGGTAATGCCGGGGTATTTTCAAACCCGATAAATACCGTATTTTTTGCCGGATTGGGGTAAATGGTAATGCTGTTGCTGTTCTTCTCCATAATTTTTATCAGTACCACACCTGTGTAGGTGAAATTGCCATCCCTGTCTACCTGTTTAATGCGGTAGTAATGATTTCCGGGAGTTGCTATGCCATGCAGGTATTGATAGGTTTGCAGGTTACTGGAATTGCCGGAAGAATTTACAATGGCCAGTTTGGCATAAGTACTTCCGTTGGTACTGTGTTCCACTTCATAATGGCTGTTGTTTTCTTCCGTTGCCGTTGTCCAGGTAAGCTGGTTGCCTGCACTGGTGCGGTTGCCTTTAAACGATACCCAGCGCACCGGGATAACACCGCCGGGCCCGATGGACAATGGCACCTGTACATAAATAGTATCCAGCTTGCCCTGGTAATTAAGTATCACCCTGTCAAAACCGGTATTAAGGCCTTTGATGCCGTACAGGGATGGGGCCACATTGTTTTCAAAAAATGAATAAGTAAAGCCCGGCATATAAGTTACTTCCCTTACCGTATCGCTGTAGTAAGCTTTTACCCTTAGTTGTATGCTGTCGCTTTTTGGCACTATGAAAGTGGCTTCCCGGCCAATCACCCTGATACTGTCTAATGTGGCAGTAATGGGTATGCCAATATTGATATAAGAAGAATCGGCTGCAATCATGCCTGTTCCATCGAATCCGAATACTTTTATATCCACTCTTCCTGTTGCCTCTCTGGGTACAGGATAGGGGAAGGTAAAACTCCTGTTGGGTTCCACATCGCTTGCTGCATCAGTCATAGATTTTCCGGTATAACTGGCCAGCAATGTTTGTATTTCTGATGAGCCGGTAACGGTTACCTGTACAGTATCGCCATACTTATAAGTGCTGCCTGCCAATGCAGGATTGATGGAGAGCGTGGCTGTAAGGTTTCTGCCATCAGGATTGCCGGATACGCCGGGCAGGAAAGTGTATTGTAATGTTGGCGGATTGTAACCAGCCCTGGTAAATGAACTGCTGCCTGCATCAGGGTTTTCCCTTAGCAGTGATATAACCTTCTGGTGTACATTGTCAAAATTCAGCACCCCTTTTGCATCAACAATAGTTAAACCGAATTTAGCCAGTTTTTTATCACTGTGTGCCACATCGTCTCCAAAAAAGGTAACAGCTGCAGGTGGCAGCCCACCTTTTTGGCTCGAAACAGGTACCACAATATCATTGTCTTCCCCGTTAAAAATTTCTCTCATACAATTGTCTATCGGTCCATCCACACAATTGGTGCCGAGCGTTAAAGCATAAATGCGCAGGAACAGCAGTAGATTTCCTACGTAAGGGATCCTTGTGCCGCCATTTACAATCAATGATTTTAATATGTCCAGTCTTGATAAAGAACCAAAAAGATACCTGCTGGCGATGGCATGTGTAGGCACTTTGTTTTTATTCAGATTGGCACCATTAAGCAAAGAAGTGATGGCCGGGTCATTTACTTTGAGTTCCTTGGCACCTCTTTTATCATCCCATGTTTCGAGTATTCTGGTGCCGATAGTATTGCCGACTTCCAGAGAGTCATTGTTCAGCAGTTTGCGCCTGTCCAGTACCAGGTTAGCAGTTTGGGCACCGGAGTGCGGTGTATTGATGGTGATGAGTTTGTTGATATCGTTGCGGTATTCATAACCTGGGAAACTGCTTTGCAGGTAGTATCTTGCAAAAACACCACCACGGCTGTGACCAACATAATTTACTTTACCTGCCGACAGCTTATTTTCCCTGCACTGTTGCAGCAACATGTCAATACTAAGCGGTATCTGGTCTTTGTACACAAATGAAGGATTAAGAAATTCCTCATGCCTGTCGCTGGCAAACCATCTTCTCAGCAGCTGGTATCTTTCGTAATTGCCCGAACTGCTGTAGATGGTGTTTTCCATCCCTTCAAAAGATTTTACACTCGACCATACACCATGTACCATCAATACCGGCGGGTGATAAACCTTTATTTTACCTTCAACGGCATTGAGCAGTGTAATGGAATCTTTAATGGAGAAATTATAGCTTACGAATTTATCTGCGCTACCATTGTACACATATGCAGGGTGCTGGTAGATGTACACAACACTGTCAACATTGCGAACTATCTCTTTAAAAAATCCATATTCAGGAGTGTAATAAGCATTGGCTACAGAAGCTCCGGTCATCCTTATCACTTTGCTTTGCGGATTAGGTCCTGTGTACACTATCATGGTAGTGCTGCTGCTGTCGGCTGAAACTTTAATATCAATCGGGTCGCCATTGCTTTGCCTATCTTTTTGTGTTGCAACTACCAGTGCATAGCGCTGAGCCTGCCGCTCCTTGTCTTTTTCAGGATGGTTAAGGTTGTACACTGTAAAATCAGACCGCAGCATTTTGGCTATACCCACAGCAGTGGAAACCCATACATTGCCATCCCTGTCAATGGTAACACCGGTTACACTGTTGGAAGGAAGGCCATTTTGTGTATTGAGCAGCACATAAGATGTATCGGAAGTAAAAGCTCCCACACCCCGGTAAATAAGCAGCCCTGCTGATGTGCCAAAATACACTTCGCCGCCTGTGCTTACAGCTATTGCATTTTGGTTTACAAGTGCGCCTGCGGGTAATACGGAAGGGTACTTTACCGTCCATACTCCACCAGATCTTACCGCAATGCCTTTACCAAGGTTAAACCCAACCCAGGCCAGGTTCCTGGCGGTATCAAAGCCGATGGCATTGGCCCTTGCATTACTGTTGGGGCTGCCCATTGGCAAGCCGGACGATTCGTTGAGATAACCGATTACGTTACCGTTTAAATCGCAGCGTACAATACGGGAACCCTGGAAAGCTCCTCCGCCGTTATATGATGCCACACCCGACCATACTTCGTTGTTTTTATTATCTATCCCCAATCCTGTACAAACCCTTGTGCCGGGTGATACAGTAATAGGAGGGTCAATCGTATAATCTGCATAGGGCGTAATGGCTACTACCGTATCAAAAACACTCATACTTGTTTTTTTATAGCCAACACCTCCTGGCGTAACCCTGTAAGTGCCACTGGGCGGCCCTGTTACTGTTAAGTCGTGGTAAGTGTGCGAACTCCATACAGTACCATTCTTGTCAATGCCAATGCCTTGTGTGCGTCGTGATGGACAGCCCTTGTTGTTATTCACAGTAATATTAGAAATGGAAAAATAATGATCTCTTAAAGAACCATTAAAGGCATTTACATAATCAATGCCGCCACCAGAGCCGGGGCTTCCGTTAAAGCCCTCATGGGCCACCCATACGCCCTTGTCCTTATTGGCTGCCAGGCCTTTAATAATAAATTTATCGAAACTGCCATTGGTTCCCGAAAAATTAAAGGGCACATAATTGCTGATAAAATACTGGAACTTCCACAGCCCCTTGCCGCTGGTACCAGCCCAGATGCTGTTGTTGGAATCAACCGTAATGCAATTGAAGGCTAGGTCTGTTTTGTAGGTGGTGAAGGTTACTTTACTAAAGTTCTGCGATTTTGCTGAGAAGAGGGATAATGTAAGGGCGAAAATCAGTAAAGTTCTGGATGCCATAAATTATGTTTTTTTAAGTGAAAATGCAAAACATAAAGGTATTACAATCCTGCCATTTTTTTTCGAAACAAAAAATTAAGTCAGGCAAATTGCGGAAAATACGCAAAAATTGAGTGGATTGTCTGATGCCATAAAATAGAAGCTCTTTCTCCTGGCTGCAATTGTAAGCTGGCGTAATGGGTTAGGTGTAAATCTGCCCGATAAACCGGGTATACACGAAAATAGTTTTTAGGATATGGTTTTTTTTTGCCGTTTTAAGTATTTATAACAAGCGATGGTATAATTGATTTGAGCTTTTGTTGCCACGCTGCCATCCCGGTGTGGATAGCTTTGGCCAGCTTCGCTAAAACAAAACCGGGCAATACCCTCAAAGAATATTGCCCGGCTGTATCATCAATTTATTTACTGCTCCGCATTTACCCTGATGCCTTCGCTGTGGCTGGTAAACTCCGGTGCGTACATGCACTGGATGGTGGTAATGCCATTGCTGAAATTACCGGCATGTGTTACAAAAAGCGGGTATTCAAATACGTAAGTGCCTCGGGCCAGCCAGCCAAAAAAGAAATTGGTACTGGCATCCTTGGTGCTTTCGTAATAACCCAGGCCACCCTGGTATTTGTAACCGCTGAGTACATTTACCGGTTCCATGCAGGCGGCACGCATGTCCTTCATGTGTACGTACTCCATATCCCTGTCAACCCGCAGTTCAATGCGTACTTTTATTTTGTCACCCACTTTTACCGCATCTCCGTTGTTGATGGCTTTCAGCACGGGGCCTTTGTCGCCAATGGTTTCGATGAATATCTTTTTATTGAGTTTGAGTGGGGTTTCAGCACTGGTGATTTTGTCCAGATCTTCAAAATACTGCCAGTACACGGCTCCCCAGCTTGTGCTGCCCGCTGCTGCAGCATTATTGGATGACGTTGTGATACTAACGCTGATATTGCCCATAGCAGGTTTCACCTTATCGCCCTCAATGCGTTTTTTAAAGTAGCCCGTTCCTGCTTCTGTGGCATCATTGGTGCTTTTTACCGTAGTGCTGCCCAGGCTGATGGTTACTTCTTTTTCCACACCCAGCCAGTTGCTGCCATTCAATAACAATGCATAGCAGGCTTCGGCAGTAGCTTTGGTAGTTTTCCAGTTGGTGGTCTGCTTGTTTTTGAGCAGCCAGGTTTTTAAATCATCCACTGTGGCAGCATTGTTTTCAATATCACTGAAAGCTTCCACCATCATGGCCTGGCTTTCAATGGGGCTCTGGTACCAATAGTAACCGCCGGTGGCAAACTCCTTCCAGTACATGCCCAACTCTTCTTTTACAATCGCATTTTCTTTCAGTGATTTTAAAATAGCAGCAGGTGTTTTGGTGTCCTTATCCCGGTGCAGTGCCAGTGCAATCATGGCCTGCATGTATTTGCCCTGTGGCAGCCAGTATTTTTTTGCCTGCCCTTTATAGTAATCAACGGCTGTGGTTGCACCTTCACTTACTTTGTATTCGGGGAAAAAGCTGCGCATGTACAGGTACTGTATTGCAGTGCTGCTGAGGTTATTACTGTTCAGTTTTACTTTGTAGCGGATGAGGTTATCATAATCATCTTTCAGCTTTCTGTCTAAATAAGGAACCGCTTTGTCCACAATCGTTTTCACTTTTGAATATGCCTCTTTGTCCAGGGCATTCAGCTTGCGCAGGTGGCCAATACCGGTGATGATGTATTGTGTGATGTACCTGTCATCAGGTCCGCCCTTGAACCATACAAAACCGCCGTTGCTACTCTGCATTTCCTTCAGCTTGTTCATGGCTTTATTCATTTCGCTGCTCATTTTTACCATGTCAAACAGCAGGGCAATGTTTTTCTTCTGCTGGCTTTCGCTTTGTGCGGCAAGTACCCAGGGAGTTTCCTGCAGCAATGCAGATTTCAGTTCTTCATTTTTTTGCAGGTTGGAAAGCAGGGCCGCTGTATCAGTATTTTTCCATTTATCAAAAACAGTTTTAATTTTTGGCATGGAGTTGCTGATATACGTTGCCAGTGAATTGGCATAATAGCGGTTGAATGTTTGCTCGGCACATTCGTAAGGATATTCCATCAAATAAGGCAATGCCTGCACCGCATACCAGGCAGGGTTGCTCGTAAACTCTACTGTTACCGCATGGTTGCTTAAAGTGCTGCTTTTGTCACTGTTCAGCAGTTTATCAAACTTAAATTCTTTGCTGTTGGTTTTGCGCAGGTTGATGGGCAGACTTTCTGTTACCAGCATACGGTTGATAAGTACCGGAATGGAAGTTTCTTCCCCATCGCTTACGCCCGTGGCTTTGGCAATAATGCGGCAGGTGAGTGCCGAGTTAAAATTATTGGGTATTTCCACCGGGAACTTTACAGCCACACTCTGCCCGGCAGGTGCGGTAAAGTATTGTGCCGGGAACATGTTTTTGAACCAGCCGTCAACAGGTTTGCCGGTGGCCGCATCCAGCAGTTCCAATGTAGCCTGGCCGGTCACTTCTTTTTCGGTAAGGTTCACCACTTTGGCGCTCAGCTCCATGCGGTCGCCCTCCCTCATAAAGCGGGGATTGTTGGGCTGCACCATCAGTTGCTTTTGCGTTACTATTGTTCTTTGAGATATACCGCTGGCCAGTTCTTTGGTATGTGCCAGCACCTGCAGCTTCCATTGGGTTAATGCTTCGGGCATGGTAAAACTAAATTCCACATTGCCATCCGCATCTGTTTTTAAATCAGGAAAGAAGAAGGCGGTTTCGTTGAAGTTTTTGCGGATCTGAACGGGTATGTCAGTCTCGGGTGCTTTATTGTCAACACCTGTAATTCCATTAGATTTCCCACCTGCTTTATTCCTGTCAGCACCAGTTTCTTTAGCTGCTTTGGCCATCTCTGCATTTCCTACCACTGCTTTTTCTTCTGCCGGTGCTGATTTTGCATTGGCCATTACTGGTGCAGCCATTGATTTTTGAACGGATCTGTCGTAACTAACCACCACCTTGTCATAACCATAATAATCCATCGGGTTCAGCCACCAAAGCGGCTCTGCTTCATCATTGGTTCTTTTGCTGCCCAGTATATCATAAATTTTGGAATAGCTTTTTTCGTCATAGTTAAAGAAATCCCTTTCCTGCGATTCTGCTGCGCCAAAGCCATTATTGCTCCAGCCACCAAGGATAGACAGGCCAGGAAATAAGCCGCTAAGGCTGCTCCAACTAAATGGCTTAAACTGGTCCAGTGAAGCATCGTACATGGATGCCAGCATTTCTGCCGCTACTTTTTCGCCTTTTTTGCCCGCTACTTTTATGCTCCATTTTTCAGCAGCACCGGGCAGCAGTTTATCCCTGAAGGTATTGTAGGTAATATCCAGTTCCTTATTGCTCCAGGGTATGCCAAAGTTTTCCATGCTGTTGTACACCCTGTTGTGTTTTACAAATGCATAATTAACGGATATGCCACCACGGTCGGCTTCGCTGATGGGTACTTCAAACATTTTTGCCCTGCCATCCAGCGTTTCGTAACTGGTGGTTTTTTTGTTGTTCATAAAGTACTGCGTATGCACCAGCCACAGTTTATCAAAACCGGTATTTAAAAAGTACTGGCCTTTTTCGCCAGGTTCCAGTACCTGTTTGGTAATAGTGAGTTCTACCGGTTGCTGCACTTTATCTGCGGGCGCTGTGAGTTGAACATATTTTAGGGCTTTTACCTCTTCGCCGTATTTGTCTTTGGCAGTGGCGGTAATTTTGTACCAGCCGGATGCCATTGGGGTATTAAGGCTGAAGGGCGCATTGGTACTGTCAGTTTTTTCCAGTACTTTACCAGCATCTTCATAATTGGCCACTTCATTTTCATTTTTGTACACATCATAAGGAAAGAAGCCATAGTATTCATCTTTGCTCATGGTAAACTGATCGGGCTGCTCCCAGTATCTCTCCCTGAAAATTTTAGCCGGGTTTTTCAGCTTTTGTATGCTCAGGATAGCAGTTGTTTTTTCTTCAATGTCATTCAGGTTGGTACTCTTAACCAATATTTTCTTCAAACTGTCTGCTGCCAGTTTTTCGGGCATTACAATGGCCAACTGCAGCATTTGGTAAGCTACTGCCACTGAAGTGTTGCCGCTTCTTGTTTCGCCGTTGATATCGGTTACATCGGCACTTACTTCGTAATAAAAAGTGGGTTGCCCTTTTTTATCAACCGACTCATCAGGTATTGCCTTAAACGTAACTTTAAACTCACCTTTTTCATTGGTAATGGCTTCGCCGCTGGTTATTTCCTGGCTGCTGCCACCATAGCCGGGGTAGGGTCTTGTACGGCCGCCTCTTTTGTAACTGCCATAGTACTCCCACCAAATAGGGTAACGCACCTGCCGCACCACCCTGTATTTCACTTTGGCACCATCCACATTATTGCCTGCATAAGCTTTTGCAGTGCCGGTTACTTTTATGCTGTCGTTGAGGCGGTATGTACCTTTTGGTTTTTGCACTTCTACCATAAATTTGGGCCGCTTGTATTCCTCCACATTAAAACGGCTGTTGCTGTTAGTGGTCATGTCAAGCAGGGTAAACATACCGTTCAATGAACCTTCGGGCAGTTTAAAGCTGCCGCTGAACGAACCAAATTCATTACTCGTTATTTCAATGTTATTTACTTTCTGGTAATTGGCATCCTTCAGCTCCACCGTAGTTTTGAAGCTGGGTACTATTTCGCTTTTTCGGGTTTTGCTGTCAGTTTTTACTACGATGCCTTTAAAGTAAATTGTTTGACCCGGGCGGTAAATGCCCCTGTCGGTAAATAAAAATGTTACCGGTTTGGTTTCAGGCTGCACATAGTTGTCATAATAGTTGTAGCCGTTCAGGTTGTCATCCAGAAACAATTCATCATTGTCATTGTTGATCTGCAGCGTGATATTTCGGTAATCTTTATTTTGTTTCAATGTAAAGTGACCATTGGCATCAGTCGTATATTGTTCTGCCTTGTTTTCTTCGTAGCGGCTGCTGTTATAATTGTATTTGCTTTCCCATACCTGCACTTTGCTGTTGGGCATGGGCAGGCCATTATCCCGGTTCAGCACATAATAATCAGCCAGGTTGTATATATAACTGATATTGCTGATGTACACCATTTCCCTGGCCAGTATATTATTGCCCAATGAAAATTTTTCATCGCTGCCTGCCAGTATAAAGTACATGCCGCTTGCAAGGCCATCCATTTTTATTTCGGTGCTGTGCTCCTGGTAATCTTTCAGGTCGGGCAATGCAATGCTCCATTCCTTCACGGGTTTTAGTTTCACCATTTCTACCCAAAGCTTATCGTAATCAGCATTGTTCAGTTTTTTTACTTCCTCCCTGCTGGTTTTAATGATGCGCAGGTACAGCTGTGGTATGTTTTTATACTTCACAAAACTGCGGAAGGGTTGCCCGGGAATATTTACTCTTTCCGTTTGCAGGTTGAGTGATGGGTGGTTGATGCTGTTCAGCAAATTGTAGCAATTTACCCCTCCTTCAGATTTCGGAAATTTTTTTGCTACTGCTTCGCAGATTTCTTTTGCCCTTTTTATATCGTACTGGTTATCGGTTTTGCCAAAAGGGTCATATTCCTGGCCACGGGCATTGTATAACTGTGCTTTTAAAAAACTGGCCTGTGCTGCGGTTGCGTTATCAGGATATTTGTTTTCAATATTGATCAGTGCATCTTCATGCAGTTTATCCTTCCCTTCCATCACCGCTTTGTTTTTCATAAAGCTCAGTCTTGCCAGGTCAGCGTCAATTAACGCATCGGGAGCGGCATCGCCCAGGTGGAATTTTATGATATCCTGCAGCAGCAGTATGGCCTTGTGATAAAGAGAGGCGGTATCTTTTGTTGTAAAAGAAGCTGCTGCAAACTGTGCGGCAGGTGCAAATGCTTTTTCATCTTTTATGGTAAAACTGTAAGCCGGTTTATTGACATCCCTTTCATCGTTTGTAAAATAGCCGAGTGCCCTGTGCGCCAGAAAATCATACAGGGTGGGACGCAGCTGCCTGGTATTTTCACCTTTGATGATAATGGCATCCAGTCCGTCCAGTTTGGTGATTTTTAAAAGTTCACTTCCTGTGAGCGATGCTTTGTACAATTTGCTGATGGTTTGGTTCAGCTTGTCAATGCTCCAGGTGGTGATGTCTTTACTTTTTTCTTCGGCCAGTTTGGTGCGGTTGTAAAATTTCCAGCGGTTGTTCTGCAGGTATTGCCAGAACATTTCTGCCTGCATGCTCTGTAAAATATTTTTTGCGGGTGCTTTTGCCTTATCAATCAAAGTATCCACATAAAAAATATTGTTTTCCCGGCTGTCTTCCTCCACCATATTACGGTACTTGATAAGGTACATGCAGCATTTTATCTGCTGGGCATCTTTCTTATCATTTACAGCCAGGTCGTAAATCTTCAATACTTCGTCTTTGGCAGATTTAGTGAGTCCTTTTTTCTCAAACTCTTCCACCTTCTTCCACTGTGTAGTATAATCGCTCATTTTTTGCTGACTGAATGTGAGTTGTGAAATGAATACTGCAACCAATGCAAACAACCATCTTAGTTTGTTAGCGTACATGTTCTTATTTTTTTACAAGTTATTAAAACTATTGCCAAGTAGGGATGCAAAGGAAGGTTTTTTTTCATAAAGACAGTTTGCGGCTGTTTTTTTTTTACAATGGCCGTAAAAGCTATTGCTTGCGGCTGTACTGCATTTCATGGTTTTACGGATAGCGGCTGTTTTTTTCTTTAACATTTTATTAAGTATTCAGTTTGGCACAGTGGCACAACATTTGAAAAACATACCACAAGGAGGAAACAAATTATGAAAAGATTATTTACATTTTTAGCATTGGTCATCACAGCATTGAGTGCCAGTGCTTATTACGGCGAAACAAAATTAACCATCAGCAGCAGCAGTAATGCAACTGTACGGGTGATGGTGGATGGTAACAAGTACAGCGGTAACGGATCTGATGGGCTGGTCATCAGGAACCTGCCGGCTGGTTATCATACGGTAAAACTGTTTCAAAAGAAAAATATCCGGGCTAATGGCGGATTTGGCAGGAGCAGTTACCAGGTGGTGTACACCGGGCAGGTTCTTTTGAAGGCACAGTACCATACTGATATTACGGTTAACCGATTTGGCAAAGTACTGGTGGATGAACAGCTGATGGGCCCGGGCTATAATGAAGAGGATGAGGATGACTGGGGTGATAATAACGGTGGTGGCTGGAACAACGGCGGCGGCAACGGGCAGGGTGGCTACGAGCAGGTGATGAATGCCAGGGTATTTGAGCAGTTTAAGCAAACACTGCGCAATGAATCTTTTGATAATACAAGGCTCAGTTTAGCCAAACAAACCATTGGTGCCGGCTTTTTTACTTCATTGCAGGTAAAAGAGATTGTAAATATCTTCACTTTTGAGTCAAACAAACTGGAGATTGCCAAGTATGCTTATGCATTTACGGTGGACAAAAGCAGTTATTTCCTGGTGAATGATGCGTTTACTTACAGCAGCAGCAAGGAGGATCTGGCAAACTTTATCCGTAATAAAAGATAGATTTTTAGTTGGGTGTTGTTTTATAAAAGACCCCCGCCGTTTGGCGGGGGCTTTTTTATTAGACCTCTTTCATAATTCGCTTTTTTGTTTGTTGACCTCACCTTTAATTCCTCTCCAAAGGAGAGGAAAAGGTGAATGATGAAAGAGGTCTGTTGTAAGCAGATGGTTTATTTTTTTATGGCTTCGGCCATTGTTTTACCAATATCCGCCGGGCTGGCTACTACATGGATGCCACATTCTCCCATAATCTTCATTTTTGCTGCAGCCGTATCTTCTGCGCCGCCCACAATTGCTCCTGCATGGCCCATGCGCCTGCCGGGAGGGGCCGTTTGCCCTGCGATAAAGCCCACCACAGGTTTTTTGTTACCCGTTTCTTTAATCCAGCGGGCAGCTTCAGCTTCCATACCACCACCAATTTCTCCAATCATTACGATGGCATCGGTTTCAGGGTCGTTCATAAAAAGTTCTACAGCTTCCTTAGTAGTGGTGCCAATGATGGGGTCGCCGCCAATACCAATAGCAGTGGAAATACCCAGTCCTGCCTTGGCCACCTGGTCGGCAGCTTCATACGTTAAAGTACCCGATTTGGATACGATACCAATCCGGCCTTTTTTAAAGATAAAGCCCGGCATGATGCCCACTTTACATTCATCGGCTGTAATAACGCCGGGGCAGTTGGGGCCTACCAGCCTGGTATTTTTATCCTGCAGGTAGTTTTTTACCTTTACCATGTCCTGCACGGGAATGCCTTCGGTAATACATACCACCAGGGCAATGCCTGCATCAGCAGCTTCCATAATGGCATCTGCTGCAAAAGCGGGTGGTACAAATATGATGGACACATTGGCTCCGGTTGTTTTTACAGCGTCTGCCACTGTGTTAAAAACCGGCCGCTCCAGGTGGCTGCTGCCGCCCTTGCCCGGCGTAACACCGCCCACTACCTGCGTACCGTACTCAATCATTTGTGTGGCATGAAAAGTGCCTTCGGTGCCGGTAAAGCCCTGCACGATGATTTTAGATTCCTTATTTACTAAAACAGCCATGGTATAATTGTGAATTTTAAGATTGCGGCAAAGATAGGGCAGATGCTGATACGACAGTAATAGTTTTTGCAAAGCAAACTGCTATCCGTCATTTTTTACGGCAGGGCAGGTTTATTTGAATTTGAGAAACAGAATCTCGGTTTCCCGGCTGTTTACAGGGCCGATATGGGTGCTGGAAGTGGTTATTACGGCTCCGGGCAGGCTGTCAGTCCGGGAACTGGAGTTGATACTTGTACCATTGGCCAGCCACAGCTGGTCTCTGAACAAGATGGCATCTGCGCCGTTTTTTCTGGCTGTGGCAATGGCTTTGGCCTGTATTTTTTCCGGCATCCGGTTGTAAGGCCATGCCTGCTGTATTTCTGCATAGCCCCGGCCTATAATGGTGTAGGGCCTTTCTATTGCACGTTCATCCACATACACCTTTACTTCGGCTACTGCCGGGTAGCGCTGGCCTACATAATTAACATGGGGGGTACAGGCATACAAACTGCCTGCTGCTAAAAACATATAAATTTTTTTCATTGTTTTTTTACAGATCCAGTACAAAAGATGTACCCGGGTAAGCGGTGTTTTGTTAAATAAGGGTTAAAGGGGAGTAAATTGGAGAAACCGGTTACTATTGGGCAGAAAGGCTTTGCAGTTTGGTGACAAAGTACCTGGCGCTGGGGCAGTTGGGGTGAGCGGCTGCGTTGGTGATGGAAAAGCCGTGATTTACCATTTTGGTGGCAAACAGAGGTTTACTGGGGCCTATCCCACGACCTTTTTTTTGCAAAAAAAGTTGTTGTATTGCTTCACGGGGAACCAGGATCGTTTCGGGATGCTGAAACTGGAAATTTGCTTCGTTTAAAAGTACAGATAAAGTTTGGCTGTCTGCCAGAAACCATGCTTCGGCCTGTTTTACGGAAACAACTACTATTATACCTGCCGGAGCATTAATCCGTTCTTTTGTTTTTGTGATACATTTATCTTCGTCTAAATCAGTGAGAATGATTACTTTCTCTGCCCCTTCGTCAAGCAGGTTGTTAATCATTGGGGCAATGTTTTGGGGAAGTAAATTGCCATTGCCTGTAGCATCAAAAGCTTTTATGAATGAACAATTATTTTCAGCCAGCAGTTTTTTAAAGTTACTGGATTCGATAATTATTTTTTCAGTTTCTCCCTCACAGATAAAGCCCAGTTTTACCATGGCACACCTCCTCCAAAAAAATTACTCAACCATGCTGTATCCATTGCCATACCTTGCATGTCTTTCTCTTGAAATTGCTTTGCTACGGTATTGCCATCTTCTTTATTTATTACTATAATCTCTTCCGGTTTCAATTGATTGACCAATGTTTGCGAATGGGTGTTCAACCAAATATAATGTCCTTTTTCCCTGCATTGCTCCCTGAAAAAACCAACCAGTTCCTTTACCACATAAGGGTTTAAGCCATTTTCAGGTTCTTCAATACATAAAAACTGTGGTTCATCACTTTGGTAAATGGCTGTTAAGAGGCAAAGAATATTGTGAGTGCCATCAGAAATAAGTCTTTTGGGAAAAGGTCTTTCGAAGCCTTTTTCGTAAAACTCTAAGGTATCTGTACCTGATAAATCACTACTTGTAACATCAACCCTGCTGAAGGCGGGGATAAAAAGACTCAGCCAGTCGTATATTTCTTCCCTTGTATTGTTTTGCTGTAACAGCCTTCTTAGTACCTGCTCCATATTAGAGCCGTCTAAATTTAGTTTGTTATCAGCATTGGTATTAAATTTCTTTTTATCTGAAGCGTTAATAAAAACACGGGAGAAGTTACCTATAAATTGCAAATCCCATTCATCAAAGATTTCACCGGCACGATTTATTGCTGGTCTGTGAGTGCCGTAGGAAACAATATCATTAGTGATTCCTGGCTCATAAGGCAGTTGGTCAATAGAAAATGTAAGGCCAACAGGAGGGTGAATTTTTATAGACATTTGTTCCGGGTACCTGTTGAAATTGATGAAACTTTTGTAACCTCCAAATAAGCCATCTATTTCTTTGAAATTTCTGTAAATGCCTCTGTAATTCAAATACTCCAGCGCCTCAAAAATATTACTCTTTCCAACCCCGTTTGCGCCTACAAAAACGCTGAATGGGTTGGGATTCTCCAATTTGAAATTATTGAGCGACTTAAAGTTGTCTATTTCTATTTTTTCAATTTTCACAGTGCTAAAATAACCTTTTTCGCTTATTTTTAAGCAGGAATGATTGATTTCATCGTACAGCTTAGAATACCCTTAATTAAACAACACGTAACAAAAAGGTTATTTCAGCATCTCATCCATATCCCTGTCGTCGCTTATTTTGCCACGGGCTTCCAGCATACGCATGTCTTTGGCATCCTGTAAAAATTCGCTGGCAAATATGAAACTGTTGAGGCGTTCGTTTTTGGAGAAGATGATCTCTTTGTTGTTGCCGGTCCATTCTTTCTGCCCCTGGTACATATACAGGATGTTTTCACCTATTTCCATCACGCTGTTCATATCGTGGGTGTTGATGATGGTGGTCATGCCAAACTCTTTGGTGATATCGTAGATCAGCTTGTCAATTACCATACTGGTTTGCGGGTCGAGGCCGCTATTGGGTTCATCGCAAAAAAGGTATTTGGGGTTGAGTACAATGGCCCGGGCTATGCCCACCCTTTTCTTCATACCACCACTCACTTCCGAAGGGAATTTTTTATTGGCATCCACCAGGTTCACCCGCTCAAGCACCCCGTTAACCCTTTTCAGTTTTTCGGTAAAGCTCAGTTTGGTAAACATATCCAGCGGAAACATCACGTTCTGCTCCACGGTCATACTGTCGAACAGTGCCCCTCCCTGGAACAGCATACCTATCTGCTGGCGGAGCATTTTCCTTTGCTCATTCTCCATTTCGGTAAAGCTGGTACCATCGTAAATAATTTCGCCACTGTCAGGTTCAAATAATCCAACCAGGCATTTTTGTAATACCGTTTTACCACTGCCGCTGGTACCTATGATGAGGTTGCACATACCTGTCTGCATCACATGGCTTACATCATTCAGCACTGTTTTTTCGCCAAAACTTTTCTTTATATTTTTAAATTCTATCATTCAGGTGGACGAAGTTAATTGGTTGATGTGTTCGTTGACCGTTGACCGATGACCGTTGTTCGTTGTTCGTTGAACGATGTTCGATGAAGGCTGCTTTATGAAACGCTCCCAATTTTTAATTTTTAATTCTTCATTTTTAATTTGATAAAAGCAACTGCGCCAGAATATAATCAGCAAACAATATCATTACACAGCTTACCACCACACTTTTTGTACTGCTTCTGCCTATTTCCAAAGCGCCACCCTTTACATAATAACCATAATAAGCCGGTATACTGCTGATTATGAAAGCAAATGTATAGGCTTTGGTGATGGCGAATATAACATTGTATGGCACAAAGTTTTCCAGCAAACCCCGGTCGTACACTTCGGTGGGTAAAATACCTGCTGCAGCACCGGCCAGCCTTCCGCCCCAAATGCCCAATGCCATCGACAGTACCACCAGTAAAGGAATGGTGATTAATGCTGCTGCAATTTTTGGCATCACCAGGTAGGATTTGGTATTGATACCCATTATTTCCAGCGCATCAATTTGCTCACTCACCCGCATATTGCCCAGTTCGCTGGCAATTTTGCTGCCTACCACGCCAGCCAGTACAATACATACCAGCGTAGGGGCAAATTCCAGGATAACTGTATCTCTTACAATTTGCGCTATGGTTGATTTGGGTATGATGGGGCTTACCAGCTGGTAGGCTGTTTGTACAGCGCTTACAGCACCCATAAATACAGATATAAGTGTAACTATACCAAGGGAACCTATGCCCACTTCCACACATTGGTGTATAAATTCCTTCCAGTACATGCGCAGGTTCTCCGGTTTGGAAAACATTCCTTTAAGCATCAGCAGGTACCGTCCAAAGTGGGTGAAAAATGTCATACAGGTTCAAAGATAAAGAAGCGCAGGTAAATGACAGCAGGTTATTAAAAAAGAATCCCTGCCAGGGTAAAGCTCGGCAGGGTATCCTTATTGTGTCTGTTTAAATCTTTGTGTTGCCTGTTTAAGTTGTACGTTGTCTGTTTAAGTTGTAATTATAGTATCACAAATGGCTTAGTAACTGTTTTACCGGGTTGCACCACCTGCAGGTAATAAGTACCTGAGGGATATTTGTCTAACTGACCCAGGCGTATATTGGTAACACCCTTATTAATATTTTCACTTCTTGTGTATACCAGTTTACCATCTTTATCGAGCATACGCAGGGCAATATTTTGCTGTTCTGCGGCAGTAATGCTTACAATAGTGAAATCGGTGGCTGGTGAGGGGAAAAGGCTTACCTGGCCTGCTTCTGCATCTTTTTTTATCATTACGGAAGCTGAGTAGCTGAAGCTGCCATCACGGTCAGTGATGCGCAGGCGGTAATAACTGATGCCGCTTCTGATATTGGCATCAGTAAAAGAGTAGTTTTGAACCGTATTGCTGTTGCCTGCTGCCACTATTTCGCCTATTACAGTGAAGTTGACACCGTCGGAGCTTTTTTCAATGCTGAATTTTTTTGTGTTTTGCTCAGTACTGGTTTGCCAGTCGAGTACATTGCCATTACTGCGGTTATAGCCCTGAAACTTAGTAAGTGTAACCGGCAACACGGTAAATGAAGGGTAAGTAAAGCCTTTGAAATAAATCCCTTTCTGCCTGCTTACCGCACCTGTCGTCAGGTTTTCTGCTCCTGCCCTGTAGGTAAAACTGCTGACGTCTTTATTGGTAACTGTAAACATCACCTGTTTGGCCGAAGTGTCTACAGCATCATACTCCACGCCACCGATGTTTTTTGCCAGGAATTCTGTACCTGATTGTGTAACAGCTATTTGCAGGGAATTGCTTTGAAAAGAAACTGTACCACCACCCATGTTGATGGCATCCATTTCACGCAAATTGGCATTACCGTCAATATCCATCGCCGTGGCAAATAAAGTATCCATTTTTTTAGGATTATCCGAATTGCCGGCTACAAATTGAATCCTGAATTCCACCATACCCGTGCTGTTGGCCGGTACTTTTACACGGGGAGAAAAAGCTTCAGGTTTGGTGAGGTTGTTATCATCCAGTATATCTACTGAAGCCCCGCCAGTAGCTGCAACAATGGTTACAATGGCTGATCTGCCCTGGCCAACATTGTTAAACCGGTACTTTGAGCCTACCTGGTTCTCAGTTCCTGCTGCGGTAAGTAAAATGGGGGGAGTGCTGAAGTTGAGTGAATAATTGCCTGTGCTGTCGGTTGCTTTGGCATTTTTAACTGTAGCAAATGCAATAAGGCACATAAATGCACATTTGCAAAAAAACGTAAAATTCCTGTTCATTTCTTTCTTTGTGGTTTAGAGTTATTCAACAGTTGAGGAATTTCCCTCATGGTTTCACCGGTTTTAACCGTTTGCAGACATTGGATGTATATTTTGAGATAAAGAATGCCCGAGGTAATGGGTCGTTCAATATTTCGGTGTAAAAATAGAATTTGTTTTGACTAAAACAAATTTTTGCATAGTAAATTTACTGAAAATTTTGGTGATTCTACCTTTATTTTAGGATGGTATATTTCATAAATCCCTTTTAATCAAATAGTTATATGTTAAGTGTGGATTTGTTGAAAATATTTTTTTTGAATTATATATTATTAAAAAAAATGCCTTAATGTACTGCTGAGCTATTGAATTGTATGGAGTTTGGTGATTTTTTTCAACTGAAATACAGTTTTTGTTAATGGAATTCAAAAAAATAGAGATTCCGTGCAAGTTCTTAAAAAAAATCCCCCTGATCTTCTAAAACCAGGGGGATTTTCCATTTCAAGGGCTATGCAGGCGGCGGCCTGACTACTAATTTATAAATCTCTGCTCACTTTTTTAAACCCTTTCCACCAGCGGGATTTTTTAACCAGCTCTTCAGTATTTACGTTTTTTTGTTTTGCCTGTGCATCCAGTACAGCTATCAGCACCATATTGATGATGCTTCTTACACTGCTGCCAAGCTGGAGTACATGTACGGGTTTCTTAAGTCCCAGCAGTACCGGGCCAATGGCATCAGCGCCGCCCACTTCCTGCAGCAGCCCATAGGCCACGTTGCCAGCAGCCAGGTTGGGAAATATCAGTGTGTTGACCTCACCATGCGTTAAATCACTGAAAGGATAACTCTCTTTTAATATTTCTTTGTTAAAGGCAATATTGGCCTGTACCTCGCCATCCACTATCAATGCCGGGTTTTTCTTTTTTACAATTTCTCTTGCTTTGGCTACCAGTTCTGCCTCGGGTGATTTACTGCTGCCAAAATTGGAGTAAGACAGCATGGCAATGCGTGGTTTTATATTGAATTGCTGAACTTCTTTTGCCACCATCAGGGTTATATCGGCCAGTTCTTCGGCAGTTGGATTGAAATTTACTGTTGTATCTGCCAGGAAGAGCGGCCCCTTTTTGGTGATAAGGATGTACATGCCGGCAATATTCTTAACCCCATCATCTGTGCCTATGATTTGTATGGCCGGACGGATAGTATCGGGGTAATTTTTGCTCAGCCCGCTGATGAGTGCATCTGCTTCGCCGGTTTCCACCATCATGCAGCCAAAATTGATCCGGTCTTTCATCATTTTATAGGCTTCGTACTGGTTAACACCCTTGCGTTGCCGTTTGGCAAAAAATATGTCGCCGAATTTTTTCCTTATTTCCTCATGCGCATCATCTTTAGGATTTATCACTGGTATGCCTTCGAGGCTGATGCCGTTGGCCTCTGCTATTTTTAATATTTTGTCTTCTTCGCCAAGCAGTATAGGGAACCCGATACCTTCGTCCAGCACAATTTGCGCCGCCTTCAGCACTTTTATATTTTCAGCATCGGCAAATACTACCCGCTTGGGGTCTTTACGTGCCTTACTGCCAATAACCCGCAGTAACTGGTTGTCGAGGCCAAGCCGCTTGTTCAGTTCTACCTCATAAGCTTCCCAATCGGTAATAGGGTATTTGGCTACACCGCTTTCCATGGCAGCTTTTGCTACGGCAGGGGCTACAGTGGCCAGCAGGCGTGGGTCCAGCGGTTTGGGGATGATATACAGCGGGCCAAAAGAAATGCTTTTTTCGTTGTAGGCCATATTTACAATGTCGGGCACGGGTGTTTTGGCCAGTTCTGCCAGTGCTTTTACGGCGGCAAGTTTCATGGCTTCATTTATGGTTGTAGCCCTTACATCCAGTGCTCCCCTGAAAATATACGGGAAGCCGAGTACATTATTTACCTGGTTGGGGTAGTCGCTGCGGCCCGTAGCCATAATTACATCTTTACGGGCAGCCATGGCCTCATCGTAAGGAATTTCCGGGTCAGGATTGGCCATGGCAAATACGATGGGGTTTTTGGCCATGGCTTTCACCATTTCACCTGTAACCACATTGCCTACACTCAGTCCCACAAATACATCGGCATCCTTAAGGGCATCTGCCAGGCTGATATCACCCTTTGCATTGGCAAATTTCAGTTTAAAGTCCTCCAGGTCATTGCGGCCCTTGTGCAATGCTCCTTTTCTGTCGAATAAAATAAAATTATCATGTTTTGCGCCCAATGCTTCATACAGGCGTATACAGGCCATGGCTGCAGCACCGGCACCATTCACCACAAACTTCACTTTTTCAATCTTCTTCTTCTGTACAATAAGTGCATTAAGCAGTGCCGCGGCTGAAATGATGGCTGTGCCATGCTGGTCGTCATGCATTACCGGAATTTTGAGCTGCTTTTTCAGCTCCTGCTCAATATAAAAGCATTCCGGGGCCTTTATATCTTCCAGGTTGATGCCGCCAAAAGTAGGTTCCAGCGCTTTTACAATCTGTACAAACTTTTCAGGGTCTTTTTCATTTATCTCTATATCAAATACATCAATATCAGCAAATATCTTAAAAAGTACCCCCTTGCCCTCCATTACGGGTTTGCCAGCCTCGGGGCCTATATCGCCCAGGCCCAGTACGGCGGTACCATTACTGATTACCCCTACCAGGTTACCTTTTGCGGTGTACTTGTACACATTTTCCACATCCGCTGCTATTTCTTTACAGGGCTCGGCTACACCGGGGCTGTAGGCTAGCGATAAGTCACGCTGTGTTTTGGCTTCTTTTGTTGGTATTACTTCTATTTTTCCCGGCCTGCCCTTGGCATGATATTCAAGTGCCTGTTGCTTTCTTAAATCTTTTTGCATACATAGTTTTTTAACTGCTTACTGCTGCCTGCCGGGCAGCGGTGCAGTTGTGTGGCAGCAATGCTGTATTTTACAGAATACAATTTCCTGCAAAAAACATTTTGCTCAAATCGTTGAGGCTGCAAATTACATAAATCAGCAGAGTTATTCAGCCAATTATTGCGGAACGGATTTTTTTGCCTTAAAACTCCAGGTAATCATGAATGCGGCCACGGTTTCGCCATCTTTGTTTACTCCATCTGCTTTTGCAGTAACGGTACGGCCTTCGCCTGTGGCAATGCTTTCTTCAATCATCTGTTTTATGAGTGGTCCGTCGCTGCAGGTAAATGTAGTGAGGCCGGTTGCTTTTTTGGTAAAACTTCCTTCTACTTTAAGCACCAGCATGCTTACCGGGGGATTGCGCTGGTAAATATGCGCCATTGCAAGTATACCTGTGCTCATTTCGGCAGCCATGGCCTGGCAGGCAAAATAGGTGCTTTTGAACGGGTTCTGGCTGAACCACTTGTAGGGAACAGTCACCACACAGCTGTCTTCATCTGCTGCCCTCACCCTTACCCCGCTGAAAAATGCTGCGGGTAATTTTGAGAGCAGGAAAAGCCTGAACTTTAAGGGATGCCTGATGATGCGGAGAAACTTTTGTGCGTTGGCCATTGATTGTTGTATAAATTTCAGGAAATTACCATTGATTGTTTTATGGTATGGGTGTTTCGCTGTACATTTTTGGATTCAGCGCCCTTGGGCTCCACATTTCAAGAAACTCCTGCACTTTGTGCCTGTCGTAACTTTTTGCTCCATCCTCCAGGTAAGCGCTGTTTTGTGTATGTATGCGGTTGCCATTGCCATCTACAATAATGAATACCGGGAACCCGAACCGCTGTGGATAACCGTACCTGTTAAATGTCTTTTTGTTTTCGTTCTCCTTGCTCCAGTTGAGGTGATACCATACAAAGCTGCTGGTGATTACAGAGTCGATCTGCCTGTCTGCTTTGCAAAACCGTGCAAATTCGATGCACCATTTGCACCAGTTGCCGCCGCCCTGCAGCAATACATATTTATTTTCTTTTTTTGCTTGTAGGATGGCAGCTTTTATATCTGCATCTGCATCGGCAGCAGGGTTGTACAGTTTGGCTTCCTGTGCGATGCAATTAGCAAAAATAACTGTACAAAATAACGTGATGATTGGTTTCATTTACTTTAAAATTGATAAGATATTGTTTCTGAACCATGTTGTACTTACTAAAGACGCAATAGGAATATTGAAAGTTTTCAGGTAAGTTTTGATGAAATACTTTTTTACATTGAAATATTGATAGAAATCTGCAAGTAAATCGCTTTTTAGTGCATCAATAATTGGTTCAATGTTTCCGTTGTTCTTAATGCCCTCCTTAAATTCAATGTAATGAGAACGGGATGTGCCTATTTCACCCACTATCGAAAGCATTTTTTCGTTCTTCTGCTCAACAATCGCCTTCGTATAGGCAGCTTTGTCAAAGCCGGGCAATTGTAATTCCTCAATGTTATCAGGGTGATACAAATAATTTTCAAAGGCATAAAAGGACAGTATTTTCAAGTCAGGAAAAGCAGCCTGAATGCTTTCCACTTCATCGGGTCTCAGATAATCCTTATCTCTCAGTCCAAGTTTCTCCTTATCATTTTTAATGGTTAAAAAAACCTCCCTGTTGTTATTAGCCGGTAAAAAAAGATAGTGATCTTCGCCTAGCGCCAGGTTGTAATGCTCATCGTTTTTGTTTTCTACCACAACCAGCTTATAACCTTTCAAAATTTTTGAAATGGTAGCTTTGGGTATGGCTACATCATATACAGATAATTTTTCCTTGGATAGTGGCGTAAGCACCTGCGGACTGTCGAAATCAAGATCATCAAAATCAACAATGGCAGCCTGCTCATTGTCATGGGCGTAATCAATAAAGCCCAAAGAGTGCGATGCCACCCACAACTGGCAGTTATTGGGTATCCAGTTTTCGGTAATTTCCTTCAGCAGCGCATATTGCAGGGCTGTATTCAGGTGCAGGTCAATTTCATCCAGAAAATAAATGGAATCCTGGTACAAGCTGCTGCGGCTTAATAAATTGATAAGGATATTGAAAACTTCTTTTTCGCCCGCACTCAGGTAATCATAATGTATTTCGGAAACCCCCTTTTTGAAAATTACCTGTGCAGTTTTGCCATCTAATGGCGGAATGATTTTAGTTAACCTGAGCGAAGTGGAGTTGGAATTGCCAAAGATATTGCTCAGAGCGGCATTGATAGGGCCAATATACCTTGCAACTATCTGATCTCTGGTATCATTCGACTCATATACTGCATTTAAAAAATCTGCTGTTATCTTTTCTAAATCATTTTCAAACCGCTCGTCCCTGTCTATAAAATATTTCGGCCTGTCCGAATCTTTAATTATGTCAAATTTCTGTTCTCCTAAGGTCGTGCGCTTTAGCCTGGGGATTTGTCGAAAACTTGTTCTGCCATAAAATATTTTTTGTCCATTACGTCTAAACAATTCTATGTCGGGTGCTCTCAATATTGAACCGTCATTGATTGTGAGTGCTGCAGAAAATTTTTTTTCTGGATTTTTGACACAGTATTCTTCATTCATTCTAGTACCAATTCCATCTTGTATTGAGCTATTTACAAACTCAAATGCATCAAAAACAGATGACTTACCCGACCCATTCGACCCAATCAGTAAAACTAATTTCACGTCATCGCCAATATCCTCAATACGAAGACTGGTAAACCGCTTAAAATTATCTAATTGAATGCTTCTTATTTTCATGTCGCCTTTTTCGCCGCAAAGGTATTTATTGTTTGTTGATCTCCACCACACAGCCCACTACATTCTTCGTTTCGCCCGCATCGGCTTTAAAGGCCATGGCGCCATTGCCGGTATTGCTGAACCGTACATTGGAGATGGCTGCTGTGCCGATGGCTTCGCTGAGCTTGCCTGCATAAGTGGCCTGTGTGCTTTTGTTGATGGCTTGGTTCAGGGTATTGTAATCAAGCTGTGTTTTGCTTACCACTATTGCCATCAGGTCTTTCGTACCAATACTGTCGGCCATAAGCGATTGCTTGCGGGGAAAGAGCCGGTATCCGGTAATGCCAAAATAGGGAGAGTGGCTGGCATTATAAGGAAACAAAACATAGCTGCTGTTATCGGTATCCTGCCCAAAAATATACACATAGCATTCAATGCCGTTTTTTACTTCTACTTTAAATTTTGTACCCTTGCGTACCGGTGATACTGTGCTGAACACATTGCCTGCTCCTGCACGTAAAGGAATGTATTGCCTGGTATCGTTGTTTACCAGCCCGATGTTCACTTCAAAATCAACATTTAACGCAGCGCCCTGTTTCACCAGCGGGTCAATGCCATAGGCTTCCCGTACAAATTTTCTAAAGTCGGCATAGCGTACCCAGCCAATGCCATTTTCCCCCCAATCGGTACCCCAGCTGTTCATTATCTGGAATGCCCCGCCTTCGAGCCGGTCGTCGTAACCGATAACGCACATGGCATGACCGCCAAAACCCATTTGTGCGTAATCGCTGCTGGTAGGATGCCATACTTTTTGCCCCATCATCTCCTGCATGAATGAACCGCCAACCATCATGCCTATCACTACGGGTGCATCTTTGGCAAGGTGTTCTTTTACAGCCCTCAGGTTAAGATTGGTCACCGCATCATCATCTGTAAGGCGGTTGAATCCATGTATCTTGTATTGTGCCGCTTCGGCATTCAGGCTGCTGCTGGCCTGCCTGCTGCAATTGTTTTCATCGTAAGGAAATTTGGCATAGGGCAGGGCACCCTGCTTTTGCATAAACTCCATGGCTCTGATGATATAGGAACCCTGGCAGCCATCAAGCCCGATATTGTTGTATAAATAGGCGGGACTGAAGGCCACCGCATTGGCATCGGTACGGGTGCTGGTACTTTGTAAAATGGTGCGTGCAGCATAGGCGCTGCTCCAGGCCACACAACTGCCCTGTTTGCCCTGGTTTTGCCTGCCGGGCGCATAACGCAGCAGGGACACACTTTCCGGCAGAGGGTTTTTACCTGCTTCATCCGCCAGCCCTTCATACACACCTGCTTTTTTAAACTCATTAGGGTCCAGCTTGCCACCGGTTTGAAAAGCTGATGCAGCATTACTCAGGAAATTACAACTGCTTCCCTTTCTGAAAAAGAAAAAATAAGCAGCAGCTGCAGCAATCAGCAGAAAAATGAGTTTGCCCTTGCCACCACCGCGGAAGAGGCCGAGTAATAATGGCAAAAAATTCAGCAGCCCACCACCACCGCCGGGCAGGTTAATACCGCCTCCGCCACCACGCCCGCCGGAATTATCATTATTATTTTCGTTGTAATCATTCTGATTTTCCGGATCATCTACCATTCTTATTGGCATAATAAAGCATTTTGTTTGCGGCCCCGGGCCTGTTGGCAGCGCCGGTCGATTATTGAAAGGATAAATATACAGAATGATACCATTATACAAAAGGAAACTTTGATCCGAATTTTGGCAATGCCGGAGGATTTCTGTTCTACTATCTGCACTAATAAAAAGGTCTGCATTGCTGCAGACCTTTTATGTAAAATTTATTGAATGGGTTATTGACGTTCTATCAGTACTTTCTGCTGCTGTTTTTCACCATTGGCAGCTTGTATTTCTATGATGTACATGCCTGCTGCCAGGCTGCTTACATCAAGCACTTCCCTGTTAAAGCCTGCTATACTGCGTGACAGTACTTTTTTGCCATCACTGTTCAGCAATGAGATGTTTCCTTTGCGGTATGCTTCATCGTATTCAACAGTAAGTTTATTGCTTGCCGGGTTGGGGTAGGCTGTAAATTTGAACTTGCCGGATATTTTCACCAGTACCACATCTGAATAAGTGAACTTGCCGTCATTGTCCACCTGCTTTAAGCGGTAGTAATTTACTGCTGCGGGGTCGTTGTCTGTAAAGTCATAATTGTCACCATTCACATTTTTGGAATTGATGCGGCCAATTTCGGCAAAGCCACTGTTGTTGCTGCCGCTTTTTTCGATGATGAAATATTTGTTATTGTACTCATTGGCAGTGGCCCAGTTAAGCACAGCTTTTTTGTTCTGCTCCCTGCCGGTGAAGCTGATCCAGCGCACAGGTATAGGGGTGCAGCCGGTTGGCAGGGTGTACGTAGTGGTTACACTCTGGCAATCGGGGTTGGTAATGGTTAATGTTTGCGTGGTTCCTGCCAGTGCAGGCGGCCAGGTAACATTAAAAGTAATTTGTGTGGGGCTTACAAATACCAGGCTGCTGATGGAAACACCTGCACCTGTGGTAGTTACAGCAAGCCTGTTGGTATAGCCTGTACCAGGATCATAAAACTCTGAATTGCTCACTGAAGTACCATTGAGCGTAACCGGTGTTACATAATTGGTACTTACAATAGAACCGCAGCCTATAGTGCCGGGCGCTGTGGGTGTGGCTGGTGGTGGCGCTTTTAATTGCACTGCCCTTACGCCCCAGCTGTTGGATGCATTGGCATATTGAATAAAACTCCACATGGTCATGTCGTCCAGCGGGTCTACCACGGTTTGTGTATAATCCCCCCAGCGGAAGGGGCTGGCATCAAAAGAAGGGGCATAAGTGGTAGAAGCTGATGTAGCCAGTGTAAAAGGCTGTATGGTACCATTCGCATCAGTACGGTAGCGACCTGCCACACCACAATCAATAAAATTAACAGCAGAAGCTGTGGTAAAACCAATAACAGAATGACCCTGCCCGCTCATGGCAATGGAAGGGAAAATAAAACCTCTTGCATTGGTGGCCGCTGCATCAAATAAAGTGCCCGATTGGGTGAGTGTGGGAGTAGTACTTAAATTACCTATCTGGTACCAACGGGCACCGTTGCGCCTGCCTGCGCCACTGTTAGCACCAGTACCTGCGGTGGTTACGGCAATAGCATGGGCCGTCCACAGGGAGCTTATGCCTGTAATTTTGTTTTTGCGTATCATGGCAGCAAATACCCTGTCGTCATTAACATCTAATGTATTGCCGGCTAAGCTGTTTACCTGGTTAAGCGGGCTGCTGGTGGTGGGTACCGTTAGGGCAATTACAGCCGAAGCCGTGGGGGTGCCGCCCGGAGTTGAAATGCGGTGGATATCCAGTTGACTGAAAACAGCATTATCTACACCAATTACATAACCCGCTGTTGCAGTGGGGTCGTCATTATCAACACCCTGGGGCGTGTAAATGCCTGCAGCGGCAGTGCCAATCTGGTGAAAAGCAGTAGTTACAATAGGGCCTGCACCCAATACCGAACTTTTGCGAACCACAAATACGGAAGCACCTGTATAAGCAGTGCCGGCAGCATTGAACATGCGGCCACCGATATACAAGGCATTGGCATCAATACCCAGGGTTGGATAATCAAAAAAACCACCAGCATAAGGTGAAGGTGGCACCGGGGTCAATGCATCATATATAAATGAGAAAAAAGTAAAATTGGCAGTTGAAGTTACGGTTGGCCCGCTGCTCACAGCTATTACGCACCTGTTGGACGAAGCAAGCAAATCAATGGCTACAATGAACCAGCGGCTGGTGAGCCTGTCGAACCGTACATGCGGATCGCTTACGCCTGCAGCAGTAACGGAGCTGAAAAACACATCCAGGTCAGCATTTAACGCCGGGCCTGCCAGTGGTGTGTTAGAGGTAGTGGTAACAGTGGTTTGCGCCGCTGCACATACCGTATTACGGGTATAAAACTTTAACCGGCCATTGGCAGCTACGCATACCTGTGTGGTACCAATATCACCCATATTATCTGGCGGCACAGAGCCAGCCTCACCTAATGTGGCTCCAAGGAAGTTTGAGTGAATGGTTTGTGTGGCAGTGATGCCATTAGGCGAATTAGGGCTGTTAGGGTTGGCGGGTGGCCAGCTTGCAACCTGCGGAGCAGCCGGGTTAATGGCCGGGTGGCGCATTGCCCCGCCTTCCAGTTTTAAATGTACCGGCTTAAGTGTAAGGTCGGCAATGGCTGTTTTAGCCTGTATATCAGCAACGCTTACCGTGATGCCCATGGCACCGGCATGGGGCACACCCACTATTTCGCCCTGCTGCGCAAGGGCGGCAGTACTGGTCAGCAGGATGCAGGTGATAGCAGCCCAGGCTGATTTTTTTTGTAACCAAAAATTCATTTCAATCAATAGTTAAGTTTGTATTCTAATTGCGGATGTAATGTAAGAATTTATTCTTTTACAGGCAAAAAAGCAGGGTAAGGCGGCGGAACGAATATCCATTGCGGGCTTTTTTAAATGATGAAGGAGTACCTGATTCGCAGGCAGATGTGCCCTGCATTCCGGCAGTGAAAAATGAAACTGGCAGAAGAGACTTCCGGTAGATTGGTTGAATAGTGATGGATTACAGCCCCGGTTTACACTGCTGTATTTCCAGCTGTTGATGCTGTAAATCAGGAATAAACAAAAAGCACCGGGCAGGTTGCCCTAAACAGCAAGTACTGCAGCCGGGATAACGGAAATGTATAGGATAAAAATGATGAAAAAGTGATAATTTGCAATATTTGACAACACAAACCGTTACATTTCACCTGCAGGAGGATTTTTTTATTAACAGACAGAACCAATGATGAAACTGAATATTTCAGGGCTTTTTAATACAGGTGTACAAGGTGCGCAAAACCAGGCCGAGGCCAACCGCATCAGGCTCACCAACAGGATTGCACTGGTTCCATTACTGATACTGATTTTTTCAACCATCTACTGCACTATAGAATGGTACCCACGTATTGTATTTGTCAACACACTGGCCATTGCCGGAACCGCAGTGGCTTTGTACCTCAATTTCAGGCAAAAATACGGGGTTGCCAAGTCTGTACTCATCTGTACCGACGCATTTACCATACTGGTTTATTACAAGCTGATGATGGATGAAAAAAGCATGTTCTTCTATTATTTTGTAGTGATACTTTCCTTCATCGTTTTTTATGATCCCGAAAAAGAGAAGAAAATGCTGGCAGGTACCATCACTTTTGTTGTGGGTTGCATTTTGCTTACAATCTGGCTGCCCAATGAGTATTTTGAGCCATTCCCCCTGCCGGAAGCAGTGCACCAGTTTATTTTTATTTTCAACTCCTGTGCCTGTGTTTTGCTTTGTGCATTCTTTGTAATGAGCATTTTCAGGGTAAATATACTCAATGAAAAAATGCTGCTGGAGGCCAAAAGGGTAGCGGAGCATGCTGCCAAGGCAAAAACCACTTTCCTGAGTAATATGAGCCATGAATTGCGTACACCGCTTAATGGAATCATCGGCACCTCCCATATATTGAAAAGCGAAGCATACCTGCCGTCGCAGGAGTATCACCTGACCGTACTGTCCAATCTTTCAGAGCATATGCTTGGCCTGGTAAATAATATACTGGATTTCAGTAAAATTGATGCAGGTAAATTAGAATTGAACAGCTACCGGTTTAATGTAAAGGAGTTTGCTTATAAGCTGGATATAACCTTCAGGCAGTTATTTGAAGATAAGGGCATCAGTTATACCATAGATACAGACGAGCGGCTTTCAACCCTGGATGTTTTTGCAGATGAACTGAGGCTGCAGCAGGTAATGAACAACCTCATTTCCAATGCACTAAAGTTTACTGAAAGAAACGGTTCAGTAACAGTGTCGGCAGCCATTATCAAAATGGAAGAAAGCAGCATAAAAATACTTTTTTCAGTTGCTGATAACGGGATAGGCGTGGCCAGCCATCACCTGGGTAAAATATTTGAAAGCTTCAGCCAGGGAGATTCTGCCACTACCCGCAGGTATGGCGGCAGCGGCCTCGGTTTAACCATTTGCCGCAATTTGATAAGCCTGTTCAACGGCACACTTCACGTAAACAGTGAAAAGGGCAGGGGCAGCCATTTTTATTTTGATGTAACTCTTCCATTGTATAAAATACAGGAGGTTGAACTGGTGGAGCGGGAAGTGCTTACCGTAGAAAATTTAAAAAGCTTTAAAGTGCTGGTGGCAGAGGATAACCAGGTGAACATGATGGTGGCCAAAAAGGTAATGCAGCGCTGGGGTATACAGGTAACAGAAGCAGAAAATGGATTGATAGCATATGAAAAATGTACCGGAGAGGACTTTGACCTGGTATTGATTGACCTTGAAATGCCGGTAATGGATGGAAGGGCAGCAGTTAAAAAAATAAATATGCTGGGCAAGGGAATCCCAACAATCGCTTTTACCGCAGGGGTATATGAAAATATGAAAGATGATTTACTGAATGCCGGGTTTACTGACTACCTGCTTAAACCTTTTGTGCCTGATGACCTGTACAGAAAAATTGTTTCAGTAAAAAACAGTACAGTGCGGAAAGGTATAACGGGCTGAAGCATTTTTTAATTGGCAGCATGCAGTTCTGATTCCTGGTGCTGATGCCTGTTCCGCTGCATGCGGCAAGCTCTGCATCCTTATCAGACTGTTTATTAAGGGGTGCATATTGAGTTGCATATTGCCAGAGTGCTTCAATGCTGCCGGCTGCCTTGCTCCGTAGAATAATTTACAGGCCGTTACAATTTATAAGATTTAAAAATGCCCAATAGATATTATCTATGGAAAAATGAATCAATTCAATATTTTTTTTACTAATTTGCCACCTGTAACTTAAGAAAATAAAAATCAATCTTACAATGGATAAAAATGAAGCTAAGTGCCCATTTAGTAGTGGCGCTTTAAAGCAAACTGCTGGTGCAGGCTCAAGGAACCGTGACTGGTGGCCCAACCAGCTGAAACTGAATATACTCCGCCAGCATGCGGCTGCCTCCAATCCGATGGATGAGTCGTTTGATTATGCGGCAGAGTTTAAAAGCCTCGATTTGGCAGCAGTGAAGAAGGATATCGTTGACCTTATGACCACTTCGCAGGACTGGTGGCCCGCAGATTATGGTCACTATGGCCCCTTCTTTATCAGGATGGCCTGGCATAGTGCAGGTACTTACCGAATTGCCGATGGCCGCGGCGGAGGCGGTGCAGGCACCCAGCGCTTTGCACCACTCAACAGCTGGCCCGATAATGCCAATCTTGATAAGGCACGCTTGCTGCTGTGGCCCATCAAACAGAAATATGGCAGGAAAATTTCCTGGGCCGACCTGATGATTCTTGCTGGTAATTGCGCCCTTGAGTCAATGGGGTTCAATACTTTTGGTTTTGCCGGCGGCCGTGAAGATGTGTGGGAGCCTTCCGAAGATATTTACTGGGGTTCTGAAGGCAAGTGGTTGGATGATAAACGCTATACCGGTGACCGTGAACTGGAAAACCCGCTTGGCGCTGTTCAGATGGGCTTAATTTATGTAAACCCGGAGGGGCCTAACGGAAACCCTGACCCACTGGCTTCTGCCCGTGACATAAGGGAAACTTTTGGCCGTATGGCGATGAATGATGAAGAAACAGTTGCATTGATTGCTGGCGGACATACATTTGGAAAAACACATGGCGCAGCCGACCCCGGCAAGTATGTGGGCTCCGAGCCGGAAGCTGCAGGCATTGAACAACAGGGACTTGGCTGGAAAAATAGCTTTGGCAGCGGCAATGGGGTGAATACCATTACAAGCGGTCTTGAAGGTGCCTGGACAACCACGCCAACAAAGTGGAGCAATAATTATTTCGACAATCTTTTTGGATTTGAGTGGGAGCTTACAAAGAGTCCTGCCGGTGCCCATCAATGGATACCAAAAGGCGGTGCCGGTGCTGGTACTGTGCCGGATGCCCATGATCCTGCGGTACGTCATGCACCCATCATGCTTACAACCGATCTTGCCCTCATGGTTGATCCCATTTACGGGCCAATTTCAAAGCGCTTTCATGAAAACCCGGATCAGTTTGCTGATGCATTTGCCCGGGCATGGTTTAAACTGACGCACCGGGATATGGGGCCAATTACACGTTACCTGGGCCCGGAAGTGCCTGCGGAAGAACTGATATGGCAGGACCCGGTACCGGCTGTACAACATGAACTGATCAATGACAATGATATCGCTGCCCTGAAAACCAGGATACTTGAGTCAGGACTTACTGTTGCTCAACTGGTATCAACTGCATGGGCTTCAGCATCCACTTTCCGTGGTTCTGATAAACGTGGTGGTGCCAACGGGGCACGTATCCGCCTTGCCCCGCAGCGGTACTGGGAAGTGAATAACCCGGCTCAGCTGTCCAAAGTGCTGGACGTGCTGGAAAGTATTCAGAAAGATTTCAACAGCAACCAGGCTGGTGGTAAGCAGGTTTCGCTGGCTGATTTGATAGTGCTGGCAGGTGGTGCAGGTGTTGAGAAAGCTGCAAAAGCTGCCGGCCATGACATCACTGTACCGTTTACACCGGGCAGGGGAGATACAACACAGGAACAAACGGATGTGGAATCATTTGCCGTGCTGGAACCTGCTGCTGATGGTTTCCGCAATTATATAAAAGCGCATCATACAGCATCTGCAGAAGAAATGCTAGTTGATAAAGCACAGCTGCTTACGCTTACGGCTCCTGAACTGACGGTGCTGGTTGGCGGTATGCGGGTGCTGAATACAAATTATAACGGGTCACAGCATGGCGTGTTTACTAAGCGTGCAGAAACACTCACCAATGATTTCTTTCTGAACCTGCTCGATTTAGGTACTACCTGGAGTGCGGCTTCAAATGCCAAAGATGTGTTTGAGGGCCGTGACCGTAAAACCGGTGAGCTGAAGTGGACGGGTACCCGTGCTGACCTGATCTTTGGTTCCAACTCCGAGTTGCGGGCACTTGCAGAAGTGTATGGCTGTGCAGATTCAGCCGGAAAGTTTGTGAAGGATTTTGTGGCGGCATGGGCCAAAGTGATGAACCTTGACCGTTTCGACCTGAAATAATCGCAGCATTACAAATAGTAAATTAAAGTGGTCCGGCAACGGGCCACTTTTTTTATTACTTCCGGTGATGAGGAGGTTTATTGTTGGGTAGTGTACCGGTTCTCCGGCAATATTTTTCGCAGCAGGAACAGCTGCCCCGGGTTGCAGGAAGCTTATTTTAATCTTTCCAGCACGCCTTTACGTTTAACCAGGTTTTTATAATCCCATTGTATGTCAGTGGCTTTTTTAAACCAGCGTTTCAACTCTTTTGTATTAACCTGTTCCACATTGGTATAGCGAACCTCAGCAGCTTTGAACTTACCTTCTTTTTGTAATGCAGCTTCATCAAAGGACTGGCCACTCCAGAACAAAAGGCGGATACAGTTTTTCATTTTGCTGTACCCGGCAACAGGGTTACCATCCAGGAACCAAACGGGATGTGCATGCCATATCTTGCTTTCTGCTTTGGGTAAATGACCATCTATCTCCTTTGCCAACAAATTGCATATTGCTGCATCATCGGTTGCTTGTGAGTCATTGTATGCCTGTATGTCTGTATTCATAATACTGGTAAATTAGCTTGTACATTTCTGTGCCGGAAATCAGCCATGCTTAAAAGTTCAGGGTTGAAAGTTTAAAGGTATGCCCAAACCGCTATGAATCAACTTTGAACTATTGAACTTTAAACCAATTAACTAACTACCCCTTCCAAACTTCCACCTTTTGCAAAAAAGCGGTCAACCCGTTTCTCCACTTCGGGCAGTTTCTCCACCGGTGGTGCATGGTGTGGTTTGATACGGGCATCTATCACTAATGGTCCGTGGCAGCCCCAGTGTTTGTTTTGGGTAAATGCGTTGATGCCATACATGTCGTGACTGGGATTGCTGCGGGTATAAGTAACCCACAGGTAATTGCCAATGGTATTGCTTACAAAACTGCTGTCATCGCACACAACAATAATGGCAACATCATTCAGCTCCTTTTCTTTCAGTTGTTCATTCAGTATGTCCATTTCCGCAGCAGCCGTTGCGTAATTGGTAAATGTATTTGTTTGCAGCGCAATAACACCCGGCATAGCCAATTGTGCGTTTTCAAACTGCTGTAAGTTTTTTAATGAAGATGGCACTTCCCTGCACAAGGTTCTTTTTACATCGCCATAAGCAGCCAGCACCACTTTGCTGCCGGTGTTTAAACCAGTGCCGGAATAGTCCAGTGTGTCAATGGTGGTGTGGGTATAAAAATGTACATCTCTTGCCAGGTCAATCCGCTCCAGGATGTATTCCATAAATGCCTGCACATTGTGTGTGCTCAGCTGGTTGCTATCATCAGCCGTAATGAATAAAAATTTTGCCAGGCTCAGTTGCCCCGTACCCAGTATATGGTTGGCAATGGTGAGTATTTCTCCAGGCTGTTTTATGGGCATGTACGGTGTGTAGCGCTCACTGCCAATGGCGAGTAATAGCGGGTGTACACCTGCAGCATCCACTGCATGTACCGCTTTCAGTCCCGGTATTTCCTGCTGTATGGCGCTGCCCGTCAGTTCATGTATCAGTTCGCCAAAGCTGGTATCTTCCTGCGGCGGGCGGCCCACCACGGTAAAGGGCCATATGGCATTTTTGCGGGCATATACCTTGTGTACCTGCATCAGCGGAAATGGATGCCGCAGGCTGTAATAGCCCAGGTGATCGCCAAAAGGCCCTTCGGGTTTGTTATGGCTGGGCATCACTTCTCCTGTAATTACAAAATCGGCATCGGTGCTGATGCAGTTGCCATTGGCATCATACGCATAGCGGAAGCGCCTGCCACCCAGTACACCGGCAAAAGTCATTTCACTGATGCCTTCGGGCAATGGCATTACTGCCGATAATGTATGCGAAGGAGGGCCACCCACAAAGCAGCTTACCTTAAGCGGTATGCCTTTTTTATTGGCCTTGGTTTGATGAACGCCAATACCCCGGTGCAGTTGGTAATGCAAACCAATTTCTTTGTTCAGTTCATATTCATTGCCGGTGAGTTGTATACGGTACATACCCAGGTTGGCCTTCATAATACCGGGCTGCTCTGCATCTTCTGTGTAAACCTGCGGCAGGGTTATAAAAGCGCCGCCATCCATCGGCCAGTGGTGTATCAGTGGCAGGTCACTAATTTGCACCTGCTGCGCCATCACCGGTTTGCTGAAAGGATTTTTTAAGGGCAGTGCTTTTAGTGCAGCCAACCCAGCCCCGAAATTTTTAATGGGATGTTTAATGGCTTTGATGGGATCGCTTTTCAACTCTATCAATTGCTGTACTTTGGCAAAAGTATCCCTGAAGATGAATTTGCTGCGCTCAAGCGATCCGAAGATATTGGATGCTGCCCTGAACCTGCTGCCCTTTACGTTTTCAAACAGCAGTGCCGGACCACCGGCTTCATATACACGGAGATGAATGGCCGCCATTTCAAGGTGGGGGTCCACTTCTTCTTTGATGCGGATGAGGTGACCATTCTTTTCCAGATCGAGTAAACATGCTTCTAAACTGCTGTATGCCATTTTTTATCTTTTATCGCCTTTTCCCGCAGGGTATCAGTACAAAGTAACAGAATAAATGCTTTGTTGTTCATAATTATAAGCCGTATATTTACATTATCAATAAAGTCTTTTTTTAAAGGTGAATAAATCAGTCCCGGCTCATTCCTGACCGGGGCTTTTTAATTGTGGTGTGATAAAAAAATGATGGTAAATGCCAAAAAAACAAAGCAATTTTGCAGTTCAGCAGTACAAATTGATAGCGGTATGACAAAGCTTTCTGTAAACATTAATAAAATAGCCACGCTGCGCAACGCCCGTGGTGGTAATAATCCTGATGTGGTTAAAATGGCGCTGGATATTGAGCGCTGGGGAGCAGATGGCATCACGGTACATCCACGCCCCGATGAGCGGCATATCCGCTACAATGATGTAATTGAACTGCAGAAAGTATTGATTACCGAATTTAATATTGAGGGCAACCCCAAAGAGCAAAAGTTTATCCAACTGGTACTTGCTGCCAAACCAGCACAGGTTACACTGGTGCCTGATGGTCACGGGCAGCTCACCAGCGACAAGGGCTTTAACACCATTGTGGAAGCTGATTACCTGCATGAAGTGATTCGTGTATTTAAAACAGCAGGCATCCGGGTATCTATATTTGTTGACCCGGTGGTGGAAATGGTGGAGGGCGCCAAAGCTACCGGTACAGACAGGGTGGAGTTGTACACCGAGCAGTATGCCACCGGCTATACACAGGGCAATAAGGAAGCGGCCATTGCGCCATATATTGCTGCAGCACAAAAAGCACATGAGCTGGGCCTGGGCATTAATGCGGGCCACGACCTTGACCTGCAGAACCTTCAGTATTTTGCCCACAACATTCCTCACCTGGATGAAGTATCCATTGGCCATGCGCTGGTATGCGATGCGCTACTGTATGGCATGGAAAATACCGTTCAGCTGTATAAAAGGCAACTGGTAAGCTGAGATTTTTTTATTTGCCCCTGCGGGAATAGATTTGCGGAAAATCTGTAAATGAAAAAGATACTATTTACCCTCTTCCTGCTGGCAATATGCATTGGCACATTTTCTCAATCGGCCAAAACAAAATTTGATTACACCAGGCTCAAAGGCAATATGCCACCTGCCCAAACGGATTATACAGGCAAGCGCATGAAATTAGTATTCAATACCAAATCTACCTATGTGCCTAAAAATGCGGTCTTTTCTGTAAATGCCGAATTTTCAGCTCCTTTCCATCAATGCAGCAACTGGGATGTGGTAAAAAAAGATGAAACCGGCGACATTAATGTGGAGGTCATAAATGAGGGTGTGCTTGACCTGGTAAAGACAGTAACTACGGTAAAGGATGATATAGTGATACGGGTACAGTACAGGTATCCCTGCACTTACAAATTGCTTGATGCAAAAACAGGTGCGGTTATTGACGACTTTGAATCTGCTAAATCCAAGGAAGTATTTGAACTGAACATCTATAACAATTTCCCGGATAAGAATGTGCTGACCGATATGACTAAGAAACAGGAATATTCATTGCCCTTTGCCTGGGGTGACTCGGCCACTGCTTACTGGCAGGCTAACAGGGTTAAAATACTTGAACAGCTCGAAAGAAATGCGGCAAAAGAAATGGCTGACCGGCTTTTTAAAAAATACCTGAAAAAATATGGCAGCAGTTTACATATTATAGATGTGTTTTACCAAAAACCCAACACTAAAAAAACAGATATTGACCTGAAGGACCTACCCGATATTGTAGCACTGATAAAAACCGGCTGCGATGCTGTTGAGGCTGCAAATGGGCGCAACTCCAACTTTGTGTCAATTTTTAAAAAAGCATCTGATTATTATGAAAATATGGTGGCCACCAATGACCCCCGCATGGTGGATGAAATACCGCAGCTTGTTTACTGGAACGCTGCTGTGTGTTACCTGTTTCAGCAGGAATACCAGAAGGCGGAACAATGGTACAGGAAATATGAGAAAACCAGGGGTGGTAATGCTACAGGAAGGGATGAGTTTACATGGCAGCAAATAAATGATTTTGTAACCGGGGAATACAAAGATTAAACCCGGATCTTACAGTGAACTGCTAAACCCGGGTTTAAATTAATCCTGCTTTAAGTTGCGGCCTGTTTAAAACAAGCTGCCGTTGTTTACATAATAGTAATAAGCTGTGCCGCCGCTGAAGGTCCAGTTAGCGGCATTAAAACTGCCGTTGCCTGTGCTGCTGCCTGCAATGCGGTAAGCCTTTACAGCCAGGCCGCTGCGGTTCCAGGTGAGGGGAACATTTGCCACGCAGGTTTCAGCCCCAAGGTTACTGTTGTTCAAAAAATAAGCATTGTTGATGCCATATACTTTGCCACTGCCCGCTGCATCCACACATACTGCTGTCTGTTCATCCACACCAATACCTTTAATGGTGGTATAGCTCCAGTCTTTCATGGCCCTGGCCATAAAACTGATATGCCTGCCCTGCCGGGTCCTTTGTGAATAATGTGAATCGGTAATGGTATTTACCAAAAAGGGGGAGGCAAGAAAATCGTTTTGTCCCAATGTTACATAGCGATTGTAAGGGTCGGCCAAAGCCTGGGCACTGGTAACAGAACCTGTTTGTGCACTGTAATAGGTGCTGCCTAAAATGGCGAGGCCCGCACTGGTGCCGCCCACAGTTACTTTTTTGGTATTAATGAGGTAGTTGATGGCATCTTCAGTAGCCGTATTTTTCCAGTAGTTTACATAATCCCATTGGTTGCCCCCGGCAATAAACAAAGCTTCAGCATTCCTGATCTTATCGGCCACGGTTGTTAAGGCTGCTTTTTCCCTGCTGTCAATTATGATGGTTTCCACCGAATTAACGCTCACCATATTGTACATGTACTGGTTGTACCCATCGCTGCCTGTGGCACGTATTACCACCACATCGCCACCTGCCGCATTTTGCAAAAACCAGGCAATGGCTGCATCCACATCCAGCCCGCCACCCATCAGCAGCAGTCCGCCCAGGGCATTGGTATTTACGTCGGCAGCACTGCCGGTTAAATAGCTCACAACAGTTGGAGCAGGCTTTGCGGCACCCGGTAAGGCCGCAGCTCTGCCCTCAGCCGGATTGTTGTGATTTAGTGTTTCTTTTTTGCAGGCAAAAAGTGCAAAGCAGGCCAGCGATACAAGCATTAATCTTGGTTTCATATAAAAGTTATTTTAGTGTAAGGGAAAGTTAAGTTTTTTTGTGGTACAAACAGCCGGTGGCATTTCAAATTCCCCGAGCAGCGGGGCTGCAAAACTGCTGCCATAAGCTGGTGTCTCAATTGATTCAAAGTGCTTCCTGATTGTTGTCTGTGCTTTTCCCCCAACGCTGCGGCCGGGATGTGCTACTTGATGAAAAGCACCAAAAATCAAGGGCTGCGGAAAAAAAAGCTAAAAATTTTCCTGTCTGGCTAAAATGAAATTAGTCACAACAATCGAATAAAACTGACCAATAGTGCGACTTACCAACTAAGAATATAGCCATGCAGTGGTAACATCGATTTCATTTTCACACCAGCCAAAAAAATTTTAGTTTGGTCCATATTTATTGTTTTTTGTCTCACTGAACCTCCTGCGTCGGTTTCTTAACGCAATTTTTTCCGATGCCCATCCTTCAAAAACCTCTGCTGAATAGGAGTTTATGGGCTTTTAACATATTTGCAAATTATTTTTTTGGAATCTTTCCCATCTGACAAATTCCTCCGGATAACAATAGTTTCGTTATAAATCATAGCAATAAATATATGGGTTTGAAATAACGCTTTTAAAATCACCCTACTCAATCCTTCCCATCCATCAACGCCGCATATACCGGAAACAGCTTTGACACCTGCTTGTCCATTTCGGCCACAGCATTTTTTACTTGTGTGGTGGGCGGCCAGTCGCTGCTTTCCAGCGTATTCAGCAGGCTGCTGCAATTTCTGATGATACTGTTGAGTGAAGGTTCCCTGCTGCCTTGTGGAGTGCTGATGAGTGCATCAATTTTTGCTGCTCTTTCCTTCCCGGCTGTAGCTTTTGCTTTTTCAAGCTGCTCAATCATATCGCTGAGTGGTTTTATCCTGCTGTAACAGATAAACGAGAGCCGGTATTGCTCCGCCAGTGCTGCAGGTGATGTTTTAACCCTTGGATCCATTTTTATCACCAGCGGCTGTGTATATTTTTTTCCATTCACCGTAAGCGTTACGGTATAATTGCCCGGCAATACCCAGGGCGAAGTAGCAACGGGTGCCGTATTGCCATAAATGGCGGCAATGGGGTAGCTGGCCGGTACATTCAGCGGTGCCAGGTGAAGGTCCCACATAAAGCGGTGTGTGCCTGCATTGCCGGAGAGTATCTGCTGCGGCCTTATCCAGTACTGCGGTATATTTACCGGCGGTATGGTATAAGGTGTATCGTTGCTGGAGAATTTACGCACCACATAACCATTCTTATCAGCAATAGTTAGCTGCACAGTGCCCGTTGCTTTTTCCGGCAGATAGTATTCCAGCATCGCACCATCAGGCGGGTTTTCACCAGCGGGTTCTTCCTGCGGTATGGGCGTATCCGTATTCATGTTCCAGCGCACCCGGTAAGTAAGCGCCGGTTTAAATAAAGTAACAGGGTTGGTACTGGTAGCCAGTTGGCGCAGTGCCGTAATATTGTCCAGTATCCAGAAGCTGCGGCCATGCGTACCAATCACCAGGTCATCATCTTTTACCACCAGGTCACGTATGGAAGTGGCAGGCATGTTCAGCCGCAGGCTTTGCCAATGTTCGCCTTCATCAAATGATACATACACTGCCCTTTCACTCCCGGCATACAGCATGCCTTTGCGGTAAGGATCTGCCCTCACCACGTTAATGGGATCGTTGGGCAGGCCATTCACTATTTCCTTCCAGCTGGCACCGCCATCATTCGTTTTATAAATATGGGGTTTCATATCATCCAGCCGTATGCGGTTTACTGCTGCATACACCGTATTCACATTAGTATAGCTGGCATCCATCAGCGATACTTTGCTCCAGCTGGTAATGGCTGGCGGTGTTACATTCTTCCAGGTTTTACCACCGTCTTTGGTTACATGAATCAATCCATCATCGGTACCCGCCCAGATGGTGTTAATGTCGAGCGGAGAAGGAGCCAATGTATACACCACTCCCCGCCTCGGCATGGTTTTCATGCCGTCGGTTTTGTATATGCCCACATTGTCCGGCACATCCCAGCTTTCCCTTGATAAATCGGGACTGATGGTTTGCCAGCTGTTGCCGCCATCCAGTGTTTTAAAAATCATATTGCCTGCATAGTACAATGTTTTTTTATCCACCGGCGAAAACAATACCGGCGCTGTTCTGATAAAACGGTATTGACCACTGCGTACCGCTTCGGGAGCAATATTCTGCACCTGTCCATTGCGTTTGTCGTACCGGGTGAGTTTGCCTCCGTAAATGATATTGGGGTCAAGCGGGTCGGCTGCCACATAGCCATATTCCTCTACGCCCACGGGGTGCCATTCCCTTATGCCGATGCTGCCATCGTTACCACGGCTGGCAATGCCTACTGAGCCGCTTTCCTGCTGGCCGCTGTACACATTATAGGGAAATGCATTATCTGTACTTACATGATAAAACTGTGCAGTAGGCTGGTTGTACCAGCTCGAAAAACTTTGCCCGCCATTTACGGTAATGATGGCACCCTGGTCGCTGGCCAGTAAAATGATACTGGGATTGTTGGGGTTGATCCAGATACGGTGATAATCATCGCCACCTGGTGCACCACGGAAGCCGCTCCAGGTTTTGCCTCCATCCATACTTTTCCAAACCACCACATCGGCGGTGTACACAATATCTGCATTCAGCGGATCCACTTTCACTTCAGCAAAATCGCTGCCCCGGCCCCAGAGCCTTTCATCCGCATTCATCATCGTCCAGCTTTGGCCTGCATCATCGCTGCGGTAAATGCCGCCATATTTTCCTGCATCTACCGTAGCGTACATGCGGTTGGTATTGGAGGGGGCAATGCAAAAGCCGATACGGCCCAGCCCCTGTTCGGTAGTGGGCAGCCCCTTAGTAAGCTTTGTCCAGGTAGCACCACCATCGGTTGATTTAAACAGGCCGCTTTCCTTACCATTCCAGGCACCATTTTCCCAGGGCCCCTGCCGCCCTGCCCACATATCTGCATAAATGATATTGCTGTTGGCCGGGTCAATGGTTACCTGTACGGCCCCGGTATTTTCATCTTTGTATAATACCCGCTGCCAGTTTTTACCGCCATCGGTAGTGCGGTACACACCCCGTTCCTCATTAGGGCCATAGGGGTGACCCAGCACGGCCGCAAATACTATGTTTTCATTACGGGGGTCAATGGCCAGTCCGCCAATTTGCTGCCCGTCACGCAGTCCGGTGTTCGTCCATGTTTTACCCGCATCGGTGCTTTTGTAAATGCCATCACCCACTGATAAATCGGGGCGCTGGATGCCCTCGCCACTGGCCGCATACACTATATCGGGGTTGGACGGTGCTACTGCCACATCGCCGATAGAACCCGTGGGCTGCTCATCAAAAATGGGGTTCCAGGTGCGGCCATAATCCGTTGTCTTCCACACACCGCCATTGTTTACGCCGATGTAAAACACATTGGGCTGCTGCGGCACACCCACGGCACCCACCGTGCGGCCACCACGGTGCGGACCAATCATGCGCCATTTTAAATGAGTGAAATAAGCGGCATCGTACACCTGTGCCTGCGTGAACGTTGTGCAAAGTAAAAGAGCCGCAATGGCGATTGATTTTTTGAAAAGCATGAAGCAGAAATTTAGTGTGGTAAGATAAGGTTTTTTGGGTAATACAGCACGGCCGGGCAGAGAGCGGATATATTTTAGTTTCCCGTTTTCTGCAATTTCCGGAGTTTTTTCTCTTACTTTTTTTGCGGAAAAAAAGTAAGCAAAAAAGCCGCCCGAAAACGATATACAGCCCGTTTTCGGGAGCAGCTATGCTCAGCATTGTGCATCGTGAACTGAACTTTAGTACAAGGGTGCTGATGTTTGAAGTGTATAATTAAGGGAGAACTGCCCGCCCCAATTTCGCAGTATACTTTCCTGCCGCCTGCGTGTTTCACAAATGGAAAATGCTGCTGCACCCCTGCAGGAAGGTTTCAAGAAGCTTTGAAATGCTGTTGCACCCCTGCAGGAAGGTTTCAAGAAGCCGCGAAATGCTGCTGCACCCCTGCAGGAAGGTTTCAAGAAGCCGCGAAATGCTGCTGCACCCCTGCAGGAAGGTTTCGGGAAGCCGCGAAATGCTGTCGCAGGGGTGCGGCGACCCCCTTGGTGGGAAAAGGGAACTTTTCAATTGGTGGTTAATAGACCTCATCCCTATCCCTTCTCCAAAGGAGAAGGGCAACAGCGAAGACCGAAAAGAAGATTGGCCCGAAGGCTTCGCTTCAATCTTCGCAACACCTTCTCCTGCCTGCCCCGAAGAATTGAGGGGGAGAAGGCCGGGATGAGGTTTTATTACCCAGTAAAAAACCAGCCCGAAGGCTGGCCATTACTTTCTTTAGCCGTTGTATCCAATCAGCTTTGTTGGTTTTGCTGCGGCAGCAAGCCCGGCAATACCTCCACCAGCTCACCCGCCAGCCGGTAAAACAGCAGCAAATTGCTTCGCTCATAGCCATCCCAGCAATCGGCACCAGGGCCGCTCATGCCGGCCGATAGCAATTGCCAAAGGGCTTCCTTAGCCACATCGGGCGGGTAAAATAAGGTGAAGTTGCGGATGATTTCGGCAGCGTGAAGGTTACTGACTCCTGTGGATGCTGCGGTCTCTGAGGTCAAACTACTGTTGTTCGTTTGGCCACTGTTGTTCTTTCTGTCTGACATGAAGAAAAAATTTGGTGTAAAAAAATGGGCAGATCACTGTCAGACAGTCTAATGCGTAGCAAAAGATGAACTCCGGGACTTTCACCCGTATGCCTGCCCAATAACGTAATTGCATCTTTGATGGAAAAAAACTACGCATGATGTGAATATTAATGTTAAACTATCTGACTGTGTAAAGGTAAAATATTTTACACTTGTACCAGCGTTAGCGGGCAGAATAATTGTGATTGTATAAATAATATTTGTACTTTAGCAATGCTACCGCCCGGATCAGCATTGCGATAGCCTTAAATACCAATATTCGTAATACATTTATGGGGATTTAAAAAAGGGATTTTTCCTGTTTTTTGGGATGGGGATGTGTGTTGATTGTGGGGATGGGTAGTTGAAACTCCTGAATTTTGAGATTAAATAAACATTTGAACCATGTAAATACTATACAATGAAAAAAATAATTTTCTTTTTGTTTATTACAATATTGATCGCTAAGGCCAGCTTTGGACAGGCTCCTCAATTTGCAGTAGTACGCCCCAATGGGACAACATATATATGCCCGTCATTTGATAGTGCTTATACAAAGGCAGTGGACGATGATTATATATATCTACCCGGCACTGTAATAGCCGGGAATAAAACTATTTCGAAACGTTTAACAATGATTGGCGCTGGGCACTATCCTGATTCAACTATTTGCACAGGGAAAACAAGATTTACTGGTCTTTTTACATTAGAACAAAAATGTACATTTGAGGGCTTTGAACTTGATAATAGTATAATCCTCTCAGGTACAAATTCTAGTAACAGCTCCTTTATAAGGCTCAAGTGTTCTGGTTTTTTACTTTCTGGTGCGAATGATATATATATTGACGGCTCAATATTTCAATATATAACGGGGAGTAGCTCTTATGGCTCAAACGTATGTGGAATTCAATCTTCAAATGTTTTTTTCAGAAACTGTATAATGCAAAATGTCGAAAAAATTGTATACTCGAATTTTAAAAACTGCATTTTTTTAGGAGCCAATGGAAGTTGGCAATATATAAAAATCGCAAATTCTACATTTTCAAATTGTTTTTTTAAAGGTTTGTTTGCTGTTGATTGGTACTTTCAATCAATTTGTTTTGCTCTTCTTGGAAATTCAAGTAATAATTGTTTATGGACAAGTGGGATAAATATTCCTGGGCAAAATAATTACATGACTACACAACCAGATACAGTTTTAGTTAACACAGGGGGAAACGGGTCTTGGTTTGACTATTCTTATAATTATCACTTAAAACCAAATAGCCCTTATTTAACTGCTGGGGATGATGGCACACAAATTGGGATTTATGGAGGAATCTCTCCATATAAGGAAGGAGCGGTGCCAAGCAACCCGCATATTTATTTTAAGCAGGTGCAGGCTCAAACCAATAGTAATGGGCAATTACAGATACAGTTTAAAGTGAGGGTGGGGAATTAAATTATCTAATACTATAAAAACCTACTTTATTTTTGCGCATATTTTCATTTATATTATTTTCAGCCCTCTCTATTGCAGCTAATGGGCAAAATATGCCTAAGATACAAAGATGCGCAACATTTGAAAGCATGCAGAACTTTGCTAAACGTAATCCCAATGCCGAAACTGAAAAGCAGTTTGAAGATTGGATGAAGGCAAAGATTAAGCAAAACAAACAAACAAACGTATTACAAAGCAATTCTTATATTATACCAGTAATATTTCATGTTATACATGATAATGAAAGCATAAGTGATTTAGGTAGAAATATAACCAGAGCTAAAATTGATTCGCAACTAGCACAACTAAACCGGGATTTCGCAAATCAATCAGGAAGTACATATAATGGTGTTGCCGCAAATACGCAAATACAGTTTTGCTTAGCAAGGCTTGCTCCAGATGGAACAGTTTTATCGGAACCAGGCATAGATAGGATTGACAGAAATACTAAAGGCTGGAGCCAACCACCTTATAATGGCAACAGTACTGGTTTTGCTGAGAGTTATGTAGATGCCACTGTAATGCCACAATCAATATGGGACCCGTATAAATATTTTAATGTGTGGACATTGGAATTGCAGGATAATTTATTGGGGAAATCTACATTTCCAATAAGCTCTAACTTGCCTGGACTTAGTTCTGGCGAAACAGATACACACGCTGGAGTATTTGTGCACTATCAATCTATTGGAAGTATTTTTAACCCAGGATTTGGTGGAAGTTCTTATGGATTAGGAAGAACATTAACCCATGAATCTGGTCACTTTTTGGGTTTGAGGCACATATGGGGAGATTTTTTATTTTGCTGGACAGATTATTGTGATGATACGCCACCGCAGTTTCAGAAAACGTCTGGTTGTCCTATACAGCCTGCTTCAAATAATTGCTTGCCCTTAGGCAATAAAATGTTTGAAAACTACATGGATTATACAGACGATGCTTGTGTTAATACCTTTACTGAAGACCAAAAATACAGAATACAAATTGTAATGGAAAATAGTCCAAGAAGAATTGAATTGGCAACCTCTAATGTATGTTGTTCGTTACCTGACTTGACAATAATCGGGCAATCAGTTAATCCTGAAAGTATTATAGCAGGTAGTAATGTAACAGTATTTTTTGCCGAGGATAACAGTGGAAGTTTTATTGCCGGGTACAATAATGTTAATATTCACTTATCAGAAGACAATATACTAACTCCTGGGCTAAATGGAGATATTTATCTTGATACGTACTTTGTCAATCAAGGAATTTCGCCACTTTCACAAACGATCTTATTATCAAAACAAGTCACTATTCCTGCTTCAACTCCTGCTGGTATTTATTACTTGTTTATAGCAGCCGATGGAGGTCAGGCAGTTGATGAGTGTGATGAAGACAATAATTTCGCAACAGTTCTTATATCTGTGTCAGATAGCGTTGCCACATCACAGTCGGGTTACAAACTGTGGTTTGATAACGCTTATAATTCCGGGATAAGTTACAGTGTTTCTTCCTCAAGCAATTACAATATTCAAAAATTTGTTTCAACAACCGGTTTGGTCAATGGACTTCACACTTTAAATTTTCATTTTAAAAAAGATACGCTATTATCAAGTATACTTTCAGCATTCTTTTACAAGCCACCTGCAACAGCAAACACGGGCAATGGCAGATATGAGTATTGGGCTGACGGAAATTATGGTTTACGTATTTCAAAAACCAAACCTAACTCTTCCACCCTTGTTGTGCTGGATAGTTTGGACATGAGCTCTTTTGCTGACGGGCTGCATGTCTTAAACATAAGGTTTAAGCCCACTAATGGTTTATGGTCTTCGGTAGCATACTCTTTTTTTTATAAACTGCCGTCATTCCCTACAGGAACGCCTAAATATCAATATTGGTATGATAATAACTGGACGGATACGACTTCAGTAAACATAAGCAATAGTAACTTATTGGTTTTGCAGGATAGCCTAATGACCTCTCTGTCGGAGGGGCTGCATACACTTAATATGCGGTTCAGGATTAATGGTGGTTTGTGGAGTTCTGTAGTATCTTCTTTTTTTTATAGAGGGTCTTCACAAAATGCAGGTGCATCAAGCTATCAGTATTGGTTTGATGATAAATTCCAAGATAGTGTTACTAATGCAATAGGGAATATAACTAATTATGTTCTTTTAAATACTTTACCTGCAAATTCTATGGCTAATGGGTTACATACATTGAATATCCGTTTTAAAATTGACGGGAAAAAATGGAGTTCGGTAAACAGCAGCTTTTTTTACAAAGACAACGATGCACTTGTTCCCATAAATAACCTTGCAACACAGGTTTACTGGTACGATAACGATTGGCAGAATCCTAAAGCAATTTCAATAATTGGAGCGCAAAATATTTCATGGATATTGAACACTGATGTTGCTGAACTTAGTCAGGGCAGGCATAGACTATCTATGGCATTTAAGGACGACAGGGGTAAATGGAGTAGCATTGTCAGCGACAGTTTTACAAGAGGCCCAATTGCCGCACAAATTTGCCTCAATGGAAACAGACAATTTGTATCAGGCATAGTTGCGGGCAGTAATTCATCCTATCAGTGGCAGGTTGATGATGGCAATGGCTTTGTAAATATTTCCAACAATTTGGCTTACTCAGGGGCAACCACGGATACACTACAACTTACTAACTCGCCAACATCGTGGTATGGTTATAAATACCGTTGCATGGTTACAAATGGATTAAGTTCAGTAACCGGGCCAATATACACCTTAAAATTCGGAGTAAGCTGGACTGGTAGTCAAGATAGTAACTGGATCAACCCAGCTAACTGGTATTGTAATACATTGCCAGATTATAACACTGATGTGTACATAAATGCAAATGCTCCAAACTACCCATTTGTGAGCAGCAATGTATCATGTCGTAGCCTAAACCTTCAGCCAGGCACATCAATGCAGATTGAGCCTGGTTTCAATGTAAATATTACAGGGAAGCAATAAATGACAATTCTTTACCGTAATGACTTTGCCAAACAAGATTGCAACAGTCAAGGTATTTATTACATAGAGGAGCATATTTATCTTTCTTCAACCCGCTGTGTCACGCCGGTTAGTTTGTGCGGTTTGTAAGTTTGTACTGGCGGAGACACATCGGCGAAGGAATGACTGCCACGCCTTCTGTTTCGTGGGATACGAACCAGAGCGGAGGGGAATACAGCTATTGACATAATGTGTATATTTGTAGAGCGGCAGGCTCTTTTCACTACTTGTCCCGGATTAGCGGGAATTTGCCTCACCATTGCGGAACCATTGTTATCCATAATTTTAACATGCCACACTCCATCACAAACAATCAAAAAGAAACCTGGATAAAAGCGGGGTATGAAATCTTTGCATTTTCCGGGCATGGCGGGCTGAAAATTGAACCGCTTGCCAGGAAAGTTGGAAAAAGTAAGTCCTCATTTTATCATCATTTTGCAGACCTTGAATTGTTTACAGATTATTTACTGAAATATCATATCAAACAATCAACCATTATTGCAGAGAAAGAACAGCAGGCAAACAATATTGAACCTGAATTAATCAATATTCTTGCAGAACATCGTACAGACCTGCTTTTTAACAGGCAATTGCGGATACACCAGAACATCCAGTCATTTTCAGACACTTTACTTCAATCTGACAGAATAGTTGGAAATGCCTTTGTAAATGTGTGGGTTAAGGAAATAAATGTAAAGCTATCTCCAAAGCAAATAGAGAGTGTTTTTTCATTGGCACTCGAAAATTTCTTTCTGCAAATCAACGCAGATAATCTTAATCATAAATGGTTATCTGAATATTTTACAAAATTAAAAAATATCACCAACAACTTTGTGTAGCAGCCATTGTACGGTTGCGTCTAAAAAATAGCAAACCGTCATTCTACCTTTGTGTCTTCATTTAAAATTGGAATATGATGATGACACAAAAAATTCACAAATTCTGGCTAAAAATTACAGCGATTGTGATTGGCTCTTTTGCCCCCGTTTTCTTTTTAGGTACTATGATTTCAACATCAGCTCCTGCCAGGTTTACACTTGATGTACTTAGCTTGCCTATTGATGGCATTCAAAATTACAAGGAACCCACCACAAGATTTTTATCTGCTTTAACAGGTGGCTTTTTATTAGGGTGGGGTGTAATGGTTTGGTGTTTATCAGCCTGGGTATATGATAAAGCACCTGAACAGGTTCGCAAAACAGTTATCGCCGGTCTTTTATCCTGGTTTGTTTTAGACAGTTCGGGTTCTGTTGCATCGGGAAACACTTCAAATGCAATCATCAATGTGTTAGTGCTGCTTGTTGCAGCCGGGCCATTATGGCGACCTGCAAAGAATTAAAGAAATTACTGGGCAATGATATTTGTGCTGCCATGGAACCAGGGTGAAGGCTGCAAACAGCCAGCTTAAAAATTGTGACTTCACCTTCTCTATCTGGCGCAGGACTCTGTCCTGCTGCCCAACGTTACTCAACCATTGTTGTTACAAAAGTAACAAATGGCATCAGGGCTGGAGCCCTGCGCCAGCAATGCCGCAGCCCTTGCCAGCGTCTGACGGATCAAGCCACCACCTGAGTTGTAGACAGGTCGGCTAAGGCCAAGTGCTGACGCTGTATTTTTTCGCTGCCAAACCCGCAGTGTCCTGCCGGGTAGTTTATAAAGGCAAAAAGTTTGTACTGTTAGCGAACCAGGGCGAAGGCTGATAGCAAGCAGTTTGAAATTGTGAAGCCGCCTTTGTCAGGTTGCCCATTTACAAACATTGCAGTAATTTTGACTGTGCTGCAGGTAAAAAATGCAAAAGCCATCCACACAATGATTGCCTATCTCAAAAAGATTGATGATTTCATGAAGCAACTGGACGATTCCATCCTGGCCAAATTGAATGACTGTTCCAGTACGGTAAGTTTTAAAAAAGGCGATTATTTGCTCAGGCAGGGGCATGTATGCAGGCAAAGTTTTCAGGTGCTGTCAGGTATTGCCCGCAAGTATATGGTTGCCGGGGATAAGGAACTGACCACCGAATTTTTTTTTGAAACCGATGTGGCCATTTCTTTTGAAAGCTATGTAATGCAAACGCCAAGCAACGAGCATATCCAGGCCATTACCGATATGAGCGCTTCGGTAATGGATTATACCGCTTTTCAGCATGCCAAAGCGCAATACCCCCAATTGGCGGAGCTGGATGCCATGCTGGGCGATTATTATGCTGTGTGGTTGGAAAAAAGATTGTTCCAGTTTCATACATTAAGTGCAACAGAAAGATATCAATTGCTTTTGACCAATCAACCGGAGCTGGTTCAAAAAGTACCCTTAACTTTTATTGCTTCTTACCTGGGTATTTCGCTGGAAACCCTGAGCAGGATCAGGGCCAGGATATGATTATTTGATGTAAGTCAAATGCACCGGTACTGCCTGCTGTTAATTTTGCACCATCATTACAAAAAGTGCAATATGGTTACAGCAACGTTAATACAATACTTTACAGGGGCCCTGGCCGAACAGTTTTTGACCTATCTTATCTTTACCACTCCTTTTTTTGTGGTTTTTTGGGTGGTTTACAAAAAGCGGGTCAGGCGCATACGCATACAACCTGTACAAAAAGCAGGCAAACGTCATTTTTTGCACGACATTGCTTTTTCTATGAGCAGCGTGGTGATATTTGCCGTGTTGGATGCGGTATTGCTGTACCTGCAAAAAAAAGGCTTTAGCATGCTGTATTTTGATACGGGGAAATATGGTTGGGCCTGGATGGTATTGAGCGCCTGCATCCTGCTGTTTTTGAATGATACCTTTTTCTATTGGTCGCACCGGGCCATGCACCACCCCAAATTGTACCCCATCTTTCATAAAGTACACCATCAAAGCACCGACCCATCGCCCTTCACCTCCTTTGCCTTTCATCCCCTGGAAGCCATTGTTGAAAACCTGGCCCTTTTTATCATCCCCTTTGTGATGCCGCTTCATTTTGGCGTACTGCTTGCGGTGCAGGTATTTGATATGCTGAACAATGTTTCGGGCCACCTGGGCTACGAACTATGCCCCAAATTCTGGACCAAAACGCCTTTACTGAAATACAAAACCACTTCCACCCACCACAATATGCACCACCAGCAGTTTAATGGCAACTATGCTTTGTATTTTACCTGGTGGGATAAATGGATGGGGACCGAATTTACGGATTATGAGCAACGCCACCGGGCTATTTTTGAAAGGGGAAAGCAAACAGTCATGTCATTGGCTGAACCAGGCGGCAGCATACCCGCCTCAACCCTGGTAACTGTCAAATTGAACGATACCACCTATCAATTTTATTGCGATGCTGCTACCACCGTTTTGGAAAGTGCCATTGCCCGGAATGTGCCCATACCTTATGCCTGTAAGCGGGGCCGCTGTGGCACCTGTAAAATGCGCTGCACATCCGGTAAGGTCAGCATGAAGGAACACCCCATTCTTTCGGCAGCGGAAGTAGCGGAAGGGTACATCTTGTGCTGCCAGGCTACACCCACTACTCAACACCTGGAGCTTTCAAAATAGGGCAGGGGCTCATTGGCCATTACCCGGTCCCGGCTATGATTACCCCCGGCGAAACAGAAGATAGCAGTAGCGGCAAATGTGTTAACCAGGGCCGCTACTTTAAAATCCCAGTGCTATCGCAGAAGTTGTTGCCATGTCTCCACCCAAAAAAGGATTCCTTGCGGCAAAGCCCAGCGTATTGGTCCAGCGCAGTACCATTTTTTTGTTGATGGGCCACTTCCAGCCAAAGCCCAGCTCGGCGGTGGAGGAGAGGCTGCTGTATTTTTCTGTGTACACTTTCCGGTAAGAAGATTCAATGCCAAGTCCTGCTGTAATAAAAAAACCGGTATTCACTTTTGCTTTACCGGGAAATGAATAGCCATGCACGCCCAGTTTTATTTGGGTAACGGGCGGGCTGTATGAGCCGCTGAAAAATTGAATGTTGCCATAGCTGTAAGGTGCTGTATAACTTGCCCTGATGCCAACTTCCAATGATGACCGGGCATGTACAATACGCTCATAAGTATATCCCATAAAGACTGAAGTGCTTGTCCATTCGATGCCCGCATAGGAGCCGATAAAATTTTTTGCGCCGGAATTTTGCTGGCTGTACACCGTTTGCCCCGCAAGTAATAAAACGCATATTGCTTTTGTACATTTGTTAACAGTATTCATAACCATTTTTTTTGATGAATTAATACTGCTAAATTAAAATGGCCAGGCTGCCGGAATCTTGACAAAAGTCAATAACAGGTTGCGGAAGTGAATATCAACTTTTCTTTAACATTTTAGCCCTGGTGCGGCTGAGTGTTTCTTCATTCATACCCAGGAAAGTGGCAATCTGTTTTTGTGAAATACGCTGAAAAAGTGTGGGATGTCTTTCTGTAAAAAAGAGGTATTTTTCTTCTGCCGTATGTTTGCGCAGCATCAGGCTCCGCTGTTCAGACAGCGAAAAAAAGTATTCGGTCGCTTTTTTCCCTACAATATTAAACTCAGGAAATTCAGCATACAGGTTTTCAATATCATCGTGATGCAGGCAGGCCAGTGTGGCATCTTCCAGTATCTCAATGGTTTCATGCGCAGGCTGCCGGGTGTAAAAGCTCAGCCAGGAAGTAATGATGTATCCCTCATCCATAAAAAGCCTTGTCACTTCCTTATCACCTGAATTATAAAAGGCCCTCGCCAACCCCTTCACCACAAAGCAGGCATGATTGGAGATTTGTCCTTCCTTCAGCAGGATTGTTTTTTTGGGATAGTCATGCAGTTCGGCTACGGCTGCTATGGCATTGCAGAGCTCGGGCGGCATCGGATGCAGGCTGTTAAAATAATCAATCATTTTTTGTACCATGGGTGTCATCGTTTCAGGATGATAAAGTTAAGATACAAAATGATTGTCATCAAGGTAATGGGCTTGTTGTAAACTTTCGTTTTTTTGCTTGCTCTTCTCACCGGCGGTGCAGTCGGGGTTGTACTACCTGTCAAAAAAAAACTGCGCAAACCTGTCTGCAGACCTGGTTAAGCAATTGATTCCTGTCTCCTTCAGAGCTGCAGTTTCAGCACAAGCATCATTAACCCCGCAACCTGTTTTTACCATGCCTTAGAAGCAGCGCCATTCAGCAGCTTGATAAAATAGAGATGTTTGTTCTCAATATAGTCAGGTACGGCAGCATTTTTTTGAGCTGTTACCGGGCGGAAATTGTACTCGCAAAATACTTTGTATGATTTGTCGTTCAGGTGGCTCATCATATCATTGGGGTATTTAACAAGCAGTTTGGTAAATAAATGCACCGCCTCAAAACCTTTAAAAGCCATATCTGCAGGACGTGTTTTGTATTTTTTCTTATAGGCATTGATCACCATCCTGCTGTACATGTCCCACTTGTTATTGTAGTAGGGGGAAGTGAAGTAAACCGGGAAGGTTTCATAATTTCCTTTTTTCAGGAGTGTTTTAAACCCATCCCAGTTGGGCATTCCGATGAGTGTAATGGGATACTGTTCATGCAGATCGTTACAGGCATTGGTAAGTGTGCCTGCAAAACTTTCATCAAGACTGCCACCGATGATGATGGATTGTTTATTGCTGTCCAGCAATGCCTGCAATTTGTCGGATGAAAAACTGCTGTCAGCATAAATTGTTTTTATATTCAGCAGGGCCTTGCCATCCTGCTCATTGATTGATTTGAAATAGCCTGCTACCTTATCTTCCTGCTGACCTTTCTTTCTCACCAGAAACACATTGTCGGTACCGTGATTCTGCAGTATATAGCCGTATATGGCTTCGCAGTGTGCCTTAAGGGTGCTGTTCATCACCACGGTAAACGGGTTGGCAGTGATGCCGCCATCATTGGGATAGGTCACCGAAATAAAGGGAATATTTTTTAGCAGGGCAAAATCAGCAAGTTGCCGGTATTCAGCATCTTTTACTGAGCCGATAATCAGGTTAAGGCTGTCTAATTTACCAGCCCTGATCAGTGATGGAATTGTTTTTGAATAAGATTTACTGTCGTGTATATAGGCTTCTACATTTTCATCCCATAAATGTATGGAGTCCAGTGCAACCTGCGCACCCTGTACAAAATCAAGCCCCGGCATGGCAAATTTCGGTACATCCTTGCCGTATTTGTATCCTGATCCGTTAAACATAGAGTCGAGGTACAAAGGAGCAAAAATTCCCACTTTGTATGTTCTTACTCCTGCCTGGGCCATACTGCCTGCGGCCAGCAAAATCAAACCAATAAAAAAAACAATCTTTTTCATACAAAATATACATCTTTTAACCCTTTCGGGCGCTTATTCCCATTCAATGGTGGCTGGTGGTTTGCTGCTGATATCGTACACCACCCTGTTGATACCACGTACATTATTGATTATTTCATTGGAGATATTGGCCAGGAATTCATAAGGAAGATGGGCCCAGTCTGCCGTCATACCATCTACCGAAGTTACGGCCCTTAACGCTACCGTGTATTCGTAAGTACGTTCATCGCCCATTACACCCACTGTTTTTACCGGGAGTAAGATAGTACCCGCCTGCCAAACAGTTGCATACAAATCGTATTTTTTTAAACCCGAAATATAAACCGCATCAGCTTCCTGCAATAATCGTACCCTTTCTGGAGTAACTTCTCCCAAAATACGTATGGCGAGGCCCGGCCCCGGAAAAGGATGCCTGCTGAGGAGGTTAGCCGGGATACCCAGTTCGGCACCCACTCTTCGTACTTCATCCTTAAAAAGGAGCCGCAGGGGTTCCACCAGTTCCAGCTTCATGGTTTCTGGTAAGCCACCTACATTGTGGTGCGATTTAATGGTCACCGAAGGGCCGCCGTGTACAGAAACTGATTCAATCACATCGGGATAAATGGTGCCCTGGCCCAGCATTTCAATTCCTTCCAGCAGGTGTGCCTCCTGGTCAAAAATGTCAATAAACATGCTGCCAATGGCTTTGCGTTTTTCTTCAGGGTCGGTTTTGCCGGCAAGGCTGCTGTAAAAAGCATCTTTGGCATCCACGCCCTTTACATTCAGGCCTATCTGCCTGTATATATCCAGTACTTCTTCAAACTCATTTTTGCGCAGTACCCCGTTATCTACAAAAATACCGTAGAGATTGCTGCCAATGGCCCGGTGTATAAGTGTGGCAGCTACAGTGGAATCCACACCGCCGCTCATGGCCATAATCACTTTCCGGGAGCCGATTTTTTCCTTGAGTGCAGCTACGGTGTCGCTGATAAAATGTGCTGGTGTAAAATCCTGGCTGCAGCCGCAGGTATTTACCAGGAAATTGCGGATAATTTTTTTCCCTTCGGTGGAATGATATACTTCCGGGTGAAACTGCAGTCCGTAAAGCGGCTGAGGACCATGCAGCCTTTTAAAAGCCGCTACAGGTATGCTTTCCGTGATGCCCAGCAGTTCAAAACCCTCCGGCAGCATGGTAATGGTATCACTGTGGCTCATCCATACCTGTGAGTCACTGGCAATATCCTGCATCAGTGCATCAGGGGCTGTTACGGCCAGTTTTGCACGCCCATATTCCCTTTTATCACTTTTTTCTACCCGGCCCCCAAAAATACGGGCAGTCAGCTGGGCTCCATAGCATATACCCAGCATCGGCAGCTTTTCTGCAAATGCTGCCACATCCACCACCGGGGCATCAGGCTCGTTCACCGAACAGGGAGACCCGGAGAGGATGATTCCTTTCAGTCCGGGCTCAAAATTAAAAGGCTTGTTGTAGGGGATAATTTCACAATAAACATTGGCTTCCCTTACTGCACGGGCTATTAATTGTGTGTATTGTGATCCAAAATCAAGGATGAGAATCTTTTCCGTCATGGTGGTGCGAAGGTAAAGAAATTATGCCCCGAAGGTTGTTTTTTCTCCTTTTTTGGAGCCTGTTTTTGATGCAGAAGGTAAATAAAGGGTACAATTGGTGATTTAATATTGTTTTATTTTATCATCTTTGCTAAAAGTATAAACCATGAACATAAAACAGAATCTTATGCTGCTTTTTGCGGCAGTAACACTATTTTCCTGCTTCCGCAACAGAACCATCACCGGCAGCGGCAATATTAAAAAAGAAAAAAGGCAAACCGGCAGCTTCACAGGTATTGATGTGGAAAGTGTGGTGGACGTGGAAGTGAGAAACGGGCCGGTGGCAGAAGTGGTGGTGGAAGCCGATGACAACCTGGTACCATATATTTATACCGAAGTAAAGGGAGACAACCTCGTAATAAGTATCAGGAAGATGAACAGTTTCAGAAACTGCACCTTTAAAGTATATGTAACTGCCCCGGAAGTGGAGAGTATTTCCAATTCGGGTACTGGTACTGTTACAACCGACGGGGTACTTAAAAACAGCAATTCAATTTCACTTTCATCATCAGGGGCAGGCAATATGGATGTAAATGTGGATGCTCCTTCTGTAGATGCAGATGTGTCTGGTGCCGGCAAAATTGTTATTCAGGGACGCACAAAGAATTACAAGGCCGAATTAAGCGGTGCAGGCAGTATCAGCAGCTATGACCTGCTCAGCGAAAAAGCTGAGGCGGAAGTGAGTGGTGTGGGCAATATAAAACTGCATGCAAGTGTTTCATTAAAAGCAACTGTAAGCGGGGCGGGCGATATACGGTACCGTGGCGACGCAGCTGTGGAATCTTCCATAAGTGGTGTGGGCAAAGTAACAAAGGAATAATACCTGCAGTTTGGTAATTTGCAGTCATGAATAATGGGGTGAAGCAAATTGCCGCAGGATATATCAGCCAGGCATATAGTTCAGCAGGTATTGAGGAAGCAGCGTGGAAACCTGAATTGGGTTTCCGGCATAACTGCAGCCTGCTGGACAAATTGTATTACTATTACCAGGAGCTGTATTTTAAAAAGCCGGAGCAATTTCTTTGGGCAGGGTTGGCAAGGCTTACCGGTGGGCAGGTGCTCTACGGTATGAACAATCTTACCCGTATAGCAAAGGATCCATGTGTACTCACACAGCAGATAATGGCAACAGCCAAAGATATTTTTGAGAGCCTGGCCTGGCAGCACGAATTATTCCTTAATGACAGAATAGCACTGACGGCTTTATGCAACCAGCTGGACACTACAGATCCTGCAGTGCATACGTACAACAGCTGCTGGAAGCTGATTGAAAAAGGAGGTGCAGATAATATAGCCCTGGGCAATAAAATGCTGCTGCAGAACGAACAGCAGCATACCATTCAACCGCATTACGACATTATTAAAAAAGACCCTTATTCTGCCAGGTATTTCTGGTTTACCCGCTTTGTGATGCGCAATATTCATCCTCATCACCGCAGGTTTATTTTAATGCAGCCTTTTGGCGATGTTACCAGCATAAAGTACCGCTGGAAGTGGATTGATGGCCCGGCCGGTATGTGGCAAACCTGGTGCAACCTGCCACAGGCAGAGCGTGACAGGCTGGTGGCCCTGGATAACCACGCAGTCACGCATCACAAATGGTGAGTCATCAGTCAAGAGTTAGCTGAGCAAACAGTTTTGCCGCAGCACTGCTCACCGGTTTTTTTATTAAAACCAGCCCCCTTTTATTTACGTACCTGTTAATTGACAGCAATGCCGCATGCAGTTTGCTGCTTTCAATAAAATCAGGCTTATGCGTATTTTGTATTGTGTTTTAACCGCAGTTGTTTTTGTTTCCTGCACCAAAGAGCAACCGGAAGCATCCACCTACAGCGAGGCAGTTTATAAGGTTACTTTTACCGGTAAGTGGGTGGCGCCCCAGTTTCCCATACCGGTAAATGCGCATTTTACCCCCATTATCGGCATGGTGCACAACAGCAGCACCTATATGTTCCGGCCTGGTGTATTGGCTGGCATTGGAGTGGAAAGAGTGGCGGAAGACGGGAATGCTTTTCCGCTGCTGCAGGAAATTGATTCGCTTACTGCCCTTAAAAAAGCCACATCCACACAAATTATTTTCACCCCTGGGCTGAGCAGTTCCAATACCATCACTATATATTGTAACAGCAATTACCCGCTTTTCAGTTGCATGAGTATGCTGGCTCCCACACCTGACTGGTTTATGGGTGTGCATGATATCAGCCTGAAGCAGGGAGACGGATGGATAAGCGACAGCACCGTAAATGTATATGCTTACGATTCGGGTACTGAACAGGGAGATATTTTCAACCAGGATAATCCGCCAACAGTTCCCCAGCAGGTGGTATCGCTGCTTACACCGGCCAATGCCATGGTACTGGCCAATGGCAACAGCAGCATTGCTCCCATCGGCACAATAAGGTTTGTACGGCAGTAACTGGAATGTATTGCTAAGAACAACAAGAGCTGATTGTTGACAGCAGACAGTTGACAGGGCCGAACGGTAATCAATGAAGGCAGAACCTTTTAACCTGTCAATTTTGAACAGTCTTGAACTTTGCGTTCTCTGCGCAGGCTTTGCGATACCCCTTATTTACAAAACAGCCCATATCCCGAAGACGATGTATGCAGCAAAAAAGAATATCCAGAAACGGAGGTAGAACCTTTTTACTGATGTATGATCAGATAACCTTACCGAAAAAAGATTGATTGTAAAAAGCACCAGCAACAGCAAATGGGTGTATAGTAGAAAATAATTCCCTGTGCGGTATGCCCATAGTAGAATAACAATATAGGCAGCAATTACAAATGCGCCGCCAACCCGCAGGGCAAGGTTTTTATTATAAAGCAGCGGGAAGGTTTTGAATTTGAACGCCGCATCACCCTCTGTATCGGGCATGTCCTTAAACCAGGCAATGGCAATGCTGAAGGCGGCGATAAAAATGGTGAGTACGATGATAAAGCCCGGCAGGGAATTGCTGTTGTTGACCATCCTGTTAAAATGAAGGAACAATCCAATATTGACGATGATACCACGAACCAGGGTTATACAAATGGCAGCCGGCAGATGATGTTTTTTAAGCTGTACGGGCGGTACAGAGTATGCAGTGCCTATCAACACAATTACACTGATGATGAGCAGTAAAAAAGCAGATGCTGCATAAGCTGCAACCAATGCTATGCCCAGGCAGCTGAAAATGATGAATTTTGCCGACCTCCTGCTCAGGGTACCCGCCGCCAGCGGAAGGCCGGGCTTGTTGATCTTATCCAGCTCAACATCCACCAGCTGGTTGAGGCCAACAATAAAAATATTGCAGGCGAGGGCTGCCAGCAGCGTAAGCCAGTACACACCGGCATAAGCAGCAAAGGGCTGGCCGTTAAGAGACAGTAAATACAGCGCTGTTATGCTGCAGGCCGACCCGATGATGGTATGCGGCCGGGAGAATTTCCAGAGTATTGCCAGTTGCTTCATTTGTGTAACGTTGTGCCTGTGATATAAACAATTTTTGCACCATTGCCTTTAACGGTGCTCACAGTAATGCTGTAGCCCGCTTGAGAGATGCCTGCTGTAAGCTGCCTGTACTGGGCGGCCGTTTTTGATTTCAATACCGAAATGATGCCATCGTAAGTAACCGTAACAATGTTTACCGGCAGCAGGTAGGTAAGCAGCAGCCTTGTTACTGAAAACGGTTGTACAAACGGGGCAAGCAGTAGTTGACCAATGGTGGAAGTAAACAGTGTTTTTAAAAGCACCACTATACCAGGTTGAAGTACTTCTGCAAATAAAAAGCTGGCACGGCTGCTTGCCAATTGCTGCAGAATTTTTTGCTGATCGTTAGTGCTGAAGTGGTGAAAGGCATTGTACATGGTGTACAGGTTATCCTTAACTGGCAGCAGCCGGGTTACATCACAGCTTTCTTTTTTGTACACAACGCCTGTAACTTCGGCAGCAACTGCCTGGGGGAATTTATCGGTGAGTGTTGTTGGTACCATTCCCTGTAACTGGCCGTGAATCCATACAGCAGGCTCACCACTGCCGCTGCAGCAGTCAGTAATACGTGACAGTTTATTTTGCTCCAGTTGCTGCCGCAGCACCGGTACCAGCGGCTGATATATTTTAAACCATTTAACCACATTCCCGATAAATTCCAGCTGTTGTTTGCGCAGCACCCGGGGGAACCAATCATAATCTTCCAGCTCTTTCACCATTATCCAGTAAATTACAAAAAAATTATTATAACCGGTCAATGACTTTTAATTAGTCAGTGCCGGGTTACTGATGTATGATGTTCTTGTCTTTGGGCGATATGGTTACAGGCATTATTGCAATACTGGTCATAGCTGTTGCAGCCTGCTGTAGCATGCTTTTTATAAAATACCGCAAGCTTTCGCCCATCAATGGCCGTAAGCTGCTGCATATTTCGGCCATCAGCACCTGTGCATGGGCCATCAGCCGGTTTGAAAACCGGATGCTACTGGCATACATTTTCCTGTTATTTTTCTTCATACTGTTGCGAGCGGTGCAAAAAGGCTTTATGCAGGCAGGCAGCCACAAAAGCTATGGCATCGCCCTGTTTCCGCTGGCATTTTTTGTATTGCTGGTATTGCCCATATTCCCGGTAAAGCAGGTGGTATTTGCGGTATTGGTACTTGGCACCGGCGATGCTGCGGCAGGTTGGGCAGGTGGAATTTATGGTAAAAAACACCAGGCTTTCTGGAGGGAAGAAAAATCATGGGCGGGCTTTATTGTATTTTTTATTACAACAGTTGTACTGGCTTTTTTTTATTACGGACCCTTGAGTATTCACGGATTGATTTTTGCCTGCAGTCTTGCAGTAGTGCCCGCCTTAACAGAGCTTTTTTCTTACAGGGGCAGTGATAATTTTTCGGTACCCATTGTTACCGCCGCCTGGAATGTAATGCTGGCTTCAATGGAAGTAAATAATGAGTCATATGTATTTTTATTGCAGCTCATGCTGCTTATTTTACTGGCAGTAGCGGCTGTATACAAAAAATGGCTCACCCAAACCGGTGCTGCGGCAGCTTTATGGATGGGTTGTATTTTTTTAGTAACAGGGGGCTGGCAGGTATTTGCAGCGCCGGTACTTTTCCTGGTATCAGGCAGCCTTTTATCTAAGCTGAATAAAGATGGTGCAGAGCCCATGGGCCGAAATGGGGTGCAGGTATTGGCCAATGGAATAGTGGCCGCTGCCTGTCTGCTGTTTTATGGCTTGTCTGGAAATACAGCCTTTTTTACCGCAGCCATTGTATCTTTCTGCATCAGCATGGCTGATACTGCAAGCGCTGAACTGGGCAGGTATTTTGGGGGCAAAACGGCAGATATTATCAATTTTCGGCCGGTAAAGGCTGGTTTGTCTGGCGGAATTTCAGTTGCAGGCACAGCAGCAGGGCTGGTAGCGGCAGCTTTGCTGGCATTGATTGCGGGGCTGATATGTAATTTTTCTGTAATGCTCATCTTGTTGATTACAACAGCAGGGTTCTGCGGAATGCTGGCAGACAGCATACTGGGCAGTTGCTGGCAGGCAAAATACATGGCAGCAGATGGGAGCATTAAGGAAAAGCCCGAACAGGGGGCTGTGATTGTAAAGGGTTTTGCCTGGTGCGGCAATGATATGGTGAACATACTTGCCAATCTAATCGTAACAACCTTAATAATTTTGATATTTTTAACTTTTACATATGCGGCGCAACCGTAAAATTTGTATTTTCACCCACTAATATTTTAAGGTATCATGAAAAAAGGGATCATTTTTCTCGGGGCAGTTTTTATGGTGATGAGTACGCTTGGTCAATCGCTGGATCAGGCTCAAAAAATGCTTTATTACGAGCGGTTTAAAAGTGCTGTTGGTATGCTGGACGGGCTTGTAAAAGCTGATCCCAGGAATGCTGATGCAGCTTATTGGCTGGGGCAGGCCTACCTGTCTATGCCCAAGCCGGACATGGCAAAAGCTAAAGCGGTTTTTGAACAGGCATTACAAACCAATGCAGGGAACGGCTTGCTGACAGCCGCTTCCGGGCAGATTGACCTGCTGGAAAACAAAACAGGGGATGCTACGGACAAATTCACAGCCGCAAGTGCAGCCGCAGGCAAAGATGCCAATATACTGCTGGCGGTGGCCAGGGCCAATATAGATACAAAAGCAGGTAATTATCAGTATGCCATAGAAACCATCAATAAAGCGCTTACCCTTAAAAGTGTAAACAAGAGCACGGCCTATGTTTTACTGGGCAATGCTTACCGCAAGCTGATTGATGGCGGCAACTCCGATAAAAATTACCGGAATGCACTGGATGCCGACCCCAAAAATGCCCTGGCCTATGTACGGTTGGGCAAAATATACCAAACACAGCGCAATGATGAAGTGATGCTTGAAAATTATAACAGGGCCATTGAAGTTGACCCTGCTTTTGCACCGGGATACCTGGAGTTGTACAATTATTTTTCTTACAGGGATGTAAACAAGGCCAAGGAATACCTGGATAAATACATTACCAATTCAGATGCGGATTGCAATACAGATCTTTTTGCTGCTGATTATCTTTTCCGCTCCGGTAAGTACAGCGAAGCTATTACCAGGTCGGGTGAACTGGCTAATGGGAATTGTGGCAGGGAAATAGGCAACCGGCTTAAAATGCTGAATGCTTTTTGTTATGAGCGCCTGGGTGACTCAGTCAATGCAAAAAAGAATATTGATGAATTTATGCAGGTGGAGGATCCTTCAAAAATTCTGGCCAGCGATTATGAAATGGCCGCTAAAGTAACAGCAAAATTCCCCGGATCTGAGCTGAAAGCCATCGAATATATCAACAAAGCTTACGAATCTGACAGCGCCGGCCGCATCGGATACCTGCTGCAATTGGTTGATTTGTACAAGAAAACGGGCAACCCGGCTGCTGTGGCGGCTACCTGGGACAGGCTGGTGGTGGTAAAACCCAGGCCGAGCAACGTGGACATGTACAACCGTGCAATGGCTCATATGGCCATAAAAAACTATATACTGGCCGACAGCTTATGGCAGCAGTACAAGGACAAATACCCCGACCAGGTGTATGGCTACACCTACCGCATCAAATGCAACGAAGCACAGGATACAAGTATGACGATTGGTTTGGCCGTGCCCCATTATGAAAATATGGTGGCTTTTGCCCAGCGGGATACGGTAAAATACAAGAATCAAATGATTTCTGCCCTGTATAAGCTGGTGGTATATTATGTAAATGTAAAAAAGGACAAGCCTAAATCAATTGAGTATTTAACGCAATACCTGCTGTACGACCCCACCAATGAAGAGGCAAGGAAGAGCCTGCAGAAATTAAAAGGTGGCTGATTTTAGAAAAACATTTGGAACATTTTTTGACAAAGCTTACTTTTGCACTCCAAATGTAAATTTGGGCATACGATTGGGTTATGGTGTAATGGCAGCACAACAGATTTTGATTCTGTTTGTCTAGGTTCGAATCCTAGTAACCCAACGCAAAAGCAGTTCAGCAATGAGCTGCTTTTTTGTTTTGCGGCTTTTGAGCAGGTATACTGGTTGGTAATTCCAATTACACATACAAATTAGCCCAACTGTTTGTGGTATTATGCCGACCTGCTTTGGATTAGCTCAGAAATGATTGGACCATTTAATAAGTAGCGTCGGTATAATGCATGCGGCTGAGTATTTCCTCACTCTTACAGGACCGTTGCGGGGATGTATTGGCGGCAAAGCCAGCAGTGGATCCTTTATGATATTTCTTATTCTTCCTTTACTTCTTTCAGCAGTTTATCGCAGGCCTGTATTTTTATTTCACCTTCCTTGTACAATATCCTTGTTGCTGCTTCTGCAAGCTCTATTTTAAATTTATAAATGCCGGCGGGTATTTCATATAAACTTTCCCGGCTGTTAGCCAGTATTTTTAATGTAAGCGGCTGAGTGGAATAAACTGTACCGGTTCGTTTATACAGGCTTACAAAAACAGCCCTGGTACAGGTATTCTTATAAGTAATATCGGCAATGTTTTTTGCAGTGCAGCTATCGGTTACGGCAGCTGAATAATTGGCAGTTCCGGTTGTTTTGGGTGTTTTAAATACCCGGATGAGGTCCACCAGCGTTTTGCCGCCTTCAATAATATTGGCTGTTAAATTGTTTTGCGCATTGGCCGGTATACAATTTCCTGCCAGCAGCAGAATAATTACTGTTTTCATAATTGTACGTTTTTGTTTACAATGGCAGGATGTGTTTTTGGGCCAGATTACATACAATCAGTTATTTCCTTTTTTGAAAAGCAACCTGTTATACTGTTCTGTCAACAGTCAGCAAAAGTGATGAAAAAGGGGAGAATATCTGATTTGTTTACCTCAAAAGAATACAGCTGCCTTTTTGCCTGTATATGGTGCCATCGACAGTTGTACCTTCGGCTACCCACACCACAGTTTGTGTTTGCTGGGGCATACCTTTGAATATGCCATCCCATCCGGCCTCATTCCACTTAAGATCAAACATCAACTGCCCCCACCTGTTGTACACCCTGAAATAATTGATTGCTTTAAAACCGGCAGCCACAGGCCGCAGGTAATCATTCAGTCCATCGCCATTTGGCGTGAATGCATTGGGTACATAAAAGTTGACCTCTTTAAAAACTTTTACCAGCTGGGTGTCAACGGTTACACAACCGCCTTCTGTTACCAGTTTAACGGTGTACAGTTTTTCAGACAGGCCTGTAAATACCGGGTTAAAAACAGCAGGATCACTCAGGTAGGTAAAGGGGGTCCAAATTGCCGTTTTACCAATGGCCCTTGCCTGCATCGGCACAGGAACATTTATTGTGGCATTAATAACGGGATATCTTATCGCCGGGTTGGGTACTTCTATCAGGATATCTTTAGAGCCGGTAGCCAGGCTGCAGCCCAAAGCATTGGTAATTACTGCATGATAGTTGCCGGATTGCGTTGCCCTGTACCTTGCTTTTACAGCACCGGCAACAGGGGTATTGTTCCTGTACCATTGAACTGTTTTTTCCGGTTGTACAAACAATACAGCGCTATCCCCGCTGGTGATGCAAAAAGCAGGTTTACCAGCTAGTTTCAGGCTGGTATCCACTACAGAAGCAGTCACTACAACGGTATCCATATCAATACAGCCACCTCCCCAGCTTCTTGTTGTAAGTACATATGAAGTAGTAACTGAAGGCCCGGCCATTGGGTTGGCAGCGGTTGTGCTGCTGAGACCGGCAGCGGGGCTCCAGCTGTAAGTTAAACCGGGTTTTGGAGGAGCGCCGATCTGCACCTGTTCATTGTTACAGGAAAGTACGTCGCTCCCTGCTTCGGCATTCACCACCAGGTCATCGGTAAGCACCACATTCAGGGTAGTGGGGCAGCCATAGCCCACGTAGGGAACCAGCTCTACCGCCACACTGGTACCTGATGGTGGTGGTGGTTTAATGCTTACAGTTTGATTGGTACCCAGTACCTGTGTGAAAGTACTGTTATACCATGTATAGCCCAGGTAACCAAATGGCGCAGTTACATTCACAACCGTATCGCCGGGGCAGAATGATGCACCAATAAAACCACTGCTGCAGTCAGAATCCACATCAATATAAGCATACCCAAAATGTCTTGTAAAAGTGCAGTCGGAAGTTTTAAAAAACAAGCGAATGGTTTTACCTGCATTGCCATCAAGATTGATGCTTACTTCCGACCAGTCTTTGCACCACACATCTGTTGTATCCTGCTGGGTTGGCGAAACATAAAAGCCCGGGAGCAGGGAGCCAAAGGGATAAAAAGTAAAGGAAGAACAGGAAATCACCTCGTTGTCGGTCATGTTTTTGGCTTCAATCTCAAGCCTGGGTTGCTGGTACTGCTGGTGATGCGGATCCTGGAATACAACCGCATAGTGGTAGGTGAGTGAATAGGTGTTTTGATTGGCAGGTATGGTAAACTCATATGAGATGCCCTCTGCCTGCCCACCACCAAGATTATTGCCCAGCCTGATGGAGTGTCCGCTGCCATTGGGGCAATTTACCGGAAAGCCACCAAAAAAATCACTGCCCTGGTTACCCGAATACATCACATGCCTGTTGGCAACCGCCCCGGGTGTGGGTGATAGTGATATTACATTTTGGCCGCCTACTGCTGCCACACTGCCGGTATAGCAGGTCCAGTTGTTGAATGTGCCTGATTCAAAATCAATATTGGGAGGGCATAATTGTGCGGTGGTGGTAAGCGACAAAAAAATGGCTGCTGAACTAAGTACAGTAAAATGGAATGGATACCACCTGTTTATCCCGGATTTGTTTCTATTCCCCACAAAAAATATTGAATGAAAAAAAGAAGCGCCAATAAATTTACAAAAAAACTCCGGGGTTCAATCCCGGAGCCATTTTTATTTATGTTTTGCGACCTATTTGTCATTTAAGAATCGTGACATACCCTGTAATAGGTTTGCGGCCATTGTTAGGTTCAATGATATAGTAGTAGGTATCAATGGGCAGCGGCTTTCCTTTCATGGTTCCATCCCACGGTTTGCCATAACCGCGGCTTTCAAAAACCAGTTGCCCTGTACGGGTAAATACCTGTACCCTGTTGCCGGGATAAGTATCCAGGTAATCAATGGCCCAGAAATCGTTGAGGCCGTCGTTGTTGGGGGTGAATGTATTGGGTATCTGCGGCGCTTTCAGCAGCTTGATAAACACTTTGTCAGTTGATACACAGTTGCCCCTTGCCGTTACAAACAATGTATAGGTCATGTCATCGGGTATATTGCTCACCGTTGGTTTCAGTATGCGGTTGTCATTCAGGAATGAACCGGGTGTCCACAAATACTGCAGATCGTTACCGGCAGCTGTTGCCTCAATCATTACCGATCCGCCTTCCAGCACCACTCTGTCAGGCCCTGCACTTACTACAGGGTAGGGGAACACATCAAACAGCTTGCTGATGGTATCGCTGTTGCAGCCAATGCTGTTCACCACATATAAACTAACGGTAAACGTATCAGTACCTGTATATAAATGAACCGGGTTGCGTACAGAGGATACGCCGCCATCTCCAAAGTCCCAGTTCCATTGATTTACCACGCCGTCTTTTCCATCACTGAGGTCGGTAAAGCTCACATCATCACCAATACAAACGCTGGGTTTGTTGATGCTGAAAGCTGCTTTGGGCTGGGGGTGAATAACATTGAGCACAATAGTGGTATCATGTACACAACCAGCTATGCTTGTGGCCTGCAGGTTTACATTAAAGGGGCCTGTAGCGGTATAAGTATGTGATGGGGCCACTGCTGTGGAACTGTTGCTGCCACTGCCCGGATCGCCAAAATTCCATACATAGGTGAGTGCTGTTGCATCCGCTATTGAAGAACTGTTTGTAAAGGAAATCACTGCATTGGGCAAACAAACACTTGCCGGGAAACTGAAGCCGGGTTTTGGCCTTGGGTTCACGGTAATGGGCAGCTGCTTTTGTGTGCTTACACAACCGTTGCTGGTGGTAACCCGCAGGGTAACAGTATAATTGCCCCATGTGGCATAAGTATGTGCAAATGGTGTATTGTTATTCCTTATCACTGGCGGTGTGCCGTCACCAAAATCCCATGTCCGGGTGGTGAGGGTGCCAACTGGTGTGCTGGATGAATCGCTGAAAGTGATGGCCTGTTTTTCGCAGTTCAAAGCGCTGTATCCGAAATTAGCCACTGGTGGCTGATACACGGTAATCGGTTTTGACAGTGTATCCACACAACCGCCTGCTGTTGAAGTAAAAGTATATTTGATGGTAAAGGTACCCGGGCCGGTTGCCGCAGGATCAAACAATCCACCGGCGGTAACACCCGGTCCGCTGTATACACCACTGCCCGGCACAGCACCAATTTCACTTGCCTGTGTAAGCTGGTATGGCAGGGCATCTAAGCAGATATTGGGGATATTGTTAAACTGAACCTTAGGCGCAGCATTTACCACAATTGTTTTTATCCTGTCGTTTACACAAGTGGCTCCTGAATATGCCCTGTAGCGTACAGAGAATGTTTTTGTAAGCGGGCTCTGAAAATTGGGATACAAATGCCGGTATATTTTACCCGGGAAGGGGTCATTCTCTGTTTGAAATACAGCCGGAAAGTTTACATTATCCCAATATATTTCCACCTTGGTTACACTGCCAAAGTTAACCGTAGCTGCATCCTGTATGGCTACCGAATCATTGGCACACATGGTGGCCGGGTTCAGTGGATTGAAGTTGGAAACAGGGATGTCGCCATTTACCGTAAAGCTTTGTGCGATGGTGGCCACACAGCCGCTATCACTGGTTACTGTTAAAGTAGCTGTGTAATTGCCGATGGCATTGTAGCGGTGCTGTGCATTTTGTACATTGGAGGTATTGAGTGCGCCACTTGCAGGGTCACCAAAATTCCATGCCCATGAAACAATATTTCCGGTAGCAATACGACTGGTATCCACAAACAGGGCAAAAGCATCACTCAGGCATACTTCGGGGTTGATAAAGCCGGGAACAGGCTGTGGGTTTATTACTACTGTTTTAATCAGCAGCGGGCTCTCACAACCCTTGCTGGAAGTTACTTTAAGTGTTACTGTGTACGAACCGGCATTGGTGTAGGTATGCGTGGGGCTTTGGGCAGTAGAAAAATTACCATCGCCAAAATCCCAGTCCCAGTTGGTCAATGTACCTGCATTGGCAACAGAAGCATCCGTAAACGTAATTGTTTTTGTTTCGCATGCAGGCCGGTTAAAACTGAAAGCGGCAGTTGGTAGTGGGTTGATTACAACCGTGTGTGTGGTGGTATCGCTGTAACAGTTCTTGTCAGTCACCACCCAATGTTTGATGGTTTTGGTACCGGCAGTAAGGTAAGTATGTGTGGGGTTTTGTGCATTGGAGGTACTGGCATCACCAAAGTCCCAGTGATAGGTTATAATGGCATTTCCGCTGCCGGTAGCATTGCTGGTAAAAGTGGTTACGTCGTTCAGGCAGTTTTCGGCATTCACTGTAAAATCTGCATGAGCCTGTGCATACACATTAGACAGTACTTTTGTGGTATCATGCACACAACCGGCAATACTGGTGGCCTGTAGTTTTATGGTAAATGGCCCTGTTGTACTGTACAAGTGCGACGGGCTGATCAATATACTGCTGTCGTTGGTGCCGCTGGCAGGGTCGCCAAAGTACCATTTATAATTCATGATGCCACCGGGGGGATATTGCAATGAACTGGTATTGATAAAACGGGCACTGTCCCATGGCAGGCAAACAGTGGCCGGTAGTGTGAAATTACTTACAGGGTTAGGATGTACCGTAAATGTTTTGAAAAATACGGGGCTTTTGCAGCCGGTATTGGTTTCTACCTGCAGTGAATCGGTTACACTGGCATTCCAGGCATTGTAAATATGGGTGGTATCGCTGTTGTTGTTTCTTGTAATGGTAAAACCGTCTCCAAAATTCCAGTGCCATTTTACGATAGTGGCTGGCGACGCAGCACTGGAAGTATCGCTGAAAGTAATGGGTTTTCCCTGGCATACGGGAGCAGACATGCCGAATTTGGCGACGGGTACATCGGTAACTACAATCGTCCTCACTGCCGTATCACTCAGGCAGCCCACATTGCTTACGGAAGCGAATTTTACCGTGTAAGTACCCGCTGCGGCATACAAATGTTTGGGGTCTTTTATGGTGCTGGTACTGCCATCACCAAAATCCCAATACCATTTATAAGGGAAAGTGGTGCCTGCGTATTTGGTGGTATCTGTAAAGGCAACACTGTCGGTAACGCAACCATTGTTTACACCTTTAAACGATAGTACCGGCGGGTCGTATACAAATAAGTCCCTGTCAATAGTAACTGAATTGCCGCAACCTTCACTATTGAGTGTACCTGCAGTAATGGTGATGGGATACACACCTGCCGGGCTGAAAGTGTGCGTATGATTAAGTTTGTACCGCCATACCCTGTTGGTTCCGATAAGGTAGGTAGTATCTGCAGTTAACGGTGCATTGATGGTATCGTTGTGCGTACCAAAAAAACCTTTGTAATCCCATATCAGTGAGGTAAGTGAATCGGGGTGCTTGGGCAATGTAACTGAAAAATAAAAAGGGGTGCCTGTACAGGCTGTAACATCCGTACTGATGCTTAAAGGATTGATGGGGGTGATGAAAGTAAGCAGGTCTTTGATATTGGTGCCTGCATTATAGCCGTATGTTTCTGCACCACCATAGCCGTAAGCGGTTGCATTAAAGCCTGAATCGGATTGTAAGGTGTGCGTTCCAACGGTTACCTGTTGCTGCAGGTAGGCAAAGCCCGGGTTCTGCGGATGAACAGCAAAAGCTGCGGAAGGCGCAGCGCCATCAATTTTGAAAGAGGTGACCGCAGTGCCGGTATTAGGTATCACTACATTAATATAATGTGAAGTGATGCCGGAATATGGTGTAGAATTGAGTAATACTTTTGCAATATTCTGTTCAACCGGGCTGAGGTAAATCACTTCCGGGTCGCCATCGTTATTGGAAATGCCCACATTGTTGCCGCAAACTCCCCTTGTGGTGATGTATTGGGCAACCATAACGGGCTTATCTGCCTGTATATAATTGGGCTGGTTGGTTTGGTTAATCTGGTAATAAAAATTATTGACCAGGCCGGTTAATACAGTACCGTTAAGCCTTACTACTGTTGCGGGGTCGGATACGGCAATCCGGTAAAAATTAAAAGGCATACCAAAAGTTGGTACGGTTAAATAATTCTTACCCCAGGCTGTTTTTGGAAAACTCTGTACCATGTAATTATCGGCGCTGCCATTGCCCGCACTTACCGGACACCTGATGTTTATTTTACCGCTGCCTGAGAATACCGCAATGCGCTTGCACACACCAGTGCCTGAGGCAATACTTCTTATTTTGGAGCCGGTAAGGTCAACACCATTATTGCCAGTAATACTGCCCAATGCATTAAACACTTGTCCCTGAGTTAAATTGAAGGTATAAGTGGTATTGGCATTCATGCTTTGTGTATTAGCACTTGGTGTTACCTCAATAGTGGTTGTGCCCGTATCTGTTGCCACTGCATAAAAAAAACAGTGAGAACTACTTTGGTTTGAGTACTGATCGAAGTTAAGTGAATAATATTCCTTGCCCAATGTGTTGGTAGGGAATAAAATGGTGGCACCGGAAATACTTCCATTATACACATGCGCATAAGCCACAATGGGTTTGTCGCTGGTAATATGAATGCCTTTGTCCAAAGTGCCTTCGGTTGTAAGGCGGGCATCGTTGGTGCCTGTTTTTGGTATATCGCCAACCGGGGTTTCAAAAATAGTATTGGCAGCTATGTTGGCATAAGTTCTTGTATAACCAAGTGTGGGTATTGAAACAGTGATGTTAGTAACTGCTTCGGTAGCAAAATACAATACCATTTGCTGCGACCCGCCACCGGTATTTACAGTGCCATTGGCATTGTACATCTGGCAGTGAGAGCCATAGCCTACCCAAAAATCCTTTCCTTTGTTACTAAAGTCCTGTGAAAATGCTGATAGTGAGGCTATTATGCCAATTGTAAAAAGCAGTTTTTTCCTCATGCCCGGAAGATTTGGTTTTGTATAAACTTGATTTGACCTGATAAATCACCATTGGTTTAACTACCCTGCATTTTTTTCAACCCAAATTTTGCAATAGCAAAATTTGCCTTCGGCTGACGCAAAATGCGTAGCATTTTGGTCAGGGTTAACCCCGACAAAGCCCTTTTGGGGCTTTCGTCGGCTCATGACGCTTGCGGTCAGAGTCAGGCCAAAGCGCCTGACCCTTCGGGCAGATTTTGCAGCCAACTGCAAAATCTGGGTTCAATTTCCTGATTCACAGCAAGTTAACCTTGACGATACTGCAAAATATGAAAAAAATGTCACAGAGAGGATGCCATATACAGAAGTAACGCTGCCTGTGGGGAAGGAGTTGATAATTACCTGACTTGGATGTTTGCAGTCAGCATATCCATATTGGCAACGGCCAAACATTGTAAAGTGCAAGTTTTAATAAGCATCCTTAGCGCAACACCGGATTAAAATATTTTATGGAATCCGAACAGTTAATGATTCTCACCTCTATGAAAGCTATCGCAGTTTTTTCAGTTATTTTTTGTTTTACAGCCCTTTTACATGCCCAGGAAGTAAGTAAGGATAGCTGTAAATGCTCCTGTTACCGGGAGTTTTATATTAATTATCCCGATATGCCGGATAGTGAAAAAGTGGAAGGGACCGTAATTGTTGAATATGAGATTGATACTTTTTGTATGGCTGCTAATCCAAAAATTGTTCAGAGTTTGGGGGCTTCTTATGATAAAGAAGCGCTAAGAGTTATCAGGTTGATGATTGCATTTAACAACAGTTGTAAAAGCAGATGCCGCTTTTCTGTTTGTACTAAACGAAAAATAAAAATGCCTTTAACATTCCGCCTGCCCGATGAGGAAGATTAAAATGATGCATTAATTGATACCCAAATCATCTCCAATTTTCTTTTCGGGTGTAATCTCATTCAAGTCAAGACCGAATTTATCCACAATAATATGTGTGATAATCAGCTCAACTTCCTTTCTGTTTAGTGTATTGTCTTTTCTGAATGTGCCAAAATTCAGTACAATTACCTTCTGCGCAAATTGCTTTATCAGGGGAGGTGATATTACTGTTCGTAATGGGTCCATCCATCTGGATATTAAAGCGGTTATCGCTATCCCTGCCGCTGCAAGCAACAGCCACCATTTGCTGTAATCAAAAAAGTTAATCAGGATTAATGAAACAAACAGGCCACCGCCGATCAGCAACCAACCAATTATATTTAGAATGGCACTCCATTTTTTAGTCAGAACAAGAGGTGGTAGCACCAAATCATTTGCATCTGAAAAGTTCTGGTAGGTTTGCCGCCGGTTGATTATTGGAAAAATTTCTTCAATTGAAGCTTCAGGCCGGAATTGTTCTTTTGGTATATTAAAAGAATCGGTGAAACATTTCCTGAGCTTGTAGAATATACTCTGCGATAAACACTTGTCACTGCTGCTTTGGTTGAGGTGCCGCCATACTGCATCATAAAAATCGCCAACAGTAATGATTTGCTCAGCCTCACGGTCAGGTATATAAATATCGAAAGCCTTTTCAACCTCCATTAATAATTCCACACTGTCAAGACCCACAATTTTTATTTTAGTGATGGATTACTTGAAGAAAAATAACTGCAACAGCACAAAATACCTGACCTGCGCACATAGCCTCACAACTCGTAGCTGGAAAGTATAGTAATCACCCTTAATCAGAAAAAACTACCAGCTACCACAAATAATCAATAATGAATCATCAATAATTACCTCAACTGAACATCTCCCTCACCTTATCAAAAAACGATGTAGCATTTTTCTCCGGTTTGGGGTGAAAGTTTTGTGAGTTCTGCAATTTTTCCAGCATGGCTTTTTCTTCGCTGCTTACGGTTTGCGGGGTCCATACATTGATATGAATGAGCTGGTCGCCTTTTTCGTAGCTGTTTACCGATGGGAAGCCCTTGCCTTTGAGCCTGAATATCTTGCCGCTTTGTGTGCCGGGTGGAATTTTTATCTTGGCCCTGCCATCGATGGTGGGCACTTCCAGTTGTGTGCCAAATACAGCATCGGGGAAGGTGATGTGCAGGTCGAATGCCACATTCAATCCATCACGGTGCAGTTGCGGATGTGCTTCTTCTTCAATCAGTACAATCAGGTCGCCATTGGGGCCGCCCCTTTCACCTGCATTGCCCCGCCCGCTTACGCTCAGCTGCATGCCATCCTGCACACCTGCCGGTATGTCAATTGTTACGGTCTCTTCGCCATATACACGGCCTTCGCCTTTGCAATTGGTGCATTTATTGGTGATGGTGGTACCCTCACCTGCACAGCTGGGGCAGGTGGTTACTGTTTGCATCTGGCCCAAAAAAGTATTTTGCACCCGCCTTACCTGTCCGCTGCCATTGCAGGTACCACAGGTTTGTACGGCATTTTTATCTTTGGCACCACTGCCTGCACATACGGTGCAGCTTACATGTTTCTTTACTTTGATGGTTTTGTTGGCACCCTTGGCAATTTCGGCATAATTCATTTTCAATTTTATGCGCAGGTTGCTGCCCCTTACGCCACGGGTGCGGCCGCCACTGCTGCGCCTTCCACCGCCGCCGCCAAAAAAGCTGCCAAAGGGACTGTCGCCGCCAAAAATATCTCCAAACTGGCTGAAGATATCATCCATGTTCATACCGCCATGGTTGCCACCACCGCCACGCCCCTGGGCAAAAGCCTGGTGACCAAAACGATCGTACTGGGCACGTTTGTCCGGATCGCTGAGGATTTCATAAGCCTCAGCAGCTTCCTTAAACTTCTCTTCGGCTGACTTGTCGCCGGGATTACGGTCAGGGTGAAATTGCATAGCCACTTTGCGGTACGCTTTCTTGATATCATCCTGCGAAGCTGCTTTAGCCACGCCCAGTATTTCGTAAAAATCTCTTTTCATCTATTTTTGATGTGCTGATACCGCTAAGGCGGCACAAGTTATGATAATTTGCTTTTGTGCTGATGCAGCAGCTTTATGCTAAACCCCGAACCTCTTTAACTTTGAACCTTTTTTGAAGTACGAGGTAAGAATATTGAATGACGAATGTGGCATGCCCACAACCTTTCAACTTTGAACTTTGAACTCTCCACTTATAACTAATAACTCCTCACTCATAACCCCGTTATCAACTTCCCACCACCACTTTTGCAAAGCGTATCAGTTTGTCATTCAGGTAATATCCTTTTACCACTTCATCCAGCACTTTACCTTTTTGCTCCTCTGTTGGGGCCGGTATTTCAGTAATGGCCTCATGCTTTTCCACATCAAATGCAGTGTTGATGCTTTCCATTGCTTTGAGCCCACGGGATTGCATCGTATTGCGCAATTTGGCAAAAACAAGGCCAACACCTTCCTTTATCTGTGCCACATCTTCAGTAGCCTGCATCTGCTTTTCGGCACGGTCGCAGTCATCCAGCACATCCAGTAAAGCTGTAATCACGTCCTTTCCTGCTGTTTGAACCAGTTCTATGCGTTCCTTGGCATTGCGGCGCCTGAAATTGTCGAACTCTGCAAAAAGCCGGAGGTATTTGTCTTTTTGTTCTTCCACAGCAGCCTGCAGCTTTTCTATGGTATTTTCGTTCTCCTCCACATCAGGATTGCTCAGGTGCGTAGTGCCGGGTACATCAGCATCTGCATTGATGTCCATTTCGGCTTCATTTGTTACTTTTTCTTCTTCCATAATATTGTAATCCCTTTTCTTTACCTGTTTAAATGGCAGGTTTATGTAGTATTTAGCCTGCAAAGGTACATTAGTCAAACAGTTTGCCAAGCCTGTATAAAACGTCAAAATGGCAATAAACTTATAAAATGGCCTGTAAAAGTTACTTTTGCGGCATGACGAAGGTTATTTTACGTAAAAAGATAAGCCGCAGGGTAGAAATGGGGCATCCCTGGATATTTGCCAACGAAGTAAATACCACCGAAGGCGACCTGGCTGGTGGTGTGATAGCGGATGTTTTCAGCTATGATAAAAAATTTATTGGCAGGGGATATGTGAATCCCCAGTCGCAGATAATGGTGCGCCTGCTCACCCGCAAGCGGGAAGAAATGGTGAATGAGGCCTTTTTTTATAACCGCATCAGGGATGCCTGGGCCTACCGCCAGAAGCTGGGCTATACTGAAAACTGCCGGCTTATTTATGGTGAGGCCGATGAACTGCCCCAGCTGATTATTGACAAATTTGGCAATTATTTTGTCATTCAAACCCTGGCGCTTGGTATTGATGTGTGGAAACCGGCGATTGTAAAGGCATTGCAGCAACTGTTTAACCCCGCGGGCATTTATGAGCGAAATGATGTGCCGGTAAGGGAACTGGAGGGTATGGAACAGCAAAAGGGCTTTTTAAGCGAGCCTTTTGATACCAATATTGTAATAACCGAAAACGGGGTAAAGTTTTACGTGGATATTGCCAACGGGCAAAAAACCGGCTTTTTTCTTGACCAGCAGGATAACCGCCGGGCCATTCAGCATATTGTAAAGGATGCGGATGTGCTGGGCGCCTTTTGTTATACCGGCAGCTTTGAACTGAATGCGGCACATTATGGCGCTAAATCGGTGCTGGGGCTGGATATTTCAGACAATGCCATTGAAATGTGCAAGCGCAATGCAGAACTGAACGGGCTGGAAAAAGTATGCCGCTTTGAGGCCGTAAATGCGTTTGATGTGCTGAAAGTGTGGGCCAAAGAGGGCCGCCAGTGGGATGTGGTAATGCTGGATCCGCCATCTTTTACCAAAACAAGAGACAATATTCAGAAGGCCATTACCGGTTATAAAGAAATTAATCTGCGGGGAATAAAACTGGTGAAACCCGGCGGCTTCCTGGTTACTTCTTCCTGTACCAACCTTATCCGGGCCGAATTGTTTTTAGAAATTATTGGCATGGCTGCCAAAGATGCCAAACGCAAGCTGAGGCAGGTGGTGTTTAATGCCCAATCGGCCGATCACCCCATCATTGAAGGGCTGGAAAATACGCATTATCTGAAGTTTTTGATTGTGCAGGTGCTTTAGAATTAGAAATTAAGAATGAAAAATTAAAAATGGATTACCCGGTTACTGTTGGCTGATTTGTGAATGAAGAAATTGGAATGTAAGAACCGGACTTTGAACACTGAACTTTTTAATTTGCAAATGAGCAAGCAGCAATAACGATAGTGTACTCCTGCTAACTGTTACCTGTCTGCCGTAATCTAACTTGCGATAAGGCTTTTTATGATTTTGCGCATTTGTTTTGTTTAATATTTTTCTTCTTTGATACAATATTTTTTCAGCAAGACGCCATTTTTTCCTGATTATTTTTACCTTTGATGTGTAAAATTTACACATTAACGAAATTGTCTTGTTATGAAAAGAAATCTACTTTACGGGGTATTGCTGTGCCCCCTCTTATTCTCCATTAGCCTTACCCGTGCACAAAATATCTTTTCCGGCGAAAGGGTGCAGGTGGTGGGTGCCTTTAATGGATATGTTACCACGCCGTATGGTACCGATTACCGCACTACCACTTACCGCAGGCTGTCAATAACTGCCGGCAACCCAACCGATGGCCGGGGCCAATGGGCTACTACCATCAATATCCAGCCCAGTGGTGGTGATGCTGCACCTATCAATATGCCGGGCGGCAACAGCAATGGCTTTCTTTTTATCAGCGGGCCATCTGCCAACCGGTTTCAGAATAAATGGGTATTTAGTGGAGTAGGGCAGGGTACAGTTGATGGCATCAATGGTATTTCGGCCTTTAACTCGGGCAATGATATGGGGTTGAATATGAACACAGCAGGGTATTACAGTTTTGTGTTTAATGATTGCGGCTATACAACCACCAACGCCCGTTACTATGTGGGCTACACATCAGCAGCTCCTGTAACAGCAACCCGCAGCAGCGAAATCATCAATCCTGATGGATCTGCTACTATCGGCATCACTACTGGTGCAGCGCCATCGGCGCAGGAAAATATTTTTGTACGCTATACCCTTGGTACTGATTTTTCCGGTACCGGTACCAGCAGCATTATACAGGCTTCGGGCGCCGGCACGGCTTACAGTGCAGTTATCCCGGCACAAGCAGGTGGAGCCGTTGTAAGGTATTATGTTTTTACCTCAACCCGCAGCCTGGCCCAGTTAACAGCCAATACAGAGGCTGAGCGGTCCATTGCCACACTGCGGTATGACGACAACAGCGGAGCTAATTTTGCCTATACAGCCACTTTGCTGCCCGTTAAAATTGTTTCTTTTACTGCAAAAGCAAATGCCGCTGCTGTGTTGCTGCGCTGGACAACGGAAACTGAAATCAATATAGACCGTTATGAATTGCTGCGCTCTGCCGACGGGATTGGTTTTGCTCCGGTGTATTCGGTGATTGCTAAAAACACTGCAGGTACCCATTATTACGAATACAATGATTTGCAGCCATTGCCTGCTGCAGGCTATTATAAGGTTGCTGCTGTTGAAAAAGATGGCAGCCGCAGCTTCAGCCAAACCATCCGCACCGGTGGTGATAAAGTGCAAAAGCTGAACATCTATCCCAACCCGGTGCAGGATATCTTATCTGTATCATTGCCCTTTACCAGCAGTGGAAACTACCAGTTGCGGATACACAATGCTGCCGGGCAATTGGTGGTTTCGCAAACGTACAGGTACAACGGGGCCGACAGGAAATTATCCATGCCATTGCCTGCAGCCTGCACAAAAGGAAGATATACGTTGACCATAACCAATGAAGCAGAAATGTACAAAGGGGATTTTATGGTGCAATAGAAAAGAATATGAGCTTTACAGGCCGGGCAAATTGTCCGGCTTTTTTTATGGATGAACCCTGGTTTTTTTGAATGACAAACTTGTTTGAATGACGAATTATACCATTTTGATTTATAAATCAGGCCAATAATAAGTGGTATAATGCCGACATGCATTGCGCTTTACTTTTTATCTATTGGTCTGTTTTCAATGCATCGTCGGTATTAAGAATGAAGACGTACGAATGTTAGTAACTTGTAAAATTTTCAACTTTGAACCCTTGAGGAAGTACGAAGTAAGAAGTAAGAATGGTGAATGAAGAATGTACAAACCCGGAGACGCTCCACTTTGAACTGATAAACTTAAATAATAGAAACTAACAACTGAAAATTATCCAGCAATCAGCTGTCATCCGTAAACTGTGAACTATTTAACTACCTGGAAGCGGCCTGTTTCAATAATGTGACCAGAGCGGTCAACAAGCTGGTAAAAATACAAACCCCGGTAAAAACTGCTGAGGTTGATGGTGGTTTTCTGTGTAAATTTTGTTTGTTCAAATACTCTTTTACCCATAAAATTGGATACCTGTAATGTATACGCCTTATCATATCCACGCTGTAATTCAAAGTTTACAACCGTAGTGGATGGATTGGGGTAGAACTTTATCAACTTTGCCGTAGGATCTCCTGCTGAAGCCGGTTTATTTTGAGCGAAAGAAGTAAAATTTAATCCAATAATAAATAATAATATGGTTAATAAGCATTTCAACTTAACCAAAGTTAGTAAAATCTTTTAAATTATCAACAAAATATTGTTTTGTATGCTTTCTGCCAGTATAAAAGGTAAAAATCATGCCAAAGAGGCTTTATAACGGTAAAAATGGACCAATTAGTATAAAGCGTGGGTAAATCCGTAAAAAGCAGGCAAACAGGCAGTTGCATCATTACAGCTTCAGGCTCATCGCCATACGCCCAAACCTGCAATAAGGATCAATACCACAATCACCAGCAGTAAATACACGCCTGAAAGCACAATGCCGGTAATGGCACGTCCCTCGCCACGGAGCCGGCCATTGCTTTTTTTGATCTTATTCAATCCGATAATACCAAATATCAGTGATGCAACAATGGCAAAAAATGACAGAATGTTCACAAATGGGATAAAGATGCTTACAAAACCAAAAATGCCCAGCCACATGGACGCTGTAGCATTTTTTTCAACGGGCACATCCCTGTCGTCCCTTGCCGCAGTAAGTGATTTTGAAAAGGCAATATGTTTAACCTCTGCCGCTGTAATTTTTTTCAATTCACTCTCCTCATCCGAAGAAGATTTGTATTGGATACCGGAGGGAGTATTGGCCAGTACGATGCCGGTAACAATACTTCCATCAGCCAGGTATAAGGTGTCAAAATCATTCTGCAAACCGGCTGCCGTTAACTCCCTTCTAAACTGGCGGCGCATTTTTTTATACGCCAGCTTTGTAAAAAAGTTCAGTTTTTTACCGGTAAGGGTGGTAAAATCTTTTGGGCTCAGGTTGGCCACCATCCGCTTTACCAGCGCATTGCTGTTCTTTTTGGGGTCGCCCTTGGCTGGCGTGCCAACAGCGCCTGATTGCAATGAAAAACCCAGGGAAATAATGATGGCAAATAGTAGTTTATGCATAATGGTAGTATTGGTTTTGGCAATAGTGTAAATCAAAGATAATAATATTGACCTACCTTCACGTTAAAGAAAACCTAAAATGAAGTTTCGTATTACTGCAGCGCTGCTGCTTTTTTCGGGTGTGCTGATGGCACAACAAGCCGATAAGTTTACCCTTTCCGGCGTATTTACCAAAATCACGAGCGGAAAGATCTTTTTAACGGTATATGACGATGAAGTGGCTAAAAAAGATTCTGCCATCATCAGTAACGGCCGTTTTACTTTTAAAGGCAGTTTGAGCAAACCTTCGGTAGCTGTTTTATACCTGCCCGCCCGTAAAAATGACTGGATGCAGTTGTATGTTGAGCCGGGTGTAATCATGGTAAGCGGTACCGGCGATTCTCTTAAAGGTTTAAAGATTACCGGCTCAAGGATCAATGACGATAACCGTAAACTCACTGCCATGCTCAAGCCCGTGGAAGAGTGGGAGAGCAGGAACTATGAAGTGTATAAGAAAGCGTCTGCTGAAAAAAATCAAAAAACACTGGACAGCCTGGATGAACTGGACGAGCCCATTATGCTGGAGAAACGTAAGCAGGTGAGCGAATTTGTGCAGCACAACCCCTCCTCTTTACTCAGCGCCATAGCTATTGAAGAAAACTACGGCTATTATGCCGAAGCATCAGAAGTGGAGCCACTGTACAAAGTGCTGACTGATAAAGTAAAACAATCTGCCAGCGGGCAAAAGGTAAAGAAAATGCTGGATGTGTATACTACCACAGCAGTGGGTATGATGGCGCCCGATATTACACAACCCGGTGCTGATGGTAAGAACATCAGCCTCTCTTCCTTAAAGGGAAAATATGTGCTGGTAGATTTCTGGGCCAGCTGGTGCGGCCCCTGCCGCAGGGAAAACCCCAATATTGTAAAAGCATACAGTAAATACAACAGCAGGGGCTTTGAAATTTTTGGCGTATCGTACGACAGCAAAAAAGATAAATGGGAGGAAGCCGTTAAAAAGGACAACCTTACCTGGGCGCAGGTAAGCGACCTGAAGGGATGGAAGAATGCCACTGCCGAAACATATTATATCAAAGCCATACCCAGCAACCTGCTGGTGGATAAGGAAGGCCGTATTGTGGCTAAAAACCTGCTGGGCAAAAAACTATATGCCAAACTGGCGGAAATATTTCCATAAAGCTGATTTTTATGCATTTTGCAGCCCTGAAACGGCTGGCAAATACACAATTTGCTGATATGGCCGGTAACCAATATTTTTGCGTGCAATTTAACAACTGATAAATAAGGTATACATGCGACAAATAGCGTTCAGAGAAGCCCTGAGAGAAGCCATGAGTGAGGAAATGAGAAGGGATGAGCGGGTTTTTTTGATGGGTGAGGAAGTAGCAGAATACAATGGTGCCTACAAGGTGAGCCAGGGTATGCTGGAAGAATTTGGTGAAAAAAGGGTGATAGATACCCCTATTGCAGAATTGGGATTTTCGGCAATAGCCGTTGGTGCCGCCCAAAACGGACTGAGGCCGATTGTAGAGTTTATGACCTGGAACTTTGCGGTTTTGCCGCTTGATCAAATATTGAATACCGCCAGTAAAATGCTGGCCATGAGCGGCGGACAGGTGGGTTGCCCCATCGTATTCCGTGGTGCCAATGGCAGCGCCGGCCAGCTGGGTGCCCAGCATTCAACAGCTTTTGAAAGCATGTATGCCAATATACCCGGCCTTAAGGTAATATCTGTAAGCAATCCCTACGATGCCAAAGGGCTTTTAAAAAGTGCCATCAGGGATGACGATCCGGTGATGTTTATGGAAAGTGAAGTGATGTATGGCGAAAAGGGGGAAGTGCCCGAGGAGGAATACCTGATACCCATCGGCCAGTGCAAAGTGGTACGGGAAGGAAAGGATGTAACCATTGTATCTTTTAATAAGATGATGAAAGTGGCCATTGGCGCTGCTGAAGAACTGGCCAAGGAAGGGATTGAGGCTGAAGTGATTGACCTGCGTACCATCCGCCCGCTGGACTGGTTTACCATCATGGAATCTGTTAAAAAAACCAACAGGCTGGTGATTGTGGAAGAGCAGTGGCCTTTTGCCTCCGTATCATCCGAAATTACTTACCGCATACAAAAAGAAGCATTTGATTACTTAGATGCGCCCATCCGCCGTATTACCAGCGCCGATGCACCCATGCACTATGCGCCCAACCTGGTAGCAGCCTACCTCCCCGATGTACCCAGGACGGTAAAGCTGATTAAGGAAGTGATGTATTTGAAAAAATAAAATAAGTATTTTTTATATGTAAAGTGTGAATGATGTGAGACATCATTCACACTTTTATTTTTCTGTAATCCCACTTCGATGATCATTATCACCAACTACGCCATGAGCAAGAACATGCCGGATTCTGCCGCCTTTGGCCAGCAGTAAAGTAAATGTTTTACAGGAATTTGAGGGTGGGTAAGGGTGCCTTTCAAATTCCCCGGGCAGGGTTGCTGCAAAACTGCTGCAATAACCTGATTGGCAAATTCTCCCCCAATTAGTTAAAGACCTCAACTGTTCAGGAAATTTCTATTGCAGTTGAAGTTTCCGGTTTTATCCCAGAAGTGAAAACTTTGCAAGCTCTTGATGGTTGCTTTGTTCTTTTCCTTGATGAAAAGAACCAAAAATCAAGGGCTGCGGAAAAAAAAGCTAAAAATTTCCCTGTCTGGCTAAAATGAAATCAGTCACAACAAGTGATTAAATCCCCAGCAATAGTGCGACTTACGAGCTAAGAATATTGCCCAACAGCGGTAACATTAATTTCATTTTTTACCCAGCCATGAAAATTTTCTTAACGCAATTTTTTCCGAGGCCCATTCCTCGAAAGCACTTTCTGAATAGGAATCGAGGGTATTTTAAATATATGCCGCACACCGCTATTCGATTCTTCAAAAATTGGCATGTTACCGTATATCAATCACTTAGACTTGGGTTGTATATAATTGTCGCTGGTGGGTGAGGACATCTACCAGGGCAGTGAGCCGTGGGCGGTGTCCTCACCGCCCACAACCAGAAAATAAAGCGACAATTTGAAATGCACCCGTGGATAAGCAAAATATTCAAATAATTTCGTATGTTTAATAGTCAGGATGCGTAAAGTTACCAGGCTCTAAAAGGTCACTCAATTCTAAAAACCAGCTCATGTTTAAAAAAAATCTTTTGGGTTTAGCCGTATTGGCTTCTTTGGGTACTGCAGTTTATTCCGGATATAAATATTTGAATATTCCGGCCCCCAAAGTACAGCACAATTTTCTTTTAATCTCTGATATGCATGTTATTTCACCTTATAATACGAAAAGTAGCTATGGGGATGTACCTATGGCCCTGTTTAATCAATTTATTTCAAAAACAGACTCCGTCTTAAACCATACTGCATCATTAGATTTTATACTTTATACCGGCGATTTACCTGCTCATGCAGGTCTTGGCCCAATAAGCCCTGTTAATATTCCGGGACATGATTCTGATTTGACAACAGCACTTCGTGGGCTGCAAATGCTGGCAGCTAATCATCCGGACATACCTTTATTTTACCTCCCCGGAAATAATGATTCAGAAAAGGGAGATTATTTTCCTTTCGGCACTTCAAAAAGCTCTGCCTTTAAACTGGTGAACGATATAAAAAATCCTTTTCCTGCATTGAATGTAAACCGCGGGGCAAAAAAAATTCCCTGTTTGATTGATATGGGGGATACTGCATTGTGTTACTATAGTGCTTATCCTGCTGAAGGGTTACGGCTTATTGCCCTTAATACGGTTGTTTATACCGGCGAGTTCTGCAGGTGGGTGAAGGGCGCAAATGACATTGCTGAAAAAGAGATGCAATGGTTAAATGCGCAACTTGAGGATGCAAAAAATAAAAATGAAAAAGTATATATAGCCATGCATGTGCCGCCCCGCTATATTGATTATCATACGTATATGCCGGACAGCTATGGGTGGACGAATAAGATCACTCCGAAAAAAAAGGGTATGAAAAGTTATGATCAATGGTTTTTTTCATTGCACAGCCAGTATAAAGACAATTGTATAGAGGCTGTATTTTATGGCCACACCCATATGGATGAATTATACCTGCTGCAGGAGAGCAGTAAAAAATTGGGCGTAGCTATTTCCTGTCCGGGTATATGCTATGCACATGGAAATAATTCGGGATTTAAAACGGTAACTTTTGATTCTGCAAGTAAATCACCACTCGATTTTACTACTTATTACACCAATCCAACGGGTGTAGGAAATTGGGGAACGAAATCATACACCTTTAGCAGTACATTCGGTTCAGATCCTTTGAAACAAACAATATTTGAAAGGTTATCAGTAATGACCGATCCGGAGATTGCTAAAGCTGTTAAGAATATCTACAAGGTTAATCCAAGGTAAAAATGAGTGGCTTTGCCGAAGATGGATGTGCAGCCATACAGGAACTGTAAGTTAATTTCCGCAATTATCGGGTTTCCCGGGCCTCCGCAGCATATTACTTTTACATTGTTTAATTTTAAAGCAATGAAGGAGCAGGAACATATTAATTTCGATCGAATAGCCGAAGCAATCGGTTATATGGTTAACAATTTCAAAGCACAGCCTGATCTGGATGAAGTGGCCCGTAAAATTCACCTCAGCCCCTTTCATTTTCAGCGCCTGTTTACACAATGGGCAGGTGTGAGTCCTAAAAAATTCATCCAGTACCTGAGTGTGGAACATGCCAAAAAATTGCTGGTGAGCGGGCAGGCAACCGTATTTGATGCGGCTTACGAAACCGGTTTTTCCGGCACCGGCAGGCTGCACGACTTGTTTGTGAAAATTGAAGGCATGACACCTGGTGAATATAAAAACGGCGGCGAAAACCTCTCCATTAATTACAGCTTTGCTGAAACCCCTTTTGGAAACATACTGGTGGCATCTACCGCAAAGGGAATCTGTTACATGGCTTTTGCTGATGATAGTGGTTCAGCCATGAAGGAGCTGCAAATGAAATTTCCCAATGCAAAATATACAGCCCTGGCAGACATGATACAGCAGAACGCCCTGTATATCTTTCTTAACGACTGGAGCAGGATCAGCGAAATACAACTGCACCTCAGGGGAACCGCCTTTCAGCTGAAAGTATGGGAAACATTACTGAAGATCCCTGCAGGTGGTCTTTCCACTTATGGCAGTATTGCAGCACATATTAGCAACCCGGGTGCATCCAGGGCTGTTGGCTCAGCCATTGGCAGTAATCCCGTTGCCTTCCTTATTCCTTGCCACCGGGTAATACAATCCAGTGGCATATTGGGCCAGTACCATTGGGGCAGCCTCCGCAAAGCAGCCATGATAGGCTGGGAGATGGCCAGGCTGGAAAAAGCTGTACAGTAAGCAAGAAACGGGTTGCCGGGGTTTTTGCCTTCTGCCATCTTTGTGGTAATAAAACTATTTGCAATGAAAACGTTTATTTTGATTCATGGATCATGGCACAGCGCCTGGAACTGGCACAGGGTACTGCCACTGTTGAAAAGCAGGGGCCACAGCGCCATTGCGGTTGACCTGCCGGGAATGGGCAGAGACAAAACTCCCATCAATGAAGTGAAAATGGCGGATACGGTGGCTGCTATATGTAAACTGATAGACAGTATTGAAGGAAAAGTAATACTGGTAGGGCACAGTAAAAATGGCATCATAATTTCGCAGGCGGCAGAATACCGGCCCGGCAAAATTGAAAAACTGGTTTACCTGGCTGCCTACCTGGTACCCAATGGAAAAACGCAAAGAGAATATTCTATGCAGGATACTGATGGAATTTTAAAACCCTTTGTAACCATGCACCCTGCATTAAATGCACATACCCTGCAACCGGAAATTTACAAGGAAGGGTTGTATGCCGATTGTGATGACAATATTACCGAACTTGCCAAACTGCTGCTGAGCCATGAACCTGTGGAATCTGCCATCACCCCCTTGCAATTGACGGACGAAAATTTTGGCAGTGTACCAAGGGTATACATTGAGTGTACACAGGATAAAGCCGTAAGCCCCTTTATTCAGCGGAAGATGTATACCGAAATGCCCTGCGAAAAAGTATATACCCTGCACAGCAGCCATTCACCATTTTTCAGCCAGCCGCAGGATCTGGTGGATATTTTGTGCGGTTTATGAAAGCGGCCATAATCAGAAAATGATACGAAAAGTTGAAATGCCCCTTCTGAATCAATTTCAGCCGTGGTCAGTGTCCCCACTGACCACCACCAGAACGGAAGCCACAATTTCGCCGCCGCCTGCGTCTTTGAACAGCGGCGATCGGATTTTCCGCTCAGCCGTGGTCATCCCAACAGCCGTCGTAACCACTGACCACTACCAGAACGGAAGCCACAATTTGAAATGCGCCCTTTTTGTATGAAGTAAAGCAACTGTGCCGTATCTTTATTATACAGATAAATGCTGGTAAATATATAAAAGAATGAAATGTACAGCTTTCTTTTTTGCATGTTTGATTGTCCTTGCCGGATGCAAAGAAGAAGCAATTGTACCCGGCAAAGACCGCACCACATTACTCACAGAATCGCCATGGCGGCTTGTGGCCGAGTTTCAGCGGGTGGGCGCATTGCCGGCCTGGGGTGCCAATTCTTATTTCCCATCAGCCTGCGAAGCAGATAATCTTTACCAGTTTACCAATGTGGCCAATGGAGGCTTTTACCATATAACCGAAGGCCCCTCAAAATGTATCACAACTCAGCCGGACACACTCTTCTCCACCCAATGGACTTTTATGCAAACCAGCAATGTACTTATAGGCACGGTATTACATTTGATAGAGCGGCTGGATGATAATAACCTGGTGCTGGTATTTCCCCGAAGGCTGGGCGGCAGGGAGATACAGGTAAGGTGGGTGTTTGTGCATTAGGCGGTATAAAAAAAGGGTCAGCTCAAAAATAAGCGGCCACCCTTTTGGGGCAGCCGTCTTACTTCTTGCTCAACTAACACTAAACTATTGTTGCACCGGGGCTTTTTCGGCAGCGCCTTTTTCATTGGCCTGGCCGGTAACACCCCTGGCTGGTTTTTCTTTTTTATGCTGCCTGCGCATTTTTTTTAATTTCTCCTTTTGCTCATCGGTTAGCAGGGTTTGTGTTTTTGCAAGCTGCTCCTTTTTAAGCTCTTTTAGCTGATTGTCTTTTTCCTGCTGGCTCAGTTGGTCATTGCCTTCAATAGCCTCCTTTTTGCTTTTGGCTTCATTGCGCTGTTCTTTCAGTTTACCACGCTGTTCCTTAGTGAGCTTCAGCTCCTTCATTAATTTTTTTCCACTTGCCCTTTCTGTTGCAGCGGGGGCAGGTTTGGCAGCAGTATCTGTGGTTGCCCTAAGGGTAACAGTGCGTTGTATTTGTGCCGCAGATGTTTGTGCCATGCCGGCAGCAAGTAGTAAAATGGCTATCAGCTGTTTCATTTTTGCTTTGTTTTTTAAATAGACTCATTAAGCAGATGAAGGTTTAAAGGGAAAAGTTGCTTTTTTGACCCATAATTAAAAAAGTTGTCCGGATTACAAATCCCGGGGGCATACATTATTGCTGGCGCTGCATACCCGGCGAAGCTTTTGAGGTTATGTGTCGTTTTCTTTGTTGGCTCAGCTAATGTTTAATTTCCTGATTTTAACCCCAATTACAATAAGCCATACAATCCATAATGTGCTGCCAATAAAACCAGCCAGGCCTATCACCGGAATACCAGGCATAACCGTTGCAAAAAGCTCTGTTTGGGCAAGCAGGTAAATAATTGATGAAATATAGCCAAGCCAGATTGTCCATTTAGGAAACAGTTTGAGTTGGGCAAAAGCCGAAGTCATTATAATTGTCCAGGCAATGGTAAACAACTGTCCAATGTGTTCTCCCAGTACAACACCGCCATATTGATGTACAACCTGGAAGGAAACTTTACTGGCTTCTTTTATCATTTCGCTGCCTGTGACAAAATTGCCGGCCAAAACAGGAACTACAAAAGTCCAGCGTAATAAACCAATCATTTGTACCAGCAGTCCAATAACTCCGAGGGTAGTAGCCCACCGTACAAAATAAAACTTTTGTTCTAATTTTTGCCCTATCAAAGTATAAGCTCCTAAAAGCGGTAAACCCAAAATGGCAAATGCCCACCAGGTAAATATTAAGCGGCTTCCACCTTCGTGAAACTTTGTTAATATCATACCTGTTTCCTGCCGCAGTATATGAGGATAGTCAAAAATGATTGTCAAAATGGTATAGGGAACAAGTACGCCTGTTGCACCAATGATAAGTAAAGTACTTATAGTTTTTTCTGCTTTCATAGCCGATTAAAATTTGAAGGAATAACTAATGCCCGGAGTTGGATTTATCTTCAGGTCTTCTCCTGCTGCTGTAAGTGCAATAACTCCAAGCCGTACATTCAGGCCTTTCCAGGCAGACCAGCGAAAACCTGCTTCGCCGGCAAAAGCATTTTTGCCTTTATAATCTCTTGTTAATCCACGCAAGCAGGAGGCTCCTGCATAAAATGAAGAAGGAATTTCTTTTTTGTCCACAGGTAAAAACCAGTAAGTTAATCCTGCTTTTAGAAATTCGGTAGTAACGCCGCTTTTAAAATTGGTTACATAATAGCCACCGTGTACGGATATATGGTTTTGTTGATATTCCAAACCAATTGACGGGTTTCTAAAACCATTGATACTAAGCTGATGCCCGGGAAATTTGCCCTGTGCAAAGGCTGTGCTTGTTATAATAAGCATTAAAGCCGGGAAAAGAATTTTTTGCATAACGTAATTGTTTTTATTTACGATGCAAAGTTCTGTTAAGTGAGAAGCAATCTGCCGGACAAATGTCTATAAATGAAACCGGGCTAAAATTTATTTCTCAGGCGGCTCAAATGTCTTGGTGTGATACCCAGCATTGATGCAATATATTGCAAGGGTACCTGCTGCAATAATTCAGGTTCTTCCTTCAGTACTTTTTCATAACGCTGTTCAGCAGTTAATATGATAAGGTCAAATTTTGCTTTATCAATACAGCATATTTGCCATTCAATAAGTTTGATATAGAAGTCTTTAAAACCCGGGATTTGATTTTGCAAATCAACCACATCTTTCTTATCAATAACCCAAAGTGCTGCATTGGTTAAAGCTCTTATATTTTCTCTTGCCGGGGTTTCAGTGAGATAAGTTAAAAGTGAAGCAACAAAAGTATTTGGTAATGAAATGTAGGTGGTTCTTTCTTCACCCTGTTCAGTAATGGAATAGTATTGAAACTGTCCTGTTTCTAAAAATCCCATTTGTAAAGAGGTCTTGCCTTCTTTCACAAAATAGCCTCCTTTGTCAAACAATTTCTGTTGGAAGCAGGCTGTAATTGTATCGGTTTCTGTATTGTTAAAACCGGCACTTTTAAAATATGATTTTAATAACTCCATATGCTGTTTGGTGTTGCTCTAAAATAGCACATAACTACAATTTTCTGCAATGGTGGGACATGTAATGAAAAACCCCAGCCGCTCACCAAATATACACATTATATGAATCGACAAATTTCCGTATAATTTTTTGCGTTAAGATATGCAATTTATACAAAGCCTGTCCTGATTAGGAGAAACTTTACTGGCGCAGAGCTCCGGCCCTGATGTCATTTGTTACTTTTTTAACAACAATGGGTTAGTAACGTCAGGCAGCAGGACAGAGTCCTGCGCCAGAGGGGATTTTTCACATTATTCTACAATAAGTTTCTGTTGCTCCACCATAAAATCGAATGAAAGTTCTTCCAGTTTTTTTCCATTTACAATGGCATCCCAGGGCCCGTGTCCTCTGTTTATAAGAGTGTATAATTTATATGCAGCGCCTGTTGATGTGTATATGTCCCTCAATTCTACTGCATTGGTATATTTTACTGTAGAATCTGCAGTGCCATGGGCAATCATAATTGGAGCATCTGAACGGTCAAAACGTTGATATCCATAAATGTTATTTGTTGCAGTAACAGCGACACCGCTACCCCAGAAATCTAAGATTGTTTTTATGGTGTAAGTCTTATTCAAATTGGTAGTTGTCAAGGTAGGGTCGGTATTTAAAGATATTTCGTTTGTAAAATCTGTTGTATTTGTTATTCCCAGAGTAGTAGCTATAATTGCACCAGCCGAACCTCCACCCACTGTGATGTAATTTGTATCTATATTGTAATTGTCTGCATTTGCTGTCAGCCATCTAACCGCAGCCTTTGCATCTCTGTGTGCCGGATACATGGCCATGAATTGAGATTGGTCAACAAGTGGCACACTGTTTTGTGCATATTGAATCCATTGTGCAGGTACAGTACCCTTATCTCCAAGTAATCTGTAGTTTATAGAAAAAGCTACCCAACCTCTTGAAGCGAAATAGTTTGCAAGATTTACAATGTTAACATCACTTTTATCGCCGCCGGAAAATCCTCCTCCATGAATTAATAATATGGCAGGTTTCTTTTTAGTATTATTTGCAGGTTTATAAACGTCTAATTTTAAATCCATAGTTGAATACGAAGTACTGTTTAATGTCTGATGGCTGAGTCCCTGGGAATACGTGATATTTTGTTCAACAACCACCGTATATGTTGATGATGATTTAACAGACATAGGATTCGAAACATAGGTGTCTGCAGTTTTATCTTTTTGGCAGGAAGATACAGCAGTTATTAACAGTAATAGTTTAAGTAATTGGTTCATTGTTTTTTTATTTTAAATAATTAGACCTTTTGAATGACAAAAGGTTTAATAAATCTCTGCCAGCGTTTTTGCGGCTTGGCGCAGTGTGGGATTTTAACTACTAATGTTCATACGAAGCACGCACTCCAAATATAGTAAAAATGTTTCTGCGAAGCATGTTATTACTGGCGCAGGGCTTCGGCCCTGATCTCATTTGTTACTTTTTTAACAACAATGGGTTAGTAACGTCAGGCAGCAGGACAGAGTCCTGCGCCAGAGGGAAGCAACAGACCTATTGCATATACCAGTATTCCTTCAACGTCTCTCATTGGCAAGTGCGGCAGGCCAGCACGTTGCGCAGCCATGCTTTATGCTATTAATAAACATGGAGCTTTCTCATTACGCCCCTCATTCAAATGGGGAGATAGGGTACCGATAGCCAAATCGCAGCATATAAAGCAAGCTCCCCGGCTACAATCATGACCCGGCAGGAGAAGTTACTCTTAAGTAGAATTTACCGGTTCCGTTCAACGCTAAGCTTCATTGTCGGCCCTGCGCACCCAACGAAGCTTTAGATGTTGTACGCAAATTCGCAGAAAATATCAAAATAATATGTATTTTTGAGAAAATCTCACAAAAATCGTAATAATGTTAATTCAATTTACAGTTTCTAATTACCTGTCAATTAAAGAACAGATAACCTTGAATATGACAGCGATGTCTACAGTTAAGGAGTTTGCTGAAACCAATTTAATTAAGACAGAGAGATTTACTTTATTAAAGTCTGCAGCCATTTACGGTGCAAACGCAAGTGGAAAGTCAAAACTCTTAGATGCAATGACATTCTTCAGAGGCTTTATAAGGAATTCCTCAAAGGATACCCAAGTAAGCGATAAAATTCCAGTTGAATCTTTTCGATTAAATCCTAAATATCTAAAAAGACCTTCTAGCTTTGAAGCGTCTTTCTTAATTCGAGGCGTTAAATATCGATATGGCTTTGAGATCGATAGAAATAAAGTTTATACAGAATGGCTTTTTGTATCTGCAACAGCTAAGGAAATCCCATTATTCATTAGGGAAAAGCAAAGTATAGAAATTCATAGAAATTTTAAAGAAGGAAAAGGTTTAATTGAGAAAACAAGGCCTAATGCATTGTTTGTCTCTGTAATAGCACAATTCAATGGAGAAATATGTACTTCCATTTTAAAATGGTGTGAGAATTTTAATGTTATTTCTGGCATGGAAGATGAATCCTATGAAGGCTTTACAGCAAGTCTTTTTAGAAATAAGGAGAAGAAAAAAAGGATTATGGAATTTGTTGCTGGTGCTGATTTGGGGATTACAGATGTAAAAGTAGATGAGTATGACCTGACTATGGACAAATTGCCAAAAGATATGTCTGATGATTTGAAATTAAAACTTTTGGAGCATGCAAAAGGCAAAAAGGCTTACGAGCTAACTACTTTGCATAATATATTTGACGACAAAGGTGAAATAGTGGGAAGTGATAGTTTTGATTTCGATAATGCAGAATCGGAAGGGACAAAAAAGTATTTTAGAATGGCAGGCCCAATTATTGATACCTTGCTAAATGGGGGTGTTTTAATCATAGATGAACTAGATGCAAGGCTTCACCCGATACTAACAAAATTTATTGTCAGACTATTTAATTCTTCGAAAACTAATAAAGCAGCCCAATTAATATTTGTTACCCATGATACAAATTTACTTAGCGGGTGTAGCCTAAGACGTGATCAAATTTGGTTTATTGAAAAAGATAGAGTAGGAGCTACGAAATTATATTCACTTGGAGAGTATAAGCTAGGTAATACCAAAGTTCGTAATGATGCGTCTTTTGAAGCGGACTATCTTAAAGGAAAATACGGAGCTATACCATATTTAGGTGAATTAAATAAACTGATTAAATAATATGGCTAGGACTGTTAAAATTGATAATTCTTTATTCAAAAGATTAAGACTAAAGGAGGAAAACGAAAAAAGAAAAGCTGAAACAAAAGTCAAACGAGAAAGGTATTTAATCGTATGCGAGGGTGGGAAAACAGAACCTTATTATTTCAAGTCTATTGAAAAATTATTGCCTAAAGGCATAATTGAACTAAACATATTAGGTATGGGAGCTAATACAACAGCTGTTGTAAATTATGCTATAAAAGAGAAAGCTAAAGCTGCCGGTACTCTTGAAGAATATGATAAGGTTTGGGTAGTATTTGACAAAGACGATTTCCCTGACAGAAATTTTAACAATGCAATTTTTGCTGCACAAAATAATAATATAGAATGTGCACAATCAAATGAAGCATTTGAATTGTGGTATGTTTTGCATTTCCAATATTTAAACACTGCACTCAAAAGAGAACAATATTTTGATATTCTTTCAAATATTTTAGAAGAGAAATATCAAAAAAATAACATAAAAATGTATGAAATACTAAGAACGAGAGGGAGTGAAACAAAGGCTATAAATTGGGCAGAAAAGTTAGCAGAAAATTATGATCCTTCAAATCCTTCAAACTGCAAGCCTCATACAAATGTACATGAACTGGTTAAAGCACTAAATAAATTTAAGGAACAATAGCGTCGAATGAATTGCGTAAAATGTTTGTATTGCTGCAAGTTTTTAATAGTTAAGTACAAAATACGCAAGTTTTTTTATTGTAAATCAATGTGTTATAAAAATTTTCGCCCCAAAACAGTTGCGCAAATACCCATATTTATTTTTTATATGTAAGTTATTCAATCCGTTTTTCCTTAAAATCTTATCACCGGGCTTTCAATTTTGCCCAATTCTTTTTGACTGTATGCAACAGCGTAAAATTGTATTATATCATTTTGCTCCAGCATTTGGTGTATTTATTTACACCGGTACCATTTCCCGGCCAACTTTGCGGCAAAGCCGCCGCTTTTAAATCATGCTAATAATCATCCCCCAGCGCAAAATTTTGCTTCCTGGTTTTCCATTTGCCCTTGGTAAAGTCGGGTATGTTTTGCACCTGCCCGCCTTCGGCAATGGATTTTTCGCTCAGCGGGGTAATGCTGTACCAGGCTGCCAGGTCGTACACATCCATGGGAAATTCGGTTCCTCTTTTAATGCATTCGATAAAAGCATGATCCACAAAAAAATCCATGCCGCCATGCCCGGTACCTTCCGCCTCTTTACCATATTTTACCCATAGAGGATGGTCATTTTCCTTTATCCATTTTTCGCTGCTGTCCCACCGGTGTTTTTTGGCGGCCATTTTTTCAAAATATACAAAGCCCTGCTCGGGGTCGCCCCAGCCAAAATCCTGCCACAGCCCCTCTGTGCCCTGCACCCTGAAGCCGAGATTGTAAGGGCGCTGTAATGAGGTATCATGTGTGAGCAAAATGGTTTCGCCATTGGCACATTGTATCTGTGTATTCACAATATCGCCCTGCTTGAATTTTACTGCTGCATTGGGGTGCTTTGCCCCGCCTTTGGGATGCTCTACAATGTATTTGTGCAGGCCCCTGGCCTTGGTGGCCATGGAGCTGAGTTTGGTCATGCGGTTGCCTTTATTGATGTCCATCATTACTGCCACCGGCCCAAGGCCATGTGTGGGGTACAGCTCGCCATTGCGTTTTACATAATGATTGGTACGCCACTGTGCTTCGCTGTAGGCTTTGGGGCCAAATTCCACACCACTGTTGTAGGCTGTAATGCCATCATTGAACAGTACGCCCCGCAGGTCATGCTCGTAGCCGCCCTGCCCGTGCAGCAGCTCTCCAAAATAACCTTTGCGCACCATGTTCAGCACCGCCATCACATCCCGGCGGTAGCATACATTTTCCAGCATCATCACCGGTATACCCGTTTTTTCTGACGTGTTCACCACATCCCAGCATTCCTGCAGTTTGGTGGCACCGCACACTTCCAGCCCCACTATCTTTCCGGCATTCATGGCATCAATGGCCTGTGGTATATGCCATTCCCAGGGGCTGCATATCACCACGGCATCCACATCATCCCTTTTAAGCAAATTGCGGTAATCGAAATCACCGTTTTTGTATACGGCTGGTTCGGGGCGGCCGTACTTTTTTATCTCTGCCAGTACCTCTTTTATACTGCGCTCCTGCGGGTCGGCAAGGGCTGTTACTTCCACATCGGGCCGCTGGCAAAAGTTGCCGATATGTTCATGACTGCGAAAGCCGGCACCAATGATGCCAATGCGCACTTTTTCTTTTTTTATACCGGAGGCGGCCATGATATTTTCAGTAAGGGCAAGTCCGATGCCGGCCATGGCGGAACTTTGCAAAAATTGTCTGCGGTTAAAACTCATATTGTTGTATTTGGTAAAAGCTGGTTAATGTTACCGCAAAAGCTATGCAGTATGTGATGCCAGTTTTTGCTGCAGTTCAGCAGAAATGCTGTCGGCATACAGGCCATAAGCACTGGTAAGCACACCCTTGTGCCCGCCTGTTTTGGCTTCGATGGCAAATACAATATCTTCATCCGATGGATTGGTATCGCCCTCAAAGCGGTAGGTTTCCATTATTTCAAATTCGGCGGGGTTAAGGCAAAGCCCGTTTGTACTGCACTGCAATTTATCGAATGCAATATTAAAGTTGAGCGTGTAACCTCTTTGCTTTAAACCCTCAAGTGCCTGCACTACTGTATCGTAAGTATACATGTTCATTTATTTGATGATAAAGTTAGGTATTCTTTGCTGTTGTGGTTTTAATACGTGATAAATAAATAATGGCCATTACCGTGGCAGCAGCAGTAATGGTAAAGGTAGCCTGCGGCCCAAACCGGAACCAGAGCAGGCCGGTGATGCTGCTGGCGGCCAGTGCTGCCAGGCTCTGAAAGCCGCTGAAAGTGCCGATGGCGGTGGCAGTTTCATTTTTATCCACCATATTGCTGATCCAGGCCTTGGAAATACCTTCTGTAGCTGCCGCATAAAAACCATAGAGTGCAAACAGTACAATAAACACGGCGATATTGCTGGTGTATGCAAAACCTGCATATACCAGGGCAAAAATAAGCAGGCCGGCAAGCAGTATTTTTTTCATACCCAGCCTGTCGGCCAGTATGCCTGCGGGGTAGGCCATCAGTGCGTATACCAGGTTGTAGAAAATGTATACGGCAATTACCGCTGTATCGGTAAGGCCGCTTTCTTTCATCCTGAGCAATAAAAAAATATCACTGCTGTTGAACAGGGCAAAAAACAGGAGGCCCGTTACCAGCCGTTTGTATTGTGCCGGGCTTTTTTTCCAGTATTGTACAAAGGAAAAAATGCCGGGCCGGGAAGTATTGGTTTTAACGATTGATTTCTTCTTTTCCTTTATTAAAAATGTGGCTGCAATAGCCAGCATGCCGGGTACAAACGCTGCCAAAAAAATAAGGTTGTACCGGTACGGAAAAAAATACAGGAACAGCAATGCCAGCAGCGGCCCGAATACGGCGCCCAGTGTATCCATACTGCGGTGAAAGCCAAATACACGTCCCTTGGTAGCGGGGGTACATTCATCGCTGAGCATGGCATCCCTTGCGCCGGTACGCATGCCCTTGCCGGTGCGGTCAACTGTACGGGCAAAAAATATCCACAACGGGTAAGCAAATGCAGCCATTAAAGGTTTGCTGATGGCGCTGAGTGCGTAGCCCCATTGCACAAAGGGCAGTCGCTTCCCGCTTATATCGCTCATTTTGCCAAACCAGGGCTTACTAAGCCCCGCCACTGCTTCTGCAATGCCTTCCAGTATGCCAATGAGCAAAACCGAAAAACCGATATGCTTTAAAAAGATGGGCATTACGGGGTACAGCATTTCGCTGGCCAGGTCGGTAAACAGGCTCACCAGCGACAGCAGCCATACCGTACGGGTAATCAGTTTGCCATACACGGGCTTTGAGCCATTTTCAATTAAATCGTTGTTTTGAAGCAATGATGGTTATTTGAACAGGGAAGTTAAGATTTTGCTGTTTTAAAAACGGGAAAAGTATTAAATCAATAAATAATGCGGTTGTTTTTTTGATGGGAAGATGCGCCGCAACGTAGCCAGGCAGCATTTATTGTGTAACCGGTGTCATATTTTTATTATTTTCGCTTTTTGCACAAACAATTTATACCGATGCTGCTTACTTATTAGTCCGTTTAAACTTGGAAAAGTAAAAGCAGACCGGCATAATACCAGGAATGGCTATTTAAAATTTATTTGTTTAATTGGTATTACATGAGAAGAATCTTTACACTTACAATTGCTGGCCTTTTTTGTACCCTGAGTTCTAAGGCCGTTTTAAAAACATGGGTGGGTGGTAACAATAACTGGAATACTGCCGGTAACTGGAGCCCTTCGGGCGTGCCAACTTTTAACGATACTGCATTGTTCAATACCAGTGTAACTGTTTCTGTGGATATTGCCCCCAATATTGCAGCCCTGCAGCTAAAAAGCAATGCCAACGTTATTTTTTCTGCTGCCGCCAATCGACTGATTATCATTGGTAATGGTGGCACCAGCGTGGAGGCATTGCTGATACAGGCTGGTTGCAGCTTAACGCTCGGCAGCGGGTCTGGCGTTTCTATCCAGACTTATGGGAACCTGGCGACTAATACTGCCAATGTGTTTGGTACACTTATACTGGGGCAGGGTAATTCGGCATGGACAGTTAGCATCAACGGATTCAGCAATAGTATTTGCAATATATATGGTACGGTGCAGGTGGCTGCTAATAATACCGGAGGAATTATCAGCGGTTCCAATACCACCAACCTTAAATTTTTAAATGCCTCCTTTTTGCAATGGCTGCGTAATGGCGGCAATGTACCGGCTGCCGACTACCAGAATGGCTCCACCATCAATATAACCGGCGTTACAAGCTCCACTGTCAATTTCAACAGTGCATCTATTTCTAACGGGCTTATTATATGGAACTGTACCGGGCAGACAATAACCGGCGGTGCAGCCAACATACTGGCATCTCCCGGTATTACCATTGACAGCCTGCGGATTGTGAGCACGGGCGGATCGGGTACAGTAAGGCTTGCCACTAACCCTGCTGGTTTTACCCTGGGTAACCTCGAGGTAGAGGGTGGCACTTTAGAGTTGAGCGCCCCCGGCTCCTCCGGCAGAAACGGTACCATTACCAACGACTTCAGAATCAGCGGTGGCACTGTGATAGGAAATGCCACTTTTGCTTCTGATAATATTGCGCCTGACTCTATGCTGCTGACGGTAAATGGTAATTTTATCATGAATGGGGGTACTTTTAATTTATCCAACCGGCCACCTTTGCTGCTGAATGGCGGGTCTTTTGGTATGGTGGTAAAAGGCATTTTTGTACAGGGTGGGGGAACCATTACGGCCAGCAGCAGTTTTGCAGGTCTTTCCCCTTCCCGCAGCAATTATATTCAACTGCAGGGTACAGCGCTCCAGCAATTGTTTTTACTAAATTGGTCGGGCCCCATACAGTTTATAGCCGATAATACCAATGGTATCGAACTGCTGTCGGCCCTTACCTGCCCCGATACCCTGTACCTTAAATCGGGCTACCTGCTGCTGAACAACAACCATGTGCAATGTGCTGCGGGTAAATTTAAAACGCAGGCCATACTGCCCACACCACGTATGGTTACCAATGGCACCGGGCATCTGTCTTTAACAGGCTTAACTTCATTTGCTACGGCTACTTTTCCTGTAACACCCACCATCAATTCCATCAGTTCTGTTATTTTAAAAAACAACGACCTTTCTGCCAACACTTTTGATGTAAGGGTGGAGCGGGGCAATAATCCTTCCGGGGTTTATAATACTGGTTTAACGGTTAATCGCACCTGGATTATTAATGATGCCACCAATATCGGGGCCTTTCAGGCTGAGTTGACCTTTCTTTATCCCGATACAGCCCGTAATGTTTTTTGTAACCGTGCCGGCCCCATGCAACTGGGCCATTTTCCCGTAAGTGCCTGGAGTGTAGATCCGGTTGGCATTTTGCGTACACCATTGCAGGGGCCGGGAATCAATACCACCGATACCACAGGTGTGTTTAATCCCGCCAGTCTCGATTCTGCCTTTGTGCTGGGCAATGAGTTTTCGATATTGACCCTTAATGCAGGTATCACTCTCAACTATTTTAAAGGCAATAAACAGGGTACAGCTAACCTGCTCAATTGGTCGGTTAACTGTACCAGCAACCAGGCAAAGTTTGAAATACAGCGGAGCAATAATGGCATCAGCTTTGCCACCATCGGCAATATTACTGCCAGCTATGCCCGTTGCCTGCAGCCATTTGATTTTGCAGATGCTAATCCCCTTGGTGGGCTTAATTATTACCGTATAAAAATTACTGATATGGATGGCAGGGTAACCTACAGTACGATGGTATTGCTGCAAAGCAGGGATTTTAAAGAAGGTACGATGGCACTGCTGCCCACATTGGTAAACAGGCCCCTGGCAATATTGTACCTTGATGCTGCCCGTGCCGGACAGGTGCAGGTGAATATTACGGATGCCAATGGCCGCATGGTACAGTCAGGTAAGGAAACTGTTATCGCCGGGCAAAACCAGCTTACATTGAATCTTGAGCAATTGCAGCCCGGTGCATATTTTATCAGTGCTTTTGGCAGCAATCAAAAATGGTCAACTGTGCGGTTTGTAAAACTGTAACAGCTATACTGTAAGCGAAGTTAAAAGCTGCCTTCGGGCAGTTTTTTTTATGCAATGTACCCGCTGCTGCAAAGTTTTCATATATTACGCAATAAATAAGCCCATTAGCAAATATGAAGCAGGTACTTACCATACTGTTGCTGCTGCCTTTACTGGCCGGCGCACAAAACAAAAATCAGAAAGTGTTAGACAGCCTGGAAAAATTAGTGCCGCTGCAAAAAGACAGCCAGCTGGTAAAAACATACAATGAACTTACCTGGCAGTACCGCATGGTGGATAAAGACAAAGCCATTGATTATGGTAACAGGGCCATTGCGCTTGGGCAGCAGGTAAACTACCAGCCCGGCATAGCCCAGGCTTACAACGACCTGGGTATTATTTTTTACGACAAGGAAAATTATGATACGGCTATTGCCTTGTATGGCCGGGCCATGGGGATACGAAAGAAAATGGGGGATGATTTGGGTATTGCAAGGTTGTACAATAAAATTGGTATCATCTATCAAAAGCAGGGAGTATTTGACAAGGCCCTGGAAAATCAGCTGGCAGCACTCAAGCTGTTTAAAGAGCTTAAAAACGATATCGGCATTTCCTATTCACTAAACAATATCGGTATAGTGAACCAGAACCTCGGGCGCATGGATGAGGCCATTAAATACCAGCAGCAGTCAATCGCTATTAAGGAAAAAATAGGGGATAAGCTGGGCCTGGCAGGCTCTTATGTAAATGTGGCCAATTGCTATTATTTTGACAGCAATTACAACAAAGCGCTGGAATATTTTAAAAAAGGAGAGGCCATCAGCAGGGAAAGGGGCGATAAGGAATACCTGTCAAACGCACTGAATAACCTGGGCAATGTATACATCAAACTAAAGCAGTACGACAATGCTGCAGCAGTAGTAAAAGAATCTTACAGCCTGCGTGACAGCCTGGATGATACGAAGGGCATGGCCAGTTGCCTGAATAACCTGGGTGATGTGTATATACTTACCAAAAAATACGATAGTGCCGAAGCCGTGATACAGAAGGGGATAGGATTGGCCAGCACTGCCGTTAACTGCAGGCCGGAACTGAACATGCTGTATAAGACCCTGTCGAAACTGTACGAGACCAAAGGTGATATCACCAAAGCCCTGGCCATGTACAAATTGTTTTCTGATGGCAAAGACAGCCTGTTTAATGACAACCTGGGTGAAAATTTTGCCGCACTGGAAATAAAGTACAAAACGCTGGAGCAGCAGAAGAAAATACAGGAACAGGAATTTTCACTGGTTAAAAAGAATTACTGGATTGCCGGTGCTGTGGGGCTTTTATTGCTGTTCAGCCTGCTGGCTTATTCCTACTACCGGAGGTTTAAACTGAAAAAGGAAAAGCAGATGCAGGCGGCTATTATCAAACAGCAGGATATGGCTACGAGGGCAGTGATAGAAGCGGAAGAAAATGAACGCAAGCGCATAGCAGGCGACCTGCACGATGGGGTAGGGCAGATGATGAGTGCTGCCAAAATGAACCTGTCGGCTTTTGAAGACAGGATACAGTTTAATACACCTGAAGACCGTATTGGCTACGAAAAACTGATCGCCCTTGTGGATGAAAGTTGCAAAGAGGTAAGGTCCGTTAGTCATAATATGATGCCCAACGCATTGCTGAAATCGGGCCTGGCAAGTGCGGTAAAAGAATTTATTGATAAGATAGACAGCCATGTGCTGAAAGTAAACCTGTACTCAGAGGGGCTGAATGAGCGGCTCGACAGTAATGTGGAAACTGTGCTGTACCGGGTGATACAGGAATGTGTGAACAATGTGATTAAGCACTCCGGTGCCAACCAGTTGGAAATATCATTGGTAAAAGATGCCGATGGTATTGCTGCCACCATTGAAGACAATGGCAGGGGCTTTGATACAGGACAAAAAGAAAAATTTGAAGGCATTGGTTTAAAGAATATCAAAACCCGTATTGAATACCTGAAAGGTACGGTTGATTTTGATTCAGCGCCGGGCAGGGGAACACTGGTGGCCATTCATGTGCCGGTGTAGGTTGTGATGGTTACTTTGTTTGAAAATGGTATCAACGTTGCAATTTATTTGCTGTTTACAGGCTGCCAGAGAATAAAACAAATGCTTTGATCATTCAAAGTATTTGAAATATAACCGCTTTTTCATTGGCATAATGCTCCTGTAAGCTATTGGTTATTAATACATTCATAATATAGAAGGCTTTTTTTTGTATAGCAGATACGCTGTTACCCGGTTAGGATAACAATAAATTAATTTGGAATCGCCTTTCAAATTGAGTATATTGTTGGAGGATATTTTTCCTGCAACCTAACAATTGTTAATTATGAGATGCTTTACAACCAATGGTTACCCGGTGAGGGTGGCCACAAACTTTCCACATTTTTCCGGTAACTTATTTTACTTAACAATGCTCCTGGTTTTTTTGGGTTTTTCCAACCGCAGCCTCAGGGCACAGGCGGAGGTCACAGCTGTTACCTTCACTCAGTTTGACCGTTATGGAACGGACAATAAACTGCTGTTTCAAAATTCCAGCCTCGGGCAGTTTTCCTTTTCGGCAACGCCTGATCAAAAGAGCATGTACTACCTCAATATCCTTGCCAAAACAACTACCGGCAAGGAAGCCTGGATAGTGCAGAACCTGCCCGTAGCGGCAGATATTGATGCGGTACCTATCACCTGCCAGTCAGTTAATGTGGATTTTAAATTGCTTGAAGTACGGCCCGGAATACTGGTAGACAAAGTGGAATATTCAGTAAATCTTTCACCCAGGCTGCTGACGGTTAAAAACCCGGTACCTGTTTTTTTAAGAGCTGGCGAAAACCCCTCCATGGCAATTATTAAGGCCAACCAGTTCAGTTCTGCCAATGCAGCTTTTGGAGCTCCGGTTGCTACCAGTTATACGGCAGCACCTGTAATAAGGGGAACTTTGCTGCATGAATTATCAGGCGATTATTCAGAAACAAAAGATGTTGCTCTGTATGCAAATGCTTCTCCAATAGCAGCACCGGCAGCAAAAGACAGGGATATACCCGGGGATCTTGAAGAAGACCCCAATGGATGTGGTCCCGGTGCTTTTGCAAGAAGTATTGCCTGGTTGAGTACGCAGCCAAACTTCCGTGCTGCCGTACCGCTGAAGCCGAAAGATATTTATGATACCTTAAAAAAACTGATGGATACCTGCAAAACATTTGAATGTCAGATACAAAAAAAAGCTGATTATCTTAAAGGTATAACCGGGGGAAGGGGTACTACAACAGATCACTTTATTCCCGGACCAAAAAGTCCTGCTGATATTATTAAGGATAACCCTGATTGTGATATTGAATTGTATATGTATCCTCCACCGGGTGGTAAATTGGGGCATTTAATTACTATTGTAGGTATTACATGCGGAGATGATGGTTGTTGTACAATTACTTACCGGGACGATTCGGCACAGGGTAAGCCCGGTGGGGATAAGTGTGTGAAAACAGCTAAAATTTGTGGCACAACAATTACTTTCGAAGGCGTTAAACGTAATATAGGCGGTATTATTACAGAATGTGTAAGCGCTGCAAACAGGGTAGTTACAGAAACAGAAGTTAAGGATGATGTTATTCTGCTCGGCAATGTACCTAACCCCTTTGGCAATTCTACTGTATTAAGGGTAGAAGTTAAAAAAACAGGCGGTTTCAAAACTGCCACGCTTGCCATAAGAAATGACCAGGGCACTGAGTTAAGACGGATAAAACTAAACCTGCAAAAAGGTATCAATGAAGTGCGGTACCAGCCTGAACGCAATGCTAAAGGCATATTGTACTGCACGCTTGAAGTGGATGGACAGGTAGTGGGTTCGCAAAAAATGTTTGCAAGGTAAAATACATATTTTGCACTTGTGTAAATCCCCGGTTTGTAACAGGCCGGGGATTTTTATTGCTCAATACTGCCGCAGCATTGTTATTATTTCATACAAAAGCCGGCAGCAGCTTAATCTCATTTCTGTACAGGATGATTTTTTTGTCGTTCTCCAGTTGTTTCAGCAATCTTGATATCACCACCCTTGAAGTGGCCAGTTCATCGGCAATGAGGTAATGTGACCCCTTTATCACGCTGGAGCCCGACATGCGTTGTTTTTCCTTCAGGTAGGCAGTGAGCCGTTCATCTAATTTATGAAAGGCAATACTTTCAATGGATTTCAGCAGTTCAAGAAAGCGCTCGTTAAAGCTGCGCATGATGTAATTTTTCCAGCCCGGGTATTTGCAAAGCCATTCATCCAGTTTTACATGAGGGATGGCAATCAGTTCCACATCGTCTTCTGCAATGGCTTTTACTTCACTTTTTTTGGCCTCCACGCAGCAACTGTATGCCATGGAGCAGCTTTCGTTACTGGACAGGTAGTAGAGCAGTATCTCCCTGCCGTTTTCATCCATCCTCAATACTTTGATGGTTCCTTTGATAATCAGCGGCATCATGCGGATATACCTGCCATAATCCATGATAATATCACCCTCTTTGAAATATTTAATATCGCCGAACTGGTATATTTCCTTTATCAGTGCCGGTTCAAAAATTCCTTCAAAACTTGTTTTATTGTCCATTGTATTTTAAAAATGATAATTCAGGATACAATTGTACTGCACCATATTCACTTTGTTAAATTCATATCGCTTATTACCGTACGTTTCACCTTCTTTCAGTTTTGCAGTTATAAGCAGTTGCGCCTCAAGCCCTTTCAGCTTTCCTGCAAAGGTATAGTGCATATCGCCGTTGATATGCCAGTATGAAGGTAAGCCATACTTATTAAGCCGGTAGTTTTTTATATCCGGCATTTGGTAGTATCCCGTTGCAAGGGATATTTTTAACCGCTGTGCCCGAAAATTCCGGTCAATCCTTGCCATAAGGGCATGTACATCGCCAAAACCTTCATTTCTCTCCCTTTGCATAAATGTAAAAAAAGGCTCTCTTCCCCATTCACGGGGCATCAGGTAACGTCCGGCGCTGGTAATACGGTTGTAGTTAATGCTTGCCTCCCACAGCTTGTTTTTACATCCTGCCTTTAACCCAAAACTTATTGATTTACCACCTTTTTCAAAATATGCTTTTGCTGCATCATTATTACCGCCATTGTTAACAGCATCCTGCCTAATTACCTGCGCAGCAGCAAAAATGGAGCGGTCATTTTTAAGACCAGCAGTAAAATCGGCCTGCAGCATGGCGGTATTAAAAATATTTTCTGTTAATAAATTCCAGGCCTGCAGCCGGATGTGATTGCCTGCCGCATAACGCCCGCCAATCATAAAAATACCTTTGCTTTTCAGATTATTTGCATAGCCGGATTTACTGCCATCGGCATTTACTCCTGTGGAATATACACCGATTGATTTTGCTGCACTGTACCATTGGGTGGTAGCCCTTGGAGATAGTGCATACAGCCAGCCGCCTTCGAGTTGTAATTTTTTTGATGGGCGCTTTCCATCCATATACCTTCTGCAACCGTAGGACGCATACGGCCATCCTGCAAATTGATAAAAGGTGTATTGAGCAACTGGCGGCCAAAAATAATTTTGCTTTTTTTGTACTTGTATGCAAGCTGAAATTCTTCCAGCCTGTTGATGTCTTTTTTGTTTAACGGGTCTTCAATGTCGAAGAGCGCTATTTCATACCGGTTGTACAGCCCGGTGACAGTATCTGGTTTTGCAAAACCGGAAGAGCCTATGTTGAAGATGAAAAATCCGCTTAATGTAAAACTGAAACCATGAAAACGGGCTGTTTCATATTTGATACCGCCTCCGGCTGCATTGGCATAATAGTCTGAAAGGCCTTTTTCATTATCAGTAAGCATAAAAAAATACCTGAAATGCCCGTGGAAGCTGCCTTTTTTAAATGCGTGCAGCAGCGACAATGTATCCTCCTGCCGGTTGTTTTTTGACAGAGCTGCTTTTTGTGATGATGCTTGTTTTGCTTCCTGGGCAGATACAGGCAAGCGGCTTATGCACATTATCCCCAAAACAAAAAGTAGCCGTATCGTATTCACTCTTATCATGTTTGCCTTAATTGCTTATAGCAGGCTTTAGTATTTCCCGGATTATTGCGGAAGCTTTTCCCGGAAATAACCATATACCCAGGTACCCGCAATGGCACTTAACAGTGTAACAATAATAACAGTAACACCGGTTCCTATCTGGGCGTAAAGCGGACCGGGGCATGCACCCGTAATGGCCCATCCCAGGCCAAAAATCAATCCACCGTATACCTGCCCTTTGTTGAATTTTTTCGGATGAAATTCAATCGGTTCACCGCTGATGGTTTTTATGCTGAATTTTTTTATCAGCCACACAGATATCATCCCCACCACTACGGCACTGCCAATAACTCCGTACATGTGAAAGGATTGCAGCCGGAACATTTCCTGTATGCGGAACCAACTGATGATTTCTGCCTTTACGAATATGATACCGAAGAGCAGGCCCACAAACAGGTATTTGAGGTTGTGATACCATTTGCCGGAGATATCGCTTTTGTTTACGCAGATGGCATCCAGGGAGCGAACTTCAAAGTCTGTATTTTCAATTGTATTTTGCTGCATATTTTTTTATTATAGAGAAAGTATGAATGGAAGAATAATATTCGCCATGATAAAGCCGCCGGCCATAAAGCAGCAGGTGGCAACCAAAGAAGGCCATTGCAAAGTGGATAAACCCATAATGGCATGACCGCTGGTGCATCCGCCTGCGTACCTGGTGCCAAAGCCAACAAGGAAACCGCCCACCACCATCAGCAGCAATCCTTTCAATGTTAATAATGCCGGCCAGTTAAACAATTGAGCAGGCATAAGCCCCGAGTAATCGGTAATGCCATAACCTGCAAGTTCAGTCATTAATTTTGCATTTACCTGCACCGGTTCCGGGTTGGCAAGCAGGTTGGCAGCTATGATGCCGCCGAAAAAAATTCCCACTACAAAAAACAGGTTCCATGCTTCCCTTTTCCATTCGTATTGAAAAAATTTCACATTGGCTGGTATGCATGCGGCGCATACATGGCGCAGCGAGGAGCTGATGCCGAAAGATTTATTGCCAAGAATAAGCAGTGCCGGTACAGTTAATCCAATCAGCGGCCCTGCTATATACCAGGGCCAGGGTTGCCTGAGCCATTCAATAAAATTCATGCTTTAATTTGTTATTTTTAATTAGTTGATGCTGTACTAAAGCTGCAAAAAGGCTGTTAACTTAATTGTTTACAAAACTGTTTACATTGCTCCAGGTACCGCCATTTACCACATTGGTAAAACCATTTTGGTTAAGTATTGATTTTGCTTGGCTGCTGCGGTTGCCGCTGCGGCAGAAAACGATGATGTGTTTTTTATTTTTAAACCGGGATAACTCAGCAACCACCTTATCAAGCGGTATGTTTACCGAACCCTTTACATGTCCACCTGAAAATTCACCCGGTGTTCTTACATCCACTAAAAAAGCACCTTCTTTGATAAGGCTCCCAAGGTCGGCAGCAGGTGCGCTGCCAAATAATTTTTGTAAAATATTCATATTGTAAAATTTATGAGGTGAATTTTTTCAGCATGCCAACCAGGCCTGCTTTTGGTACCACACCACTTTGTCTCCATTGCGGCTGTCCATTTTTAAAAAGTATCAATGTAGGTACGCCCTGTACCTGGTAATCCATTGCAGCCTGCTGGTTTTTATCCACATCTACCTTAATGATGGTAACAGCATCTCCCAGTTCCTGTTTTACATCTTTTAGTATCGGGCCCATCATTTTGCAGGGGCCGCACCATTCTGCAAAAAAATCTACCAGTACAGGTTTTTCCGATTGTATGATTTCGTTGAATGTCATGGTTTTATTTTTCTTTTTGAGATAATGATTTTTTTTCTTTTTTAAACATGCCTGCCAGCAGTGCACCCATCAGGCCACCGTACAATGAACTGTTGATCGGTTTTGATGTAATGGCACAAGTACCCGAAGCACAACCCACCTGCTGCCAGTATAAATATCCTGCAGCGGCTCCTAAAACTGCGCCGGCCAGGTAAAGCCAGTTATTGTTAAACCACTTCTTCATAAGTTGTTTCTTTTGTTGATCCGGATTTTTTACCGGGTATTGTTGCACACCCGCCACTGCCGCAGCAGCCAGCGTTAAATACTGCCATAGCCGTAAGCATCACGCCCATTATTACGAACAGTGCTTGTTTTGCAGCAATGCCCTGTATGATGATGGCAATACCTGCTGCCAGCCGCAATACCCGCATAAAATTCCAGTTATTAAATAGTAACGCTTTCATAAAAACAAAGTTACCATGCCGCATCGTAGTTTTCGGTAACAAAGGTTACAAACTACAAAGCAGCCTCGCGGGCTGCTTTATTTAGTGCGGGCTGCTTTTTATCGTATTTTTTCTGCAAGTTCATCCATTTTTAAAATTCCCTGCTTCCGCCATACTTCTTTGCCCTGTTTGTAAATTACAAAAGTGGGAAAAGCATCTATTTTAAGTGCATTACAAATGTCCGTCTGTTCGCCTCCATCAATTTTCAGCAATACAAATGCTGAACCATGTGCCGCAACAAGAGAATCAATTACCGGGGCCATTTTTTTGCAGGGTGGACACCATGCAGCACTAAAGTCAACCAACACAGTCTTATCTGCCGGTATTTTTATCTCAAAGTCCTGTATTGTCATCTGCTTTGCCAATACAGCCTGCTCCACTGGTTTCCCTTCCCTTTTCCAGGCATTGATGCCCCCGGAAAGATTAAATACCGTATAGCCCCTGCTTTTAAGCCATTCAGCCGCAGCCCCGCTTCTGCTGCCACCAAGGCAATAAGCATAAACCGGTATCCCTTTATCCAGCGCTTTTGTCCTTTCCCGGAACTCGTCTTCATTATTCCAGTTTGCCAGCAGGGCATTTTTAAGGTGCCCAGCCTGGTATTCGGCCGGGGTGCGTACATCCAGCACCTGCACTGTGCCCGCTGAAACAGCTTTCTCAAATTCGCTTACAGAAATATTTGTTTGCTGGGCATTGCTGTTGCAGGCTGCAAAAAAAGCTGCAAAACAGATGAATGCCAGGATTTTATATTTTACCGGCATGATTATTTTTTTGCAGGGCATGTATTTAAACCCACGATTGAGTAAAGCGGGCAGAAACTGATGATACTGGTTAATACAAATACACCACCCAGTACGAGCAGTACAATACCCAATGTGCCGGTAACGGTACCTGTAAAATACAAAATGGCAAAAACTGCTGCGGCGAGTAACCGTATTATGCGGTCTGCCGTACCCATATTCTTTTTCATGTTGATTGATTTAGGGCATAAAGTTATTCAACCAACCCTTAAGTTTTGGTGACTTTTGTTACAAACTGCATCATAAAGGGGCATTTTAAATTGAAGGGTTGGGTGGTTGGAAAACTGTTGCAAAAACCGAACGCCCAAATCTTCACCCTGTTGGTCAAAGACTATAAGTGTTCAGAAGAATGAATATTGCCTTTACAATCCCGAAGGGCAATGTCATTAAGTTAAGAAAATGCAAACCCTGAAAGGGTGGCAGGATTATAGCAAAAGTAACAAAATGAAGGCCGAAACCCCGAAGGGGACAGATAATTCTCTATCATCCCTTCGGGATTTTTGCATTCTAAAAACATGATTTTCTATAATAATGTCAGCCCTGCCTTTGCCGGCAGGCATTCTGGCTTTAAAGAAATCATTCCCACTTTTAAAAGTCTTCCGAACAGTTGTCGTCAAAGACCAGACCGGGGCATTCGAAGTCGGAAGTGTAATCCGCCGCCGCCTGCGCCTGCCCTGCCTACCGGACAGGCAGGCTGCCGGCAAAGGCAGGTCTTTGACCAGCGGCGCATGGAATCTACTTTTCTCCTGCATCAGTTTATCAGTACTGCTATGCTCCAAACAAGCAATGAGCAAATGATACAGACGATCACCAGCCTGAGCCACACAGGTAGTTTTTTCATGCTGCTATGCGGTTCCCTTTAATATTTTATTCCAGTACAGCCAGGGCAGTATTTTGGTTTTCAGTATCCACATGGTCCACCTTGGTATTGCCTGGTTAAAAGGGAAGGTCATTTTGGGGGTATTGGTATAATCAAACTCTGCCAGCATCAGTTTGCCATATTGTGTTGGAATGGGGCAGGCGCTGTAGCCGGTATATTCAGCGCTTAATTGCTGGTTGTTGAGCAACGATAATACATTTTTTACCACCACCGGGGCCTGCTTGCGTATGGCTGCACCGGTTTTACTGCAGGGAGCATTTACACAATCGCCCAGCGCAAAAACATTGGGGAACCTGCTGTGCTGCATGGTGCTTTTATTTATTTCAACATAGCCATAAGCGTTATTTGCATCGGCCAGTACACTTTTTTTGATAAAATCCGGAGCCGATTGTGGCGGTACGGCATGGCAGAAATCAAACTTCATTTCTTTGTTCAGCATCACCCCGTTGGCATCCTTCTCTTCGTAAAATACTGTTTTGCTTACGCCATCTGTTGCTGTTACATTCACACTGTAATGCGGTTTGATATGATCCTTTTCCAGCACTGTTGTAAGGGTGGCGGCGTATTCCTTAACACCAAATATCACACTGCCCCCTGATAAATAGTGAACATCACATTTATCCAGTATGCCCTGTTTACGCCAGTAATCGCAGGCCAGGTACATTATTTTGTGAGGAGCGCCGCCACATTTGATGGGGCTTGACGGGTTGGTGAAAACCGCTGTGCCTCCTTTAAAGTTTTTTATCAGTTCCCAGGTATAGGGAGCCATATCAAAAGAGTAATTGCAGGTCACCCCATTTTTGCCCAATGTTTCTTTGAGGCCCTTTATCTTGTTCCAGTCAATCTGTATGCCGGGGCAAACAATCAACACATCGTAAAAATAAGCAGCACCCGATTTGCATACCACCTTATTTTCTTCCGGAAAAAATTGCTCCACTGCATCTTTTATCCAGGTAGTTCCCGCTGGAATCACGTCCTTTTCGTTGCGTATGGTTTTGTTGATGTCGAAAATGCCGGCACCAACAAGCGTCCAGGCAGGCTGGTAATAATGCTTCTCTGAAGGGTCAATGATGCTTATCTGCAGGCTTTTATCTTTACGTAAAAGTTGTGCTGCAACTGAGAGACCGGCGTTGCCACCACCTGCAATTACAATTTTTTTGGCAGACATATTTTTGTTTTTAGATGTTATGAATCATTTCTTCACGCCTGCATCAGTTTGCTCTGGCACATAAAATCTGTTTTAGGGATACTGGTTTTGCTTATTTCGCTGAAACCACCTTCTATTTCAGTAAAGTTGCGGTACCCCCTTGCCTGCAGTATGGATGCCGCCATCATGCTGCGGTAGCCACCGGCACAATGCAGGAAAAAATGTTCTTCGGGCTTGATGTCTTTTATCCAGTCGTTGATATATGCCAGCGGCCTGTTATACGCACCATCAATATGTTCGGCTGCATATTCACTTTCCTTACGCACATCAATAATCTTGTCAGCAGCCGTATCCACTTCGCCTGCAAATTGGGCAGGCGTAACCCTGTGTACCACATCTGCTTCCTTGCCCGAAGCCAGCCAGGCATTAAAACCGCCTTTTAAATGTCCCAGTATATGATCAAAACCCACACGGCTGAGCCTGGTTACTGTTTCCGCTTCATGGCCTTCTTCTGTAATCAGTAAAATGGGCTGTTGTACATCGGCAATTAAAGTGCCCACCCAGGGGGCAAAATCTCCATTAAGGCCGATATTAACTGACTGAGGAATAAAACCCTTATAGAATGTTGTGTTATCTCTTGTGTCCAGTATGAGTGCACCGGTACTTTCTGCCGCCACTTCAAATTCATCGGGTGTTAATGCTTTCATTCCATTAGATAAAACTGATTCAAAGCTTTCATAGCCTTGCTTATTCATGGCCACGTTTAACCCAAAGTATGCCGGTGGAGGAAGCAGGCCATCGGTTACCGCTTTTACAAATGCTTCTTTGTTTGGCTGGTTGAGGGCATAGTTCATCCTCTTTTGATTACCCAGGGTATCCACTGTTTCCTTCATCATGTTTTTGCCACAGGCACTGCCTGCACCATGCGCAGGGTATACAATTACATCGTCTGCCAGCGGCATTATTTTGCTGTTTAAACTATCGTATAGTAACCCGGCCAGTTCCTCCTGCGTCATATCAGCCGCTTTTTGTGCCAGGTCGGGGCGGCCCACATCACCCAGGAACAAAGTGTCGCCGCTGAATATGCAGTAATCTTTGCCGCTTTCATCTTTCAGCAGGTAAGTGGTGCTTTCCATCGTATGGCCGGGAGTGTGTAAAGCGGTAATGGTGATATTGCCCACTGTAAATACCTCCTTATCCCTGCCTATAATGGCATCAAAACCGGGGTTGGCATTGGGGCCGTACACAATGGCTGCTCCTGTTTTCCTCCCAAGGTCAACGTGGCCGCTTACAAAATCAGCATGAAAATGGGTTTCAAAAATGTACTTCAGTGTAACCTTGTCTTTTTCAAGCCGGTCAATGTAGGGCTTTGTTTCCCTCAGCGGATCAATAATGGCCGCTTCGCCATTACTGGTGATATAGTAAGCACCCTGTGCCAGGCAGCCGGTATAAATCTGTTCTATTTGCATAATTTTTATTTTTTCAATGTAAAGTTGCTCAATTCGTTGCCGTAGTTTGGTAACTTTTGTTGCATTGGGGCAAAAGGGTGGAAATCCGGGTAAAAGCCCCAAAGCCGGGGTTCAGAAGCCCAATTTTAGAGTAAAAAGCCATGATGCTGGGGTTCATAAGTTCATCATCCATGTTAAAAACTCCGAAGACGTGGTTCGGAAGCCCCCCAGCCCCGTTTCGTGTCCTCCACGAAACGGAATGCTCAAACTCTTACAAGGCAACAAAATATGTGAATTGCTCCCACTTCTATAAATAAAGGAGCAGCTTTTTTATTTTCACCTTTAACTACCACCGCCTGCTGTTTCGTGAGGACACGAACCAGGGCGGAGGAAAAAAAGGCAAGAGAAATTGCAGCAAAGCTTTTATCTGATGGATTTGATACCGATGCTGTCGTATAGTACACTGGTTTACGGAAGAGTAGTGTGGAGAAGATGAGGAGACTTGCCCCAACCTCTGGCAGGGGGAGATGAAGGAGAAATAATGAATGATATGTAAAAAATAAGTATGGGTGTTTGCGCAAGTGTTTTAGGGCGACAGTTTTTATAATCTTTTGATTTTCAATTAAAAAACTTGCGTATTTTGTACTTGAATATTATAAACTTGCGACAATACACACGTTAACGGCTATATTTATGGAGCAGTATTATACTTTAGGAATAATTCTTTTAATAGTAATTGGTTCGACATATCAGTATGTTAAACTGAAGAGATTATCAAGAAGGAATATTATTGCAGATTATTCCTTAAAGTCATCTCATTTTTCATTAAAATTGACAAATTTTATTTTACCTGCACTAATTTTATTTGCAGGACTTTACAGAGAAGTAAGTATGTTTTTAGTTTTATGTGCTGTATTTCTTTTTATTTCAACTATAGTCGAATGGCTGTTGAAATCAAAATATGAGTATGACGCTTTTACAATTCGGAACAATATTTTAACTATGAATGAATTTAACACCAAAGACTTCAATCTGGAAGAATTGGCCAACATTGACTTTCTACCTTTTAGTGATTCTTTTAAATTAAAGTTTAGGGGTAGACAATCGCTTTCAATTCATCGACCTACCTTTCAATCAGATTCATTGGCAACATTTTTAAATATAGCGATTGAGAAAAGTCAATTGGTTGTAGCAATATCCGATGATGCCAAAACAAAAATTAATATCTCTAAGGCATCATCAGTGTAATACAGCCGCTAAACATTTAGCTGTATAGCCGATAAGTACCGCCAACCAAATAAACTTTAAAAAAGCCCCGGTACTCAACAGACCGGGGCTTGTATATTAAAATGGGTTATTACAACATCGTAGTCGGACAAACAAATGCCGACTTTGGTACACTGGTTTTTGCAATCGCCTCAAAGCCACCTTCCACATCATTGAAATTATCCCAGCCCCTTTGTTTGAGTATGGAAGCAGCTATCATGCTGCGGTAGCCTCCCCCACAGTATAAAACAAAAGGTTTATCTTTCGGGAATGCCTGCAGGTTGTTATTGATCTGGTTCAGCGGCACATTTATGGCACCAATAACATGCTCGGAATCATATTCGCTTTTTTTGCGCATATCAAATACCAATGTTTTTTCTGCGGGATACTGCTGCTCAAACTCATCCACTGTTATCCGATTGCTTGTCTCATAATCCCTGCCTGATTTTTCCCATGCAGCAAAACCGTCTTTAAGATAACCAAGTGTAACATCATAGCCCACCCTCGACAGGCGTGTGATGGTTTCTTCCTCCCTGCCGGGTTCCGTTACCAGCAGTATCACCTGTTTTACATCCGGTATCATTTCGCCCACCCATTGTGCAAAATTGCCGTCAATGCCTATGTTGATGCTGTAGGGGATAAATCCTTTTGCAAAAGCAGCAGCATCCCTGGTATCCAGTATCAAGGCACGGGTTTCGTTGGCAGCAGCTTCAAAAGCGCTGACTGTCATGGGCTTTTTGCCCCTTTCCATTACGGTATCCAGGCTTTCATAACCTTTTATATTCATCAGCACATTCTGCGGAAAATATCCCGGTGGTGGTGTAAGTCCGGTGAGTATGGCTTTTATAAACTGCTCTTTGGTTAAAGCAGGATTCAGTGCATAATTCACTTTTTTCTGGTGGCCAAGTGTATCGGTTGTTTCCTTGCTCATCATTTTACCGCAGGCGCTGCCAGCTCCATGGTTGGGGTATACTATCAAATCATCACTCAGCGGCATAATCTTACTGCGCAGTGAGTCGTACAGGTAACCCGCCAGCTTTTCTTCAGTAAGTTCTGCTATTACATGCTGTGCCAGGTCGGGCCTGCCCACGTCGCCAATAAATAAAGTGTCGCCTGTAATGATGCCATGTTCCCTGCCTTTCTCATCTATTATAAGGTAGGTTGTACTCTCCATCGTATGACCCGGAGTATGCAGCACTTTTACAGTTGCATCACCTACTTTAAACAGTTGATTATCTTTTGCAACTATTGCATCGTACATTGGTTTGGCGGTTGGCCCGAATACGATGCTGGCTCCTGTTTTTTTTGCCAGGTCAAGGTGGCCACTCACAAAATCTGCATGAAAATGCGTTTCAAACACATACTTTATTACAGCATTGTCTTCGGCCGCTCTTTCAATATATGGCTTTACTTCACGCAGGGGATCAAATATGGCTGCTTCGCCTGCACTTTCAAGGTAGTATGCTGCATGTGCTATGCATCCTGTATAAATTTGCTCTATTTTCATTGTCTTATTTTTTATTGATTTTTAATGTAGTTCAATTTATCCCGGGGCTTCATATCCGGAAGCTGATTTTTAAGGATATCTTGCCTGGCAAATATTGATCATAACGATTTTTTTATACTGCAAATATCCGCACTAAGTAAAGTGATATTGGCTACAATTGTTACAGAGAAAACTGATTGTTATCATGTTTTGTAAGAAGATTAGTCAGTATTTTGGCCGGGGCAAAAGCAAAAAGACTGCAGATGTGCAGCCTTTCATATAATGGTTTTTCCGTCTTTTATCAATGCCCTCCGGAAGGGAAGAAAATTTCTTTTACAATGATATAAATACCCATTGCCAGTACAAACCATCCAAAAGCTTTTTTCAGTTTATCGCCGTGAATTTTTTTCGCCATGGCAATACCGGCAAAAATACCCGCCACTGCAAAACCGGTAAAGCCAGCTAGCAACTTCCAGTCAATAACTGATTGACCCTGCAGGTCGCCGGTAAAGCCAATCAGCGATTTTGCTGCAATGATAAACAGGGAGGTGCCTACGGCCAGCTTCATGGGCATACGTGCCAGCAATACAAGTGCCGGTATAATGAGGAAACCGCCACCAGCGCCAACAAGGCCGGTAAGTACACCAACAAGGGCACCTTCCAGCAATATCATAGGATAATTGTATACCATCGGGGCATTTTCATCCATGCTTTTTTGTTTGCCGGGCCTTATCATACTTACCGATGCCAGTATCATTACAATGGCAAACAGCAGCATGAGCGCTATGGGTTTAGTAATGGGAAATGTACCAACAGAAAAGAGTTGGGCAGGAATGATGGGCACCAGCCACATGCGTGTAGCATATACGGCTGCAATGGAAGGGATACCAAAAATTAAAACAGTTTTAAAATCAACCTGCTTGTGCAGTGCACTTTGTATACCACCCACCAGGGCCGTGGTACCTACAATAAAAAGCGAGTAGGCGGTGGCGCTTACAGGGTCAACACCCATAACATATACCAGGATGGGGACCGTTAAAATGGAACCACCGCTGCCGATAAGGCCCAGTGAAATCCCCACAACCGCCGCAAGTATAAAACCAATTATAAGCATATCTCCTGTTTAAGTGACCACAAAATTGACTTAAACTCACCGGTATTTTGGTTACAAATGTTACAATCACATCAATCGTTCAGCTTCCACTTAAGAGGGCTGCTTCAGCAGGGTACTTTTTAGTAAAACAGCAACCATGCCCTGATCCCGGTTTTTAACCTGTGCCGGGCAATGGAAATTTTCCGCCCGTATCTGTCTTTATGACCTACCTTTACTTAGTACTGTTTCATATACTCAGTGCACAACGCATGGGTATAAACGAAAAAAATGATGTTTCAAAAAACATGGAAGTAATAGCCATGTTGCAAAACTTTGTTGCTCAAACAGTAGAAACCTCACTGCTCGACCCGGATGATTGCTGGCAGCCAACCGATTTTTTGCCGGAAATGGATTCGCCTGATGCCATGGACAAGGTAAGGCAATTAAGGGAGTATACTGACTGCATTCCTGATAGTGTAATTGTCTCCCTGGTGGGCAATATGATTACAGAGGAGGCCCTGCCAAGCTACCAGACCTATTTTAACCTGGCACTGAATGAAGACAAGGAATTGACCAGTACCAACGGCTGGGTGCGGTGGAGCAGGGCCTGGACGGCAGAGGAAAACAGGCATGGCGACCTGCTGAACAAATACCTTTACTTATCGGGCAGGTGCGATATGAAGGCCGTGGAGCAAACCATTCACCGCCTTATTTACAATGGCTTTAATGCAAACACCAATCATGATCCTTACGGAGTGATTATTTATACCTCCTTTCAGGAACGGGCTACAAAAATAGCGCATGTAAATACGGGTAAACTGGCGGGTAAGGCTGGCGATGCCACCCTGGCCAGGATCTGCAATACCATTGCGGGCGATGAAGCAAGGCATGAAAAGGCCTACAAGTCATTTATGTCGCAGATATTTGAGATTGATCCCAATGGAGCATTGAAAATTTTTGAAAAAATGATGCGCAACCAGATTGTGATGCCCTCTGTATTAATGGGAGAAGGCTCTGCCAATCCCGGTATGTTTTCCGATTTCGCCAGTATTACACAGCAGATAGGTGTATATACTGCAATGGATTATGCAGGTATTATTGAGCACCTTGTATCAATTTGGAAAATAGAAACTTTAACCGGATTGAAAGATGGGATGGCAAAAGCACAGGATTATTTGTGTACCCTCGCAGACAGGTATAAAAAGATTGCACTTCGTATGAAAATACCAGAAGACAGTAACTTATTATGGTTGAGTAATAAGAAAACAGCCTTTAGTATTAAATAAATCAATGCTGCTTTTATAACAGCTAACAGGCAGTCAATTTTACTTTGCGTCTTTTGCCAGTTTTCTCAGTGCCACCCATTGCTTCAGCGCATCCCTTGCTTCAACAGCGGGATATCCTAATATTTTTTTCCCGTCTCCAAAATCATTGATTACCCCTGAAGCACCGCCTACCTGTACACCATTGCCCAGGGTTACATGGTCGGATATGCAGGCACCACCGCCTACCACCACACCATCACCCAGGGTAACAGAACCTGCCAGTCCGCTGCTGCCCGCCATAATGCAGCAACGCCCCATTTTACTGTTGTGGCCAATCTGCACCAGGTTATCAATTTTGCAGCCATCTCCAACAATAGTAGCACTGAATTTACCCCTGTCCACACAACTGTTGGCACCTATTTCCACCCCGTTGCCGATAATTACATTGCCAATATGTGGTATTTTCATCAGGCCACTGCCATCAGGTGCAGGCCTGAAACCAAACCCGTCAGCGCCAATACTTACATTTGGATGAATGATGCAGTAGCTCCCGATAACGCAGCGCTCTCTTACCACAGCGCCCGGCCAAATAGTGGTGCCATTGCCGATCGTCGTATTATCCAAAACAGTTACGTTGGGGTAAATGGTTACATTATTGCCCAGGTGTACATTTTTACCAATATAACAGCCTGCACCAATTTTACAGCCACTGCCCATTGTTGCTGTAGTATGTACAACGGCTTTGGGATGAATAGCATCATCATCATCAAATACCGGTGGCTCAGGTACAAAAAGCTCCAGCAGTTCGGCCATGGCCACATCAGCATTTTTTACTTTGATGAATGCACGGTTTTCGCCCGGCTCCAGCTCTATGTCAGCATTGATGATAGCGGCGCAGGCACGGGAGCTTTCCCATAGTTTAACATACTTTTTGCTGCCGATAAAGGTAATTTGCTGTTCATTGGCCAGCTCAAGCTGTTCCGGCCCGGATATGGCTTGTAAGGTATGGCCTGCAATAACACCATTTAATCGCTCATTTATCTGCTCAATACTGAAAGTCTGCATGATGTTACTGTTTGGGTTAAACGTAAATGTATTACTTATTCCCGGGATTATCCGTCTAACGTTAACAAGGAGTTATACAGGCTAAAGAAATTGTATAAACTTTAACATCGCAAGCACCGGAACACAATTCCCCTGCAACACAGGATTTGCTGCAGGCCTGTGTTGAAGTATTGAGTTGAGAAAATACCAGGGCAGATAGCTGAGTTTAGCTGAAAAATTCCGGTCAATTTTTTTCAGCCAATGTGTTTTTTTGCAACAGGCATGTCAATTTCTTTCTCCCATTTGGCAACTACAATAGTTGCCACTGTATTGCCAATGATATTGGTAAGTGCCCTGCCTTCGCTCATAAACCGGTCAATACCAAAAATGAGCGCAATGGCTGCAACCGGTATATGGCCAGCAGTTGGCAATGTGGCGGCCAATACAATAAAGCCGCTGCCGGTTACACCTGCTGCGCCTTTTGATGTGAGTAATAAAACAAGCAGCAAGGTAACCTGGTGGCCAAGGTCAAGCGGGGTATTGGTGGCCTGGGCTAAAAATATTGCGGCCATAGTTAAGTAGATAGATGTGCCATCGAGGTTAAAAGAATAACCGGTTGGAACCACCAGGCCAACCACCGGTTCAGAACAACCCACTTTCTCCAGTTTATTAATGAGGCTGGGCAATGCTGCTTCGGATGAGGAAGTGCCGAGCACAATGAGCAGTTCTTCTTTAATAAAGGCAATTAACCGGAAGATGTTAAAGCCGGCAAATTTTAAAATACCACCCAGCACCACTACAATAAATACAATGCAGGTGATATAAAAGGAGCCCATCAGTTGCCCCAGTTGCGCAAGGGAACCAAGCCCGTATTTGCCAATGGTAAATGCCATTGCACCCAATGCGCCCAGGGGAGCCACTTTCATGATGATTTTGATGATGGCAAACAATCCATGTTCTAAAGATTGAATGCCTTTTAAAAGCGGCGTCGATTTTTCGCCAATCTTTGACAGAGCAAAGCCCAGCAATACAGAGAAGAACAATACCTGCAGGATATTGCTGGTGGACAATGCGTTGACAATATTCTCTGGAATAATGTGCATCAAAAAATCGCCTGCAGACTGACTCTTGCTTTCGGTGATATAACTTTCTACGGATTTGGTATCCAATGTTGCCGGATCAATGTTCATACCTTCGCCAGGCTTCAATATGTTGATTACAACCAGCCCTATAATCAATGCCAGCGTGGTTACCACTTCAAAATACAGGATGGCTTTCAGGCCAACACGGCCAACCTTTTTTGTGTTTTGCATACCGGCAATCCCGGTAACGATGGTGCAAAAGATGATGGGCGCAATCATCATTTTAATGAGCTTGATAAAACCATCGCCCAATGGTTTTAACTGAATGGCGAGTTGAGGATAAAAGTTGCCGAGCAATATACCGATGGCAATGGCAATCAGCACCTGTACATAGAGTACTTTTAAATATTTCATCGGCTTTACTGCTTGTGAATTAGTGATATAAATTGTGAGCTGTTGTAATTATTGTTTATAAAATCCGTTCCTGGCCAGCCATGCAAGGGCCTGTGGCATCCAGTATTTGTCCTCTTCTTTATTGTACAGGGCAAATCCATGTCCGCCTTTTTTGTACAACAGCAGCTCTGCCGCAACCTTATTGGCCAGCAGTCCGTTGTAATAGGCAATGCTGTTGCCCACAAGGGAGGTTTTGTCGTCTTCGGCATGCATGATAAAAGCAGGAGGAGTGGTTGCTGTGATATGCAATTCCGGTGAATACTTTATTTTATCTTCCTGGCTGATGCGCTTGCCCAGCAAATTGCCACGGGAACCGGATGTTTTGGCCGTAAGCGAATCCATGAAGCTGATAATGGGGTAGGCCAGGATGGTAAAAGCAGGTTTGCGCATTTCAACACTGGTGGCTGCCATTGCTGTAAGATGCCCCCCGGCAGAAAATCCCAATATGCCGGTATGCGCTGTATCAATATGCCATTTGGCGGCATTGCTGTAAACAATATCCATAGCCTGTTGCAAATCGGCCAAAGGCACTTTGCTGTAATCGGTATAAGCTGAGTCACGCTGGGTGCGGTATTTTAAAACAAAAGCCGCTATGCCTGCCTCTGCCAGTACTTTGGCTGCTTCGTAACCGCCATCTTCAATAGACAGCCGGTTGTACCCCCCACCCGGACAAATGATAACAGCCGTACCCGATGCATTCTTTTTTTTAGGCAGATAAACCGTAAGTGTTGGCCGGGTTACATTGGTTACAAAAAAACGGCCATTTCCACCGGTGGAATTGCCGCCGGTTTCCCTGTCTTCTACCGGCAGTGCGTACGGAGCGGTTCCTGTGTATAAAGTGATTACCTGCTGCGCCTTGCAGGACAGGTTGAGAATGACTGGTAAAAAAATCAAAAACTTCCTGAGCGACATAAAAATTGGTTTTGCTTTACTGTATGGCAATATAAGTGGTAAAACTTTTTTTGCCTTTTTTTTATTTACCTGTTATTGATTTACCGCCGTACGTACAAAGATTCCCGGTACCGGGCTTGGTGTTGACGGATTCCTGTCAATTTCACTTTGGGGATACAGAAACCTTTGTGGTAACTGTGTGCCGGTATTGGGCAATACGGGTACCCGTACAAGGGTTTCGTTCTGTGTTCTTCTCATATCATTGAATCCTTCAATCTGCCCGAAGAAGCTTACATAACGTTCTTCTAAAATTTCCCTTAGCAAAGCCTGGTCGGGGGTAAGTGATGAAGCCGGTGGTAAGGTTGACAATGTGAAGAAAGTACTGCCCACATTTACCGTGGCAAAATTTCCAACGGAAGCAAATTTTCGCCAAATGATCAGCCTCACAGAAAACCTGTTTGCCGTTAATGGAACAGGTGCGGCCAACCCTACCGATAAGGGCAATGTACTGCTTACTGCTTCACCAGCGCTGCCACTGGGTGTAAGGTAAGTAAAAGTGGCCCAGTTATCGGTGGAATAGGCCACCGCTGCATTTAAGGTGCCGGCTCCGGTTACCGTTACCGGCAGCGCAATATTCTGCATAGCAAAAGTTGTGCCTGCGGCAGTAGTGATATCATATTGCACATAGCGGGTTGTATTGTTGAATGTAATGCCGGAAAAACTGCTGTTTACAGTTGTGGCAGTTCCTTCAGCAGCCCAGTTGGGATTGGTTGTAGTGCTGTCGCCATTGGCATTGCCTGTTAATTTCATGCCAGCACTTCTGTAAACGGGTGCCGAAAAGCCTGTAGTGGTTACATTGGCTGCTGTAATGGAGGCAGCACCCGGTCCACTAACCACACCGCTGGCATTGGCAGTTAATGGATATGTTGCAAAAGGATTGTTTGAATTTTCGATGCCGCCAGTATTGAAATCAGCGGCTGCATAGGGGTCGTACCGGAAGGTACCTGCTACCGCATACGTGCTGCTCAGGTGTGCACCTGTATTTAACCAGGCACGGTAAGTGTTTAACCGGTTGAGGCCAGCGGTAAACCCATTCAGCCGGTAATCGCATTCAGCCAGTATCAACAGGTTTTCGGCAAATGTAATCAATGGAAAGGCAGTGGTTTTATGAAAAGCTCCGCCCACATTGTTGTAATTGATGTCTGTGCCACTTCTGTATAAATACCGGAACCTGCCCGTTTCATTTGTTTTGCTGTTGCCCCTGTACCTGGCTCCTGCAGGGTTAATGATGGAAGCCGCATAGGTTCCGGCAGCCGTCATAAATCCCGGCCTTTCATCAATCATAAACTGTGAATAAAGGTTAGATCCATTCGCATTGTCAATATGCGTCATCACCATATTGTTTGCCGCAGCATTAATGCCATTTTGTGCAGCAGCCAGCGCCAAAGTATATTGCTTTGTTTGTACATAATACCTGGCCTTTAATGTATAAGCAGCCTGCCTCCATTTAACATTATCGCCCTGGTAAATGATATCCTGTGCGGCAAAGCTGATAAATGATGCCGAATTCAGGTTGCTGATGGCACTGTCCAGCAATACCTGCAGGGAATCATATACCCTTGCCTGCGGTTCGTAAGCAGGGTTGGGAAAATTCTCTTTGAATACCTGGCTGTAGGGAATATCTCCCCATAAAGCCAGTGCTGTACCGGCTGCATGTGCTTCTATCACCTGTGCCACTCCTGCCAGCCGGCGGTTGTTCACTTCAAATGATTTTTGCCGCATTAAACGGCAGTTTTTGATCGTAGCAGCAAACACCTGGCTCCACACATCATTGTAATCGTTGGCAATTACATTGTATAACTGGTAGCTGTTGTATTGAAAAAGCTGCCCGGAAAAATATCCGCTCCACATACCGGCCCTTCTTGCCATTTCCCCTTCCTGCACCACCACATTGGAAAGTTCCACGCCCGTAAGCATGGTGGCTGCCGTTGCATCCTGCGGGTTGTTGGGGTCGGTATTGATGCCATCCACCATTTTTTTACAGGATAGCAAAGTGAGCGATATAAGTACGATTGCCAGTACTGTTGTATGCTTCATATTGATGCAGTTTAGTAAATTAAAAGTTTAGTTTGATGGTAAACAAGTACGACCTGGAGCCCGGGTTATTGAAATAAACGATACCCCTGCCGGAGCCAGAACCTTCCAGGTTACTATCAGGATCAATCGTTTTGAGTTGGCTGTTTACCCATAGATTGCGGCCACTGATTTCAATATTTACAGAACTGAGGCCCGTAAATTTCGGAAGATGCTTTCTTCCTATCCTGTAAGATAATGTTACTTCACGAAGCCTCGTCCAGGTGGCATCTGTAATAAATGGTTCCAGCACATTGCCAAAAAAACCACCCAGGCCATTGTACCAGCTTTGGTCAAGTGCTACATCACCGCCACCAAAATTTCCGATATTGCCCCGGAAGGGTGTGCCAGCCAGTATGGTGGCACCACTGGCGGTTTTGAGATTTGAAGTGGCGATGGTTTCATTACCCGTTACAGCGCTCACCCCGTAATCTCTCAGCACCGATTCGGTAGCATCCACAATGTCTCCGCCCTGTGAATGCTCAAAAAGTGCGTATAATTTAAAGTTTTTGTACTCGATGTTCAATCCCAAACCACTTCTCCAGTCAGGATTTGGATCGCCCAGTACTTTTTGCTCTACTTCCGATACCGGAAATCCATTGGCATTAAGTACATAGCCGCCTTTTACATCTTTTTGAAAACCAATGCCCCAAAGTGCACCCAATGGATAGCCTTCAACAGCCCTGGAAGAAACGCCGTTGAGGCCGCCCAGTAAAATGGAAGCTGAGCCGTTTAAATCGGTTACCAGGTTGCGGTTCCTTGTCCAGTTCCAGTCAATACTGATAGTCCATTTTTTCTTTTTGAATATTTCATAAGACAGATCCAGTTCTATCCCTTTGTTTTGAATAGATCCTGCATTGGCGTACAGGGTGTTGAAGCCAGATGAAGGAGCCTGTGGTATATCCAGTAAAGCATCGGTTGTTTTATTGGAATAATAAGTTGCACTCAGTGAAATTTTGTTGTTCAAAAACCGCAGATCCGTGCCTATCTCAAATTCCTTTTTCTTTTCGGGCCTTAAGTAAGGATTTCCTTTTGACCGGCTTTGAACATAAGTGCCGGTGCCAAAAAGGCTGCCATCCAAATTGGGGTCCAGCAGCTCTGTCCAGTTAGGTGAAAAGAAATTGGTGGTGGTTCTGTAGGCAGTGGGCTGTATACCCACTACACCGTAGGAGCTCCTCAGCTTGCCGAACGAAAGCAGTTTTGAACTGGCAAAAACCGGCAATTCCGAAAATTGCCAGGCCAGGTCGGCCGATGGATAGAAAAACCGGTTGTTGGAAAGTTCTCCAAAAGTGGATGCCGCTTCCAGCCTGCCGGTAACGTTAATAAAAAGCTGCTGGTATAATTCCGTACCAATGGTTGCATAGCCGGCATTGGTTCTTGTTTTTTCCACCCTGTCGGTAATGTTCCTGTTGGCAATCAGTGTATTGTCAATATCCCTTGGCCCATCCGGAATAATAAAGCTGGTGCCCGTGGCACTTAACAGGCCTTCGTTGGCACTGTTGTAGTTAAAGCCTGCTAAAAAATTGGCTTTCATATTTGCGCTGAATTCTTTCTTTGCCCGCATGATGAAATCAATGTTGAACTGTGTTTGGTTGAACTCATCCCTGCTGTACAGGCCCGAAGCAGCATTGATGGTGTAATAGGGTAAATAGGTGATTTCTCTTTCGGTAAAATAATCCAGGCCTGCCCTTAATGTTACATCCAGCCATTTGTTGGGAGTGATGAACAGTTCGGAACTGTTGATAAACCGGTTCACACTGTTGCTGTTGTCCTGCTTATAAATGGTCCATAAAGGATTGCTGAAGCCGGGTGTGGCTGTTCCCAGGTAACTTCTGTAAGCCCTTTGCCTGTTGGGTATAAAAGCGGCTGTGGGCGATGCGTAATAACTGCCCGCATAGTCGGTGTTGTCAAAATCTGCCGGGGTACGCAATAAGCCCAGCATCACGCCGCCGCTGCTTGCACCCCTTCTTACCCTGTCCGAATTGGTCAGTACATAAGAAGCTTTATTGGAAATTTTCAACCATGTATTCATTTGCCTGGATGCATTTATCCGGAATGTTGTTCTGCGGTAATTGCTGTTGTTGCGGATAACACCCTGCTGGTTCATATCGCCGACGCTCATAAAATAATTAGACTTTGCATCTCCACCGCTTACTGATAAGGAGGTATTGAGGAAATGCCCCTTACGGAAAGCGCTGTTGTAATTTTTATCAAGGAATGTCTCTTTGCTGTTTTTTGAAGTAATGGGATAATAAATGGTGCCGGTAGGGTAGCCCACAAAATAATCAGCAGCGGTATTCACCGCATCTGCGCCACCGGCCCTGTTAGCGATTTTATCGCCCCAGCTTCTTGCATTATTGGCTGCCCAAGCGCCCCCGGTTCCCTGCCCGTAGGCTGATTGCAGCGGGTAGTTAAAGTTTACTTCATCAAGGGAGTAAGTAGTTTTAAGGCTGATGTTCAGCTTATTATTGCTGGCACCTTTCTTTGTGGTGATGATTACCACCCCATTGGCTGCCCTGGTACCCCAGAGTGCTGCCGCTGAAGCACCTTTTAAAACCTGCATGGTGGCGATATCGTCGGGGTTGATATCGTTTAACCTGCTTTGTTGCGTAACGCCCTGGCTGGTTTCGCCCCTGCTGTCGCTGCCAATGGGAACCCCATCCAGCACAATCAGTGGATCGGTGCCTCTTGTGATGGTACTTTGGCCCCGTATCAAAATTTGCGATGCAGCGCCCGGGTCGGAACCGGATGACCGGGAAATCCTTACACCGGATGCTTTACCGCCCATTGCATCTACCAGGTTGGCTTCGCCCGAGTTGGCTACCTGGTCGCCATTTATTTTGGCAGATGAGTAGCCCAGTTTATCCCTTTGCGTCTCAAAACCCAGGGCCGTAACCACTACCGACTGCATTGAAACAGAAGAGTCTTCCATTACGGCATCAATAACCGTTCTTCCCTTCAGGGGTATTTCTATGGTTCTGTAGCCAATTAAACTGAAAATCAAAACAGCTTTTTGTGGATTTTCAACCTTAATCAGGTACCTGCCTGTTTGATTAGTGGTGGTGCCGGCTTTTTCATTTTTTACGGTAACGGTAACTCCTTCGAGCTGTCTGCCCGTGGCTTTTTCTGTCACCAGGCCATTCACCTGGGCCAATAATTGTTGATTGGGTAAAACCAGGCATCCCAAGAGAAGGAAAATTCCTGCCATTAAGCCTGGTTTAGGGAAACTGCAAATTACTGTATGGAGTAATTTTTTCATACGCATTGTTTTTGGCAATCATTTAAAATAAAAATCCTGCTCAATGTAGAACAGTTTTGATGCTTTATCCAAAACGGGGGCTTTCTGAATTCTTTCAAAATGATTATCTTGGTTTCCGAAATGGCTTAAATAGTTTCCGAAATTTTCTAATACATTATTATTCAACTGGTTATGCAAAATGTGAAGAGTGGTAAAGAAGAAATTATTTACCTGCTTACAAAAGCTATCGGGAAGTATAAGCTGGAAACAGGTCAGGAAATAATACAAAATACCAATAGAAAAAATTATGAGTCACTGGCAATTTTGCTCAGTGAGATCAGTAACCAGTTGCCCTCAGCATCAGAAAGATTTGGAACTGATAGCTACAACCCGGACAATAACCCTCAGGCCAGGGAATATCCTCACCGGAAATATGATATAACCGGCGGACAAATAAAGGATGCACTCATTGGTATGGTAAGCAATCCAAGGCCATTCCTGGTTGATGCCTGCTATATCTATTTATATGGTATCGGGCGAAAAGCGTTTAAGCTGAATCCCGTTGACGAAAACTTGCTGGAATCACCAGTTCAGGATAAAAAAGACGCTGATATCCTTACAGAAAAGAAACATACAGGCAGTGAGGAGCAAATTTCCCTTTTAGAGGCCCGGCTTGGTAAAACGAAAAAAACAATCCGCCTCATTGCGGTATTGATGGCTGCTTTTTGCCTGGCTGCAATTGCTTTATACACCAACAACCGTGTTGAACAAAAAAAATGGGCTGCCATTAAGAAGGATATGAACCTGCTGCCTTATCAACCCACTCAGGCGGAAATTGACAGCCTGGAAGGTGTTTGGTTATGCTATACAGGATCTCCGCAGGCAAGGATTTCGGACCAGGCACGGTACCATAAAGTGGTGTCCAACTTCATTGAAATAAAGTATAAGGACGGGTACTTTACCTATAACCGTTATGGCGCCAGTTTTAACCATATTGGTTACCTGCAGTTTGAATCACCGGGGATTGTATCTGTTTATTCCCGTATCAGGAACAGTACCGGCAATACCGAATCGCCCCGGCATTCCTTATTGAACCTGCATACAAACCGTAAATATTTATCCGCTATTTCTGCTTCCTGGAATTTTGATATTGGGGATAAAAACAAAATCATCGGCATACGGGAAATCTATATCAAACTGGGCAAAGGGGGAGCCATTGAAGAAGTGATTAATGAAATTGAAAATGCCAGTTGTCAGTGCAAAATAATCCGTTGGCACCAGCTCAATAACAAGGTACAAACTTATTATTTGAAAAATCAATTACTGGACTCCTTACAATTAAACGATATAAAGTCGCTTATTGATGAAAACAGCATTATACCCGGTATTCCGCAGGATAGTCTTGTACTGTTTAAAACCCAAATTTTACAGTAAACCTATCCCGTAAGACTTAGTGGCAGTTTTGTGTTTTCAATAAATGATAACAGGCTGTCATACCATTGTCGTCGTTATATTGGAACAGACATTTTGAGTACATTACCTTCAATCCAGTATCCTGCTGAAAATTTTGCTTTAACTATCTGGCCCTGATGGCAGCAGTATTACCAATACATTATTTGTTAAGAGGAATTAAACCTCAGGGTTAATTTTTTGTCTTGCTTATTACTAAAAATAAACGATGAAATTTTTAACAGCATGTCTGGTGTCAGCATGTTTTGCTATAGGAGTACAGGCACAGCCAACCTATTCTTCTGCTGATTTTGCAGTAAGCGGCGATACATTTTACCTTACAAAAGCGCAGGCGGGCAATTTTAACTTTGACACAACCGGTGCTGGCATTACCTGGAATTATGCAGCGCTTTCGGGTACGGAGCAGCGCCGCCTGGTATTCCGCCTGCCCGCACAAACTGGGTTTTCAATAGTTCAATGGCCTTATATTTACAATAGTTCCAATGTGAACTTATCTTCTACAGATGGGCAAACCATTGCCGTTTTTGGCCTGCAGCAAACTAATCCCAATGATTATTACCTTAAGAATACAGCATATCTCCGGCAGAGGGCCAGTTCTTATTCAGTAGTGCTGAACGGTCTTTCATTTAATGTAAGAAATGTATATGATAATGCTGATACGATTTATAAGTTTCCTTTTACCTATAATTCAGTCAACGCTTCAAGGTCAGCATACACAATTTCTATTCCGCCTGATCTTTATTACCGCAGCCAAAAACTCAACAGGCAGGATACTGTAAAAGGATGGGGTACAGTAATAACACCCTACGGAACTTTTACAAACTGTCTCAAATATGTATCTGACATTCGGCAAGTGGATTCTGCAGCTGTTAATGGTACGGCAGTTATTACTAACGATACAACTGTGTACCGGGAAATAAAATGGTTTGATCCATCCCGCAGGTTCCAGGTACTTTATGTAAAGCAGATAAAAGTTGGTAACCAGTTTATTACTCAGACCATTGAATACCTGGATAACCAGCAGTATTACCAACCCAATGCCCTTTTTGCTTATTTGCCAGCATCACCCAATATGGGAGATACAGTCAATTTCCAGAATCTCAGCACCAATAGCTATGCTTTTAAATGGCGTTTTGGCGACCCTGCCAGCGCTGCCAACGACAGTTCAAATCTTATAAATCCTCAACATATTTATACAAATCCGGGTACTTATACTGTGCAGCTGATAGCTTACAATGGTCCGCTCACAGATACTGCTTTTTTGCCAGTTGTGATAAGTCCTTTAAACTTCACCTACACATTTAACGGCAACGGCAACTGGAGCAATGCTGGTAACTGGGCAGGCAATGCAGTGCCACCAAATTTGTTGCCTGCAACCAATACCATTGTAATTAACCCGGTTAGTGGCGGGCAATGTATATTGGATATTACACAACAACTGGTTGCTGGTACGGTTTTTATCGTAAATGCAGGAAAAAAACTCCTCTTGCCCGGTTTGCTTAGAATACAGTAGTATTTATCAGGGCCAACCGGTAATTGTAAATATGTGCAATCTCATATACCAGTTTGAGCAGAAACGTCATAAAACGTTGCTGTATGCAGAATGAGTACTGTAACCCTAAAAAAAACCTCAGCCGTGGTAAGTGTCCCCACTTACCACAACCAGGTGTCCGGCTATGGAAAAAAAATGCTGCTCAGGTTCAACTGGCAGCATTTGCAATATTTTATACAATAATTTATTTGCACTTATAACTGAACCGGAGCCTGCCCGCTTCAGCCGGAATAGAAGCCTGGTCATCACCTGTCATCAGGCAGTTCAGCACATATTTATCAACCGACAACTCATAATTGGAAAAACTGGAAACAGCTGAATCAAGTACGGTACCGGTTGTGGGGTCATAATTCCTTACCTTGATACTGGTGATGGCATTGGCCGGCCTTGCACCAAAATTTAAAAACTGGGTAAACTCCTGGTAATTGTTTTCGTCAGGAAAAATGTATATGAAGTTTTTAGGTGCCAGGCTGGTAGAATATTGCATGTCTGCATCAGTTACCACACCACTCAGCAGTTCGGTATATACCATCCGGGTTAAATTAGCACCGGTGTAGGTATAATCCACTTTGGCATAAGTAACACCGGGCGTTAAAGTGAGGCTGTAGTTTTTTTGTATTAACTGGCTGGATGCATTGTAAACATAGTCTGTTTCAATTTCCAGTGAAAATGGATTGGTAGGGTCTATCAGGCCGTGAAAATGAATGACCCGTTTAGTTGCTGGATTTAAGATGAAATACTCATCAGGATTGATGTTAACCGTATCGTTTGTGTACTGCAGGGTTATAAATGAGTTGAGTGTATTGTTAAGGCTGTCAAAATCTGTAATATCAACAGCATTGTCTGATGTATTGATATTGGCAGATATGGAACCGAGCGCAACACCTGAGGCATTGTCGCTGTAAGTGATTTTGCTGATGCGGCAATCGTTGCCAATAATATTGATACCGGCAGCGGTACCACCATTTTCAAGACTTACTTCTTTAGCACAGGATATAAAAACCGCTGCTGAAAAAAAGAACAGAAAGAATTTCTTCATGTAATTATTGTTTTATTAACTGGTACCCTGCTGGTTTACGGCCATCATTTCCCGTTTTTCAGCGGCAAATTATGCATAAAATGTCAAAAACCGGGTTTCCGGGCTTACTCTGTATGGTAATAACGGCCGAAACCTGATCTTATTATCAGTATTCACTGGTTTATACACCTTGCACTTAGCTACTTACTAAAGACGTTTAATTTAGCATAAATGCTGCCCGTAACCATAAACAAAAAATGAGCCACCTTTTTTACGGGCGGCTCATTTTAAATAAGTTTATAAAACCTGGTAATACCGCAAATTGTCTATTAGTTCATTGGTGGGTATTCCGGCTTCATACCTCCTGAATTTAACCTGGCCAATGCCCTTTGAGTACCAGCTTTCCATAATGGTATCATCCACATAGCCAGCCCCACGGTCAACCTGTATCTTCCAGGCTACTTTTATTACATTGCTGTAGGTAACACCGTTTACCGTTACAGTAGTATTGTTTTGCTCAATGTTAAAAACATATTTCATTTTCATGGGCTGGCCGCCTTCCTGCCCTGTAAATTCAGCCGATTGCCAGGTGGTGCCAATGGGTGCATTTTCTTTTAAAAACAGGATTTCACCGTATTGCTCCACATCAAATATTGTACTGATGGTAAATGAATCCACTAAAATATACTCGTAGTAATCATTACCCGATTTCCTGTACCTCGTTAAATCGTCAAGGGCGGTGATGAAGCCGTACTTAAAGTTCCTGTAGGTATTTGGTCCTACGGTCGACTGAACATCACTCACTTTGTAGAGGGTGTCTGCTTGAACAATACCCAGAAATACAAAATCATAGCTCCAGTGTGAGTTTTGAGTAAGCGGGAAATAATCATTATTCACCACTGCACCGTTGCAGGTTACGGAGAATGTGCAGGAGCTGCCGGTGCCTGCCCCTGTGGCAGAAAAATTGAAGCTGCCGGCTGCAGAGGGTGTGCCGCTGCCATTCAGCACTACGTTTTGTGCTCCAAGTACGGTAAAGCTGCCAGATTTTGAAAACTGGATACCATTGTTGGTGAGCGTACTGATGGTGTAGGTGCCAAGCGCTGTTACATTAACTGCAATAGTAGCGGTATTGGCTGCTGTAAGTGCAGTACCCACTGTGTAAGTACCACTCGTAGTAGCACCTGTGCAGGAGCCGGGGGCACCTGTGAGGGTAAAGGAAGCAGCGCCGCCTCCGCCACCTCCTGCTGTTACAGAGAATGTACAGGTATTGCCACCGCCTGTTGCAGGATAATTAAAGCTGCCGGCAGCAGTGGGTGTGCCGGTGCCAACAAGATTAACTGTTTGCGGGCCGGTACCGGCAAAAGTACCTGTTGCTGCAAAGGAAATACCGTTAACACTGGTAGTAGTGATAGAGTAGGAGCCTGCTGTGGTTACGTTAACATTGATGGTAACGGTATTGGCAGCAGTAAGCGGTGTGCCTGCTGTATAAGTACCATTGGCTACGGACCCGGTACAGGTTGCCGGTGCACCGCTGAGTGTGTACACCGCTGATGTGCCACCACCACCGGCAGTTATTGCAAATGTACAGGTAGTGCCGCCGCCTGTAGCTGAATAGTTAAAGGGGCCTGCCACTGCCGGGGTGCCAATACCGGTAAGCGATACTGTTTGTGCGCCTGTAGTGGTAAATGTACCCGCCGCAGCAAATTGAATGCCATTGGCGGTAGTGGTAGTAATTGAGTAGGCTCCGGTGGCAGTTACATTTACCTCAATGTCAACCGTGTTTACTGAGGATAGTATGGTGCCGGCAGTGTAAGTCCCGTTAACGGTTATTGGCGTACAGGCACCTCCTGCGCCACCAATGGTAAATGCAGCCGAAGCTCCTGCGGCCAATGTGGTTACCGATGCCGTGCAGTTAGTAGTGCCGGAAGTGATGGTAATATTATTAATACCCGCAGCTACAGGGGTGCCAATACCGGCAAGTGTAACCTGCTGTACGCCTGTAGTGGTAAAAGTACCTGCTGCGCCAAAAGTCATGCCATTGGTGGGCAGCGAACCAATCAGGAAGGTACCTACCGTGGTTACATTAACTGTTATGGTGATGGAACTGGTGGCGTTTAATGCCGTACCCACTGTAAATACACCGTTTTGAACAGCCCCTGTGCAACTGCCGGGGGCTCCTCCCAGCGTAAATGAAGCCAGGCCACCACCACCGCCGGGCGTAGTTACCGTGATCAGTGCCACACAGGTGCTGGTGCCATAACGTATGATAAAAAGATCAGTACCTGCCGCTAGCGGTGTGCCACTGCCATATAAACGCACCGTATTCAACCCGGGGTTGCCGAGTGTGCCGGTACCTTTAAAGGAATAACCATTAACCGTATCGCTGGTGATGGTATAGGTACCCGGAAAGGTAACATTCACCTGTACATCAATATAATTTGTTGCCCTTAAAATCGTATCCTTCTGGTACTGGCCATAAATGGTACTTGGCAGGCAGTCGCCACCAGAATTTGCTTTTAGTGTTCCTTCAGAAATGCCACCATCAAAACTAAGCTCCTTCTGGCAGGCAATAAATGCAGTTACAACTGCAAAAACCATGAGCAAATACTTTGCAATTCTCATTACGGTAATTTTATAAATAAAGATAACTATTTCCTACTGAACCTGCACATCGTCATTCACCACGGCACCTGTTTCTCCTACAGGATGATTGGATGATTCAATACGCTGCCTGAAAAACCTTTTCTGAAAAACTAAAATGGTGATTACCCCGCAGGATATGGCGGCATCTGCAAGATTGAATACGGGACGGAAAAATTCAAGATCCTGCCCACCCCAAACCGGGAACCATTTGGGGAAAGTGGTTTTAATAACCGGGAAATAGAGCATATCCACCACATTGCCGTGTAAAAAACCTGAATAGCCCTTGCCGGTAGCTTTTGCCAGACCCTCATAGCCTGTATAGTCTTTCATTATATTGTTGTACATCATCCCCTTGTCAAAAATGACTCCATACAATGCAGAGTCGATAAGGTTGCCCAGGGCACCGGCATATATCAGTGAGGCACAGATAATAAATCCTTTGTGGTATTTTTTTGCGATGATGCGGCCCAGGTACCAGGTGCCGAATATGACTGCACCAAAGCGGAATATGGTAAGGGCCATCTTGCCAAAGTCGCCCCCGAATTTAAGGCCATAAGCCATGCCCGGGTTTTCAACAAAAGTGAGATTGAACCAGTTGCCCATAACCGGTACCGACTGGTACAGCTTGAAATTTGTTTTTATGTAAAGCTTCAATGCCTGGTCGGCAACAAGTACAAGCAGGATGATAAATACAACTGTTCTTTTCTTCATAATAATACCGGCAAAGATAGGGGGAAAAAATGGCATACAACCCCTGACCCGCAGCGTCAAAAAATTATGTTAAAGCATGAGTTTTTGTTTGCAAATACCCTTATTATTGCAACAATGTGAAAAAAATGGCATATATTAGTTTTCGGAAACAGCGCAGTTATGGCAGAACAAAATGATAATAACTACCAGGAAGGTACAGAAAACGACAGTTTTGATGAAGAACTCAAAAAGATGCTGGCCGGTAATTTTGATCAGGCAGCCGAATCAGATGAGCCCCCCGTTACCAAAATTTACGTAGCAGGTAATGAATATAATAGTGTGGATGAAATTCCGCCCGATGTAAGGGATAAAATGTCGGAAACTCTGCTCCAGGTGCAGCAGGAAAGCAGCAAGGCAGAGGACCTGAGTGTAGTTTTTAAAAAACAGCGGAAACTCCGCACTGGCGGGATGCTTTTTGGCGACCGGGCAGACAGTTATACACCCCCTTCACTCAATCCCGGCAAAATAGTGCTGGCAATTTTTGCTTTGCTGGTTGTTGCTGCAGTTATTTACCTGGTTGTAATGAGATAGTACCGGCCAGGTATCATTTTACGCCTAACCTGCCAAGGGCATCGCTCGCTTCCGCATAATCATTTTCCGGTGCATACAGGATGGCTTTGTTGTAACTGTCAATAGCTTCTGTAGTTTTTCCGATTTTTTCGTAACACCGGCCCATCCAGTAATAGCCTTCGTCAAAACTGTTTTGCAAAGTAGTGGCCCTTTGCAGAGTTTTTATACCTTCTGCATATTTGCCCTGGTTATATTGTACCATGGCCTTTTCACGATAGGCAAACATAAAGGTATAATCCAGTGCCAGTGCCTGGTCAAACAAACCAATGGCTTTTTGCTCATTTCCGGTTTTACCGTAATAAATGCCTTTTATCAGCAGGGCTTCTTTTTTTGCAGCAGCCTTGTCTGCATAAATCAGGGCATCGGCTATTTCAACCGCTTTTTCGTTGCGGGTATCTGCATACAGGTAACCCAGTGATAAAAGGTATTCCGGAAGCGGGTTGAGGCCCGCAGCCATTTCCAGCGCTTTAATGGCATTGCTGGTGTCGTCATTAAAGCCATGCAGTTTGCTTTTAATATCCCAGAAATAAGCAATGCTGCTGTCTTTTGCCAGTGCCTGGTTTACAGTGGCAATAGCAGATTCATATGCTCCCTTATCAGCATACAACGATATCAGCTTATCCCGCAGCTGCATTGAATCAGGGTATGTTTTAATGTCATTTTTTAATTGATCTTCTGCCGATATCACTGGTGCCACTTCTTTTTCTGTTGCTTTGTTGTTGTTGCAGGCCACCAGGGCCAGCAGCATCAAAATTGCCAATACTAATACTCTCATCCTGCAAAAATAAGCCTGTATGCATAAACCTAAGCTTACAATTTTCTGACAATAAGCATGGGCTAAAAATTTATCTTTGCAAAAAAAGGAAATATGCAAAGGAAATTGCTTCTGCCGGCCCTGCTGGTATCATTGGTAGTACTGGCAGCTTCATTTATGGTAAATAATCACCGGGCAGATACTGCAAAGCCTTTTCATTCATTCAGTGATACAGTGCTTTTTCCCGGAGAATCACATTTTGCCAATATACAGCAGCTTACTTTTGGCGGCGATAATGCAGAAGCTTACTGGAGTTATGATGGCAAATACATTATTTTTCAGAAAACGAACCCAAAGGAAGGCATTGAGTGCGACCAGGTTTGGATGGGTAAAGTACCTGCCGCAGCAGGAGAAAAGTTTGAGCCAAAGCTGGTGAGCACCGGCACGGGCAGAACCACCTGCTCCTTCTTTTATCCCGATGGCAAGCATATCCTGTATGCCTCCACACACAAGGGTGCCACCACCTGCCCTCCCGTGCCCGACAGGCAGAAACTTAAAAGATATATCTGGCCCATTTACGACAGCTATGATATTTATAAAGCTGATACATCAGGTAAAATAGTAAAGCAGCTCACCAAAACAAAGGGCTATGATGCTGAAGCCACTATTTCACCCAAAGGCGATAAGATCGTTTTTACCAGCATGCGTGATGGCGACCTGGAAATTTATACCATGAACCTGAATGGTAAAAATGTACAACGCATTACCAATGCAACAGGCTATGATGGTGGTCCCTGTTTCAGCCCCGACGGTAAAAAAATTGTATGGCGTGCCAGCCGGCCAAAAACCGAAGCCGAAATAAAGGACTATAAAGAATTATTGCAACAGGGGCTTGTGGCACCCACCAATATGGAAGTATGGATTGCCAATGCAGATGGCACAGATGCACATGCTGTAACGGCGCTTGGGCAGGCCAACTGGGCACCCAACTTTTTGCCCGATGGGCGCATCATTTTTTGCAGTAACCATGAGTATCCAAGGGGCTTCCCTTTTAACATGTACACCTGCAGTGAGGATGGGAGTAATATGGAAAAAATAAGCAGGGACAAGGGTTTTGATGCATTTCCTATGTTCAGCCCCGATGGGAAAAAAGTGGTTTTCTGCAGTAACCGCAATAATGGCGGAACCAGGGATACCAATATTTTTATTGCTGATTGGGTGAAATAATGAGTTCTGCACTTACAGGCAAAAAACTGAACCTGTCTGATAAAAATGATTTTCAGCTTTCACAGCGCCAGATTAACAAAAGTATCAACGGTGATGGCACTGTAAACGAAAGGCCGCTGGCCAAGTTCAGTAAAAAAGCTGATGGTGGCGGTTTTCACCCCGGTGGATTTGTTGCGGTTGTTCCAGTAAGTGAAAATTTCTTTTCTGTCAAGCCTGGCCTTTTCTGTCTATTCTATTTTGAGAGCCATGATTCTATTTCCTGCTTTGCCTCTTCATGGGATATAGTGCGGCCATTTTCAATATCGTCTAACCCGGCATCAATGGCAGCAAGCAGTTCGGGTGTAAGCCTTACGGTTCCGGGTTTGTCATTTGTCCATTCTAATAAGCGATATACTTCGGCTAAAACAGCATCGTCTTCTATCAATGCTATTCTGTCTATCAATCGCCGTTTTAATTCAACTGTTGACATGATGTATGTTTTACCGAATGTAAGCAAAAAAAGATTGTGGGGCAAATTTTACAGTACAACCATACAGGTAATAAAAAACCCGCTTCTCTCAAAGCGGGTTTGTATAATGGGGCACAAAGCCTGTAATCTTAGTACCTGTAAGCTTCCGGCTTAAATGGACCTTCTGCTGAAATACCGAGGTAACTTGACTGGGCGGGTGTCAATTCATCCAGCACCACACCAATTTTTGCAAGGTGCAGGCGGGCTACTTTTTCGTCCAGTAATTTAGGCAGTACGTATACTTTGTTTTCGTATTTCTCTGTATTTGTCCACAACTCAATTTGAGCCAGCGTTTGGTTACTGAAAGAGTTACTCATTACAAAGCTTGGGTGACCGGTAGCGCAACCCAGGTTTACCAGGCGGCCTTCTGCCAGTACAATTACATCTTTGCCATCAATAGTGTACATATCCACCTGCGGCTTAATGGTATTTTTTGTATGGCCATAGTTTGTATTTAACCATGCCATGTCAATTTCAATATCAAAGTGACCGATGTTGCACACAATAGCTTTATCCTTCATTACACGGAAATGCTGCTCGGTAATCAAATCACGGCAACCGCTTGCTGTAACGATGATGTCGGCTTCTTTTACTGCATCAATCATGCGCTTTACTTCAAAACCGTCCATTGCAGCCTGTAATGCACAAATAGGATCAATTTCGGTAACAATTACACGGCAGCCAGCACCTTTTAAAGAGGCTGCAGAACCCTTACCCACATCACCATAACTGCCCACTACAGCTACCTTACCAGCCATCATAATATCTGTGGCACGGCGTATAGCATCCACCAGGCTTTCTTTGCAACCGTATTTGTTGTCAAATTTGCTCTTGGTAACAGAGTCGTTAACGTTAAAGGCAGGAACAGGCAAAGTTCCTTTTTCCATCCTTTCGTATAAGCGGTGTACACCTGTGGTAGTTTCTTCGCTTAAGCCTTTTATATTGGCAATCAGTTCGGGGTAAGTGTCAAAAACCATATTGGTAAGGTCACCACCATCATCCAGAATCATGTTCAGGGGACGGTCGGCACCGCCAAAAAACAATGTTTGCTCAATACACCAGTCAGCTTCTTCCTGGGTTTGGCCTTTCCAGGCAAATACACCAACACCTGCAGCAGCTATGGCAGCAGCAGCCTGGTCCTGTGTAGAAAATATATTGCATGAACTCCATTTAACCTCGGCACCCAGTGCAACTAAGGTTTCAATCAGCACGGCAGTCTGTATAGTCATGTGCAGGCAACCGGCAATGCGGGCACCTTTCAGCGGCTGGCTTGCTCCGTATTCTTCACGGATGGCCATAAGGCCGGGCATTTCTGCTTCTGCAAGGCGGATTTCTTTACGGCCCCACTCAGCCAGGCTGATGTCGGCCACCTTGTACTTCAGGTCGAAGTCAATGGTATTTCTTGTAACTGTTGACATATTGATTATTTTAGACCACAAATGTACTGAGTATAGTATAAAATTCTAAGGAAATGGATAAATTTGGTGTTTATTACTTTTATGTAGCTATATTGCAGTATATTTTACTGATTTTTTATGGCAAAACTGACTCAAACAGGAAAAACGGCTGCTGCTGATCCGGCCCTTGATGAAAAGGACCTGGTGATTCTGCGCCTGCTGCAGCAAAATGCCCGTATCACTGTAAAGGAAATTGCTGCGGTAGTACACCTGAGCACCACGCCGGTACATGAGCGGATCAAGCGCATGGAAGCCACCGGCGTGATAAAGCAGTATGCTGCCCTGCTGGACCCCGCCAGGCTCAACAAGGCATTGACAGCCATTTGCTATGTATCGCTGAAGGAACACAGCAAAACTGCGGGTACCAAATTTATTAAAGCCATCAATATGATGACAGAAGTGATGGAATGCTACAATATCAGCGGCGAATTTGACTTTATGCTGAAGGTGGTGTGCCGGGATATGAACGAATACCACGATTTTCATGTAAACAAGCTGAGTAATATCGAAAACATGGGCCATGTACAGAGCGTTTTTGTGATTGGAGTGATTAAGCAAACGCACCAGATGGTGTAGGTAACTTTGGTTGCGGGTTATTTTGGTTGATTTAGTTGCGGGTTAGCAGTTCACACATTCGCCGTTCCAGTTTCCTCCTTCGTCATTTTGGTTATGGGTTGATTTTGTTGCGGGGCGTTTGGTTCAAAGTTTGGTTGTTCGTCAGCACATCATCCCCCGCCAACCAGGTTTGGGGCAAGCACCAGCACATCATCAAATTAACATATCAGCACATTTTTTTCATGCTTTTTTAACAGCGTCAGGCAATATAAATTACTTACTTTTGAAGCAAATTTTCTTATATGAGCATCAACCGCAGGATACAAACCTTAGATGAGTTTACCATACAGCAGATGCGTGACTTTCCGAAGGCAACAGGCGAACTGGCCGGGCTGCTGAGGGATATGGGGCTTGCCGCCAAAAGGGTGAATGTGGAAGTGAACAAGGCCGGGCTGGTAGATATACTGGGCGATGCCGGTACCATGAATGTGCAGGGGGAAGAAGTGAAAAAACTGGATGAGTTTGCCAATAACCAGTTTGTAGGCGTACTGCGGCATGGCATCAGTTGCGCAGGTATTGGCAGTGAGGAACTGGATGATGTGGTGATATTTGATGATGAAGTGAGCAACAACAGCAAGTACGTATGCCTTTTCGATCCGCTCGATGGCAGCAGCAATATTGATGTTAATTCCTCCATCGGTACCATTTTCAGTGTATACAAGCGCATTTCGCCTTTAGGTTCACCAGCCACAAAGGAAGATTTTTTACAGCCGGGAAAAATGCAGGTGGCGGCGGGCTATATTATTTACGGCTCATCCACCATTATGGTGTACGGTACCCGCCGGGGAGTAAATGGCTTTACACTCGATCCCTCAATTGGCGAATTTTCGCTCAGTCATCCCAATATTACCTGCCCGCCCACCGGCAAGTTCTATTCAGTAAACCATGGTAATTTTTTCCAGTACAACGAAGGGGTAAAAAAATACATTGATGGCTGTCAGCGAAAAACCAAAGAAAATGGCGGGCCTTATACGCAGCGCTACGTGGGCAGTATGGTGGCCGATGTACACCGCAACCTGATAAAGGGCGGTATTTTTATGTATCCCGGTACAATCGATAAACCAAATGGTAAGCTGCGCCTGCTGTACGAGTGCAATCCTTTTGCATTCATTATGGAGCTTGCAGGTGGTATTGCCACCAATGGTGTTGAAAGGATACTGGACATTCAGCCAACAGAACTGCACCAGCGCACCCCGTATTTTGTGGGCAGCAAGACCATGATGGACGAATTGAATACGTTTTTATAAACACAGTGTAACAATAACAGGCAATGCAGCAAAAAGTAATCACCGTTGAAAACCTTGTAAAAAAATACGGGGAGTTTGAAGCAGTAAAGGGAATATCGTTTGATGTATACGAGGGAGAGATATTTGGTTTGCTGGGCCCGAATGGCGCCGGTAAAAGTACCACACTGGAAATTATTGAAACCCTGCGTAAAAAAACCTCCGGAAAGGTAATGGTGGCAGGTATTGACCTGGATAAAAGTCCGGGAGAAATAAAGAAGCTGATTGGGGTGCAATTGCAAACATCCGGCTTTTACCCAAGCCTTAAACTGGCTGAGCTGATTGAGCTTTTCGGGGGATTGTACAACGAACCGGTAAAGCCGCTGGAATTGCTGAAAATGGTGAACCTGGAAGACAGGGCAAAAAGCAAGTTCAAGGAGTTGAGCGGCGGACAGAAGCAGCGTTTTTCCATTGCCACCACATTAATCAACAAGCCAAAGATTATTTTCCTGGATGAGCCTACCACGGGGCTTGATCCGCAGGCAAGGCGCAATTTGTGGGAACTGATCAGGCAGATACGCAGCAGCGGCACTACGGTAATCATCACCACGCATTATATGGATGAAGCAGAAGTGCTTTGCGACCGTATTGCCATTATTGACGAAGGCCGCATTATTACCATAGATTCGCCCGATAAAATGATAGACGACCTGGTATCGGGTGGTTTTGAGCGGCCAAAGCAGGTAAAAGCTGCCAGCCTGGAAGACGTATTTATCCATCTTACAGGCAAAGAAATACGGGAGTTGTAAAAACCGGTTAAATTGCATACTTTATTAATCAATGATACAGATGAAACAATTTTTTTTAAGTGGATTATTACTGGCTGCAGTAATTGATGCAGCAGCACAGGTGCCGGTAAAAAAGCCGGTAGTGGTGGCCAATGTACTCCGGAATTATAACGACAGCCTGAGTTATGCAGTGGGAATGAATGTTGCCGAGGGATTAAAGCAGCAGAATGTACCTGTGGTAAATGCCCTGCTGATGCAAAAGGGTATGGAATCGGTGCTGTTGAAAAAACCGTCGCTGCTAACTCCGCAGCAGGGTGGCGCTGTAATACAACGGTGCATGGAAGCTGTAAAGAATAAGAAACCGCTGCCTTCAGCAAAAAGCCCGGCTGCTGCCAAAAGTATTTTAAAAACTACATTAGACAGTACCAGTTATGCCATTGGTATCAACATCGCTTCCAATATGCAGCAGCAGCAGCTGAATAATGTAAACGCATCGCTGGCCTGTAAGGCCCTGGATGCGGTTAATAAGAAGAAACCAACTGTTATAACAACAGAATTATCCAATCAAATTGTACAGAAACATATGCAATCACTTTACGAAAGATTACAGGGTGCCGCCAGCGAAAAAATTAAAGCAGAAAAAGCAAAAGGGGCAGCATTTTTGGAAGAGAACAAAAAAAGGCCAGGTGTGATTACCACTGCCAGCGGCCTGCAGTATGAAGTGCTGAAGCGTGGTGACAGTACCAGTGCCAGGCCAACCACTGCCGATAAATTTGTGGCCAATTATGCAGGCACATTGATTGACGGGACAGAGGTTGACAATTCTTACAAACGTGGGCAACCACTTATCTTACCCGTTACACAGGTTATTGCAGGGTGGACGGAAGCATTGCAACTGATGCATATTGGTGATAAATTTAAAATATACCTGCCAAGTGATATTGGTTATGGCGACAGGGGGTCAGGAAAAGTACCCGGTGGAGCAACCCTGATTTTTGAAATGGAGTTACTGGGAATTGAAAAATAGTATGCAGTTTTTTTTGCAAACACAGGTCTGGTATAAAAAATAGTAGTATGCAGGATATGCGTTATCCCATCGGGGAATATGAGCCACAGCCTTTTTCTGAGGCATTGTGGCAGGAAAGGCTGGCTGATATACGGTTTTTGCCCGCTGCCATGGAAGCTGCGGTAAGTAACCTGGATGAAGCGCAACTGGAAACGCCTTACCGTGATGGTGGCTGGACGGTGAAGCAACTGGTACACCATGTTGCCGACAGCCATATGAATGCTTATATCCGCTTCAAGCTTGGCCTTACTGAAAATGTACCCACCATTAAAACCTACGAGGAAGCATTGTGGGCAGAGATGAGTGATACAAAGGAATTACCCATTAACATCTCCCTCACGCTGCTGCATGCACTGCACACAAGGTGGAGCAGTATCTTAAGCAATATGAGCAGGGAGGAGCTGGATAAAAAAGTTTTTCACCCGGGGCAGCAAAAGGAAGTTGACCTTTGGTTTTTACTGGGCATGTATTCCTGGCACAGCAGGCATCATACGGCACATATTACCAGGTTGAGGGAAAGGATGGGATGGTGAGGAAAAATGTGCAAATGTGACAATGGGCAAATAGGCAAATGGGTGAGGGAGTTATGGGTTATGAGTTATAAGCTATGAGTTGTTACGTCCATCGTCCATCGCCCAACGCCCAACGATCATCGATTATCGCCCAACGCCCAACGCTCAACGACCGTCATCTGTAATCTGTCAACTGCTTTCAAAAATGGATTGGAAAAAACTATCATCCGAATACATCAGCAATCATATTTACTTTACTGCCCGTAAGGACAGATGTGAGCGGCCCGATGGGGTAATTGTGGATCCTTATTTTGTAGTAGAGCTGCCCGCTTCTGTTTGTGCACTGGCACTTACAACTGACAATGAAGTAGTAATGACGAGGCAGTACCGTCACCCAATTAGTGAAACCATACTGGAATTGCCGGGTGGCTTTATTGATGCGGAGGAAGATTCACGGGTAGCCATTGCCAGGGAACTTTCAGAGGAAACAGGTTATACCTTTACCGGTTACAAATACCTGGGCAAAGTAGCGGCCAATCCCGGTGTGCTGGATAATTACACTCATTTGTTTTTAGCAACAGGCGGCACAAAAACTACTTCACAGCACCTGGATGACAATGAAGATATTGAGATTGTACTACTGCCAATGGATACGGTAAAAACAATGCTTCGTCAAAATAAATTTGTGCAGGCGCTGCATGTGAGCTGTATGTTTTATGCTTTTAATGCACTGGAGCAGAACATTGAACCCAATAAGTGAAAAGAAGTGCGAATGATGAAGTTTGAATGATGAATGTGCGAATAGGTGTTATTAGTTAATTCCGTGAACAAAGAAATTCGTGTAATTCGTGTAATTTTATTTTAATCCGTGAGCAAAATAATTCGTGTAATCCGTGTAATTTTATTATAATACGTGAAAAAGCAATTCAACTTAAACCACCTCTCCAACAAGATACACTGAGCCGCAAACCAGGATCAAATCATCTTTGGCAGCGGCAGTTTTTGCGGCCCGCAGTGCAGCATTTACTTCATTGTATGCCTGGCCATGCAGGCCTTGGGCAATGGCTTTTTGCAGCAGTTCTTCTGCAGGCAATGCCCTGGGTATAGCGGCCTGTGTAAAATAATAGCTGGCATGCTTTGGCAGCAGCGAAAGTACAGCATCCACATCCTTATCTTTTACCATACCGGTTACAATATGGAGGTGATGGAAATCGGCCAGCTCCAGCTGCTGTAAAATGGCTTTGATGCCATCCTCATTGTGACCCACATCTAAAATGACTGTTGGGTGTTCCTGTATCATTTCCCAGCGGCCATGCAGCCCGGTGAGCTGTTTTACTGAAGAGAGTCCCTTTTGTACCTGCGTTTCAGTTATTACAAACCCTTCCTTGTGCAGCAGCTCAACAGCCAGCAGCACTGCAGGCAGGTTTTTGGTTTGATAAACGCCCGGCAGATCCAGCAGGTAAGATTTCATATCTGTATTATGAGCAGCAATAATGTCAACTTTCAGTTTGTGGTGTACATACTCCCAGCCGGTAACCTGCTTCAATTCAGCAGCATGGTAAAGCGTTGCGTTTTTTTCTGCCGCTGTTGTTTCAAAAACGGCCCTTGTTTCCGGCAGCATGGGGCCTATTATAACCGGCACACCAGGTTTGATGATGCCTGCTTTTTCAGCCGCAATCTTCTCCAGCGTATCACCGAGGATGTTCATGTGGTCGTAGCCGATATTGGTAATGATACTCAGCAGCGGGGTGATGATATTGGTACTGTCCAGCCTGCCGCCAAGGCCGGTTTCTATCACGGCGATATCAACTTTTTGTTGGGCAAAATATTCAAAAGCCATACCCACTGTCAATTCAAAAAAAGAAGGCTGTATTTTTTCAGTAATGGCTTTTGTACGTTCAGTAAAATCAACCACGGCAGCTTCCGTTATCATTTCACCATTTATTTTGATGCGCTCACGAAAATCTTTTAAATGCGGTGAAGTGTACAATCCTGTTTTGTAACCAGCCTGCTGCAATACAGCTGCCAGCATATGACTGGTACTGCCCTTGCCATTGGTGCCTGCTATGTGGATGCTTTTAAAATCATGCTGTGGATCGCCGAGGAAATCACAAAGGGCAATGGTGTTGGTCAGGTCGGCCTTGTATGCATCTGCACCTGTTCGGCTGAACATGGGCAGGCGGGTAAACAAGTAATCAACTGTTTGTTGGTAAGTCATCAGGTGCAAAGATAAAATGTTATACTGATGAGCAAAATAAAAAGGCCTTTACTGTTGATTAATGATATGCAGTACAAGTGAGTGACATCTACCGGATTCCGTGAACAACGATGTTTAGCAAAAAACGAATGCTGGTAACCAAAACAATATACTATATATGGAACTTATTTCACCGTAAAGTTAAACTGCACAGTTACCGTTGACTCATGATCGGCCTTGTCGAACTGTACATTGCGCAGGTAATTGCGGATGGATTCGGCATAAGCAGCCGAACGGGCAGTGGAGTTTTTGCCAAAACCTACAAAAGTACCTGTACCATCCGGTGATACTTTTACCAGTGCATAAATGGTTGCTTTTTCCAGGTCGCCGGTAAAAGCATAATAGCGGATGATTTTTCTGTCGCCACTCACTTTTGGTCCTCCGCCTGAGTTGCCGCCGGGTTTGGTACCATAGCTGTCTGGTTTGCCATTGGGGCTGCCATTATCGCCTGTACCTCCGGGCTTGTTGCCCTGGTACTTATACCCATTGTCTTCCGTGGCACCGTTACCATTGCCATTGCCCGGGCCTTTGTATAGTGGCAGCTTAGGCTTTTGTGGCGCTGGTGCAGGTACTACTGCGGTTGTGGGCGTGGGTTTTACTGCATTGGTAACAGGTTTGTCAACAATCTTTGTTGCTTTGGGATCAGGGTTTACAGGTTTTGTAACGGGGGCGGCCTCTTCGTCTTTTTCATTGTCATCAGTAATATCCCTTGCAGTTTCTTCAGCTGCGGGTGCTGCCTGCTGCTCTTTTATTGCTGCAGGCTGGTTGTCCTGCTCCGACATTTCGCCCTTTATCAGCGGCTGTGTTTCGCCCCAGCCCTCATTGTCATTACCGAGGTTTATCTCCAGCAGTTCCTGTGCAACCGGCTCTTTTACTTCAAACTTGGGCCATGGAATCCAGAACAGCAGCAGCAGTACACCGCAGATAATGCTGGTGAAGATAAAGGCTCTCCTGTTTTTTTCCGATTCAAACTGTAATGACATAGCTGAGTATTGCATAACAAAGTTATTGTTTATATTGTAACGATGCAATACTATGCCATATTTCACAGCAGGCGGACAGAAGCGTGCTGTTAAAGCCTATTTTAACATTTTGTTTAAAGTATTGGGGGTGTATGCTTGCTGCTTCGGTCGGGTGGTCCCACAGCTCTTCGGAAGATTTGTATTTACAATGTACATTCTTGTTGTTAATGGATGACCAGTTAATTCGGAAAGCTCTACTGGCCGTTTTCTGTGCTTTTCCTTGATGAAAAGCACCAAAAATCAAGGGCTGCGGAAAAAAAAGCTAAAAATTTCCCAGTCTGGCTAAAATGAAATCAGCTTCAGCAGTGGACTAGAATCCAACAATAGTGCGACTTACCAGCTAAGAATATGTCCTGGCAGTGGTAACATTAATTTCATTTTTTACCCAGCCCTGGAAATTTTCTTAACGCAATTTTTTCCGAGGCCCATCTTTCGAAAACCTTTTCTGAATAGGGAGCGATGGGTATTAAAAATATTTGCAACTATTTCTATTTGCTTTTCAGCAATGTCTCCTTCAAGGGACATTGTGTATGGCAGCGCATATTATCCAATCCTGTGGTAAATGAAATCCGGCAGCCATTATTTCCAGCAACGTCTCCTGCAAGGGACGTTGCGTATAGTATTGAACATCACCCAATCCTGTGATAAATAAAATCCGGCAGCCATTTCATTATTTTAGCAATCAGCCACCAGCGGCGGGTAATATACACCCTGAACCTTTTTTTGCTGATGGCGTTAAATATCTGCTTTGCTGCTTTTTCAGGCGTGGCTACCCAAAACCTGCCATTGTCCTTAGCCATTTTGGTGTCTACAAAGCCGGGCTGAATATCCGTGAGGTAAATATTGCGTTTCTGTTTCTTTATTTTGATGAACAAGCCTTCCAGGTAGGTGCTCATGTATGCTTTGCTGGCACTGTAGGCCGGGGCAAAGCTGTTGCCACGTATGCTGGCGATGGAAGAAGTGGCGGCAATATGTCCCCCCGGTTTATCGAGAAACCAGTTATAGGCAAAATTGGTGATGGCTACAAAACCGTTAACATTGGTAAGGGTGGTTTGCTGCTCAATTTCCCAGTTGAGTTGTTCGCTGGTATCGCCAAAGCCGCTGTTGTAAATGAGCAGGTCCATACCATTCATTTGCTCAACCAGGTTTTCAAGTATCATTACTGCATCAGCAGCAGTTACATCCATCGTGGCAGCTGTCATTTTGCCGGGATAAGCATAGCAGAGCTCTTCCAGCAATTGTGTGCGCCTGCCGGTGATGCCCACCAACCAGTTGTGTTGTGCATACAGGATGGCCAATTGTTTGCCAATACCTGATGTAGCGCCGATGATGATCACTTTTTTTTGTGCCATGGAGTGAAGTTATTGTATCGCAATGTATGGGAAGTTTAAAGTAATAAAGTTCAAAGTTCAAAGTTGCTTGGTGCCGTGAGAGGCTGACTTTGAACCTTTGAACAATTGAACCTGTAACCTTTCAACCCAGAACTTGTAACATATCAAATTTACCCCAACCATTGCTTACTGTAGCTTTCTTTGTAGATTTGTTTTTTGCCAAAAGTAAAATAATGAAAAAAATTACAGCGCTTTTTATTGCAGTATTGTGTATTGTCACAGCACAGGCACAAACCGAGCTTGACAAACAGGTTAAAGCTGTTGCCGCCAAAGTAGTGGAATGGCGCAGGCATATACACCAGAACCCTGAGCTGGGCAACCGGGAGTTTAAAACAGCGGATTATATTGCTGCCCATCTCCGTTCACTGGGGCTGGAAGTAAAAATCGGTGTGGCCAAAACGGGCGTGGTAGCGCTGTTGAAAGGCTCCAGGCCGGGGCCGGTAATAGCCCTGCGGGCCGATATGGATGCTTTGCCGGTAACTGAAAATGCCGGGCTTGCCTTTGCATCTAAGCAAATGGGAGAGTACAACGGGCAGCCTGTGGGGGTAATGCATGCCTGCGGGCATGATGCCCATGTGGCCATGCTGATGGGTACGGCGGAAGTGCTGAGCAAAATGAAAAATGAGATTGCGGGCACTGTAAAATTTATTTTTCAGCCTGCCGAAGAAGGAGCGCCGGGCAATGAAGAGGGTGGGGCAGCCCTGATGGTAAAAGAAGGAGTGATGGAAAATCCAAAAGTGGATGTGGTGTTTGGTATGCACATTGAATCAAATATCGAAGTGGGTAAATTTCATTATAAACCTGGTGCCTTTATGGCCAGCAGTGATTGGTTTACCATTAAAGTAAAAGGCAAAGGCTCGCATGGCTCGCAACCCTGGAAAGGGATTGACCCTATTGCCGTGGGTGCACAAATCATCAACGGGCTGCAGCAGGTGGTGAGCCGCCAGAGCGATCTTACGATTGCACCTGTGGTGATAACCGTGGGCAAATTCACCAGTGGTGTGCGCAGCAATATCATACCAGAGGAGGCCCTGCTGGAAGGCACCATTCGTACGCTTGATGGTAAGATGCAGAAAGAGGTACATGAAAAAATACAACTCACCGCAGAAAAAATTGCCGAAGCTTCCGGTGCTGTGGCCACAGTGGGTATAGATACCAAGACACTGGTTACCTACAATACGCCGGAACTGGTAAAGATGATGGTACCCTCGCTGGAAAAAGCTGCGGGCAAAGGCAATGTAACCGAAACCGTATGGCAAACCGGTGCGGAGGATTTTTCTTATTACGGCACCAAAGCGCCTTCCTTCTTTTTTTATTTCGGGGGAATGCCAAAAGGTAATGATCCTGCAAAGGCTCCGCCGCATCATACCGCTGCATTTTTTATTGACGACAGCATGCTGGATGTGGGGATAAGGGGTTTTTGCCAGTTGGTGTTTGATTTTCCGGGGTTGAAGGGGAAGTGATAGTGGATAGTGGATAGTTATGAGTTATGGGTGATGAGTTATGAGTGGATGAAACGTCAAATACCCAATACCCAATACCACACTACGAAAGCAGTCTCTGCAATCAGCACAATTTTTAATTCTTAATTTTTAATTCGCTTCTTACAGTGATGGAAAAATACAAATCCCTCCGCATCATCTTCATGGGTACGCCTGAGTTTGCCGTGGCATCGCTGGATGCACTGGTGGGGTCGGGTTGCCATATTGTGGGGGTGATAACAGCGCCGGATAAACCTGCCGGGCGTGGTATGCAATTGCAGCAGAGCGCTGTTAAAAAATATGCGGTGGAAAAAGGATTGCATGTGCTGCAGCCGGAGAAGCTGAAGAACCCTGAGTTTTTGGCGGAGTTGAAAGCGCTGGAAGCTGATTTGCAGGTGGTGGTGGCTTTTCGCATGCTGCCCGAGCTGGTGTGGAACATGCCACCCATGGGTACGCTCAACCTGCATGGATCGCTGCTGCCGCAATACCGTGGTGCTGCACCCATTAACTGGGCCATCATTAATGGCGAAACTGTAACGGGTGCCACTACTTTTAAACTGAAACATGAAATTGATACCGGCGATATACTCTGCACCTGTGAACTTGAAATTGGTGATGACATGACTGCAGGTGAACTGCATGACACGATGAAGGAAGCCGGTGCCGCCCTTTTGGTACGCACTGTAAAGGGCCTGGCAGATGGTACAATAAAGGAAGTGCCGCAAGCCCAAGTGTCGGGCGACACTGAGCTGAAGCATGCACCTAAAATATTTACCGATACCTGCCGTATCGACTGGACAAAAACGGTAAAGGAAGTACACAACCTTATCCGGGGATTATCGCCATTTCCTGCTGCTTTTACACAGCTGGATGGTAAAACGCTGAAGATATACAGGGCATCAAAGGAATATATATTAACCGGAAGCACCAGTGCCGGCCAGTACAAAACCGATGGTAAAACCTACCTTAAATTTGCGGGTGCGGATGGCTTTATCCTTATACATGAACTGCAATTAGAAGGTAAAAAGCGGATGCTGGTGGAGGATTTTTTGCGGGGGTACCGGTTTGGGGGCTCAGCCTGAAAACAGTAACAGCCCGCAATTGCAGGCTGTTACATCATTTTAAAAAATCATTTCTCCTTTCCGGCATGTACTCCACAATACAGGAGGCGGTGTGGTATTATGCAGTATGCAGCACAACACTATTTATGTACATGCGGCATTGCATCAATCTTCACTGAAAATCCTGTACTTAAATGATACGTTTAGCTTCACATGACTTCTGAAAGGGAAAAATTCAATCTGAGAATTACCATTTTTTATTAGCTGCATTACATGCATATAGCTGAGTCCAACTTTAATACCGGTTTTCTTTGTGAAATAGTAAGTAGCGCCGGCTCCGGGTTCGGCAATAAAGGATAATTCATGCTCTGGTACTGACGGTTCAGTATCATCAGAAGAAATGATGTTGCCATTGTTGTCACGCAATGAGTAGTTAAGACCAATGCCATAGCCCACGCCCAGGCCCGCTTTTACATATGGCACCAATTTAGCTTCATTGCCCGATTCTGCATTGGCAAACCTGTATTGCAACCCATACCTGGTGAGTAAATATACTGGCGAAGTGCCTGTGAATTTACCCGATACATAGCTGCCGGTTGTGCTGGAGAACCCAATGCCGTCAAATGAAAACCTCATCCTGGGCATAAACTCAAGCTCGGAGTAAGGGCTTATTTTTTTTGCTGACTCAATGGAAGTTGTGTAGTTAAAGCACAGGGCAGGCCTGCCTGCTCCGTTGGGAATAAATGCAAGGCTGGTACCTAATTCAAGAGTACGGCCATCTTTATTAAAAAAACTTGCTTTTTTGTATTGGGCAAAAGTGGTGGCGCAAAACAGCACCAGTACGGAGAGGAACTTAATTTGTTTCATTTTACAGAGTTGGTTGTTAAATAATTGTATTGGACAGTATGCTTAATCCTCCCTGGGCTTTAATAAAAACCTTATACCCACATTCACATAAGGATGATTTGTACTCGTATTAAAGAGTGTTTCTTTATCTTCATTAGTAAGTATTAACCTGTAACCGGCATTTGCCTGCAGCCCTGTTCGGTCATTAAATTTGTATAAGAACCCGGCTCCAATATCTCCGCCAATATTTCCACTGGATTGATACTCTGGTTGCTTAAACGGGGATGAACTGGATGGGGAAATGGTTAATTCCCGGGTGCTTTGCCCGGCTATAAGTGCATTGAAGCCAAGTTTCAAAAATGGCAAAAAACTATTCTCTTCATTTTTGTTATCCACCAGGTAGAAACCCCAGTTGTATCCTATAAAAAGCGAACCGCCTACTTTACCATTCACCTTTACAATTGTACCCGGCACAAATGCATCGCTGGTGGTATAAGAATACTTGCTGCTGGCAGTATAATCTAAATCCCACCAATGAAATATCCTGTTTTTACCTTTATCGTTACCATAAGTAAGACTAATGTTTGGTGCAGCGCTCACACCTTCATTGAACAGCTTAATACCTGCGGTAAATCCAATGGTTTTTCGGCCACGTTGAAAAAAACTGGCTTTTTTGTATTGGGCAAAACTGGTGATACCGCATACGGAAATAAGGATAAGCAGAATAATTTTTTTCATTTTTTTTATTTTAGTTTTAAGAGTAAATTTTTAAAGGAAGTATTGTAAGCAGCATCTACAAATGCCAGCATGTCATTCCATTTCGATTTTGAAAAGACCGCTTTTTTATATATTTTCTTTATTTCAATGGTTACGGTACCATTTGCCTGTGTGGCTGAGCATTTAAAAGTGCCAATCTCATTGTCAATATTTGCGGTAAGCTCGTCCAGCCCTTCTGCTGTATACCCGTCAGGAATCTTAAAGTTTATTTTCCAGCTTAAGGATTTTGCATAACCCACATCAATATCGTTTTCCCTCACCCGCTCACTTTTTTTAAACCTCAGCTGCGAGCCCACCAGCCCGGGGATGTTTATCAGTAATTTTTTTCCAGCTTTGCGCACTACATCCTGCAGCTCAAAATCCTCTTTAAAACTAAGTTCCTGGTTTTTGCGGCTGCGGCCGTCGCTTATGATAGCAAAGTTTTTATAAACTGCAGTTTTGCCGAATTCGTTCTGCAGCTGCTCCTTTACGAATTTTGGTTTCTCCTCTGCAAACTGGTCTTTCAGTGCTTTTACACTGGCATTGTATTCCTCTTCCTGCTGCGATCTCATGTTTTCTGTTGGGCCCGGTCCGCCATAGTTTTTGTAATCAGTAAGCATATAAGGAATGAACTTTTGTGCATCAGTAATATTCCTGTTCTTACTGATACCCTGGTAGGCAGATACCCTTGATACCTCCAATGTGGCCAGATCAGGTTTAAGGGTGGCATTTATTTCAAAATTACTGGTGTTCTGGTCTTGTGTGGCATCAGGTAGAACTAAGGGTTGTATCACCTGGTTACCCGTCTTTTTTTCGGGTTCCTGAATCAGGTAAGCTTCACTGTTGAGCAGGCTTTCTGTTAATTCGGTAGGATTTGAATGGTCTGTAAAATTGAAATAGAAATCTTTTCCCACCCTTGTTACATACCTTATTTCAGTATCAAACAATACATCCTTTAACTCACCGATATTGTTCGATACAGAGATGATAATGTCAGATTTTATATCTCGTTGAAACAGCAATGAGCCAAAAAGGTAAGCGGCAGTCTGGTCGCCCAGGTAATTATCCCTGAATACCACCATGTTTCTGAGGCGGTAATAAACCTTCCTGATATACTCTGCTTCCGACCAGTCCTCGGCACCTTGTTTTTTAAGCTCTTTCCAGATGCTGTTAACATACGATTGCACCGTGAATGTGCTGTAGCCGTTACTGGATAAAACAAAATCCCCGGTAGTGTTGTAGTCTTCCCAGGCCTTTCTTGCCAGTTCCTCTTTTGTGAAATTCGATTTTATTTCACCCTTTCCGCCTGTTAACAAGCCTTTTACATTCTCTTTGTTTGAATAAATTACCTGGAATTTTACAAAAGGCTGCTGCCGGTAGGCATTGATAAAATTCACATCTTTCTCCACCGGCCTGTCAGTATCTGTAAACACATACCTGAAGAAATCACTGTTTGCAGAAGCTTCTTTTTTAAACAGCGGGGCACCATTTTTTGACAAGGCCTTAAAGTAGGATTTTTCATCCGTTTCTATGGCAATCTGGTTATACAGTATGGGGTATTTCTTTGAACACAACTCATATTGGGGTGAAAACTGCACCACGCCATTGCCCGATACATCCAGCTTGCTTTTGGTGATGGCAGCATACTCAAAAATGTCACCCGGTTCAAGGTCGGGTATGGCCACTTTGTAATACCGGTTTTGAGAATTGACTTCCTGGTCAAAAAAGCTTTTAAAAAATTCAGGTACATCACCTGCATTTTCAACTTTTACAGCATTGGAAAGATTTACATTGAAAGCAGTGCCATTGTTCTTATAGATCCTGGCAGTAAAACCATCCTCCTTGTCGCTGTACCTGAAGTAAAAAATAGTAAAAGCGTTAACGGCGCTCTTGTCATTGAGTTTAATTTTAAAGCGTACGTTCTCATAAAACAGCAGGCTTCTTTCTCCGCGGGTTAAAAAACCGGATTTTGATTTCTTATCAATAGACAACTCTCTCCTGAAACCAAAAATTACTGCTGATTCCCTGTTGTATTTTGCAGGCACAACAGTACTGGAAAACTGGGCATCAGAGTTTTGCAATAATGAAGCTGCATTTTTTTCGATAATATCTAAAAAATCTTCATCAATTACCGTTTGTGCAAATGATACAGTTGTATATAGCGCCAATGAAAAGATGGTGATAAACTTTTTCATCTCTTGAAATTTAGGGTTGTACTATTTTTGTGAAATTGTTATCAGGTATTTATTGAATTCTTTGATGCTTTCAATGAATTTTTTCCAGTTGACAAAGTCGCTTTTTTTTACGATGCTGTTTTTTATCGTCAATGTTTTTTTGAGTGTCATTTTGTTGTTCACAATGGCATATTCTCCACTGAACTCATAGCCGTCATTTTTCAATACCAGGTTATCCGGCTTGTCAATAAACTTTTTGCCGGCAGGAATGGTTAAGGAAATTTCATCTTCAAACCTTATCACATCGTCAAAATCATACCCCTCTATTCTTTTTTCATCCGGTATGAATTTTTCTAGAGATTTCGGAAAAAAGTCGATACCTGCATATTTATCACCGCTGATGATGTTAACGCTGTTGGTGAGGTCAATATCTCCTTCAATCGTTACGGGGATTTCCCTGTCTTTGAGGTCACTTGTTTTAATATTGCCTGCTTCCAGGTTGTCGTTGCCAAACTCAAGAAATTCATTCAGGAACTCCTCCTGTGCAGTAACGGGCAGTTCCTGGTAACTCTGGTGAAAGTCTTTGCGTTCGTTACCGGTAAGAATCACTTTCACCCGGCCTTTCAATTTTTCATTGTCCAGGGTAAAATCTGCTTTTGTATACAGTTTGTTATCTGCAGCACTTGTTTCGGGTACGGTAAGTATCTCAAATTTTTCTCCCTTTGATACCATTACTTCCTTGCCCTGTATCCTGAAAGCATTTTGCCCAAACGGGATATATTTTTCCGTGCCATCAAGGAAGTAAGCCTTGTTTTCAAAATATAAAGTGGATATGGCATGATTGTTTACGCACAGGGCAGGTAATGTTTGCGAATATGGAAGCGCCCTTGTACCTATCCAGGAAAAATGGGCATCATAGCCTGCAATCTTCAGCATTTCTGTAAGCAGGTTGGCCATGCCTTTGCAATCGCCGTATTTTTTTGTAAGTACATCCTGTACAGGCGAAGGAATATAGCCGGAGTAGCCGTCTTCATAAGCGATGTACCTTATATTGTCCTGTATCCAGTAATAAATGGCTTTAATCTTTTCAATGTCCTTTGTTTTTCCTTCGGTAATTTTCGCCACTGTACTTTTCAGTTTATCCTTCTCGTTGCCTGCCATTTCATACAACCTGTTGTTCCACCGGTACACGTCATCCACTTTATCAAACCCCTGGAGCATTTCCCCTCTTGCTTCAAAGGATTTTATCTGTACAATAATATGCGGGTCCGTGCTGGCCCTGCCTATTCTTCTGTATTCATTTTTATACCCGGGCAGGTCGGTTGCAATAAATACAAAATTGGTAAAGCCTCCCTTTTGTGTTTCTTTGATTTCCACCTTAAACCCATCAAAATTCATGCGTTTAAAATCTACCGTCAGCCATTCGGGCACTTTAAATTCGATAATCCTTTCCTTTGTGGGGTAAGGGGTGTTGAAAAATATGCGTGTCAGGTATTTGCCATCGCCATAGATCTTTTTTACGGTAATTCTTTGCGCAGCACCTTTCTCATTAAAGCGGAGGTTGTAAAACTGTACACGGCTGTCGTCAAAAAAAATATCATCCCCCGTAACAGACCTGTCATACCCTCCTTTTTCCATATTGTAATAGCGGTTACCCGAAAAAACAGCCCTTTTAAAGTTTTTAAGTTCAATAAAGCGGTTGTAAAACTCCGGGTGGCTGGTACTGCTGTACTTTTTTAAACCCAGGTATTCATATTCTGAATTTTCCTCTATTTCCACTACTTTATCGCCAAGGCTGTTTTTGCCTTTGCTGAATGTAAAAAACTGGTAGGATGATTTCAGCATCACATCGTCGTCTTTGAATTTTTTACTGTATTGAGTAGCCAGGCTTATATCATCATTGCCAGCCTGGGCAAAACCGGTATGCGAAAGGGCCAGGCACAATATGGCAGGTAAAAACCTGGATAGGAGCCAGGAGGGTTTCAAAAAAGTCATACGAATATTTTTAGAAAATTGGGTAATTGGGTTTAGTTTTTTGAGTTTTCAATTTAAAACACTACGAAGGTAAACGTTTTTACTTATATTTCGTTACCGGGTGGCTTTTGAGGGGTTGCTTAAGCGGTTGCTTTAAAAAAACTATTAATATCAATAGAACGCTTGTTTTATTACAAAAACGCATCATACAGCATGATGTACTATATCCCTGCTGTAATAAATGCAGGATATCTTTTGTAATCTGCTTTTTTATTTTACCTCCCCTGCGATGATACTATACTCTATTTGGAAGCTTTAAATTCTTATCCATGAGAGAGGAATTGATGAATTATGAAAGAAGCGGGTAAACAAATACTTACTCTCTTTGCAGAGAAAACAAAACAGCGAATGAGCAAAACAACAACAGCCCGCATATGCAGGCTGTTGAACTATCTTAAAAGTTGTTTACTTTAGAATCGTCCGGCTGATTACTATCCTTTGCACTTCGCTGGTACCCTCATAAATCTGTGTAATTTTAGCATCACGCATCATGCGCTCTACATGATACTCTTTTACAAAGCCATAGCCGCCATGTATTTGTACAGCTTCGGTGGCTGTCCACATGGCTGTTTCGCTGGAAAATACCTTGGCCATGCTGCTGCTGAGGGTATAATCCAGGTGCTGGTCTTTTTCCCAGGCAGCTTTAAGGCAGAGCAGGCGGGAGGCTTCAATTTTTGTAGCCATATCTGCCAGCTTAAACTGTATGATCTGGTGGTTCATGATCTCTTTGCCAAAAGCTTTGCGCTGCTTACTGTAAGCCAGTGATCTTTCATATGCTCCGCTGGCTATGCCCAGTGCCTGTGCTGCAATGCCGATGCGCCCGCCAGCGAGGGTCTTCATGGCAAATTTAAAACCAAAGCCATCGTCGCCGATGCGGTTTTCTTTGGGTACTTTCACATCATTGAACAGGATGCTGTGCGTATCACTGCCACGTATGCCCAGTTTATTTTCTTTGGCACCAACGGTTACACCGGGCAAGTTTTTTTCTACAATAAATGCGTTAATACCTCGGCTGCCCTTGCTTACATCCGTTTGAGCAATTACTAAATACACCGAAGCAGAATTGCCGTTGGTAATCCAGTTTTTGGTGCCGTTGATGAGGTAGTGGTCGCCCTTATCTTCTGCAGTAGTACTTTGCGAGGTAGCGTCGCTGCCGGCCTCAGGCTCACTCAGCAAAAAAGCGCCGATATACAATTCGCCATCTTTTTTTCCCTGTGCCAGCGGGGTTAAATATTTCTGTTTCTGTTCTTCATTGCCATATTCCTGCAATCCATAGCATACCAGGCTGTTGTTTACACTCACACATACACTCACACTGGCATCCACTTTGCTTATTTCTTCCATGGCCAGCACATAGCTGATGGTATCCATGCCGCTGCCTCCATATTTGGGGTCAACCATCATGCCCATGAAGCCAAGGTCAGCCAATTTTTCTATCTGTGCCCTTGGAAACTCCTGTTTTTCATCACGCTCAATTACGCCGGGTAAGCAGTCATTTACTGCAAAATCACGGGCCGCTTTCTGTATCATCAAATGCTCTTCGGAAAGTTGAAACTGCATATCAATCGTTTTAGGGTGCAAAAGTAAGGAGAATTAGTTTACATAAGGCAGTGACAATGTGTGGCCGGGCAGCAAATTTTGTTTAACTTTTAATGCTCTGTTGCTGCTTGCCGCTGCATATCCTTTACACAAAAACAATCAGCAGGCAATAAAGGTTTACATACATTGGTAAAAAATGATTGGGCAGGTTACCAGCCGCTTTTAACCTTTCTCTGTTATCAGTGCAGCCGGTATCAGCAGGTGGCCTATTCCTGCCAAAAGCCCATTTTGCCAAATTTCTCAATGCGCTGGTTTACCCTTTCATCAGCCGGTATGGCTTTAAGCTCTTTAATTATGGGTATTAAGTATGTTTTCAGCAAATTACCCGCTTCCGTGTAGTCCCAGTGTGTGCCGCCAAGTGGCTCGGGTACAATGCCGTCAACCAGGCCAAATTCAAGCATGTTTTCGGCGGTAAGCTTCAGTTGTTCCGCAGCTTTTTCTTTTTCTGCCCAGCTCCTCCATAAAATGGTGCTGCAGTTTTCAGGCGAAATAACGGTGTACCATGAGTTTTCCAGCATCAGCACCCTGTCTCCTACACCAATTCCCAGCGCACCACCGCTGGCCCCTTCGCCGATGATAACACATATTACAGGCACTTTTAGCCGCATCATCTCGTAAATATTGCGGGCTATGGCTTCACCCTGGCCTCGTTCTTCGGCTTCAAGTCCCGGAAAAGCCCCGGGCGTATCTATTAATGTAATAACCGGTTTGTTGAATTTTTCGGCAAGGCGCATCAGCCTCAAAGCCTTTCGGTATCCCTCCGGATTGGCCATGCCAAAATTCCTTATCTGCCGCATCTTGGTATTGATGCCCTTTTGCTGACCGATGATCATAACAGTTTCGCCATCCAGCTGAGCAAATCCACCTACCATCGCTTTATCATCCTTCACATTCCTGTCGCCATGCAGTTCAGTAAAGTTGGTACACATTTTTTCAATGTATTTAAGGGTATAGGGCCTGTCGGGATGCCTGCTGAGCTGTACCTTCTGCCATGGAGTGAGATTATCTGTAATGTGTCGTTTTGTTTCGGTAATTTTTTCTTCAATGGCTATAATTTTATCACTCATGTCCACCTTGCTTCTTTCAGCCGATGCTTTAAGTTTCTCTATCTCCTCGTACAATCCCTTAACGGGCAGTTCAAAATCTAAAAACTGTCGGTTTTTTAATTCTGGCATAATCTTACTTTTAATTCTCGCAGCTAATCAGGCGGCAAAATAGTGATAAACTGCCACTATTTATACCATAACAGGGCAGTAAAATTAAGCGGAAACATTTTTTTATAAAAGTTTTGGCTTAAAAAAATAAAAACACCTATCTTTGCCGTCCCTAAAAATGAAATGCAATATAAAAATTGCACATCATGCAAGGGTGTTTGGATCGGTAGTTCAGTTGGTTAGAATGCCGCCCTGTCACGGCGGAGGTCGCGGGTTCGAGTCCCGTCCGGTCCGCAAAAAGGTTGCTTAACAGCAGCCTTTTTTGTTTTACAGCCTGCTGTGTTTACATCATACAATGTTTTGCAGGCAAGAGCTGCTTCAGGGGGTATTCAGAAAATCCCATGCAAGGGCTGCAGCAGCATAATATGTAGAATGCCATCTCTCCAAACCCCAGCATCTTCAAGCGCTTTTACAGCAGTAGCTAACTTTCTCCATTACCATGGCTTTGCCAGAGCTAAAAAAATGCCCGGTCACCCCTGTTCCAATACAGGCTGACATGTAAATCTGCATTTTCGGGCAGGTTTTAAGCCTTAAAATCACCAGTATTCCTCCTTTTTATGATAAATACGGGAAACCATAATGGAAATAAGGTTTTACACCTTTACCAGCGAATTTGCCGCATGTATATTGCACTTAATTATTAACCAGCCAATGATTGATAGGGGCTGGTTGAAAATTAACAAAAAAGTTGAGGGGGCAGGAAAATACATTCAAGTTATTTTCTTTTAACCGGTATTGGATAAAAAATCACCAGTACCAACGAATGTTGATTCTGGTTTAACAGGTTTTGTTAGTGAGATTAGCGGCAGCTTTATGCTTTTTTAAACGGTGTGGGTTACAATAGCGATAGCTGTATCCTGCACCAACCTGAATTTTAACGACTTCAATTTCAGCTAAAAGTAACACCCGACAGACTTACCTGATGCTGCTTTTTTTGTTTGCCCGATCATATATGCCGGGCAGACCGTAACGAAAAATGAACTGGTTGAAAAAATAATTATACATACCATTTATTAGAAGGGCACCTGTAAAAGTGCAGCAACGCAGAATTGTATAAAGTTGCTTTTTTATGTTTTAATAAAAGGCACCGGAATATGCCATTGCTGTTTGAATGCTCCGGAAAAGGAAAATATGTAAATGAGCGCAAAAATTTTTTAAATGAAAAAATGCATTAAAAGTCAATCGGAATTACCCGGCTATAAAATGATCAGAATTGTTTTATACCTGGGATTCCTGTTTTTGCCAGGTGCTTTATTTGCTCAGAAAGCCACTTTTGATAAAGCAAAAGTGGATGCTTTCATTAAAAGTAAAATGAGCAGTAACGATATCCCCGGAGCTGCGGTTGTTCTCTTTAATGGGGGTACAGTTGTTTACAAGAATGAATTTGGATATGCTGACATAAAAGCCAAAAAAGCAGTAGATGACAAAACCATCTTTGAGCTCGGCTCCAACAGTAAAGCATTTACGGCACTTGGTATTCTTTATCTTGAGAAAAAAGGCCTGCTTAAACTGGATGATCCTGTAACAAAGTACCTGCCATGGTTTTATTGTACATATAAAGGAGTAACAGTAAAAGACTTTACTATTAAACACTTCCTTTACCAAACCAGCGGTATTCCCTTTAGCTCAATCGACCTGATTGGAGAAGGGACAGGCGATAACCAGCTTGAACTTACTGTACAGAAGCTGAAGGGCATCAAATTGTCAAACCTGCCAGGTAAATCATTTGAGTATGCTACCATTAACTATGACGTACTCGGATTGATCATTGAAAAAGTATCAGGCCAGTCTTACGAAACTTTTATGAAAGAAAAAGTTTACAATGGACTCGGTTTATCTAATACAACCGCCGGGAAAGATATTAGCAGCACTGATAATGCTGTTGGGTATAAGCGCAACTTCCTTACGCAGAAAGCATACGATGCTCCTGCATTCAGGGGAAATACACCCGCAGGCTATACAAGTGCAGACATCAATGATGTTGAAAAATGGCTTGGCCGCCATATCAACGCAGGAAATAACAAAGACCTGTTTGACAGCCTGATAACAGGGTCACGTAAAACAGATTCCCCGGTTATACAGGCATATGAAAATGCGTTCTATTCCGCCGGATGGTATATAAAGGAAGGCATTGAGAAAAATATCTCTCATGGGGGTAATAACCCGTCCTTTTCTTCATTTATCTCCTTTGATCCTGTAACAAAAGACGGTGTGGCTGTTTTGTGCAATATCAATTCAGGGTTCCCGCAGGAACTGAGTGCTTACCTGCTGGATACTGTAAAGGGAAATGCCGCAACATTTAACCTGGATGACCAGTACAAGTATGTGGACGTTTTTTCAACTATACTTATAATCGTATCTGCAATATTTATACTTTTTTCACTGTATAACCTGTTCACAAGGATCAGGTCGGTGGCTGCCAGTAAAGAAAAGGCAGACATGAAGGAGTATTTCAGAAACGGTGGCGAAATTGCCATTTGCCTGGTATTGATTGGAGCTATCGGGTACAGCCTTTACAGAATACCCGCAAGCCTGTTCAATGGCCTTTCATGGAACTTTTTAAAAGTGTGGGCACCATTCAATTTCATACCCGCTGTTCAACTGTTTTTTGGGTCGCTGGTGCTCTTTTTTGTATATTATGTATGGAGTTTGCCGTTCAGCAAAAAATTCAGGGACCAGTTCTATAACCTGGCTGTGCTGAGTATTTTAAGCGGTCTTGGCAATACGGTGATCATTTTTACCATTAACCAGTCAATAAGAAAAGTTGACAACCAGGTAAGCAGTTATTTTGTATACTTTTTGATGGGGCTTCTTTTGTACCTGCTCACACAGCGTATTTTAAGAAAGCGGCTGATAAGGGTATCAAACGCCATGATATACGAAAAGCGCAGTGAGATATCAGATATACTGCTGGCCAACGAGTATGAAAAGATTGAGAAAATTCCCAAGGAAGAAGTGATTACGGTATTAAACAATGATACACTGAATATCAGCCGGCTGCCCAACTTGCTGGTAGGATTCATCAGCAGCCTGGTAACGATAGTGTTTTGCCTGGTTTACCTTGGTTTCCTCGATTTTTATGCATTTGCCGGTTCACTGGCAGTGCTGGCAGTATCAGTGGTGCTGTTTGGCTATGCCGGCAAATTTGCCCAGAAATATTTTGAAAAGAACAGGGTGATACAGGGGCAGTATACAAAGTTTGTGTATGATTTGCTCAACGGGTTGAAAGAGCTCAAAGTCAACAGAAAGAAAACAAGGGATTTTTCTGCAGACCTTAATGCCAATAGCCGGGAGTTTATGGAAACAAATTCCACAGCCAGTATAAAATTTGCCAACACACATGTTTTGGGAGAGTTATTGTTTACGCTTGTTATTGGCAGCGTTGTATTTATTCTTCCACTGTACCTGCTGTACATCTCATCCAATGATATTGTAAACTTCGTTTTTGTATTTCTGTATATCACCGGGCCGGTAAATGGCATCCTGAATCTTTTTCCTGAACTGCTTCAAATCAGGGTTTCGTGGAACAGGATCAGTAAATTCAAAGACAATGTGGCACGTATGCCCCAGGCTGAAAAGCCGGCTGCTGCCAGTATGGGTGAGAATGAAGAGTTCAGCATACTGGAAGTGGAAGAAATAGGATATGAGTATGCAAGCAACCAGCTGAATGAAGTATTTAAAATAGGACCGGTGTCCAGCACATTCAGCGCAGGCGAAATCACCTTTATTGTTGGAGGCAACGGTAGCGGTAAAACAACGCTGGCTAAAATTCTGGCAGGTCTTTACACCCCTTCTGAAGGAAAAGTATATGTAAACAATGAACCGGTTACTAATGAAGTGCTGAGTGAATACTATTCAGTAGTTTTTAGTGATTACCATATGTTCGATAAGCTGTATGGTATTGATCATGCAGCAAAAGAAGAAGAGATAGCCGCCAAGCTGCGGATGCTGAGGCTGGATGATAAAGTAGTTATAAAAGATGGGGCATTCAATGCAAAAGCACTGTCAACCGGGCAGAAAAAGCGCCTCGCTTTAATGATCAGCTATGTTGAAGACAAGGCTGTTTGCCTCTTTGACGAGTGGGCTGCCGACCAGGATCCTGAGTTCAGGAAGTTTTTCTATGAAGTGTTGCTGATTGAACTGAGAAAACTGAACAAGTGCATCATCGTTATCACTCATGACGACAGGTATTTCCATATTGCAGATAAAATCATAAAGATGGAATCGGGCAAAGTGGTTAAGCAAAGCCAGCATGAGGAGAGCATGGAACTCAGCCTTGCTTAGTTTTTTAATACATAAATATCATGATGCAGTAATCACATCGCAACAGTAAAAATTAAAAGGTTCATATTATCAGGTTTTAAAAAGGAAAATACATTTATCAATAAAAAAATTATTATGAAATCGCAAACAATCGGAAAAGGCATCTACTTGATCATTCTTGTTTTGATTTTGATGTTATGGAATAACAGTGCACATTCACAAACAGGAAAGGTACAAATCAGCGGTGTTGTATCAGACTCAGCAACCAAAGTGCCGCTTGAGTATCTTACCATCGCTGTAACTCCTGCTGGGGATACCACTGCTGTTTTCGGTCTGACAAAGAAAAACGGAGCTTTCAGTTTTTCCAACCTGGCACCGGGCAAGTATGTTATCAAAATACAGATACAGGGTGTTATCCAGAAGCTGATACCGGTTAATGCTGCTGCTGATACCGATCTGGGAACTGTGTTTGTAGGTAATTCCGTTAAAACCATCGGTGCTGTTACTGTAATCAGCCAGAGAAAACTGATTAAGCAGCAGGGCGACCGCATCACTTATGATATCCAGAATGACCCGGAAAGTAAGGGGAGCAGTGTGTTGGATATGATGCGAAAGGTACCTTTTCTTTCCCTGGATGCAGAAGGTAATGTATTGCTGAAAGGCAGCGGCAGTTATATGGTGCTGATTAATGGCAAACCCTCAGCCCTTGTGGTAAATAACCTGAAGGATATTGCACAAACCATGCCTGCATCCACTATAAAAAGTATCCAGGTAATTACTGATCCTCCGTCCAAGTATAGCGCTGAAGGTATGGCAGGTATCATCAATATCATTACCATATCGCCGGTAACCAACGGGTACCAGGGGTCTGTGAATGTAAGTGAGAAAGGACCGGCAGGCGGACCTGCAGCAGGCGGGACTTTTTCCTTTAAAAAGGGAAAGTTTGGCATGTCTTCCATAGCAGGTGCCGCTATTAATAATGTACCACAAACTACCGGAACATATAACAGGGTTACAAGTACTGGCACCACACTCAGCCAGCAAAGTCTCAGGTCTTCTGATGGAAGAAATGCTTACGGAGGTCTTGACCTGAGTTATGAACTGGACAGCCTGAACCTTTTGGCCGCACAGTTCAGCCTGAATGGCAATAAGGTGAACACCAATATTAATCAGAGGTCAGTATTTTTTGATAAAACGACAGTTTTTCAGCAATATGCGCTTGATAATAATGGAGAGAGTAAAACAAACGGGTTGGATGTTGCAGTGAATTATCAAAGAGGATTCAGGAACAATAAGGAAAGATTGCTTACCCTTTCATACAGGTACATGAAAACTAACGGCAGCCTGTTTGGTGATGTGAGAGTGGCACCGATGGTTAATTTTACACAGCCAAGCTTTACGCAGCTGAATGACGAAAAATTAGCCGAACATACTGTACAGCTGGACTATGTACACCCTTTAAAGAGTGTTACACTGGAAGCAGGTGTGAAAGGAATCTTCAGGGAAAATAACAGTGATTTCCAGTTCAGGAAATTCAACAGCGTATCTGAAATGTATGAATTGGACCCGCTGCGCTCAAATGTTTTTGATAATAACCAGAATGTACTGGCAGCTTATAACAGCTACACTTACAGCTTTAAGAAATGGTTTGTTAAAGCTGGTGTGCGGGCAGAGCAAACAACGATTAATGGAAACTTCACCAATGGTACCTCAAGTGTTAAGGAGAATTACCTCAATGTAGTGCCTTCTGTTACTGTAAGTTATGATCTTGATGATAACCAAACGCTTACGGCAGGTTTTTCAAACCGTATACAGCGGCCTTCCATTGCACAGTTGAATCCCTTTGTTGACCGTATAAATCCTGATTTTGAGTCGACAGGTAATCCAAAACTGAGGCCTGTTACATCAACGTCCATCAAACTTGATTATTTCAGGTCAAAAAAGGGCACATTGAACATCACTTTAAACTACCTGTACTTCAATGCCATCATTCAAAGGATACTCAGCTATGATACCATGACCAAGGTGACGCAATCAAGGTTTGAAAACCAGGGAAAGGTGAGGATCAAGAAAATCAATGTTTTTGCAAGCTATCCGCTTACCAAAAAAATGAGTTTTACTTTTAACAGTGACCTCCGGCATTTGACAAGTTATCTTGTTGTAAGCGGAAAAACCGTTACAACTTCGGGTTTCCTTGCCTTTGCCAACACTTCATTAAGCTATGCATTTAATAAGGGCTGGCGTGTAAATGGCTCGTTTACTTTTTCTTCAAGCGGCCTCAATACAATACAAAGCACTATCAATGGATATGCAGCCACTGTTTTCGGGGTTAATAAGAACTTCCTTAAAAATAAGCTCAGCTTCTCCGCTTCTGTTGCCAATCCATTCAGTAAATTCAGGCATATCATTGAAGACGTAAACGGCCCTGATTTTTCTCAAACTACTGACAACCAGATATTCTTCAGGTCGTTTGCCACCAGCTTAAACTATAAATTCGGTAAGCTGAAAAGCAAGATTAAAAAGAATACAAAGGGCATTAAAAATGATGACCTGGTTCAGTAACCCATTCCGGGCTTTACAAATTCTTTAATAAACAGTTTAATAAAAAGGTTTTCCGGTTATATTATTTCTTACAAGATTCTCCATAACAGTTATGAATGACAAAAGGCATATAGTATCATTGAATGATTTGTCTTTAGATGATTTGAAAAATATCATTTCAAGAGGCGTGATGTTTTCAGAGGGGAAAATCAGGGAGGAGCTGATCTTGAAAAATCGTGTGATTGGAATTTATTTCCGGAAAACCTCAACAAGAACAAGGGTTTCTTTTTCTTCTGCTGCATTGCGCCTTGGAGCGGGTATCATTTCCCTTGGCCCCAATGACCTGCAGGAAAATACCGGGGAAAGCATTGAAGATTCAACAAGGGTGCTTTCAGGTATGCTGGATGGCTTTGTGGCAAGAACCGCCGGGACTACTGCAGAAATGCGCATGTTTGCTTCGCAGAACAGGATGGCGGTAATTAATGCGATGACTGAAGAGGAGCATCCTACGCAGGCTATTGTGGATCTTATCACCTTAAAGCAGCAATTTGGTGAAATTGACGGATTGAGGATATTGTATATTGGGGAAGGGAATAACACTGCGGCTTCGCTGGCTTTGTCCCTTTCGAGGTTCGCCAATACCGAATTATTTTTTGTAACCCCTCCCGGGTACGGGCTTGATGGAAGCATCAGCGAAGCTGCTAAAAAGTATGCTGCTGTATCGGGTGCCGTGGTGCATGAATTCAGTGATATCAACAAAATACCTGCTAATGTGGATGTGGTGTATACCACCCGCTGGCAAACCACGGGTACAGAAAAAAAAGATCCGAACTGGAGAGATATTTTTAATGATTTTGCTGTAACAGCAAAACTGATGAATAAATACCCCCATGCCGTTTTTATGCATGACCTGCCTGCACACCGGGGGGAAGAGGTAGAAGAAGGTGTTCTGGAGAGTGTATACAGCATAGCGTTTACGCAGGCAGAGAACAAGCTGCATGGTGCCAAAGCAGTTTTAGAATGGTGTATCAATCCAGGCTGACAACTGGTGAGGGATAACAGTCTTTATAACCGGTAATTTTCATTATAACTTTAATAAGCATTATTATGTTCACAAAAAATTTCTTTAATAAGCAGGAGTTAAGCACATTGGTACGCAGTGTAATTGATAATTACAATCCAATGGAATTAAAGAACACCATTTCGCTGAAAAATATTGATGGATTGATCGACAAATTATCTTATCATTTTGCTGAAGAGTATGATGTTGAGGTAAAACTGATTCAGTCCTTTATCTTCCTGGCAAGTTCTTCCACCATGGCATCAAGGATGACCTCTCCCGACCAGGGATGGCATACAGACGGCACCTGCCAGGTGATTGACGGTGACTGCTTTAATGTATGGATACCTATTTACAATGACTCCACCTGCTCAGGCATAGAAGTGTTGCCAGAAAAGGAGAACAAGGGTTTGTATGATACATTGGGTGATCCCACTTATCCCCTGATGGTTTACCTGCGTGATGCGGCACCATGGGTTTTTGAAGTTATGAAAAAAGACATACCAGCTGATGCCGATATGCTGCTGGTAAAATCGCATAATGGTACAATACTTCCCGTTAACAGAAGTAAAATGAACATCGCCCGCTTTGATGATGCCAGGCCGGGAGATATCGCCGTATTCAAACAATCGGAAGTGCACCGCGGCTTTCATGATAATGGTATACGCATACAATTGAGCCTTAAGTTTCAAACTGCTGATGCCAGGCTGAACCCAAAGCCCTCCAACAACCTGTACAAATTATTTGAAGCATTTACAAAGGGGCAGGGCGGGTACGACCAGTTTATGAGCTTTTCAAAATTATTCAGTCCTAAATATCCGATGAGCAAGCATGGTATGCTTGAAAAAGACCTGCTGATCACTTTGTTAAAAAATATGCAAAAGGATCTGGCAAGGGAAAAAATGGTTCCTGAAGCTGTTTAATATCCTGATGCCATGGGAAAAAAAATAAAACTTTTTTGTTTTCCGTATGCCGGCGGATCTGCTGATGTTTTCAGTAAATGGAAGCAATACCTGGAGCCTGGCATTGAACTGGTGCCGGTTGAACTGGCCGGAAGAGGAAAGCGGATTCTGGACCCCCTGTATCACGACATACAGGATGCACTGGAAGATGTTTACCGTATCGTAACTGCTCAAATAAGCAGTGCACATGCGGGGTATGCTTTTTTCGGACACAGCATGGGGTGTAAAATCGCTTACCAGCTGGCACAAAAAATCAGGGATACTGAATTTGCCCAGCCACTGCATATCTTTTTTTCAGGCAGGCTTGCCCCTCATTACAGGCGGGAAAGGAAAAAAACCTTTCACCTGATGGAGGACGGGGAGTTTGCAAAGGAAGTGGTGGCGCTGGGTGGTACGCCTCCCGAATTATTCAGGTCGCAGGAATTGATGGATCTGTTTATTCCCGTTTTGAAGAATGATTTTAAAATGGTGGAAACTGATGTTCCCGGCAGCGGAGAAATAAGGCCGCTTGACTGTGATATCTCTGTTTTTTTAGGCAAGGAAGATAATTTGACTGATGAAGGATGTAATGGCTGGTACCAGCATACATCAGGGGCCTGCAACATCCACTACTTTGATGGCGGCCATTTCTTTCTTAATGACAAAGCACCCAAGCTGGTCAGTTTAATTAATACTGCTTTATTATACAACTAGTATAAGCATTAACGGGCCTGTTATTGGTTCAATAACCCCGCAAAGCAGCAACGGTAGAATTTACAGGTAATTTTTATTCAATAAATCAGGCAGGCCTTATTGGTGATCTGCATTTCAGCCAATTTATATGAGTCTTAGCAAACTACTACTTGAAAATAGTAAACATACAGATACCGGAATTACCTTCATTGAAGGCAATGAGCAGGAAAACTTTCTTTCTTATGCGGAATTAACTGTTTCGGCAAAGAAGGTATTGGCTTTTTTGCAGTCAAAGGGCATGCATGCCGGTGATGAGCTGGTATTTCAGCTTGATGATAACCGTACGTTTATAATAGTTTTCTGGGCATGTATTTTTGGTGGTATCGTACCCGTGCCCCTGTCGTCAGGAACCAGTGATGACCACCGGCAGAAAATATTTAATGTATGGAAGGTGTTAAACAATCCTTACCTTATTTCAGCCGGGGACAACCTGCAGCGATTGCAAAAACATGCACTGGCTAATAATTGCGAAGACAGCTACGGCGAAATTCTTGCAAAGTCACTTCCCCTGCAGGATATTTTCTCATCGGGTAACGAAGCACAATTGCATACCGCATCAGAAGATGATATTGCTTATATCCAGTTCTCATCCGGCTCAACCGGAAGCCCCAAAGGGGTCGTTTTAACTCATAAAAACCTTATTACAAACATACAGGCCATTTTAAACGGCATCCGGTATCCGGAAGGTGGTGATACTTTTTTTTCATGGATGCCGCTGACGCATGATATGGGTTTGATTGGTTTTCATTTAACCCCCTTACTGGCGTGCTGGCAGCATTATATCATGCCAACCAGCCTTTTTATCAGAAGGCCGTTGCTGTGGCTGGAGAAAATATCGCAGCACAGAATTTCCTTTACCGCTTCGCCCAACTTCGGCTACCGGTATGTGAGCAGCAGGCTAAGGGAAGATTCAATAAGCAAACTTGATTTATCCTGCCTGCGTATCATTGTGAATGGTGCAGAACCGATTTCACCTGCAATGTGCAGGGAGTTCAGTGATATTTTTGGCGCCTGTGGTCTGCGTGAAAATGCAATATTCCCGGTGTATGGCCTGGCAGAAGCAAGTCTGGCTGTAACCTTTACCGACCCGTCTGATACCGTAAGGTCAATCACCATTGACAGAGCTGGTTTGGCTATCGGCGATGCGGTTAAGGAAGTTGAAGGAGCAGAGGGATTGACGGTGGCGAATGTGGGAAGGGCCATTGATAATTGTGCCGTTAAAATTGCGGGTATTGACGGACAGCAGCTTGGCGAATCATGTATTGGAAGAATAATGATAAAGGGAGGTAATGTTACTGCGGGATATTATAACAATGCAGCAGCTACAGCAAAAGTAATTTCGGCCGATGGCTGGCTTGATACCGGCGACCTCGGCTTTGAAAAAGAGGGAAGCCTTTTTATTACAGGAAGGGCCAAGGATGTTATTTTTATCAACGGGCAGAATTATTATTCTCATGATATAGAGCGTAAGCTTGAGGAGATAGAAGGAATAGAGCAGGGTAAAATCGCTGTAAGCGCATTTACCAACCAGCAACAGGCAGAAGAAGTACTGGTATTTGCATTGTACAAAGGCAAGTTGGAAGAGTTTGCTGAGCTGAGTGCGGTAATTAAAAGACAGGTTAACCGGTATTTTGGTTTTTTGCCTGACCAGGTTATTCCCGTACGTGATATACCCAAAACCACCAGCGGAAAAGTACAGCGCTTTAAACTTGCGGAATCATATAAAGATGGGCGGTTTGAACAGGTGGTTCAGGAGCTTGCTGCCTGTACAGCTGCCAGGTCGGCCAATGAGGTTTTTACATCTGCTGGTAATGAAACTGAAGAAAAACTCAGCGCTATATGGCAGCAGGTGCTTCAGCATCCCCATTTTGGCGTTACCAATAATTTCTTTGAAGTTGGCGGCAGCTCTCTTAAAGGTGCACAGGTACTTTCCATGGTTCACCAGGAGTTCAATGTTAACCTTGATTATACGGCTTTGTTCGAAAAACAGACAATCAGGGAAATGGCAGATGCAATCAGTACTGCGTCCATCTCTCCTTTTGAAGCCATTCAGAAAGTAGCGGCAGCCGAATCTTATGATTTATCTCCGGCACAAAAACGGTTGTATTATTTCTGGGAACTGGATAAGGGTTCTGTTGCTTATAATATTCCGCTGGCATTAAAAGTAACAGGTAAACTGGACAGGGAGCAGCTGGAACCGGCCTTTGGTATACTTGTTAACAAACACGAATCATTAAGAACGAAATTCATCCTGGACAAGGGCGAGCCTGCACTTGTAATTGGTACAGGAAATAATATACAAATAAAGGCAGCAGTTATTGCAGAAGAACAGCTTGATGCGCAGCTTCAACAACTCGTTCAGCCATTTGATCTGTCAGGTACAGCACTTTTCAGGGCAGCAATACTGGAGGTGCAGGGTTCAGGCACAGTGCTGTTTTTTGACATACATCATATTATTGCCGACGGTGTATCTGTAAAGCTGCTGATGGAAGAACTGTTCAGTATCTATTCAACCGGAACTGCCACTGATAATGCTATTCAGTTTAAGGACTATATTAACTGGCAAGCCGGAAAAGAGAACCTGTACAGGGAGCAAAATGCAGGTTACTGGAAAAATAAATTTTCCGACGGGGTACCGGTACTGAACCTTCCAGCCGACCATGTGCGTCCTTCGCTGTTTGATCACAAAGGAAGAAAAGCAGCTTTTGTAATTGAAGAGGACCTGGCAGTACAACTGGAAGCCCTTGCCCGCAGGGAGAATACTTCCATGTTTGTTTTGCTTTTTTCAGCATACAATGTGCTGCTGTCAAAATATACAGGGCAGGAAGATATTGTTGTTGGTGTGCCGGTTGCGGGCAGAAGCCATCTGCAGCTGCAACCATTGATTGGTATGTTCGTCAATAACCTGGCGATGCGTAATTTCCCTGAAAGCCGGATAGGTTTCAGCAGTTTCCTGAAACAGGTTACTGAAAATGTGCTCAATGATTTTAATCACCAGCAGTATGCTTTTGGAAGCCTGCTGGAGGATGTGGAACTGAAAAGAGATGTAAGCCGTAACCCTGTTTTTGATACCATGTTTGTTTATCAGAACATGGGATTGCCTGTAATTGAAACAGCAGGACTTTCAGTTAAGCCGCATTTTTTCGATCCGGGCATATCAAAGTTTGATCTTACAATGGAAGTGGTGGAAGATGGCCACAGCCTGAAGTATTTTATAGAATATGCGGTTGCATTATTTGAACAGGAAACAGTGGAAAGGTTTGCAGCGCATTTCAGCATGCTGTTAAAAGCCATTGTTAATGCGCCGGATGCCATGCTTTCCGACCTGGAAATACTGAGTAAGGAGGAATACCGTCAAACTGTATTCAGCTATAACAGTACTGCCGCTTCATACCCCTGCACAAAAACAGTGCAGGAACTTTTTGAAGAGCAGGTAGCGAAAACACCCGGAAATACAGCTGTTATTAAGGGAGGAAGAAATAATGCAGTACAGGCATCTCCGGTAACTTATAAGCAATTAGATGAGTACAGCAACCAGTTTGCAAGCTGCCTCATCAGGAGTGGAGTTAAGGCCAATACACCAGTTGCCGTTGTTCTTGACAGGACTCCGGAATTTGTAATAAGTGTATTGGGAATAATAAAAGCGGGTGGTTGTTACCTGCCTGTTGACAGGGATATGCCGCTTGACAGGATTGATTATATCCTCCGGAACAGCAAAACAGATTTTCTTGTAACAGACAGCCAATGGCTTGCAAAATCTGGCAAGCAGGAAGACGCTTACCTGTCATCGCTTCGGATATTTAATGTTGATGAAGGTGAATTGTATAAAAATGAGCCTGTAACTGGTCATCGTGTTGCAACAGCGCAGGACCTGGGTTATATCATTTATACTTCCGGTACAACTGGTAACCCCAAGGGCACAATGGTTGCTCACCAGTCGCTGGTAAATTATCTTACCTGGGCAAAGGAAGCTTATCTCGGAAATGAAACAGTGTCTTTTCCTTTGTACACTTCCATTTCATTCGACTTAAGCATCACTTCCCTTTTTCTCCCGTTAATTTCGGGTAATACCATTGTTACGTATGCTGACAACCAGGATTTACTGGCCATTGAGGAGGTAATTGAAGATAACAGGGTAGAGGTAATAAAAGTTACTCCTTCTCATTTAAAGGTGTTGCGGGAATCACCCCTGTTTAAAAAGGATGGATATGTCAGCAGGCTGCATACTTTTATTGTGGGCGGAGAATCTTTCTCCTCGCAGTTAGCAAGTGATATACACCAGCTTTTTGGCGGGGCAGTAAAGCTCCACAACGAATACGGCCCTACGGAAGCAACAATTGGTTGTATGATTTATACATACCAGGAGAAAGCCGGTAACCGCCAGTCTGTTCCGATAGGTGTACCCATCAGTAATTCGGCGGTTTACATCCTCGACAATTGCCTTAAGCCGGTACCTGATGGAGTAATTGGTGAATTGTACATAGCCGGCGATTGTTTGTCAAAGGGCTATTTGTTTAACCAGGAGCTGAATGATGCGAAGTTTATCAGTAATCCATTTGTACCCGGCAAGCTCATGTACAAATCAGGTGATTTGGCCAGGATGTTGCCGGGGGGCCAGGTGGAGTTTATGGGCAGAAGGGATAAGCTGGTTAAAATAAATGGTTACCGCATCGAACTGGAAGAAATTGAGAAAAAAATACTGGAACATAAAGAGGTAACTGATGCAGTAGTGGTAAGCCGGAAAAATAATTCCGGGGAGGAATACCTGGTTGCCTGTATCTGCAGGGCCAATGAAAATGGCGCAGCCGGGCAAATCCTGAATGATCCCCATGCTTTCGCCAAGACGTTGAGGGCTTTCCTGTTCAGGGTGCTGCCATCGTATATGATACCAAGGTATATCACTGAAATCAGTAAAATACCGCTTACAAGAAATGGAAAAGTAGATGAAAAATTACTTCCCGAACCTGTAATGGAAAGCAGCCATGCTGAAACTGCAACTGTTACTCCCACCCAGGAACTTGTATTACAGGTATGGAGAAAGGTTTTTAATAACAATGCAATCAGTGTACAGGATAATTTTTTTGAACTGGGGGGCGACTCAATAAAAGCCGTTCAGATTTCTTCCGGCCTGATAGACCACAATGTATATGTTAAAACAAAAGACATACTGGTACACCAAACGGTAGAGCAGCTGTGCAATAATACAACCATACACCCGCATGTTTCTGCGTATGAGCAGGGGGTGCTTCAAGGTGAAACAGGTCTTACACCGGTGCAGCATTGGTTTTTTAATCAGCAGCTGAAAAAGCCGGATTATTATAACCAGTCGGTACTGTTACGCTTCAGGAACAATATTGACAGGCATAGGGTGGAGCAGGTAATGCAGCAGCTGGTAAGGCAGCACGACGGGTTGCGTATGAATTACAACCCGCAGAACAAGACGATGTTTTATAATAACAGGCACCTGGAAGCAGCAAATGCCGTTGATGAATACCAGCTTGATGCAACGCTTTTTAGTGGTTGTAAGAATACCGGGTGCGGCAAGTGCTGCGGGCAGGGTACGGATAAACTTTCAGTAAACGATGAGCTGACAGGTATACTTGATAGGGTAAGGGGTTCTTTTGATATAACAGATACACTGCTGATAAAAGCTGCAGTTATCAGAAGCAACGATGCAGAACTGCTGTTTATAACGGCACATCACCTTGTAGTGGACGGTATCTCCTGGAGGATTATTTTAGATACATTCTATCAACTGTACAATGAGGCTGAAACCTCCGGTATGGCATCACCTCGGGAAAAAACGGCTTCCATGTCAGATTTTTATGGCAGCTGTGCCGGCCGAATGAGCAGGATATCTGTAAAGGAGTATGAATACTGGCAGAATAACCTGGCTGTGAATATTCCCGCCACTGCAGCCGAAAAGGAAATGAAGTATACAAAAACTGTAAGGGTTCAGCTTACAGAAGAACACACAGAGTTTTTGGTAAATGGTGCCAACAGGTCATACAATACCAATGCCGAAATTTTATTGATGACGGCATTGCTGAAAACCTGCAGGGATTGGTACGGCAGTGATGATATGGTGATAGAGCTGGAAAATCACGGAAGGCAGCTGGAAGACATTGATGTGTCCCGTACAGTTGGCTGGTTCACCAGTATTTATCCGGTGAGGTTCCTGTTCAGCCAGGGTGAAGCAGGAAGCCAGATAAAGTATGTAAAAGAAGTAATAAGGGAAATACCCGATGGAGGTATTGATTACGGCATTCTCAGGTATATGATTGGCAGGCCTGAGTTTGAAACCGGCTCTCCTGTTATCAGGTTTAATTATTTGGGTCAGTTTGGTAATGAGATCAATAATGATTTGTTTTCGCTGATTTATGGAAATACAGGGTCAGAAAGCAGCCCGGAGAATTCTTTTGGACCCAGGATAGATGTGAATGCCCTGGTGTTAAACGGAAAATTACACGTGGAGATCAGTTTTAATACAAAGGCAGATGAGGAACCTGTAACGCAGCAGTTAGCTCAAAATTACAGAACCAGTATTGAGTTGTTGCTTGATTTCATAAAGTACGAAGGCAGATCTGAATTTACGCCTTCAGATTTTGTTGCGGCTGAACTGAACAATGAAGATTTGGATGTTCTTTTTGGCTAACCGGAAAACACTATTATATACAGATCAATGAAAAGCCCTGCGTTTGCAAATAGATGGCAGAATGTGTTTCAGCTCATTCAGTTTGAAAGGAAAGACGGGACACTTTTTTGACTTGCTGTATTTTTTAATAGAAAAAAATGAAACTTTTATGATTACAAGTATTCTGGAAAAAGTGGGTAATACCCCAATCGTATCGCTTGACATCCGGGGCTATTCCAAACTGAATGTTTTTGCCAAACTGGAGTTTTGCAATCCTACAGGAAGTGTTAAGGACAGGGCGGCTTCTTACATTATAAAAAAGGGTTTTGAAAAGGGTTTTATCAATAAAGACACAACATTGATAGAATCTTCATCAGGAAATTTTGGTGTAGCCTTATCAGCTTTTGCCAGGTACAATGGTCTCAAATTCATTTGTGTTATTGATAAGAATGTGTCTCCCATCAACGAAACACTGATCAAGTCGTATGGCGCAAAAGTCATTAAGGTGGAAGAGCCTGATATTTTTGGAGGGTACCTGCTTAACCGTATCAAAACGGTAAAGAATATCCTTGAAACCAACGCCAATACTTACTGGATCAACCAGTACGAAAGCCTTTTGAATGCGGAAGCATATTATAAATCACTGGCCGAAGAAATATGCAATGAAGTGCCTGGTGATGGTATCGATTATGTTTTTATGGGCGTAAGCTCTGGCGGAACAATCACTGGTGTATCACAGAAAGTAAAGGAGCGGTATCCCAATGCCCGGGTTATTGCAGTTGATATTTTCGGCTCTGTAATTTTCGGTAAAGAGCCCAGCAAAAGGCTTATACCCGGCATAGGGTCCAGCATGCGGCCTAAAATACTGAACCATGCAAAGATTGATGATGTGGTATGGGTAAGCGAGGTTGAAACTGCGGAGGCCTGCAGGGAATTGCTCAAAGAACATTTTCTGTTTGCAGGCGGGTCCTCGGGTTCGGTGTATGCTGCTATAAAAAAATATTTTGCCGACAAAGAGGTTGAAGAGCCTGCCAATGTGGTTTGTATCCTTCCAGACCGTGGCGAAAGGTATATCAGCACAGTGTATAACGCAGGCTGGGTCAATATGCTCAAGGAAAGCCAGTTGATGGCAGAAGAATTAGTATAATCAAATTAATAAGTAATTAAAAGAAACCAGAAATAATATGAGGTATCTCAGCGACAGTAATATCAGGGAAATAGGAATCAATTGGGATTCGAACATAGAAATCATTAAATATGGTGTTCAGTGCCTGATTGATAAAGACTATGCACAGCCCATCAAGCCTTACTTAAGGTTCAGGGATCTGAAGAACAGGATTATTGCCATGCCGGCATATATCGGGGGTAAGATCAACATGTCGGGTATTAAATGGATTGCCAGCTTCCCTGATAATATTCAGCGGGGTATCCAGCGAGCCCATAGTGTGGTGGTATTAAATGATACAGAATCGGGCAAGCCCCTGGGCATTTTGAACAGCGGATCAGTTTCTGCCATCAGAACAGCATCGGTTTGCGGTTTGGTACTCAAAAGTTACCTGAAGAGCAGGCCGGCTGAAAAAATAAAAATCGGCATCATCGGGTTTGGTGTGATAGGGCAGCATCATTTAAAAATGTGCCTCAGTTTACTGGAGAACACGGAAACGGATTTTTTCATTTACGACCTTAAGAAGCCTGACCGGGGACAGTTTACAGAAGAGGAATGGAGCAAGGTAACCGTGGTTGACAGCTGGGAAGCCGCATACCTGGACGCTGATATCTTTATTACGACCACCTGCTCTAAAGAAAGATATATTGATAAGCAACCAAAACCAGGTTCACTCCACCTCAATGTGTCGCTGAGGGATTATAAGGCAGATGTGTATGAGTGGTTTAAAAACTACATGATAGTGGATGATTGGGATGAAGTGTGCAGGGAAAATACAGATGTGGAAAGTTTTCACAAGGAAAAAGGCCTTCAAAAGGAGGATGTGATAACAATCAAAGATATTTTAAATTCAAACAGGTTTGATACAAACACAGGCGAACAGGCTTTTATGTTCAACCCTATGGGAATGGCGATATTTGATATTGCTATTTCCGAACATTACCTGCAGTGCGGTAATGACCTGAATATTGGTACCGTACTGGACGATTGATCTGCTGCTTAAGGAAGCCACCGAATCTTAAAAAAATAATCTTTAAAAATCAGATATTATGATTCCTCGTTTAAGTTGTAAAGGGCCATTGCGGCTTGCTTCAAAGCGGGCTTTTTTATTGTTTTTCATTTCCTTTTCTGTACAGGCAGTTGCCCAGGTGTCAAAGCAAAAAAGCCCTGTAGTAAATGGCCGTGCTGTATATGAAGATATGGTGAACAGTAAGGTTGAAAGCCTGATGAAGGAAACAGGAATAGCAGGAGTGTCGCTGGCACTGATTGATAAGAATGGGATTTATTTTTATAATACATACGGGTACAAGAACCTGGAGAAAAACCCCAGGGAGAAAATCAATAAGGAAACAATTTTTGAGGCCTGTTCAATGTCCAAAAGTTTTATCGTTTTTGCGGCATACAAAATGGTGGACAAGGGCCTGCTGGATCTTGATAAACCCATGTACCAGTATCTCGAAAATGATGAACTGAAGTATGATGAGCGCTATAAGCAGATAACAGCAAGGATGGTATTGAGCCATGTTTCCGGGCTTGAAAATCACAAAGACAAAAATAATCCTGATACGCTTGAGCTGATTGACGACCCGGGTAAAGAGTTTCATTATTCCGGCGAAGGTTATGTGTACCTGTCTAAAGTTATTGCAAAACTGCTGGATAAGCCCGTGGAAGTGTATTTGCAGGAAATGGTGTATGACCCGCTGGGATTAAAGCGGACTTATACAACATGTGTGGGTAAGGGCAATGAAAACTATGCATCCGGCCATAGCGCTTTTGGGGAGGATCTTAATAAAGAGCGGAATACATACCCGGATGTTACGGGGCGGCTGCATACCAATGCACAGGACTATGCAAAATTACTGATCGGGTTATTTGGGCGTAAGGAATTATCTCAAAAAAGCCTGCAGACTCTTTTGACACCTGCAGTGAAAATCAGGCCTGATGGCGAACTGTATTACGGTGCTGGTTTTGAAGTGCTGATTACTCCGCTGGGTGATACAATCCTGATGCAGGGCGGCGATAATAACGGGTATAAGGGCCTGGGCTGCTATTCCATTGTGAATAAAGTTGGTTTTGTTTTTTATGGCAATTCTGAAAGGGCGGAAAGTATCGTACAAAAACTTTGCGAATTGACAACGGGTCTTGACATCTCCCTCCATTATGAAGACGGGTTCCGCAATATGTATCCCAACACTGCCAATTCATTGTTCAGGGTGTACAGGGAAAAGGGAGCGGATGCGGTAAAGACTGCATTTGATACGATAATGAACGGCACAAATGCCAGCCAGCTAACCGGTAAGGATATACTGGACCTGGTATATCATTTCAGGAGTAAGGAATATGCAACAGCAAAGTATATGGCTGCTGAATTTGAAAAGCGTAACCCTGATTTTCCCGGTAATAAGTTTTTCAAAAGAATGTTTAAAAATTAAGCCTCATTCTCCCGGTCAAATAAAAAAACTATGCATTCTTATAACAGAAATATTCAGTCTCCCGAAAAACAGCAAATCATCGGGGTGGTGGGTGGCATGGGGCCGGAATCGGGGGTGTATTTATGCAACCAGCTGATAGCCCATACTGATGCTGATACGGACCAGGATCATTTCCCTTTTATATTAATGTCGCTGCCCCGCATGATTGGCGACAGGAGTGCTTACCTGGCAGGGGAGTTTCGGGAAAACCCGGCTTATGAAATTCTTGATATCATCGGCAAACTGGAAAATGCAGGAGCCGGAGTAATCGGAATTACCTGTAATACAGCTCATTCGCCGGCAATTTACGATGTGGTGGTAAGGGAACTGAAAAGAAAAGAAAGTGCTGTAAGGCTTCTGAATATGCCGGAGGAAACCTGTTATGGTTTGAAAGAAAATTTTCCGCTGATCAAAAGGGTTGGACTGATGACCACCAATGGAACTTATAATTCCCGGATTTATGAAACGCTGCTCGCAGCAATGGGATATGAAGTGATTTTGCCCGATCCTGTTTTTCAGAATGAGGTAATTCACAGGGCGGTATACGATCCTGGTTTTGGCATCAAGGCCAACCCGGGAAGCTGTTCCCCAACATTAAATCTCCTGCTTACACAGGCAGTAGATTTTTTTGAAGAGCAACAGGCACAGGCGGTCATTTTAGGATGTACTGAATTTTCACTGGTAAATATGAGCAGCAGGAGCAACCTGTTATTTATTGATTCATCCGCTTCCCTTGCAATAGCATTGCTGAGGGAGGCCGGTAAAACAGAAAGGGCGCTGTGCACAGTATAACACGAACAGTCATAATAACAAATAATATTAAAGTTAGATGAAAGGAATACTTGATAAAGCGAATGTGCAGGATATTTTTGAACTCAATGGTATCCAGAGCGGAATGTTGTTTCATTACCTGCGGGAAGTGAATAACAACCTGTATAATGTTCAGATATCACTGGATATTAACGGTGCGCTGGATATTGATATACTCACTGAGGCTTTAAAGATTGTGCAGCAGCATAATGATGTGCTGCGCAGCATCTTCAGGTGGGAGCGGATCAGTAAGCCCCTGCAGATTGTGCTGAAAGATTGCCCGGTAAACTTTAAGTATCATGATATTTCATCCGGTAATACTGAACTGGCAGAGAATGAATACAGTGAGGCAGACAGGAATGAAAGATTCGACCTGTCTGAATTGCCTTTGCGCTTTACCGTAATTAAGCTGGCAGAGAACCAGTACAGGCTGAATATTACGCATCACCACATTATTTACGATGGATGGAGTACCGGTATATTTCTGAAAGAACTTTTTGGCGCTTACAGGGCAATATCCGGCAGGGAAACACCATCGTTCAGCAATAAGCCGGTGTACAGGGATGTACAGCTGGCCATTAAAAGAAAAAAAGAATCCAGTGCCGGTAATGTATTTTGGGGCGATTACCTGAAGCAGTATAAGCCCTGCACCTTATTTTCCCGTGATAACACCAGGGATTTTGAACAGAGCAGGGTGGAGCGGTTGCTGTTCAAAGTGTCTAATGAAAGGCTGGATGCCCTGGCACGTGAATACAAGGTAACCAAAGCTGCTGTGATATATGCAACTTATGCCGTATTGCAGTATAAATTCAGCCATACAAGTGACCTGGTTTTTGGTACCACCGTATCCAGCAGGGATGCAGCCATCCAGGGTAATGATATGGTAATGGGTAATTTTATCAATACAGTTCCCTTCCGGGTTAAATTATCAGAAGAAAGCAGGTTAAGGGATATCATTGGAAATATCTACCAGGACATCCTGCTCACCAACCAGTTTACCGATGCCTCTTATTTTGAAATCAAGCAGCTGCTCGGCTTACAGCAGAGCGAAGACCTGTATGATTCACTTGTAGTAATAGAAAATTATCCGCTGGATGAAAAAGCCATTGCCGTAAACGAAGGGCTTGACATCAGGCTGCGCTCAGCATACGAAAACACCAGCATACCATTTGGTGTTTACGTATTCTTTAAGGAAGAATGCGAAATTGAACTGGTTTACAAAACAGCCAATTACACACCGGAGCAGGCAGCTTCTTTTGCTACTTGTTTTGCTACGGTATTTAATGCTATACTCGATAATGCCGACCAGGGCCTGGCAGATATACAACTGTTTACCGCAGCGCAAAAGGAGGAAGTGTATGAAGAAATATCTTCCTACACTCCGCAGGTGATTTCACAAAGAAAATCCATACCGGCTTCTTATCACCAGGAGCGGCTGTGGTTTATTGATAAGTTTGAATCAGGGTTTTTGTACAAGGCAGGCCCTGTTTACCATAATATACCCGTGTTGATCGATTTTTCGGGTACAACCAATAAGGCGCTGCTGAAAGCGGCAGTGCTGGCTGTAGTGAAGCAGCACCCGGTTTTAACTACACGGATTGTAAGCATCAACGACCAGCCTTTCCAGGTTTTTAATGAAAATTTTCAGCTGCCATGGGCTGAGGTGGATGCCAATGCTGATGAAGCGGGTGCATTAAAAAATGAAGAGATTAACACGCCCTTTGAATTTGATAAGTTCCTGGTACGTGCAAAACTTTTTTCTTTCAGCGGAAACAGCTGCAAACTGGTGGTTACAGTGCATCATGCAGTTGCAGACAGGTACTCAGCTCTTCAGCTGAGGGATGCAATACTGCTGAATTATAACAGGCTGGTAAACGGTGAAGAAGTTGAAGTAAACGACGAATCACTCAATTACGCAGGTTTTTCTGCCTGGCAGCGTGAATCATTGTCAAAACTCGATAACGACAGCCTTCCCTACTGGAAAAGGCAATTGAATGGAAAATTAAAAGCGCTTGAGCTGCCAACCGACAGGCCAAGGGCTGCCATCCATACGTATACTGTTGCTTCATGCGATGTAAATGTTCCTGGGAATATTGCAAAGCAGGTACTGTTGTACCAGGAAAAGTCTGGTGTGCCAGCCAATGTCATCTTAATGGCAGCATTCAAAATACTGTTGTACAAATATTGCAGGCATGAGGAAGTTGTGATAGGATCAAGCATCAGCAACCGCAGGCAGCAGGCATTATCTGGTGTAATGGGGCCGGTGGCCAACCTGGTTGCGTTAAGAACATATTTGTCTCAGCAAACCAGCTTTGATGAATACTGCCCGGTATTGGAAAAGATATTTGCTGAGGCTGCCGAATATGGGTCAATTCCTTTTGATAAACTGGTAATTGAACTTGCGCCTGATAAGGACATGAGCCGCACGGCCCTGTTTGATGTATTGTTTCAGTACGAAGAAAAAACAGCATTGCCAACGGTTAACGGGCTCTCAGTAACTGTTGAAGAAACCAATAAAGGATATGGAAAGTATGATTTGAACCTTTTTGTTCAGGGTGGTGAAAGTAAGTTTGAAGGCAAACTGGTTTACAATGCAGATTATTTTGATGCTTCCACCATCGAAGCCTTTGCACGCAATTATTATGAACTGCTGCAAAACCTGTTGCTGTCACCTGCTGCAGAGATAGGAAAAGTGGAAATCATCCCTGTTGAGGAAAAAAGCAGGCTCCTGCAGCAATTCAACAACCTGGGTGTAGATTACCCTGCTGATAAAACAATTGTGGATCTGTTTGAAGAGCAGGTAAGCCGCACTCCCGGCAATATCGCAGTAAAATACAACGGGCAAGAACTTACCTATGCCGGGCTTAAAAAGCAGGCAGACCAGCTGGCAACTTTGCTGTGCAGGAATGGTGTTGCAGATAATGCTGTTGTGGGGTTACTGACTGACCGCTCTGTTAAAACAGTTATTGGCATGCTTGCCATATTAAAAGCAGGCGGCGCTTATTTGCCCATTGATACCGATTATCCTGAAGACAGGGTGAATTACCTGGTAAAAGACAGCGGTACTAAATTGCTGCTTACCACAAAGGATGTTGCTGTAACCGACTTTGGTATTCCTGTTCTGTTTATTGAAGACGGAGAAACCGTATCGGATATCACTGCACCGGTGTATAAAAGCAAGCCCGCTGATTTGTGTTATGTGATATATACTTCCGGTACTACTGGCCAGCCCAAAGGTGTGATGGTAGAACACAGGAATGTGGTTCGTTTATTCAAAAACGATGCTTTCCAGTTTGATTTTGACGCATCCGATACCTGGACGATGTTCCACAGCCACTGTTTCGATTTCAGTGTATGGGAAATGTACGGGGCGCTGCTGTTTGGCGGCAGGCTCATCATCATTCCCAAGGCGATAGCAAAGGATACGGTGGCATTCAGGAATATCCTTGCCGAAGAAAAAGTGACAGTACTGAACCAGACGCCCAGTGCTTTTTACAGCCTCAGCGAAGCTGAACTTACAGATGCTGCCGCAAACCTGCAGGTGAGGTATGTGATCTTTGGTGGTGAATCATTAAATCCAAGTAAATTACTTTCATGGAGCACCCGGTACCCGGGCTGCAGGATGATAAATATGTATGGTATTACGGAAACAACTGTTCACGTAACCTACAAGGAGATTGGCGCAGCCGAAACTGCCAGCCATGTGAATAATATTGGTCGGCCCATACCTACTTTATCTGTTTATATTTTTGATGAATACCAAAACCCCGTTCCCGATGGTGTAATCGGTGAACTGTATGTGGGTGGCGAAGGGGTAACCCGTGGCTATTTGGGAAAAGAAGCACTTACTGCACAAAAATTTATAGTAAATCCATTTAATGCACAGGAGCGCTTATACCGTTCCGGTGACCTGGCAAGGGTTTTAAGCAATGGCGAGCTGGAACATATTGGCAGGATTGATAACCAGGTACAACTCAGGGGTTTCCGTATTGAACTGGGCGAAATTGAAAACCGGCTGAATGAGCATGAAAGTGTGAGAGAAACCGTGGTGGTGGCAAGGGATAGTGGAGAAGATACCTGCCTGGCAGCCTACTACATCAGCGGTGAAGAGATTGATACAGCAACGCTAAGGAACTTCCTGCTGGCCAGGGTGCCCGATTATATGGTGCCTGCCTATTTTGTGAGGATGGCAAAATTTCCCCTTACATCAAATGGTAAGCTGGATAAGGCTGCATTGCCCAATCCAAGGGTATCAGATGATGAGGATTTTGAATTGCCCGCTGGTGCTGTTGAAGAAAAGATGGTTGAAATATGGTCAGAGATCCTTAAGCTGGATGCATCAGTGATCAGTGTTAATAAAAGCTTTTTCGAGTTGGGCGGTCATTCATTAAGGGCTACCGGGCTTGTTAATAAAGTGCTCAAGGAGTTTAATGTAACCATTCACCTGCAGGATGTATTTGTGTTTCAGGATATACGCAGCCTGAGCAGGCTGATTACTGAAGCCGAACAGTCAGCAACCGCAACCACGGCTGTTCCCAAAGCAGCAGTTAAAGACTACTACCAGCTTTCATCGCCGCAAAAAAGAGTGTATTTCCTTCACCAGCTCGACCCGGCATCCCTGGCATACAATATGCCTTATGCTATCAGGCTTAAGGGAACCATCGACAGGGAAAAGCTGAACGATGCGTTTAGTAAACTGGTATCCCGGCATGAAATACTGCACACATCGTTTGAACTGGTTAATGATGAGCCTGTAATGAAAGTACAGACCTCATACAATTTTAAGATAGAGGAATACGAAGCAACCGGAAACGAGCAGGCGCTTATCAGCAGTTTTATACGTCCCTTTGATCTCCGGGTTGCACCCCTGATCAGGGTTGGCCTCATTAAAGTTGCCGCAGATAATCATGTACTGCTTATTGATATGCATCATATCATCAATGACGGGGTTTCGCAGGCAGTTTTTGTGAAGGATTTTATCGCTGGTTATAATGATGAGCAGCTGCCTGAACTGCAGGTGCAGTATAAGGATTATGCTGAGTGGCAGCAAAGCCCTGCAGAACAGGAGCGTGTAATGGCACAAAAGGATTTCTGGATGAATGAATTCAGTGAGCCCGTGCCTGCACTGGATTTACCCCTGGATGCAGTACGCCCTGCTGTAAAAACGAATATTGGAGATACCATTGATTTTGAACTGAGTTATGAAGAAACGCAGGCGCTGAAATCACTGGCTGAAAAAGAAGGCAGCACCTTGTTTATGGCCATGCTGTCAGCCTACTATATATTCCTCAGTAAGCTCAGCAATCATGAGGATATTGTAATCGGTACGCCACTGGCAGGTCGCCAGCATGAGGATCTTGATAAGCTGATAGGCCTGTTTTTGAATACGCTGCCATTGCGCAACTCACCCGGCGGCCATCTCAGCTTTAATACATTCCTTTCATTGGTAAAGGCAAAAACACTGGCTTGTTTTGAACACCAGTCTTATCCATATGAAACCCTGATTGATGATCTTAAGACAGAAAGGGATACAAGCCGCAACCCCCTGTTTGATGCATTGTTCCTGTTTCAGAATTATGAAGCAGCTTCACTTGCAGTACCCGGGGTAATAATGGAACCCTGTACTATCGACAGAAAAGTGTCCAAGCTCGACCTCACACTCGAAGCAACGGAAGCAGAAGGGCGTCTTTTATTGAGTTTTGAATATGCCGCAGACCTGTTCAGGAGTGAAACCGTTGAGCGGTTCATCACATATTTCAGGAAAATCATTTCAACAGTTATTGCTCAGCCTGATATAAAAATTGCAGATATAGAAATGCTCTCTGAACAGGAGAAGCAGCAGCTGCTGGTTGATTTTAACAATACTGCTTTGGCCTTCGACAGGGAAGCCACCATCGTATCATTATTTGAAAAGCAGCTGCAGGTAAGTCCTGATGAAGTAGCGGTGGTATTTGACCGCAACCAGTTAACTTACCGTGAGCTGGATGAAAAATCTTCTGCTTTTGCGGCTCAGCTTACTCATACATACAACGTTAAAAAGGGTGACCTGGTGGCCGTAATGGTTGACCGTTCAGAAAAACTGATGATCAGTTTGCTGGGTGTATTAAAGTCAGGTGCGGCTTATGTACCTGTTGATCCTTCTTACCCCAACGACCGTATCGGGTATATCCTGGGCGACAGCCAGGCCCGTGTACTGGTGGTAAACAAAGAGCTGGCTTCCGGAATCAATTATGATGGTAAAGTATTTAATATAAACCGGGATGCATGGGAAACTCCATCAGCAAATGCTGCATACGAGGCTCCCTCAGCCAGTGATTTATGTTATCTTATTTATACATCAGGCTCTACAGGGCAGCCCAAGGGTGTAATGATTGCACACCGCAATGTGGTTAACTTTTTTGCAGGCATGAGCCAGCAACTTCCTGTTACCAGCGGCGACTGTATGCTGGCAGTTACCAATACCTCGTTCGATATATCTGTGCTGGAATTATTCTGGACTTTATGTAACGGCGTGCAGATTGTACTGCACCCTTCTGACATATCATTAAGCAACCTTGACCAGTATGTAGATGGTACAGGTGAAAGGACCGGTATCGACTTCAGTCTTTTCTTTTTCTCAAGCTACAAAACAGCAGAGAACGAAAAATATAAACTTTTACTGGATTCGGCTCAGTTTGCCGACAGGGAAGGCTTTAAAGCTGTATGGACACCAGAACGCCACTTCCATGATTTTGGCGGTCTGTATCCCAACCCTTCTGTTACCAGTGCAGCCCTGGCTGTACTTACAAAGCAGATTGAAATCCGCTCAGGAAGTGTTGTGTCCCCTTTGCATGATGTAATACGGATTGCAGAAGAGTGGTCAGTTGTGGATAATTTATCAAACGGACGCATCGGGCTTTCATTTGCCTCCGGCTGGAACCCGGATGATTTTGTGCTGGCAAAAGGAAGTTACAGCGACAGGCATCAAACCATGTATGAGCAGATAGATCAATTGAAAAGCTTATGGCGTGGTGAATCAATAAAGAGGGTGAATGGTGCAGGAAAAGAAGTAGAGGTACGCATTTTCCCCAACCCCGTGCAGCAGGAGATACCCATCTGGGTTACTTCGGCAGGCAATGCAGAAACGTTCAGAAGTGCGGGCTTAACAGGTTGTAATGTGCTCACACACTTTTTAGGACAGGATGTAAGCATGCTTAAGGAAAACATAAGGGTTTACCGGGAAGCAAGGAAACAGGCCGGGTACGACAGGGGACAGGTGGTACTGATGATTCATACCTATGTGGGTACTGATATCAATGAAGTGGAAGCCACTGTAGAGCAGCCATTCATCGATTACCTCAAATCATCAATAGGGTTGAGCAAGGTTATTTTTGAGCAGGCAGGTTTTAATGAAGAGGATCTTACAGAAGAACTGAAGAACAAGATATTAAAGGGATCTTTTAAAAGATATTACAAGAGCGGCTCACTGATTGGCACCAAAAGCAGCTGTGCTGAAATGATCAGGCAGTTACAGGAAGTAGAAGTGGATGAACTTGCCTGTCTTATTGACTTTGGTGTTGCACAGGATAAGGTAATGGAATCGCTGCATCACCTGAATGATTTGCAAAAGCATTATTCAGCAGGTGCAGGAGCCAGGGTGCATAAGCTGCCCACCATCATGCAGTCAACGCCATCTTTTGTTAAGTTGCTGAAAGGAGATGCTTCTTCTGCCAGGTTCCTGAATTCATTGCGGATGCTGCTGGTAGGCGGCGAGGCAGTTTCTGCTTCTTTATTGCGCAAGGTAAAACAGGATAATGCTGGTGTGGATATATACAATATGTATGGTCCTACTGAAACCACCATCTGGTCAGCGGTATATCATTTTGAAGAGGAGATATCAAAAGTAAGTATTGGTAAGCCAATTGCTAATACACAGGTTTATATACTGGACAGTAATCTTAAGCTGCAGCCTCCTGGCGTGGTGGGTTACCTGTACCTGGGTGGCGATGGCCTGGCCCGTGGCTACTGGAACCGGCCGGAATTGACAGCAGAGCGGTTTATCCCCAACCCGTTTAATAACGAAGGGTATATTTATAATACCGGTGATATGGCCCGCTGGATGCCCGATGGCAACCTGGAATATATGGGCAGAAATGACCACCAGGTGAAAATAAGGGGCTTCCGTATTGAGCTCGAAGAAATTGAAAAGAACATCCTGCACTATCATGGCATAAAGGAAACAGTAGTAGTGGCACAGCAGGATGCAGAAGGTGATAAAAAACTGGTGGCTTATGTAGTAGCTGCGGATACAGTTGACTTTACCGAACTGAGAGCCGAACTGGGTAAGACGCTTCCGTTTTATATGGTACCCGGTTATTTTATGCAGCTGGAAAAAATGCCGCTTACATGGAATGGCAAGCTCGACAGGAAACTGTTGCCGCTTATTGAAGCGCAGGTAAATGATAACTATGTGGCACCGCAAACCAATGGCGAAAAACTGCTGGTGGAGGTATGGTCTAAAGTACTTGGTATTGAAAAAATTGGTATCAATGATAATTTCTTTTCAGCAGGAGGCGATTCAATCAAATCTATTCAGATTGTATCCCGTGTAAGAAATGCAGGTTTTGAGCTTTCTGTAAAGGATATATTTACTACACAGAACATAAAGGAACTGGCTGCCAAATTGAAAGCCACTTCAAAAGTGTCTGACCAGTCAGCAGTAACAGGTGTGGCGGGCCTCAGCCCTATACAGCGCTGGCTTTTTGACGGCTCTGTGGTAAATAAACATCATTATAACCAGGCTGTGATGCTCAAATTCCCCGGAGGAATAACAGCAGGAACCGTTACCGGTATTTTTGAAAAACTGCAGGCGCACCATGATGCATTGAGGATGGTGTTCAGGGAGGAAAATGGTCAGACGGTTTCAGAAACTGTTGACACCAGCCTGGCAGTATCCATAGCAGAATTTGATCTTCAGCAGGATGACCAGGCCGAACAAACATGCCTGGCTACAGCCAATGAGCTGCAGGCCGGTATTGACCTGGCAAATGGTCCGCTGATGAAACTTGGATTATTTCATTTTGCAGCAGAAAGCCGCCTGCTGGTTATTATCCATCACCTTGTTGTAGATGGTATTTCATGGCGGATACTGTTTGAAGATATTGAAAGTTTGTACCACCAGGTACAGCAGCAGCAGCCACTGAGTCTGCCTTTAAAAACAGACTCCTTCCTGTCGTGGCCGGGTCACCTCGCTGCGTATACAAAAACCAGGTCCTTTGCAAAGGCAACTGAGTACTGGCGCAGGGTTGATGCACTTCATCGTGACCTGATACCCCGGGATTTTGACGGCGGGCTCAATGCAGCCGGTTCTTCCAGGGAGGCTGCCATCAGCCTGGGTGCACACAACACCTCACGTCTTTTAACACAGGTGCACATCCCTTTTGGTACGCAGATCAATGATATCATATTTGCAGCGCTGGTGATGAGTATTAAAGCGCAGTATGGCAATTTGAACATTGCAATAGATATTGAATCTCATGGCCGTGAAGAGCTGGTGGAAGGTGTTGATATAAGCCGTACAGTAGGCTGGTTTACCAGTATTTACCAGGCTGTGTTCAGCAACAACAGCATGGGCATTGCAGATACAGTTAAATATGTAAAGGAAACACTGCGTAAGATACCCAATAACGGGTTTGATTATTTATTGTTTAAACAGCATGAATCATCCAACCCGGCCAGTGACGCACAACTGTTCTTTAATTACCTCGGCCAGTTTGATGCCGATACCACTGATAAGGCTTTTGCTGTGTCAGTTGACGGAGCAGGTGATGTATCTTCTTTAAACGAAGTGTCGGATTATGACTGGGATTTTTTAGGCATGATTGCTGATGGCCGGTTTACCATGAGGCTTAAGTACAGTGAACAGCAGTACAAGCCCGAAACAATAGCGGCTTTTATGAGCGGATTTGAGAAGAGCCTTGTTGATATTATTGATTATTGCTCTGCTGCAACAAAAGTTGAATTAACGCCTTCGGATTTTATTTATAAGGATCTGGGGTTAGGCCAGCTGGAAAAACTGCAGGAGGTGTACGACATTGAGAATATTTATGCACTGTCGCCCATGCAGGAAGGATTCATGTATCATATTTTACTGAATGTGGATTCCGACGACTACTTCTTCCAGATAAGTAACAGGGTAAGCGGGGTATGCGATACAGGTATCATGGAGCAGTCGTTCAGAGATCTTACAGCCCGTCATGATATTTTAAGAACCGTTTTCATCCATGAAGGCGTGGATCGTCCGCTGCAGGTTGTACTCCGGGAAAAACCAATTGAGTTTCATTATGTTGATTTCAGGGATGTGCAGGGCGATGAAGCAAAAAAGGAAGCCATTGAAGAATATAAAAAAGCAGATAAGGCAAGGAAATTTGATCTGAAAAAAGATCCATTGCTCAGGCTGGCTGTTGTGCAGACTGAGAATGACAAGTATTACCTCATCTGGAGTTATCATCATATCCTGATGGACGGATGGTGTTATGATATATTGCTCGGCGATTTTAAAACTATTTATGAAGGTTATGCCAATAACAAAGCAGTTGCATTACCGCCTGCAGAGCCTTATTCAAAATACATTCAGTGGCTGGAGCGCAGGGATAAGGAACTGTCTGCCACTTACTGGCAGCGTTACCTGGCTGATTATAATACCACAGCTACCCTGCCGCAAAAAACGGGTACTAAAGACAATGCTTTTGACCAGCAGGTATGCAGGTTTGAGATAGGCAAAGCAGAAACGGCCATGCTGCAGCAACTGTCCGCAGCGCAGGGTGTTACTGTTTACACGGTGATACAGGCTGCCTGGGGTATGCTGTTGAGTAAGTACAATAACACTAGTGATGTGGTTTTTGGTTCAGTTGTATCCGGCAGGCCTTCTGAAGTGGATGGCGTAGAAACAATGATGGGCTTATTCATCAATACAATACCTGTAAGGGTAAGTACCGAAAACACCCACAGGGTGGCTGAGTTACTGAAAGCTGTTCAGAAAAACGCACTGGAAAGTGATGAACATTCTTATAATGCACTGGCAGAAGTGCAGTCGCTGAGTGAGCTTGGCAGGGGCTTGTTTGACCATATAATGGTTTTTGAAAATTTCCCGCTTGGCGAAATCAATGACCCGGAAGCTGCTAAAAGCCAGTTTAGTATTGATGAAGTGGAAGTGGTTGAGCAGATTAATTATGATTTTTCAGTTACCATTATTCCTGCTGATAAAATAACAGTAAAGCTTGGGTATAATGCCGGTAAGTATGAATACGATACCATCAGGCAGATAGGGGAGCAATTCTGCAGTATGCTCAATGGTTTTGATAAACTGGTAATGGCTGAAATCAGTGAGGTGGATATACTGCTGGATGCCGAAAGGCAACGCCTGCTGCAGGAGTTTAACAGCCCTGTTGAGCCGGTACCTGCCAACCAGACGGTGGTGGATATATTTGAAGCACAGGTTGCCAAAACGCCTGACAGCATTGCCGTGGTGCATGGCAATCAGCAACTTACATACAGGGAACTGAATGAAAAGGCAAACTGCCTGGCTCATTATTTAAGAAAAACATACAAGCTGAAAGGCGATGATTTTGTTGGTGTAATGGTTGACCGGTCTGTTTCCCTGCTCATTTCCATACTGGGAGTAATGAAAGCAGGTGCTGCATATGTGCCTGTTGACAAAGATTATCCTGCATCCCGGAAAGCCTTTATGGTGGGTGATGCAGCGCCAAAAGTGCTGATCATTGAATCAGACAGCCTGCTGGATGTGATTGATTACAATGTAAAGATATTTTCAATTGATCTTGAATTTCAGCAATTACCGCTGGATGAAACCTCCTGCCGGAACCTGGATAAATGCACTGGTTCAGACAACCTTGCTTATGTAATTTACACAAGCGGCAGTACGGGAAAACCCAAGGGCGTAATGGTTGAGCATGGAAACCTTGTGAATTCCATCATGCCACAGATAGATAAGTTTTCATTAAGTGCTGCTGATCACTGTTTGCAGTTTTCAAGCTCATCATTCGATTCATCGGTATGGGAAATTTTTACAGGGCTGCTGAGCGGGTCAACATTATACATGATACAGGAAAAGCAAAAGTATGATGTGGCACATTTTGTACAATTTGCTGCAGACAATGCAATAAGTTTTGCCACATTGCCTCCTGCCTTTTTTAATGTGCTCCCTGTTGAAGAGCTGGGCAGCATTAAAACACTGATAACAGCTGGTGAGCAGGCTGTAATTGAGCAGTCGAGAAAGTTTGCCCGGAGGGCTAAGTTTGTAAATGGTTACGGCCCTACAGAGTGTTGTATTTGTGCCACTATTTTTGATGAACCTTTTGGAACAACAGTGCCCATTGGCCGGCCGATTGCCAATACCCAGGTATATATATTGAATAAGCAGGGCAAAATGATGCCGCAGGGTGCAGCCGGTGAAATTTGCCTCGGTGGTAACGGCGTAGCCCGCGGGTATCTTAACAACGAAGTACTCACCGGTGAGAAATTTGTTGAAAATCCATTCATTCCCGGTACACGGATGTACCGGACCGGTGACCTGGCCCGCTGGCTGCCAGACGGAAATATTGAGTTTATGGGAAGGGTGGACGAGCAGGTGAAGATCAGGGGCTTCCGGGTTGAGCTGGGCGAAATTACCGCTATGCTTGCCGGTCATGAAAATGTAAAGGAAGCTGTTGTGATAGCCAAGGAACAGTCTGGTGGCGATAAGATGCTGGTGGCATATTATGTACCGCACACGCCTACTGATTCACTCACCATAAGGAAGTATTTAGCTGAAAAACTGCCGGACTATATGGTGCCTTCCTATTATGTATCACTGGATGTGCTGCCATTGACCATTAACGGGAAACTTGACAAGGATGCACTGGACGACCTGGATATTGATAACCCGGAAGATTACACAGCGCCTTCAGGTGAAACAGAGGAAAAACTGCAGCTCATCTGGTCGGATATTTTAAAACTGGATAAAGAAAGAATCAGTGCAGATAAAAGCTTCTTTGAACTGGGCGGGCACTCTTTAAGGGCATCACTGCTTGGCGGCAGGATTATCAAGGAATTTAATGTGAATATGCCGCTTGATCTGGTATTCTCATTGCAAACGATACAGAAGATAGCAGAATACCTGGATAATGAGCAGTGGCTTAAAAACAGCAGGGAACTGCAGCCCAGTATGTCTGAAGAGGTCTTTTTTATTGACTGACAGTAACCGGTGTATCAGCTGTTTGGGTAAATCAAATTCAGTATGATAAAAGTTTTGTGATGCAATGCCGCTTAATAATATCTCAACAACAAAGTAAAAAATAAAATTATGACAGGGGAAAAGTTTTTTTTAAAGCCAAATGTAATAATTGAGCCATTGATTGAAAGATGGTATGCATGGTCGCATCTTATTTCTCCGGCAACTGCTGCCATGAATATTGTGGGCCGTCATTTGAAAATAATGAATTCCTATATACAGTCTCCCCAGATTCATGCAGCGGCAGTACAAAACCCCAAAATGCTGGGTGGCCCTTTTATGGATTATAAAACACAGCGGGTGGAGGATATTCAAAAGCTGATGGATTATACCAGGCAAAAGCAGGGAAGGCTGATCCAGCTGTCGGAAGCCATTGTGGAACTCGACAGGATGCTGAAAACGCATGCTAAAGGATTTTCCCTGGAGCCCCTGTACGAAAAAGTACCTGACATATTGAAAGGGTATGTGGAGTTGCTGTACGATCTTAATGGCAATCCCTGCTTCAGGCTTTTTGAATCACTGCTGTACAAAAGTGAATTTTATGATAAAACATCCCAGAGCATTGCTTTATGGATAACCAATAATGATGAGCGTCCTTTTTGCCTCAGTACAGCCAGGCTGGATGAGCCGGATGTGCTGCATTTGAATATCCCCTTTGATCATGCCGGTATTGATGCTTTAAGCAGGATGAAACGGAGCGGGGGATCAATTGACAGGATTGCCTCTATTTTGGGCGTTACTGATGAAAACAGGGCGCTGTTTGATAGTTTTTTCACTACCGAAGAACATCCTGCTTACCAGAAGTACGAAGGTGACAATGTACGGGTGCGCTATTTTGGTCATGCATGCATACTCATAGAAACCAGGGAGGTGTCCATACTTGTTGATCCGCTCATCAGTTATTACGGATATGAGTCCACAGTTGATCACTTTTCTGATATTGACCTTCCGGAAAAAATTGACTATGTATTGATTACCCACAATCACCAGGATCATATTCTTTTTGAAACACTGCTGCCGCTGAGGCACAAAGTGGGTAAAATACTGGTACCAAGAACTACGGGTGGCTTTTTGCAGGACCCCAATGTAAAAATGGTGCTCAATCATGCTGGTTTTAAAAATGTGATAGAGGTGGATGAAATGGAGGAGCTGGTGCTGGGCAATTGTACCATTACAGGTATACCGTTCACCGGTGAGCATTGCGATCTTAATATCCAGGCAAAAGCATGCTTCCATGTTAAAACGAATGATTCAAGCTTCCTGTTTGTGGCCGATTCAAGAATTGTGGAAGCCAGGCTGTATGAGCATGTACAGCGTGTGGTGGGTGATGTGGATGTGATTTTCCTGGGTATGGAGTGTGACGGTGCCCCGCTTACATGGGTATACGGCCCCCTGCTTACAGACGAACTGGCAAGGGATAAGGATCAGTCCAGGAGACTGGCAGGCTCAAATTTTGAAAAAGGTATGCACCTTGTGGATATTTTCAACCCTAAAGAAGTATATGTGTATGCAATGGGCATGGAGCCATGGCTTGAATTTATAAGTACGGTACGTTATACGGATGAGTCAAATCCCATTATCCAGTCCAATATGCTGGTAAAAGAATGTACCAGGCGGGGAATAATAGCAGAGCGCCTGTATGGGGAAAAAGAGATACTGTATGAAGATATCAGCATGCTTGTACCTTATTGATTTTTTGTAACTGGTCAGGTGTCATTTCCTCTGTTAATACTTTCTACAAATTAAAATTCTAATGAACGCAATAATTACAAAACTCAGGAAATTAAATATTGAACTGCAGCTTGTTGATTCAAGGCTCAGGATCAATGCCCCTGAGGGGGTGATGAATAAGGAGCTACTGGAAGAAATTAAGGAGAACAAGGAGGCGTTGATACAGCATATTTCAAATACCATCAGTAAAACTCAGCAGGCTCCGCTGGTTAAGGTTGCAAATAAGGCATACTACAATCTTGCACCTGCACAAAACCGCCTTTACTACCTGTACGAGTTTGATAATGCTTCGCTGGCATACAATACCATTTCTGTTGTTAAGCTGAATGGTCCGCTGGACAAGGGGAAATTGGCTGAGTCATTTAAGAAAATTGTTAACAGGCATGATGCTTTCAGAACGTCTTTTACAACAATTGACGGACTGCCGGTGCAGAAAGTTGCAGGGGAGCTTGATTTTGCAGTGGAGGAATTTACATGTGCAGCAGATGGGGTTGATGCTATTATCCATGATTTTGTACGACCATTTGACCTGGGTAAAGCGCCACTGATAAGGGTTGGCCTGGTTGAAATTACAGGTGCTGAGTATGTGCTGATGGTGGACATGCATCATATTATCTCCGATGGTACCTCTATTGGTGTGCTGATTAAGGATTTTATAAGGTTTTATGAAGGTGCAGCGCCTGTACCTGTTGACTATTCCTATATTGACTATGCTGATTCACTTTCTGCCGGTTCCTACAAGGAAAAAATAGCAAAGGAAAGGGCATTCTGGCTCAATAAATTTTCCGGAGAACTGAACAGGTCTGACCTGCCAAAAGATTTCAGCAGGCCGCTGGTAAGAAGTTACCGCGGGGCATCCATTGGTTGCGAATTGAACAGCACAGAAGCAAGGGAACTGGCAGCCATGGCAGAAAAGATGAATTGCAGCCTTTTCATGGTGGTAATGTCTGTTTACAATATACTTTTAAGTAAGCTGAGTAATACTGCCGATATCGTTGTTGGTATCCCTGTTTCCAACCGCCCTCATGCCGACCTGGAAGATACTATCGGCATGTTTGTAAACACCCTTGCAATGAGGAGTAATGTAAGCGGCGACCTGCGGTTCAGCGATTTTTTATCCTCTGTAAAAACAGATACGCTGGGTTATTTTGAACACCAGGCTTATCAATACGAAGACCTGATCAGTGACCTCAAACTGGAAAGAGATTCCAGCCGTAACCCACTGTTTGATGTAATGCTTGCCTACCAGAATTTTGAATTGCCCGAGCTGGCATTTTCCGGTGTAACAATGAAGCCATGGAAGGTTGACCAGACCATCGCTAAATTCGACCTCGTTTTGCAGGTAGAAGAAACACCCGGCAACCTGCGCTTTAAATTCGACTACTCAACTGATATTTTCCGTGCAGATACCATTGAAAGATTTGCCGGTTATTTCAGGAATATCGTGACAGCCGTTCTGGCCAATCCCTCTATCTGCATAGCCGATATCGACCCATTGTCGAAAGAGGATACACACCAGTTGCTGCATACATTTAATGATTTTAAGGTTGAATACCCGCTGCATAAAACACTGGTTCACCTGTTTGAAGAGCAGGTGAACAAAAATCCCGGCGGTACAGCTGTTGTTTTTGGTGATGAAGCCCTCACTTACGCAGAGTTGAATGAAAAAGCCAATGTGCTTGCTCATTACCTGAGGAATGAGCATCACCTGGGGAGCAACGATTTTGTTGCAATTATGACCGGCCGCTCCAACTGGCTGATGGTTTCCATCATGGGTGTACTGAAGGCTGGTGCTGCTTATGTGCCCATTGACAGGGAGTATCCGGCATCACGTAAATCCTATATGCTGGAGGATTCAAAACCAGGGCTGCTGATAACAGATTCAGACAGCTTGTTTGAAGCTGCTGGTTTTGGACTGAAAGTTTTCTCCATTGATACTGAATTCGGGCTGTTGCCACAAAGTGCTGTTACATCAGCCAATCCTGGTAACAGTGCAGTTGCCAATGACCTTGCCTATGTGATATATACCAGTGGCAGCACCGGCAAGCCCAAAGGGGTAATGGTTGAACACCGCAGTATTGTAAATACAATGCTTGGCCAGATTAACAGGTTTGAGCTTACTCCGGAAGATCATTGTCTGCAGTTCTCCAGTGCTTCATTTGATGCATCTGTATGGGATATATTCCTGGCACTGCTCGGAGGTTCTTCCCTGTATATCATTGAAGAAAAATTCAAATACGATGTTGAGCGTTTTGTAAAATATGTGCAGCAGCATCAAATCAGTTTTTGCACATTGCCTCCGGCCTTTTTCAACCTGTTGCCGGTTGAGGAACTGACAAGTATAAAAAAGCTTGTTACTGTTGGCGAGCAGGCCATTGTTGAGCAATCAAGAAAATTTTCAAAGCAGGCAAAATTCATCAATGGATATGGTCCTACCGAGTGCAGTGTTTGCGCTACGGTTTTTGATGGCGCCATCGGCACATCAGTACCCATTGGCAAGCCCATAGATAATGCTGAGATATATATACTGGATAACCGCCATAAATTATTGCCATTGGGCGTTGCAGGAGAAATGTATATTGGCGGCGACTGTGTAACCCGCGGTTACCTGAACAGGGAAGACCTTACCCGTGAAAAATTTGTAGATAATCCTTATCGGCAGGGTGAACGCATGTACAAAACAGGCGATCTTGCCCGCTGGCTGCCCGATGGTAATATTGAATACCTCGGCAGGCTGGATGACCAGGTGAAAATAAGAGGGTTCAGGATAGAACTTGATGAAATAAACGCATGTCTCTCTTCCTTTGAAGGCATCAAAGAGGCGGTTGTAGTGGTAAAAGAACGTTCGGCAGGGGATAAGTATTTAGTGGCTTATTATGTATCAGAAGAGGTAACCAATCAGCAGTTGCTGAAGCAGCACCTTTCATCCAAACTGCCCGATTATATGGTGCCTGCCTACTATGTAGCATTGGACGGGTTGCCTGTAAACAGCAGTGGTAAGGTGGATAAGAAAGCCTTGCCTGCTCCTGATACCGACAATACGGCTGATTATACAGCACCGGTAACAGCAGAAGAACAATTGCTTGCAAAGATATGGGCAGAAGTATTGGGTGCAGAAAAGGTAGGTGTAACGGACAATTTCTTCTCTATCGGCGGCGACTCTATCAAATCCATCCAGATTAGTTCCCGGATGCGCAGTATGGGCTACCAGCTGTCAGTAAAGGACATCATGGCCAGCCCTACCATAGCAGAGCTCTGCGGTAAGCTGGTGGCTTCTGTTAATCAGTCATCTCAATTGCCTGTTACCGGCACTGCGCCTTTAAGCCCTGTGCAGGCATGGTTTTACAATGGAAGCATTGAGCCAAAAAATCATTTCAATCAGTCTGTGATGCTTAATTTCCCCGGTGGAATTTCAGCAGAACTGGTAAAAGCAATCTTTGAAAAAGTACAGCAGCATCACGATGCATTGCGCAGCAGCTTTGTGGTGTCAGCATCTGGAGAGATGGTGCAGGAAATGCTGGATACAGAGCTGCCTGTTTTTATTGATGAAGCCGATTTCAGCAATGCAGCAGATGCTTCAACCCTTTTAACGGAGAGTTGCCAGGCACTCCAGTCGGGTATTGACCTGCAAAACGGTCCTTTGATGAAGCTGGGTCTTTATCATATGACTGATGGCAGCCGTTTGCTGATAGTGATCCATCACCTGGTGGTGGATGGGGTATCATGGCGCATTTTATTTGAAGATATTGAAAATCTGTACCAGCAGGTGCAGGCCGGTAAGCAAAGTCTTACGCTGCCCTTAAAAACAGATTCCTTCCAGTTATGGGCAAAAGGGTTTGAAGGATACATGGGCACAGCAGCCTATGCACAGGCCAAAAATTACTGGCAGCAAATGGTAAGCCTCCCCACTTCAACATTACCCCGTGATAACGCAGCCGGATCTAACCGGCAGGAAGAAGCCCGGGAAGGCAGCTTCCGCCTGGATGCTGCAGAAACAGCTAAGCTGCTAACAGAAGTGCATGCATCTTTTAATACACAGATCAATGATATTTTGCTCGGTGCATTTTTGGTTGCAGTAAAAAAACAATACGGTAATTACCGCTTACGGATAGACCTGGAAGGCCATGGCCGTGAGGCGGTGCAGGAAGGTATCAATATTAACCGCACTGTAGGATGGTTTACCAGCATTTACCCGGTAATACTGGAAACAGGGCAGCCTGATTTGAAAGGCTGTGTGAAGCATGTTAAAGAGAGCCTGAGAAGTATTCCGCAAAATGGTATTGACTATCTGGTGTATAAATATCTTGACGGTGGTTTTGCGGTATCAGAAAATCAATCGGCTATAAGTTTTAACTACCTGGGCCAGTTTGATGCTGATATTGATGGCAGGTCTTATGCTATTGCTGCAGAGCCGAAGGGCGATGATATTTCAGTAAAGGGAAACAGGGAATACGATTGGGATATTTCCGGAATGGTAAGCAGTGGTTGCCTGGATATGAGTATCAGGTACAGCGGAAGCCAGTACAGTGAAGCTACTATTAACCAGCTGATGGGGCTGTATAAAGAGAGTTTGCAGGAGCTGATAGATTTTTGCTGTACGTACGGAGCCACGGAGCTTACACCTTCCGACCTAAGCTATAAAAACCTGGAGATTGCCGCACTGGACAGCCTGCAGGCACAGTATGAACTGGAAGATATTTACCCGCTTTCGCCCATGCAGCAGGGAATGCTGTTTCATTCATTGTATGATGCTGATGCATCGCACTATTTTGAGCAAATGGCCTGCCGGTTAAACGGAACGGTGGATGCTGCATTGGTAGAGCAAACCATGAATGAACTGGTGGCACGGTATACTATACTGCGTACAGTTTTTCTGCATGAGGGTTACCAGCGGCCGCTGCAAATGGTGTTAAAAGAAAGGAATGTTGACTTTTGCTACCATGATATTACAGCAGCATGTTTGACAAGTTCCCCCGAAGAAGTGCTTGCGTCATACAGGGAAAATGACCGGTCACGTAAGTTTGACCTTACGAAGGATGCACTCATGCGCCTTGCCGTGCTGAAGAAATCAGAGAATGAGCATGACCTCATCTGGAGCTATCACCATATTTTGATGGATGGCTGGTGTATGAGTATCCTGGTGAAGGAGTTTATGGAGATTTACGCAAAACGTATCCGGGGTGAAAAAGTACAGCTGCCTGCCGCAGAGCCCTATGCAAAATATATTAACTGGATAGAAAGCAGGGACAAAAAGACTTCGGCCAATTACTGGAAAGAATACCTTTCTGGCTATGACAGCCTGTGTGGACTGCCTGAAAAGGCTGGTACCGCTGCACAAGACTTTGTACAGGAAAGCCACCAGCTGGAATTCGGCATTGAAGAAACGGCCATGATGCAGCAATTGTCTGCAGAAAATGGTGTTACTATCAATACCATTATCCAGTGTGCCTGGGGAATGCTGCTGTCAGGGTATAACAATACGAACGATGTGGTTTTTGGTTCAGTTGTATCCGGCCGCCCGGCAGAAATTGACGGGATTGAATCAATGGTGGGTTTGTTCATCAACACCGTGCCTGTAAGGGTTAGTTACAGCGATGGCGAATCAATAGGGGAACTGCTTAAAAAGACGCAAAAAAATGCACTGGAGAGTGACGGCCACAGCTATCACTCATTGGCAGAGATACAGTCTCAGAGCGGACTTGGCAGGGACCTGTTCAATCATATCATTGTATTTGAAAATTTCCCGGTTGAAGAAATAAAGCATGCAGAAACCGGTAGCGGAGATGCTTATTTTGAAATAGCAGAAGTACAGGTGTTTGAACAAACCAGCTATGATCTCACCATCATGGTTATTCCCGGCGATACAGTCAGGGTAAGGTTTAATTATAACGCAAATAAATACGATGCCAGCCTTATTGAGCGTACAGGACAACAGCTGCAGGGCATTGTCTCCGCTTTTAATAAATCAGTGCAATCATCAGTTGCCGGTGTTGATATTGTATTGCCCGGCGAAAAAGAACAGCTGTTAACACGGTTTAATACTACTGCCGCAGTATCACCTGCAGCAACCACGGTTATCGCTCAGTTCAAACAGCAGCTGGCCAAAACCCCCGGTAATACGGCTATACGTTATGGCAATGATGCATTGACTTACAGTGATTTTTACGATGTATCTCTTAATACGGCTTTTTACCTCATTAATAAGAGTGGTGTAAAGCAGGGAGACCTGGTAGGGGTGATGCTGGAGAGAGACCTGTATTTTGTACCGGTTATTTATGGTATACTGATGGCCGGTGCGGCATATGTGCCCATCGACCCCAATTATCCGGCTGATAGGATCAACCAGGTACTGGAAGAATCAGGTGTGAGCACTTTGGTTACCAGGGGCAAATACATAAAAGAGTCTGTTAAGGTTTGTGCTTCAGTAACCAATCTTGACCAGGCACTGGAAGAAATACTGGCTATCAAAAATCCTGTTGTTCCTTTTGAAGCAGACAGCCAGGATTTAGCATATGTTATTTTTACATCAGGTTCAACCGGTAAGCCCAAAGGGGTGATGATACCGCATTTCTCGGTAGTAAATACCATCAGCTGCCTTCAGGCAGATTATCCGCTGAACAGTGGTGATGCTTACCTGCTGAAAACAAATTATTGTTTTGATGTTTCAGTTGCAGAACTTTTTGGATGGTATCACCAGGGTGGTTCTTTAACCGTGCTGCCTGCCGGTGAAGAAGCCGAACCGGATCGTATACTTGACACAATAGAAAAATATGGCATCACCCACCTGAATTTTGTGCCGTCCATGTTCTCAGTATTCTTAAATGAACTGGAGGTTACGGCAGCTGCGGTACCAGCATGTTTGCGTTATGTTATTCTTGCAGGCGAGGCACTTCCGGGTGACCTTGTTCAGCGCTTTTATGCCCTGAACCCTGCTGCTGCCCTGGTAAATATTTACGGACCCACAGAGGGTACTATCTACACCTGCGGATATACGATTACTAAAGCAGAGCGGTCAAACCGTGTTCATATCGGCAAGCCCCTCAGCAATGTAAATGTATATATTCTCAACCGCTTTAATCAACTGCTTCCACTGGGGGCAGCCGGTGAGTTGTGCATCAGTGGCGCCGGTGTAGCCCGCGGGTATCATAACAACACAGCGCTTACAAATGAAAAATTTATTGCAGATCCGTTTAACCCCGGTGGGTTGATGTACAAAACCGGTGACCTTGCCCGCTGGTTACCCGATGGTAATATTGAATACCTCGGCAGGCTGGATGAGCAGGTAAAAGTAAGAGGCTTCAGGATAGAGTTGCAGGAGATCAGTGTATGCCTTTCGGCTTTGGAAGGCATTAAGGAAGCGGTTGTTACAGCCCGTGAACGCTCAGACGGGAGTAAATTTTTGGTGGCCTATTATGTATCAGAAACAGCAATGGATGCACAGCTGCTGAGGCAGCATCTTTCATCCAAATTGCCTGAATACATGGTACCGGCTTATTATATGGCCTTAGATGTATTACCCGTTACTGGCAATGGCAAGCTGGATAAAAAAGCATTACCGGCACCTGATAGCGACAATACGGCTGATTATACAGCACCGGTAACAGCAGAAGAGCAATTGCTGGCGCAGGTTTGGGCAGAAGTACTGGGTGCAGAAAAGGTAGGTGTAACGGATAATTTCTTTTCTATTGGCGGCGATTCCATCAAATCCATCCAGATCAGCTCACGGATGCGCAGTATGGGCTACCAGCTGTCAGTAAAAGACATCATGGCCAGCCCTACTATAGCAGAGCTGTGCGGCAAGCTGGTGGCTTCCGTTAATCAGTCATCTCAATTGCCGGTTACCGGCACTGCTCCTTTAAGCCCTGTTCAGGCATGGTTTTACAATGGAAGCATTGAGCCAAAAAATCATTTCAACCAGTCTGTGATGCTTAATTTCCCCGGTGGAATTTCAGCAGAACTGGTAAAAGCAATTTTTGAAAAAGTACAGCAGCATCACGATGCATTGCGCAGCAGCTTTGTAGTGTCAGCATCCGGAGAGATGGTGCAGGAAATGCTGGATACAGAGTTGCCTGTTTTTATAGATGAAGCCGATTTCAGCAATGCAGCAGATGCTTCAACCCTTTTAACGGCCAGTTGCCAGGCACTTCAGTCGGGTATTGACCTGCAAAACGGTCCTTTGATGAAGCTGGGTCTTTATCATATGGCCAATGGCAGCCGTTTACTGATAGTGATTCATCACCTGGTGGTGGATGGCGTATCATGGCGTATTTTGTTTGAAGATATTGAAAGCCTGTACCAGCAGGTGCAGGCCGGTAAGCAAAGCCTTACGCTGCCCTTAAAAACAGATTCTTTCCAGTTATGGGCAAAAGGGTTTGAAGGATACATGGGCACAGCAGCCTATGCACAGGCCAAAAATTACTGGCAGCAGTTGATGAATGAGCCGGTAAATTCATTGCCCCGCGACCATGAGGCAGGCACCAATATGCTGGCAGATGTACAGTACAGTTCTTTCCAGTTAAGTGCCGCAGCTACAGCACGGTTGCTTACCGAAGTGCATGCATCTTTTAATACACAGATCAATGATATTTTGCTCGGTGCATTTTTGATTGCAGTAAAAAAACAGTACGGCAGCAACCGGTTAAAGATAGATATGGAGGGCCATGGCCGTGAAGCCGTTCAGGATGGTATCAATATTAACCGCACAGTAGGCTGGTTTACCAGTATCTACCCGGTGATATTTGATACTGCTCAGCCCGATTTGAAGGGATATGTGAAGCATGTTAAGGAAAGTTTAAGAAAGGTTCCGCAAAATGGTATTGATTACCTGGTGTATAAATATCTTGACGGAGGTTTTGCTGCATCAGAAAATCAATCGGCTATCAGTTTTAACTACCTGGGCCAGTTTGATGCAGATACAGAAGGGAAGTCCTACAGTATTGCAGCAGATGATAAAGGAGAGGATGCAGCGGTAACTGCCTGCAGGCATTATGACTGGGATATTTCTGGTTTGGTGCGTGGGGGTTGTCTTGAAATGGGTATCCGCTACGGAGTTAAACAGTATGAGGCATCCACCATCACACAGCTGATGGAATTATATGAAGAGAGCCTGCTGGAGTTGATTGAATATTGCGGTAACTATGGTAAGGTGGAATTAACACCATCAGACCTGGGATATAAGAATTTAACAGTAGCTGCACTGGATATTTTGCAGCAGCAATACGAGCTGGAAGATATCTACCCGCTTTCGCCCATGCAGCAGGGCATGCTGTTTCATTCGGTGTACGATGCAGCATCGGTAAGCTATTTTGAGCAGATGGCCTGCCAGTTGAACGGGGTACTGGATGTTTCGCTGGTAGAGCAAACGGTGAATGAACTGGTGGCACGCTATACAGTTTTGCGCACAGCCTTTTTACATGATGGTTACCAGCAACCACTGCAGCTGGTGCTGAAGGAAAGAAAAGTGGGTTTTGAGTACCGTGATGTGACAGAAGACTGCCTGCAAAGCGGCAGCGAAGCAGTGCTTGCCACTGTGCTGGAGCAGGACCGTAGCCGTAGTTTCGACCTGGGAAGGGATTCTCTGATGCGGCTGACCATACTGCGTAAGTCGGATAAGGAACATGACCTTATCTGGAGCTATCACCATATCCTGATGGATGGCTGGTGCCTCGGCATCCTGATGAAGGAGTTCATGGATATTTATACTAAGCGCATCAGCGGACAGCAAGTAGTATTGCCTGCTGTGGTGCCCTATGCAAAGTATATTGACTGGGTAGAGCGCAGGGATAAGCACGCTTCTGCCGGTTATTGGAAAAACTATCTTTCAGGGTATGATAATGTGGCAGGATTGCCCAAAAGGGCGGGCTTTGCCGGTACCGGGTATGAGCAAAAAAATTATGAATTGCAGCTCAGCCAGCAGGAAACTGCCATGCTGCAAAAGGCTTCTGCTGAGCAGGGTGTTACCATCAATACCATTATACAGGCAGCATGGGGAATACTGCTGTCAAAATACAACAATACCAATGATGTGGTATTCGGTTCAGTAGTATCCGGCCGCCCTGCCGAAATACCGGGTATTGAATCAATGATCGGTTTGTTCATCAATACAGTTCCGGTAAGGGTTAGCTATGGCGATGAAGAGTCAATCGGCAGCCTGTTAAAAAAGATCCAGTACAATGCACTGGAAAGTGACGGACACAGCTATCACTCATTGGCAGAGATTCAATCGCTGAGTGAGTTAAAAAGGGACCTGTTCAACCATATCATGATTTTTGAGAACTTTCCGCTGGCCGAACAGATCGGGGGACAAAATGGTGATAAGGCATTTACCGTCACCAATATAAAAGGACTGGTTCAGACAAACTATCATTTCAACATAAAAGTAATTCCGCAAAAGGAAATTACCATCCTGTTTGATTTTAATGCATTGTATCATGATGAAAATCTGGTGCGCAGCGCAGCCGGTCAATTAAAGCATATCATAAAAACGATATTGGAGCAGCCTGAAGCAGTAGTTACAAAACTGCCCCTGTATGATGCAGTAGAAATGGCAGCCATAACCAGCAGGAACAGCATTAACCTGGAAACCGGTATTACAACCCCCGTTATCCAGGAATTGCTTGCCCAAAGCTTTACGAAGCATGCAGGCATCAGCGCTGTTGAATACAGGGGCAACACATACACCTATGCACAGGTAGAGGCAATGGCTAATAAAATAGCGAATGCAATAACAGCGGCTGATGTACCCGAAGGTGGTTTTGTAGGGGTACTGTGCGAAGACAGGCTTTGGTTGATAGCTGCTTTATTCGGCATCCTGAAAACACGCCGTGCCTTTGTTCCCCTGGAAGTGGATTTGCCCGTGCAAAGGCTGGTGTCCATTATCGGCCAGGCTGGCTGCAGCTGTATTGTTACAGATATGAATGCAGGTTTTTGTGCAGAATTAACGGTTGCTGAAAAGCCTGCCATCTTCCTTGGTACTGAAGCCATCAGCGGCTGCAGTGCTGAGTTTGCAGGCAGAACAGATTATCATGCAGATGACAATGTATATGCTTATTTCACATCAGGCTCTACCGGTGTTCCCAAGGGGGTAGCGGGCAGAAACAAGGGGCTTGCACATTTTGTAAACTGGGAGATAGCCACATTCGGGATCAATCAAACCTTCCGTTTCGGACAGTTTACCAACCCCGGGTTTGATGTATTTATGCGGGACATATTTGTGCCCGTATGCGCAGGTGCCACCATCTGTATCCCTGATGAATCAGACCTGTATGCAGAGCGGTTTGCAACCAGGTGGATGGATGAGCAAAGGATCAGTTTTATCCATTGCGTACCAAGCCTGTTCAGGCTGTTCAATAGCGAGGGGCTTACAGCCGGTCAGTTTACCACCCTGCGGTATATTTTACTGGCAGGCGAAAAAGTGATGCCGTATGAACTGGAAAACTGGTACAAATTATTCGGCAGCAGGATACAATTGGCCAATATATACGGACCAACAGAAACAACACTGGCAAAAGGATTTTATCTTGTTCAGCCGGCAGATTATCAGCGTTCATACCTTCCTGTAACGCCAATGGCCGGGGCACAGTTCCTGATACTGGACAAGCGTCTGAATCCATGTCCGCCAGCAGCTACCGGAGAAATTTATATCAGAACCCCATACCGGTCAAACGGGTACCTGAACCTGGCAGAACTGAATGAGCAGTCATTTATACAAAATCCGTTCAGCACAGATCCGGGTGACAGGATTTATAAAACGGGTGACTTGGGAAGGCTTCATCAAAACGGGGAACTGGAGATACTGGGCAGAAACGATCACCAGGTTAAAATCAGGGGTATCCGTATTGAGCTGGATGATATCAAGCAGAATGTATTGAAGTTTGAAGGTATAAAGGAAGCGGTAATCGTAATTAAGGAAATTCAGCATTCCGGTAAAGTGATTTGCGCCTATTTCAGGGCAGACGGGCAGGTAGCAACTGCAGCGTTAAGAAATCACCTGGTACAAAATCTGCCGGGCAATATGTTGCCTTCTTTTTACATACAGCTGGATAAGTTTCCTTTAAATGCCAATGGTAAATTGAATTTAAAGGAACTGCCCGAACCGGAGCAGCAGCAAACTGAACAGTGTGGACCGGAAAATCATACCGAAGATGTGCTTGCAGGTATCTGGGCAGATGTGCTGAAGATGGATAAGGCAGCTGTTAGTACCACCAGTTCATTCTTTGAATCGGGCGGGCATTCCATCAGGGCATTTAATTTAATGTATGGTATCCAGCAGGCATTTTCTGTAAAGCTGAAACTGGTTGATATATTCCGGCATGTAACCATAAAAGAGCAGGCATTATTGATAGCCGCTTCGCAAAGAAACGAAGAGCTGGTAATCAGCCCCGTGGCCGATATGCCTTACTACCCGGTTTCGCCTGCACAGGAGCGGATGTATTATCAGCACATGCTGCACGGCAACAGTGTGGCGTTTAACATATCCATGTGCATCATGATTCATGGTGAATGTGATACAATTAAAATAAGAGAGGCTTTTGCAACGCTGACAGAGCGGCATGAGGGTTTGCGTACAGGATTTTTACTGCAGGATGATGGCGTGGTGCAGCAGGTGAATAAGAATGTGGAATTTGTTTTGCCCGTGATAAATATAACTGGTGATACAGGTATACAGGATTGCTTTTACGATTTTATCCGTCCCTTCGATCTTTCGGATAAAAGCCTGTTCCGGGCAGCAATTGCCGGCAACAGCAGCACCAATGAAAATTACCTGCTGATAGACCTGCACCATATCATTGCAGACGGTCTTTCTCTCAATATACTGATACGTGATTTTATTGCTATTTACCAGGGTGCCACCCTGCAGCCGCTAAAAGCAAGGTATATAGATTATGCAGGCTGGAGCAATAAGCACTCTGTGGTATTTGAGCAGCAAAAACGTTTCTGGGCAGAAAAGCTGGCGGGCGAATTGCAGCCGCTTGAGCTGCCGGTAAGCCCTTCGCTTGATCAGGATGATTTGTACACATCCATCAGCAGAACGCTTGAAATAAACGGGGACGTTTACAAAAAATTCAGGCAATATGCAGCCACAGCCGATGTTTCTGAATTTATGCTGCTGCTATCGGTATATTATATCCTGCTCCATAAGATTACCGGAAACACGGATATCATTATTGGTACCGATGTACTTGGCAGAACACACCCTTCATTAAAGGATGTTGTGGGCACTTTCATAAATATTCTGCCGCTGCGCATCAATATAAATGAAGATACAAGTTGCGATGAATTTTTGAATGAAGTAAGGAATTGTGTACTTGAATCATTTGATAACCAGGATTTCCAGTACGACCAGATGATCGGACTGACCAGCAGGGCAGATGAAGGGGTGAATGCAGTGCCGCTGGTGCAGGTTCACCTGGCTTTTTCAAACACGATAGAAGCATACAACAACTTTGAAAAGTTTGAAATAGTTCCTGTAGAGAGCCGCAGAAATGAAAGAAAGGATTATGAATTTAAGCTGGAAGTAGCCGGCAGGAATGACAGCATGGCCATTCATTTTATTTGCGACCCTTCAAAATTTGATGAACAGACAGTAACACTGCTGACGGAGTATTACCAGAATATATTGGCAGCCGTTCTGGAAAGCGGGGAGACAAGGATTGGTGATATAGTGCTTGATGCAGGAAGCGGTTGCCCGAAATACACGGCAGATACGGAAATGCTTTTAATGAACTAAAAAAATAGAAAAAAATGGAGACTTATATCGAAAAAACAAGTGTTGCTGATCATGCTTTTTCCGTGTTTGGTAACGAAGTGGAAATTGTTATGCCGGCAGCAGACAGGTCGGCTCCGCTGATGTTTATAGCCCGTGAAAACACAGATTGCCTGGCATGGGGCAAAAAGCATAAGGATGCAATCAACAACCTGCTGGTGCAATACGGTGCAGTACTGCTGAGGGGGTTTGAGATTGGCAGTGCAGAAAAATTCAATGATCTGTTCAGCATTTTGGTGGGGCAGGCACTGGAGTATAAAAACCGGACATCACCACGGGACCAGGTTTTCAACAATGTGTATACTTCCACCAGTCACCCGAGCGACCAGGTAATACATATGCACACTGAGAATTCCTATTCTAAAACCTCCACCCGCATCATTTCGTTTTTTTGCCTTGTTCCGTCTCCAACAGGCGGGCAAACGCCCATTGCAGATGAAAGGGAACTGATGGCTTACCTGAAAGAATCAACGAGGAATAAATTCCGTGATAAGCAAATCCAGTATGTGCGGAATGTATTCCCCGGCATAGGACTTAACCTGAAGTCAATATATCAAACAGATGACAAAGAGGAACTGAGTAAAATTTTCAGGGAATCAGGTGTGGAGTACACATGGCTGTCAGACAGTCACCTGCGGCTCAAATGGGTATTGCCTGCATTTATCAATCACCCGGTTACCAACGAAGAAGTGTGGTTTAATCACATGTTCTTCGGGCATAAGTCGCTGTACGACCCCATGGTGCTGGAACTGTTTGATGAAGAAGACCTTCCGTTTGTTACCTATTATGGCGACGGTACTCCCATTGAGGATGAAGTGATTGATGAGTTTAAAGAATTTTACGAAAACAACTCAATAGTGTTCAGGTGGGAAAAAGATGATTTTTTATTGCTGGACAATATGATGTATTCACATGGCCGCAAACCTTATGAGGGGCCAAGAACTATTTTAACTGCCATGGCTCAACCGGTATTTTCCTGATGAATAAGGGGCAGTAAAGCCCGGCCCGGTTTAAAAAAATTATTTAATCTTTTAGCTTATAAATATGTGTGGTATCTGTGGTTTTATCAACTATAAAAGGCGGCTTCATGATGGCGATAAGGCAATTGTGGAAGAAATGGCCCGTAAAATTATCCATAGGGGACCGGACGAGCAAAACGCACTTGTGTTTGACAATGTGGCCCTTGGATTCACCAGGCTCAGTATCATCGGGCTGGGAAACGGGATGCAGCCTATTTATAATGAAGACAAAACCCTGGTACTGGTGTGCAATGGGGAAATCTTCAATTACATCGAATTAACGAAACTGCTCAAACAAAGGGGACATACTTTCTCTACCAAGTCAGACGTGGAAGTGATTCTGCACCTCTACGAAGATCACGGAAGAGATTTTCTGAACCAGCTCAACGGGCAATTTGCCTTTGCACTGTATGATCTTAAGAAAAAAGAGATTTTCTGTGTGAGGGACCAGATGGGTGTTATCCCGTTCTTTTATACAGTAGCTGATGATACATTTATTTTCGGATCCGAGATCAAAGCAATACTTGCGCATCCGTCAGTAAAGCCCGAAATTGACCCGGTTGGCCTTGACCAGGTAATGACTTTTGCAGGACTGATAAGCCCCAGAACAATGTTCAGGGATATCCACAGCCTGGAAAACGGACATTATATTACGGTTGATGCAGCCGGCACCATCAGGAAAAAAGAATACTGGGACCTGGTATATCCTGAAGCTGGTGCAGCAGTAAATGAGCAGTCAGAAAAATATTACATTGATCAGCTGGAAGAGCATTTTGAAAATTCAATCAAACTACGTTTAAGGGCAGATGTACCTTCGGGATTTTATTTAAGCGGGGGCCTGGATTCTTCCATGATAGCGATGAAAGTTGGCCAGTTGAACAGGGAAAACAGGAAAGATGCATTTTCCATCGACTTCATTGATTCCAAACTCTCTGAAACAGTATACCAGAAGCTGATTGCAAAAGAATGCAATGCCAGGCTTCACCTCAAAACATTTCATTCAGAAGATATCAGCTCAAGGTTACAGTCTTCTGTTTATCACAGCGAGTGCCCCATAAAGGAGTCATACAATACCGCTTCACATTACCTGTCGGGTAAAGTAAGGGAGGAGGGAATCAAGGTGATCCTCTCAGGCGAAGGTTCAGATGAGCTGTTTGCAGGATATATCGGGTACAGGTTTGATGAAATGAGGGCTGCAAATGTATGGAATGATGAGACTGATCCGGCTGAAAAGAAATTAAGGCATGCACTGTGGGGTGATGAATCCTTTTTTTATGAACTGGATTTTCTCAGCCACAACAGCGTTAAGAAAAGCCTTTATGCCGACAGGTTTGTACATGCATTTGACGAGGTTAACTGCCTTAATTATCCGGTTATCAACCGTGACAGGCTGGTTAACAGGAATGCGTTGAACAAGAGATCCTATCTCGATTTCAAGATAAGGCTTACGGATCATCTTTTATCCGACCATGGCGACAGGATGGCGATGGCCAATTCGGTGGAGGTTAGGTATCCTTTTCTTGATAAAGACCTTGTGGAATTTTCCACCACGGTGCCTTCAGGGTTAAAACTCAAAGACTTTACAGAAAAATATATTGTTAAAAAACTGGCTGAAAGGTTTGTGCCTAAAACTGTTTGTGACCGGGAAAAGTTCGGATTTGTAGCGCCGGGAAGCCCTTACCTTCTGCAGCAGGATATTGAGTACATCAATGATATCCTTTCGTACAGCCAGATAAAAAGGCAGAACTTTTTTAACCCTGACAGTGTGGAAGCACTTAAAAAACAGTATTCGCAGGAAGGGTTTTCCATCAATGCGCCATTTGAATCAGATATGCTGATGATTGTAATTTCTTTCGGGATATTGCTCGATCATTTTATTGACAACCAGTCAGCACCGGTGGCTGCGGCCCGTCCCTCACTCGAATTTGCATAATTTTTTAATTTTTTAAAACAGATATCGTGATAACTCAAATAGACCTTATAAAAAGTTTAGAGAGTAATAGTGGTAAAACTGCAGTTGAGCAAAACGGCATGCAGTTTTCTTACGGGGATTTGCTTGCAGGTGCCGGTAAGATTACAGCTTATTTGCTGAATAATCATATCGGGCAGCAGTCGGTAGTTGGTATCCGCTCAAAAAGTGTGGCTGAAATAATTTCCTGTATGATAGGGATTATGAATGCACGTTGTGTGTTCCTGGTGATTGATGATACAATGCCCGTACAGCGCATCAGTGCGGTAATGGAGGATGCAAATCCAGCCTGTATTATCGCTACAGGCGGTGCACCGGAACTTGATGTATTGTCCGGCATACCTCAGTATAATATCAGCCAGATTTTTCAAACGGAGCTGGCAGGTGAAACTGCGTACCCGGTATTTGAGGAGAACGATAGTGTATATATATATTTCACATCAGGCTCTACGGGCAAGCCCAAGGGTATTGTTGGTAAAAACAGCAGCCTTGCACAATTTATACAGTGGGAGATAAGCAATTTTAACATTACTGCTGCCGACCGGTTCAGCCAGTTCATCAGCCCTTTCTTCGACGCTTTTTTAAGAGACATATTTGTGCCATTATCTGCAGGGGCAACCATCTGTGTTCCACCAGTGGCCGACGATTTTTTCACCCCGCAGCATATGAAAACCTGGATTGATGAAAACCGCATCAGCGTTATCCACTGTGTTCCCAGTGTATTCAGGGTAATCAACAGCGGAGGGCTCAGCAAAGATATTTTCAGCAGTCTCAGGCATGTATTGCTTTCTGGCGAAAAAATCAATCCAAAGGAACTGAAGCCATGGTATGAAACATTTAATAACAGGATTCAGCTGGTAAACCTCTACGGTGCTACCGAAACAACGATGATACGTTGCTGGTATCCAATAACACCGGGGGATGTGAACAGGGTAAAAATGCCCATCGGAAAACCCATTGATGGCACTGAAATACTGATAGCAGACAATAATCTTAAGCCCTGCAATGTACTGGTAACGGGAGAAATCCTTATCGTATCAGACTATATGACGAAGGGATACCTCAATAACCCTGAGTTGAATGAAGCCAGGTTTATTACCATTACTGATGCAAATGGAAACAGTAAAAAAGCATTCCGCACGGGGGATAATGCACGGAGGCTGATGGATGGGTCGGTAGAGCTGCTGGGCAGGGAAGACCGTATGATCAAAATCAGCGGGGTAAGGATTGAGCTGGATGAAATTGAGCAGGTGATGCTCCAGTCAGGTTTTGTTGAAAATACGGTAGTAACCACATCAGCAGAAAATGAAGAGACTGTGGTTGCTTTTGTTGTGCTGAAAGCAGGTGCCGGTGCTGATGTGATGGCTGTAATCAAAAGCCATATGGCTGCATTCCTCCCCAAGTACATGATGCCATCAGCCATTCATGTGATTGAAAGTTTCCCGCTGCTTACCAATGGCAAAATTAATATGAAGGCGCTGCAGGGGTACAAGCCTGAAAAAACAGTTACGTCGCCCGCAAATGAAACGGAAGAGCGGCTGCTGGGTTTGTGGAAAGACCTGTTTGGCAACAAACCGGTTTCAGTTGAAGATACTTTTCATTCAATCGGGGGCAACTCGCTGATGATGATGAAGCTCATCAGTAAAATATATACAGAGTTTAATGTAAGGGTTTCGCTGGCACATTTGTTTAAAAACCTTACCATCAGGAGCCAGGCAAACCTTATAGCACGCCTCAATACCGATAAGGCCGGTGTATATGTGGTTACTAAGGCAGCCGAAAAAGAGTTTTATCCTCTTTCTACCTCCCAGGCTACCATTTACTACAATTATGAAATGAATAAAATGAGTACGGCTTACAATATGCCGATGGTAATGGAAATTACCGGGGCTGTGGATGCCGGAAAAATTGAACAGGTTTTCAGGGAGCTGATCAGCAGGCATGAAAGTCTCAGGACTGTATTTGTGTATGAAGGGGATAGTGTGGTTCAGTGCATACAGCAGGATGTTGTATTTAACCTTGAGCAGCTGAGTGTGGCTCCGGAAGATGCCGAAAAGGTTATACTGGACTTTTCCAGGCCTTTTGATTTATCTAACGCTCCGCTGATACGTGCAGGCATAGTACAGGCAGGTGATAAAGCATACCTGCTTGCCGATCTTCATCATATTATATGCGATGGCCTATCGCAGCAGGTTTTGTTTGCTGAATTTATTGATTTGTACACCGGGAAGTCTCTCAGGCCGGTTCGCCTGCAGTACAGGGATTATGCAGAGTGGGAGCAGCAATTCAGAACGCAGGAAGATTTTATCCGTCAAAGGGAGTTTTGGCTCAGGTCTTTCGAGGCAGGAATTCCCAATCAGGGTTTATTCAGCGCCGGCAGCAGTAAAGCATCGGATGAAGGAAGTAACCTGGATTGTATTATTGATAAAAGCACTTCTGCAGCATTCATTAATGGCCTGAGAAGCAGGAACATCACTACATTCTCCGGCTTGTTTGCTGTGCTGCAGGTGCTGTTGCACAGGCTCACCGGGCAGGACGATATGGTAATTGGAATGCTTACGTCGGGGCGTACACAGGAGGAGCTTGAAAATATGGTGGGTGTTTTTGTAAAAGTGCTTCCTGTAAGATACCAGGTGGCCACTGATACATCATTTGCAGCATATACAGCCAGCCTTCAGAAACACCTGTCAGATGCGAACAGCAATCAGTTGTATAACCTGATAGACCTGATGGCCGATATGAATAATGGTAAAGGTAAAACTACCGGGCGGCTCTTTGATGTGCTGTTCAATTACCAGTCTGCCGGCAAGAGCGGTGTATCGGATGAAGCAATGCCGTTTACTTTTTGCAATGTGGATGAGGATACCTCAAACTATCCTCTCGAGGTTAAGGTATTTGACGATAATGAAATGCTGAAGATCAGGTTTGTGTATTCGCTGAGATACTTTAACAGTGAGCAGGTTGATGCAATTGCAGCCGGGTTTGCAGAGCTGGTAGAAGAGATTGCTGCTGATATGGATGCTGATATTTCAGATTATACCGCAGACGAAAATGAAAACGTAACAGAAGAGGAAGTTGAATTTAATTTCGGGTAACAGCAACCTTTTCAAATTCTCAATCATACCCTGCAGCCACATGCACCCCGGCTGCCGGTAATTAATTTATACATACATAGTAACTAAGAAATTTTACAATAAATGAAAGCAAATTCAACCACTGTATTAAAGGGGCAGGAATACTGGGCAGAAAGATTAGATAATTTTGAACCGGGTGAATACTTTACCAGGCAATCAACTGTAACTGTTGCTGCCGGTGATGCATATGAAATGATTACCAGCGGTGCAGGCCCGGAGCTGCATGCGGCATTGAATACTGTTGCGGGTACCGATAAGGCGAAATTTGTAGTTCTTTTATCAGCATTGGGGGCTTTGATGAATAAAGTTTCCGGTAATGATGATATTGTAATATTTACAGGCAAATACAGGGATGCGGTAAAGAAAACTGTTGTAAACAATGCAGTAGCTGTACGCATACAGCAAAAGACAACCTTCAGTGAATCGCTCCTGTACCTGAAAGATGTTTTAAAGAAAGATTTCGCCAATAACCAATACCCCGCTGCCAGGAAATTAACTGGTGAATCCAATGCTGCCACAGTGGGAATGCTGGTAACTGAAATTCAGGAAGAAACGTCCCTGGGGGATTTGACTCCCGATGTACTGTTTTCATTCAGTGCCGGCAGTACACTTTCGGTGAGCATAAAATACAATACTGCCTTTTATACCAACGAATATGCACATCAGCTTGCACAAACATATTTTAACCTGCTTCAAACAGTACTCGAAAACAGCACTGCAGCTATCCGGGAAATCAGCCTGGCATCTGCCGCCGACCTGGAAGCCATCGGGCAATTGAACACAACAGTACTCAGCTATCCCGGTGATGAAACGATAGCTGGCCTGTTTCAAAAGCAGGCAGCTGAAAGGCCTCATCAAACTGCTGTGGTTTGTGGTGATGCTGCAATAACTTATGCCGAGCTGAACAGCCGTTCCAACCAGGTTGCTCAATGGCTGCGGGCAAATGGTGTTTCAAATGGTGCTATGGTGGGGCTGCTGCTCGACCGGTCCATTGATATGGTTGTTGCAGTGATGGGTGTTTTAAAATCTGGCGCAGCTTATTTACCTGTTGCCACTGATTTGCCATTAGACAGGGTTACTTATATGCTGGATAAATGCGGCTCAGGGGTTTTGGTAACCAACAGCGGGTATGCAGGAAAATATGTGAATACCAGCCGTACTGTACTGGACATCAGTGCTCCCGAAATTAGCCAGCAGCCAGATGCAAATCTGTCTGTTGACATTCAGCCTGCTGACCTGGCCTATTGCATTTTCACCTCCGGATCAAACGGTTTGCCCAAGGGGGTGCTGATGGAGCAAAAGAGTGTGATCAACCTGGTGTACGGGTTGAAGCATAAAGTGTATGACTATTTTGGAGAAGAAAAAATCCGGGTAGCTTTACTGGCATCATTTGCCTTTGATGCTTCAGTGCAGCAGGTATTTCCGGCGCTGCTTTTGGGCCACAGCTTATACATCGTGTCTGATGAAGACCGCAGGGATGGGGCAAAGATCCTGGCATTTTATCAGCAGCATACAATTGATGTGTCTGATGGTACACCTACGCACCTGGGGCTTGTTGTTGGGGCTGCAAAATCATCAGCAGTGATTACTTATCCCAAATGCTGGCTGCTTGCCGGTGAAGTGCTTTCCAAACCGGTTGTACAAAAATTTTTCAACCAGGCAGATACATCTGCCGTAAAACTATTCAATATATATGGGCCTACAGAAGCTTGTGTGGACGCAACTTTATACGAAATTGAGCCGGCTGAAACGGATAACCGTCCGTTTATACCTGTCGGCAAACCTTTACCCAATACCAGGGTATATATTACCGACAGCCACGGCAAGGTATTACCAAAAGGACTGACCGGCGAACTGTGTATTGCGGGGGATGGACTGGCACGTGGGTATGTAACAGACGATCCTGCGCTGCAGGGCAGGTTCAGTGAAGGGTTGATTGATGGTGAGGCAAGGGTTTACCGCACTGGCGATATGGCCTGCCTGCTGCCCGATGGCAATATTGAATACAAGGGAAGAATAGACAGCCAGGTAAAACTGCGTGGCTACAGGATTGAAATGGGAGAAATTGAGCAATTGCTCAAGTCGCATGCACAGGTAAGGGATGCAGCAGTAACGGTAATAGAGAGGGACGATGATAAATACCTTGCTGCTTATTATGCAGGTGATGCAGCACTCAGCAATGAGGAACTGCGGAATCATCTTTCAGTAAAACTGCCCGAATACATGATTCCTGCATATTTCGTGTATATGGAAGAATTGCCAATGACTGTAAGTGGTAAACTCAATAAGGCTTTGCTGCCCGAACCAGACGCCATAAGCACAGGCGAATATGCAGCTCCCACCAATGAAACAGAAGAGAAATTACAGGAATTATGGGCCACAGTTTTAAAGCTGGATAAGAATAAGATAGGCATCTACAACAGTTTTGCTGAATTAGGTGGTCATTCATTGAAACTGATCATTCTTGCCAATAAGATAAGAAAAGAATTTAACGTAAATATTTCGCTGCCCAAAATCATTGAGCTGCAGAATATTTCAAATTTAAGTGCAGAGATACTGCAGTCAGCCCCTTCGGGCCACTCAGATATTACAAAAGCAGCGGTGAAGGATCACTATACACTTTCTGCGGCTCAGAAAAGATTGTATATACTGCATGAGCTTGATAAACAATCACTGGCCTACAACCTGCCGCAGGTTTCAGTACTGGAGGGTACGCTGGATACGGAGAGGCTGCATGATGCTTTCAGTAAAATAATAGCACGTCATGAAAGCCTCCGCACATTCTTTGAAATGGAAGGAGAGCAGCCGGTTCAGAAAATAGCCACTGAAGCAGATTTCAAACTTGAGCACTTCAATGCAGATACGGACGGGGTTGATGCGGTTATTAAAAATTTCATCAGGCCATTTGATCTCAGCAAGCCAACGCAGATGAGGGTGGGCCTGGTGCAGGTGACCCCGGCAAAGCATATTCTTATTGTGGATATGCATCATATTATCAGTGATGGTGTTACACAGGCTATACTGATCAGGGATTTTATGGCACTTTATAACGGGGAAGCGCTGCCCGAACTGCAGTTGCAGTACAAGGACTTTGCAGAATGGGAGCAAAGCAAAGCCCACCAGGATGTACTGAAGAAGCGCATGGATTTCTGGACCAGGGAGTTTGCCGATGATGCACCCGTACCGGAACTGCCGCTTGATTTTAACAGGCCCGCTGTAAAAAGTTATGCAGGAAACAAGGAGCACTTTGAGTTACCTGCTGAATTGGCAGGCAAATTAAAAGCAATATGCAACAGTGAGGGTGTTTCAATGTTCGCACTTATTTTGTCAGTGTACAATATAATGATTGCCAGGCTGAGCAACCTGGAAGACGTTGTAATTGGTACTTCAGTAGCAGGAAGGCAGCATGCCGACCTGGAGAAAATGGCCGGCGTGTTTATCAACATGCTGCCACTGCGCAACTATCCCCGCGGAAGCATGAGTTTCAGGGAGTTTTTACAGGAAGTGAAAACGAGAACGCTCACTTCAATGGATAACCAGCATCAGTATGAGGAGCTCATCAGCCGGCTGGTAACAGAGCGTCAGCCCAACCGCAATCCTTTGTTCGACATAGTGCTTGCTTTTCATGATTACGACCATGAGGAGCTGTCGCTGCCCGGCTTAACATTAAATCTTTATAACAGCAACTTCCACCCGGTAGCAAAATTTGACCTGATGCTGATGGTAAGGGAAATGGAAGGACGCATGCTGATGACATTTGAGTACTCAACTGATATTTTCAGGAATGAAACCATCAGGCGCTTTGCCGCTTTGTTCCAGCTGATTGCCGCTTCTGTTGCAGAGGATATGGACCGTATGATAATGGATGTGAATGTGGTAAGTGAAGAAGAAGAAACAAAACTTGTTTCAGGCTTTAATCAAACAGCGGTTACCTTTCCAGCTGATAAAACTTTTGCAGCATTATTTACAGAGCAGGCTGCAAAAACTCCCGGCAATACTGCAGTGGTGTGCGGCCGCCGTAAACTCACTTACGGGGAACTGGATGAAAGAAGTAATTATATTGCTGCAAAGCTGGCAGAAAAGAAGGGCAGGTCAGGAATTGTTGGATTGTATACGGATCCTTCTGTAGATATGCTGGTTGGCATGCTGGGCATTCTCAAATCCGGTTCAGCCTTTCTCCCGTTGGATACTTACGAAAATACGGGCCGCATAGAAAGTATACTGGCCGACAGCGGTTGCGAAATATTGCTTACCCGGGACGATGTTGCAGGGAATTTGTCCTTTGCCGGTGAAGTGATGATGATTGGTAATGAATCGCAAACTGAAAATAATATTACCGGTGATGCCGCCAATCCTGCTTACCTCATTTTTACATCCGGCAGTACCGGAAAACCAAAAGGGGTGAAGATAAGCAACAGCAACCTGGTGAACTACTCCTTGTGGCTGAAAGAATTTGCGGGCCTGTCTGCTGAAGATAAGTCCATACTCACATCATCCTATGCATTTGACCTGGGATACACATCCTTGTTCCCTGCATTGTTAAGTGGCGCTGAAGTGCATATTGCCAGCAAGGCTTTGTACCAGTCTCCCGAGGATCTTTTAAGTTATATTGGTAAAAATGGTATTACTTACCTCAAGCTTACCCCGTCATTATTCAGCACATTCATCAGTGCTTCCAATTTTGCCGATAATACGCTGGGCAGCCTGAAGCATATTATTTTGGGCGGAGAGCCGCTGCGGCTTGGGGATATTCAGAGTGTTCAGCAGGTTTATGGAGATATTCAATTTATTAATCACTACGGACCTACCGAAACAACCATTGGTGCCGTGGCTCATAAGATCACCGACCCTGAAGTTTTCAGGCATAAAACAATCATCGGTAAGCCGGCTAATAATACACAGCTCTTTATCCTGGATAAACACCAGAAGCTGCTTCCTGCAGGAGCGATTGGTGAACTTTGTATTGCAGGCGCAGGTGTGGGACTGGGCTACCTGAATAATGAAGAGAAAACAGCTGAGGTTTTTGTTACATCAGATCTGTGTTCGGGCAGTAAATTGTACAGAACAGGAGATATGGCAAGATGGCAACCCGACGGAACCATTGAGTTTATAGGCAGGGCCGACGGGCAGGTGAAAATTAACGGCTACAGGGTTGAACTGGGCGAAATTGAGAATTGCCTGCTGGGCTATGAGGGAATAAAGTCTGCAATAGTTGTGGTAAAAGATAACAAACCCAATAAATACGTTGTAGCCTATTATGTATCAGACGGAACTGTGGATGCAGGAATTTTGAGAACATATATGTCACAAAAACTCCCGGTGTATATGCAGCCTGCACATTACATCACTTTAAACTATATACCGTTAACGGCTAATGGAAAAGTGAATAAAAAAGCGCTGCCCGATCCTGAAATGAGGATAGATACAGAGGACCTGGGCCAATCCAGTGTAATTGAGGAAAAGCTGCTGGACATATGGGCCGATGTATTAAAAATGCAGAAAGAGTTCATATCTAAAAATGTCAGTTTCCTGGAGCTGGGCGGTAATTCGCTCACCGCAATCCAGATTGTTTCAAAAATCAAAAAAACTTTTGAGATAGACATCAAGTTAATTGAACTGTTTCACAGGCATACCATTAAGCAGCAGGCAGAATTTATTGAAACCTGCATATGGCTTACCAAAGCCGGTACAGAGGAAACTGGCAAAGAAGAAGCCGCTCCCGTTAAAAAATATGAAATCAGTTTTTAGACGCATTCACGGCTCAGTAAACCGCAGCACAGAATATATTAAGGGATCAATTTGTAATAATTATCACTAATCGCATCAAAATTTAATTTTATATGGTTCAGTTAGAAAGTAATGTAGAGGAACTATTATTCAGGCTAAGAAACTATGACATCGATGTTAACGTTGTTGATGAAAAACTTGTTATTAACGTTCCGGAAGGATTTGATGAAAAGGATCTTATTGAAGAAGTAAGGGAAAAAAAAGGTGAGCTGATTAGTTATATCACCGAAAGAAAACGTGTAAAAGTCAATAAGAATCCAGTTACAAAGGCAGTTGCCAGGGATTATTACAAATTGACCTCCCCTCAAAAAAGGCTGTATTTTTCACATGAATTATCAAAAAATTCAACAGCCTATAATTTAACCCAGCCGTTTATCATACGGGGTTCTGAAGATAAAGCGAAGCTGGTGAATTGTTTTAAAGAACTCATCAGCAGGCACGAAGCGCTGCGCACAAGGTTTGATGTGGTGGATCACCAGCTGGTGCAGCACATCATGCAGGATACACCATTTGATATCACATACATCGATGGAAAAAATCAGTCTCGTGATGCCATCATCAGGGATTTTGTAAAACCATTCGATTTAAAGCAGGCACCACTGATGAGGGTAGCATTGATTGAACTTGGCGTGGACGAAAATATGCTGCTGATAGATACCCATCATATTATTTCAGACGGTACATCACAGCAGATACTGCTGAAGGATTTTGCGTCATTGTACAACGGCGAAAAACTGCAGCCGCTCGAACTTAATTACAGTGATTATGCCGAATGGTATCATGGCGAACCCACTCAGAAAATAATCCAGGAGCAGAAAGAGTTCTGGACCAGGGAATTTGAGGGTATGCTGGCTACACTTGAGCTGCCTGCCGATTTTCCACGCCCTGCCGAAAAGAAGTTTACCGGTGATACCTATAAGTTTTCATTAAGCAGGGAAAGGTCTGCAGCCATACAGGGCATTGCCGAGCAATCAGGCGTGTCAATGTTTACAGTATTGCTTTCTTTCTATTCAATCTGGCTCTCAAAACTCTGCGGCCAGGAAGACATCATCATAGGAACCCCTACTGCCGGACGTAAAGACGCTGACCTGCAGAAGATGTTTGGCATGTTTGTAAACACACTGGCGTTAAGGATGCACCCGGAGAGCGGTATTACGTTCAGGGAATATTTGTCAAAAGTAAACCTGCGTACGCTGAACTGTTTTGATAACCAGGATTTTCCATATGAAGACTTGGTTGATGCATTGCAGATCAACCGTGACCTGAGTCACAATCCGCTGTTTGATGTGGTATTTATGTTTCAGAACATTTTCCGGGAGAAGGCAACGCTGGAAGGGCTCAATATAGAGGGCTACAATCCCCTGCTCAAAACTTCAAAATTTGATTTATCCCTGGTGGCCAATGTTATAGATGCCCGTGTGAATTTCATCTTTGAATATTCCACAGAGCTGTTCAGGGAATCCACAATAGCACAGTTTGCAAGGTATTTTACCAATGCCATTCACTCCATACTCGATAATGAGGATATTGTGATTGGTGATATTTCAGTAATCAATGAGTCAGACAGAAAGCGTTTGCTGGCCATGAACAACAATACTGATGTTAAATACCCGCAGCACCAGACAATCATTGATGTGTTTGAGCAAAGGGCTGCTGAAATGCCCGGGAATGAAGCAATAATTGAAAAAGGACAGGCAATCACTTATGGTGAACTGAATGAAAGGGCGAACAAATTTGCACAATACCTGCGTGAAAAAGGAGTTGGAAAAGATGTGCTGGTGGGAGTGCTGATGGAAAAATCAACTGACCTTATTGTTGCTATGCTGGCCATTCTTAAGGCCGGCGGGGCATATGTGCCCGTTGACGTAACGTATCCTAAAGCAAGGCTTGAGTATATACTGGATGACAGCAAGGTGGAATACCTGGTGACTGACAGCAAAGCTCCGGAAGTAACTGCGGCCTGCAGCATTATTCCTTTTGAGGATCTGCAACTTGACCAGTACAGCGGAGACAACCTGTCGCATATCAATACTCCCGGTGATTTGTGTTATGTGATCTATACTTCTGGTACAACCGGCAATCCCAAGGGGGTGCTGATTGAGCACAGAAATGTAATACGGCTGCTGTTTAACGAAGCGTTTCAGTTTGAGTTCGGCCAGCATGATGTGTGGACCATGTTTCACAGTCACTGCTTTGATTTCAGTGTTTGGGAAATGTATGGTGCACTGCTGTATGGTGGAAAGATGGTAATTGTTTCAAAACTTGAAGCGATGAATCCTGCCGGCTTCCTCGATATTCTCCGGGAGCAGAAGGTGACTGTACTCAACCAGACGCCAACTGCTTTTTATAACCTTATCCACGAAGACCTTAAAGACGGAAAGGGAATCCCTTCACTCAGGTATGTGGTATTTGGAGGCGAAATGCTCTCCCCTTCCAAGCTGAAAGTATGGCAGGCTGCCAACCCTGATGTGAAACTGATCAATATGTTCGGCACAACCGAAACTACAGTGCACGCCACCTATAAAGAAATTGGTGTGTATGAAATAGAAAATAATATCAGTAATATCGGCAAACCGATACCCACACTTTCGGTGTATGTTTTCGATAAAGCCATGAATGTACTGCCCGAAGGCGTTACCGGCGAAATGTTCATTGGCGGTGCCGGTGTGGGCAGGGGTTACCTCCGCAGGGAGGCCCTTACAGCAGAGCGGTTTATTCAGAATCCTTACCGCAGGGGAGAAGTGCTTTACCGCACGGGCGACCTTGCCCGGATTTTGACCGGGGGCGAAATTGAATACCTGGGCCGCCAGGACTCACAGGTTAAGATCAGGGGTTTCAGGATTGAACTGGGTGAAATTGAGCATCACCTGCTGGAGCATGAATTGATAGACAATGCAGTAGTTATTGTAAGGAAGGATGAGGAGCAGAAGTATTTATGCGCATACCTGGTGAGCAGGCAGGAATTGTCAGTAAGCGAAATCAGGATGTACCTGAATGATAAGCTGCCGGCCTACATGGTTCCTGCATATTTTGTTCAGGTAGAAACGATGCCACTCACCTCAAACAGTAAAGTGGATATCAGTAAGTTGCCTGAACCGGTGATTACAGCAGATTCAGCATTTGTTGCACCGGCTAATGAAAAGGAAAAAGTGATGGCCGAAGTATGGGCGCAGATACTGGGGATGAAAGAAGTAGGTACACGGGATAATTATTTCAGCCTGGGAGGAGATTCACTCAAAGCAATCGGGCTTATTTATGAGATGAACAGCAGGCTGAACATGAAATTGTCCATTGCAGACCTGTATACCAACCAAACGATTGAGAAGCTTGCGGCTTTATCTGCAGAACAGGATGATGCAAAAGATGAAAACCTGCAGTATGCGGAAGAAGAATTAAAAAGATTTGCAGCAGAGTATATTGAGCGCAATGGCAGCAATGATAATTATGAAGATATATTGCCGATGAACGGTGTGGAAAAAGGAATGGTGTTCCACTCTTTGAAAGAAAAAGCCAAAGATGGAAATATCCATAATGTCATCTACCATGAGCAGAACATTTATTCAATACCATACGAAGGGTTCAGCTTTGACATGTTTAAAAAGGCACTGAACCTGCTTGTTGAAAAGCACAGCGAATTACGGAAGGTGTTTGACCTTGACAGCTTTGCCCATATCATCCTTAAAAAAATTGAGCCTGTTGTTGACTTCGCAGATTTATCGGGCTTAGAGAAGGAAGAGCAGGAGGCCTGGATTCATGAAAGGATGCATGAGGAGAAACTGCGGGCGACAGATTTATCCCTTTCGGTTATCTGGAGAATGTGCATCATAAAAATAAGTGATGATTACCATTACCTGTTGTTTGACATGCACCATTCACTGTTTGATGGCTGGAGCCTGTCTTCATTTGTTACCGAACTCAATAACACATATGTGCAGCTGAAAAGCAATGCGGATTTTGTGCCAAAAAAACTGCTGAGCAATTACCGTGACCAGGTTATTGGCGAAATTGCGAACGCAAAAAATCCGGCAAGTGCCGAATACTGGAAAAATGAACTGGATGGCTATACCAGGATGCGTTTTCTGCCCACCGGCCTCAAGCATCAATTCATAACAAAGCGTATCACCCTGGAAAGGAGGCTGCGCAAGGATCTTGAAAGCCTGGCCGAAAACTGCGAAACAAGCTTCAAGCACCTGTGTTTTGCCGCTTATGTGCAAACAATGAGAATGCTTTCCTGGTCGGATGATATTGTGGTGGGACTGGTAGCCAACAACAGGCCGGTAGTGCCCGATGGTGAGCAGCTGCTCGGATGTTTCCTGAATACAATACCGGTAAGGGTGCAGCTTCCCGTCAGGATGACATGGAAAGATTATATCCTTTATATCGAAGATAAGGTGAGGGTACTTAAAAATCACGAACAGGTGCCTTTGTATGATGTACTGCGTATTATCAATGACCGTACCAATGCGGGCAACGCTGTTTTTGATACTGCATTCAATTATATTGACTTCCGTGTGTTTAAGGATATTGTTGATGATGATTACAACGCAGAGAACCCGGCACCAGATTTCAAGTTTGAAAATTATATCAATATCAACACGCTGCTGGGTATAAGTGTACATGCCCACGACAACGGGTTTCAGCTGGTGGTAACTTATTCCACCTCAATAGTTGATGAGGACCTGTCTGAAAGGATTATACAGTATTACAAGAACATCCTGTCGCAGTTTGTAAATAATTTGTACGGCACTATCAACAATCAGTCCATTATGCCTGCCGACGAAAGTGAGCGGCTCCTGAACCAGTTTAATGGAACAGGTGTGCTGGTGGCAAACCATACAGTGGCAGAACCTGCTGCAGTAAAGGCAGCAATCAATGCCAACCGCACGGTGATTGATCTGTTTGAAGAGCAGGTAGCTAAAACGCCGGACAGTATTGCTGTTGAATTTGAACATGAGCAGATAACGTATAAGGAACTTGATGAGCGCAGCAATCAGCTGGCCCGTTGTTTGCAGAATATGGGAGTAAAGGCGGAAACCCTTGTGCCGATTTTTGTTGAAAGGTCAGCTGATATGATGACGGGTATCCTCGGCATATTGAAAGCGGGTGGTGCTTATGTGCCCATTGACGCAGAGTATCCCAAAGACAGGATTGACTATATGCTGGCTGACTGCAAAGCTTCACTTATCCTGAGTACCTCTGCCTGTATGCAATCAGTTTCAATAGGGGAAGAATACAAAGTGATATTGCTGGATGAGGATAAGGAACTGATCTATACAGGGTCAAAAGCAAGCATTGGAAGGATCGCAGGCAGTGACAACCTGGCTTATGTGATCTATACCAGCGGAAGTACTGGTATGCCTAAAGGAGTGATGATAGAGCATAAAGGCTTATATGCATCTACTATTGCAAGAAGCAATTATTATGGTAATGTGTCTTCCTGCCTGCTGATTTCATCTTTTGCATTTGATTCGTCAATCGCCATCATCTTTAATGCACTGCATACCGGTGCAAGACTGGTACTGTGCAAAAATGCATCGCTTAAAGACAGGGAAGAAGTAGAAACATTATTGCAAAAGGTTGAACTGATTTTGTGTGTACCGTCCTACTACGACTTTTTGGTGGCCGAGGGTATTGTTGGCAAATCATCTTTGAAAAGGGTGATACTGGCTGGTGAAAAAATTAACCGCCAGACGGTGTTAAATCATTTCAATGAGGCACCAGATGTAGCCCTGTACAATGAATATGGACCTACGGAATGTTCTGTATGGTCAAGCGTGGCGCAATTGTCGCCCGCCGATGAGATCATATCTATTGGTAAGCCTATTGATAATTGGGAAATCTACATTGTCAATAATCATGCTGACCTGGCTGCCCAGGGTACAATTGGTGAAATATGTATCGGTGGTATGGGATTGGCAAGAGGGTATATGAACAGGGAGGATCTTACCGGCGAAAAATTTGTTGCCAATCCTTTCCGCAGCGGTGAGCTGATGTATATGACCGGGGATTTGGGCCGCTGGCTTCCTGACGGTAATATCGAGTTTATGGGCAGGAAAGATGACCAGGTAAAAATAAGAGGTTTCCGGATAGAGCTGGGAGAGATAGAGAAAGCACTGTCTGGCTTAACAGGAATAACAGCCTGTTCTGTTCTTGTGAATGAAGACCATACAGGCAATAAACGCCTTGTTGGCTATGTGGTGCTGGAAAAGGAAACCACCCTCGATAAAGAAGCACTTGAAGCAGACCTTAAAAAAATTGTGCCTGAATATATGGTGCCAAGGTTATGGGTTCAGCTGGAGGCAATGCCACTTACAAGCAATGGCAAGACTGATAAAAAAGCTCTCCCTTCACCTGAAATGTCAGGCCTTTCAAGAAAGAAGTATGTGGCCCCACGTACAAAAGAAGAACTGCAGCTTGCCGAAATATGGAAAGAACTGCTTGGTTTGCCACAGATAGGCATACATGATGATTTCTTCGACCTGGGTGGTCATTCCATCCTTGCTACCCGTTTGGTATCTATGATCCGCCGTATCATGAATGTTGAGTTTACAATTAAAGATGTATTTGAATTTCCGTCCATTGAAGCCATGGTTATATTTATGAATTACAAAAACAGCGACGCCGACAAAGAGTATAAAACAATAGTAAAAATTTAATTTAGTATGCAAAGCGATGTTTTAAATGTAATTCGGACTGCCCAGGAAAATGATATTATTATCGAACTTGAAAACGGTTCTTTATCCCTTAAAACAGAACTGGGCGAAATTGATGCAGCTTTTCTTGGAATAATCAGGGAGAACAAGGAGGCGATCATTAAATATCTGGCAAAATTACAAAAGAAGGAAACGAACGAACACAATGCTATTAAGGAAAAAGTAACCCGGTTCGACAGGGATGCAGTAAAACAGATACCACTCTCCTACAGCCAGGAACGCTTATGGTTTATTGATAAGATGCAAAGCAGTGTGCAATACCATATCCCGGTGGTGGTAAGTATTAAAGGCACACTCAACAGGGATGTTTTTGAAAAGACATTCCGGAAGATTGTGGACCGGCATGAAGTACTGCGTTCAGTGTACAAGGAGGATCAGGGCGTGGGGTACCAGGAAGTGATACGCTCTTCTGACTGGGTAATGCAGTACGAAAAAGCTGACTCCGACGAATTACTGAGAGAAAAGCTGCAGGCATTCTTATCCTTTCCTTTTGACCTGGCAAAGGACTATATGTTCAGAGCCTGCCTGTATGAAAGAAAGGAAGGGGAGTATGTGCTGGCAACAGTATTTCACCATATTGCCAGCGATGGTTGGTCAAGCGGAATATTGCTCAGGGAATTTGGAGAGATTTACAGTGCCTACAGCAAGGGAGCCCATTCAAGGCTGCCACCCCTGGCATTTCAATACAGTGATTATGCGGTTTGGCAGCGTAAGTTTGTATCCGGCGAGTACCTTGATAACCAGTTGCAGTATTGGGAAAAGAAACTGGGTGGTGCAGCGGTGCTGGAATTACCGGCAGACCATTTGCGCCCGGCAATACAGGGGCCGGCCGGCGATCTTGTACTCAGCAGGCTGGATGAAGAACTTGTAACCAGGCTGAGGGCTGTGTGCAAAGAGGAAGGCGTTACAATGTACATGCTGATGCTGGCAGCTTTCAACGTATTGCTGTACAGGTACAGTGGCCAGGATGATATTTCGGTGGGTACACCGGTAGCAGGACGTTCACACTCAGAGCTGGATAATATGATCGGCTTTTTTGTGAACACCCTTGTGATCCGTAATGAATTCAGTGGCAAGCAGCGTTTCAGGGACTTTCTGCTGGAGTTAAAAGCATCAACACTTGATGCATTTGAGCACCAGGCAGTTCCGTTTGAAAAAGTGGTGGAGCGTGTTGTAAAGGAAAGGGATATGAGTGTGAACCCCCTGTTCCAGGTGATGTTTACATTAAACAACGCTTCCAATGAAGAGGTTGAAATGGAAACCGGTGACCTCTTTTTTTCAGGGTATAAATTTAAAGAAGGAACATCCAAGTTTGACCTGATACTGGTGGTGAATGAAGGGCCTGACTATTTCACTTTTAAACTGAACTACAGTACAGAGCTGTTCAATAAGGACACGATCCAGCGGATGTCAGCACACTTTGAAAAAATTGTGCGTTCCATTGCAGACAACAGGAATACGACTTTAGACCAGCTGGCAATACTCACGGCACCTGAAAAACAGCAGTTGCTGAATGAATTTAACTCTAATACGGTTGACTTTCCCCGGGAAAAAACAGTAGCAGGGTTATTTGAAGAACAGGTGGCCCGCACGCCCGGAAATATCGCTGTGGCATGTGACAACCTGAGTCTCACATATGCCGAACTGGATTATAGAATCAATCAATATGCGGAGCATTTCGCAAACGCAGGCGTTAAGGCAGGAATGCTGGTGCCTGTTTTCATGGAAAGGGGTATTGATATGATCATCAGTATTTTCGCAATACTCAAGCTTCGTGCTGCCTATGTACCTGTTGATACTGATTTCCCTGCTGCAAGGGTCGCTTATATGCTGGAAAACACCGAAGCCTCAGTCGTTATCACACAGGCAGCATACAAGGGAATATTACCAGGCAGTGGTATTACAATAATAAGTACAGATGATGAGCAGGAAGCAATCAGTACATATCCCGGTAAAGCACCAGGGGTACAACCGCAGCCTGATGATCTTGCTTATATGATCTATACTTCTGGCTCAACAGGAAATCCTAAAGGGGTACTGATTGAGCACAAGGGAATGCTCAATCACCTCTATGCCAAGATCAATGAGCTTGGTGTGACAGACAGCAGCATTATCGCACAAACAGCTTCTTATACATTCGACATTTCGGTGTGGCAGATGTTTTGTGCCCTGGTTACAGGAGGTAAAACAATCGTATACAGGGATGACCTGCTGCTGAAACCTGTTAGTTTGCTGCAAACGCTGGAGAATGACGGTGTTACCATCTGGGAATGTGTACCATCATATCTTACTGCTGTTTTTTCGCTGAATGAAACTTTACCGGCACTCAGTTCATTAAACTATTTGCTGGTTACAGGTGAAGCAGTGAGCAAATCACTGATGGAAAAATGGTTCTCCGTTTATCCCGGCAAAAAAGTAGTAAATGCTTACGGTCCAACCGAAGCTTCAGATGATATCTGTCATTATGTAATGAGCAAGGCGCCGGTGCAGGGTTTTGTGCCCATTGGCAAACCGGTGCAAAATATGAAGATATACATAGTGGATGAAGCAGGTAATTTATGTCCCGTAGGTATCAAGGGCGAATTGTGTGTTTCAGGCATCGGTGTAGGAAGAGGATACTGGAAAGATGCAGTTAAAACAGGCAACAGCTTTGTAGCCAATCCCTTTGACAAGGGAGAAGGGTTCAGGATGTATAAAACCGGTGATATTGCACGCTGGTTACCCGATGGCAATATTGAGTTCATGGGCAGAAAAGATGAGCAGGTAAAGATAAGAGGTTACAGGATAGAACTTGGTGAAGTGGAGCATGCACTTGAAACGGCAGCCGGTGTACAACAGGCTGTGGTAATAGCAAAGGCAGACGCATCGGGCATTAAACGCCTGGTGGCATATTTGGTAACTGAAGAAGGAGTATATGATAAAGCTGCGGTAATTGATCACCTGCAATCCAAACTGCCGGATTACATGATTCCGCAAATACTGGTGGAAATGGATGTGATACCGGTTACCGCTAATGGCAAAATTGATAAGAAAAGATTGCCCAATCCGGATATGGGTGACCTTTCAAGTAAAGTGTATGTGGCACCTCAAACCAGCACAGAAGAGCAGCTGGCGCAAATATGGATAGAATTGCTTGGGGTAGAAAAGGTAGGTATTGATGACAGCTTCTTTGAACTGGGCGGTCATTCCCTGCTGGCTACCAGGCTGGTTTCAATGGTTCGTTCCCGGATGGATACGGAACTGCCTATTAAAGATATTTTTAAACATGTAACACTTTCTTCACTGGCAGCACATATTGCAGGTCAGCAAAAGGGAGCACTGCTGCCACTTGTTACCACAGCAGCGCCAATGGACAAGATACCACTGTCATACAGCCAGGAGCGGTTATGGTTCATAGATAAGTTCCAGGGCAGTGTTCAGTATCATATTCCGATTGTGCTTGGTATAAAGGGCGACCTGGATAAGCAAGTGCTGGAGCAATCACTTCAGCTGATTGTAAGCCGTCACGAAGTATTACGCACCGTACTGAAAGAAGATGAAGGCGAAGGCTACCAGGAAGTAACAGGAAGTGATGACTGGAAGCTTGAATTTGATGCGGCTGACGGCGAGGATATATTGAAGGAAAAGATAAGCACACTCATCGCAACGCCTTTTGATCTGTCAAAGGATTATATGTTGAGGGGTTGCCTGTACGACAGGGGTAATGATGAGTACGTACTGGCAGTTGTATTTCACCATATCGCCAGTGATGGCTGGTCAAATGCAATCGTCATCAACGAGTTTGTTGAAATTTATAATGCATACAAACGCGGGCTTGCGCCTGAATTGCCCCCGTTATCGCTGCAGTACAGCGATTATGCAGTTTGGCAGCGCAGGCATATTTCAGGAGAATTTCTTGAAGCCCAGCTGAGCTACTGGGATAAAAAGCTTTCAGGTGTTGCTCCGCTGGAGTTGCCCAATGATTATCCACGTCCTGCAGTACAATCTGTTGCAGGAAACAACCTGGCATTCAGGCTGGATAAAGATTTGTCAGACCAGGTAACCCAGCTGTGCAAAAAAGAGGGGGTAACCTTATACATGCTTTTTTTATCTGCCTTTAAGGTATTGCTGTACAGGTACAGCGGGCAGGAAGATATTTGTGTGGGCAGCCCGGTAGCAGGCAGAACACAGGCTGAGCTGGAAGGAATGATCGGTTTCTTTGTAAATATGCTTGCGCTGCGCTCAGATTTGAGCGGCAATCCTGAATTTGCCAAACTGCTTGACCAGGTAAAAGCCACCACACTGGAGGCTTACGATCACCAGCAGGTGCCATTTGAAAAAATTGTAGAGCGGGTAGTTAAAACCCGTGACAGGAGCCGCAGCCCGCTCTTCCAGGTGATGTTCACCCTGCAGAATGCAGCACAGAAAGACGCTGCTCCGCTTGCATTGGATGGTTTAACCTTGTCTGGCTTTGAGCATGATGCTGCTACGGCAAAACTGGATCTTGATCTTACAGTTGTTGAAGGAGGGGATGCTATCTCTTACAGTATCAATTACAGTACAGATTTGTTCAGCAGCGACCGTGTACAGCAAATGGGTGTTCATTACGGTGAACTGTTAAGGTCCATTGTAAACGGACTGCACCAGCCAATTGGTGAACTTGCTATGCTGCAGCCTGCTGAAGAACAGCAGTTGCTTAATGAGTTTAACAATACAGCAGCAGACTATGACGGATATAAAACGGTGATTGATTTATTTGAAGAGCAGGTGCTGAAAACACCGGGTAATACTGCCATCATAGCAGCAGGTAAAAAATACAGTTACCAGGAACTGGATGAGCGCAGTAACCAGTTGGCTGTATACCTGGTAAAACTTGGAGTTAAGGAGGAAAGCCTGGTGCCTTTATGTATTGAAGGCAGTATTGAGCTGATGATTGGCATTTTGGGTATCCTCAAAGCAGGGGCTGCATATGTGCCGGTTGACCCGCAATATGCCCGTGAGCGCATCAAATTCATTTGCAGCGATATCAATGCATCGGTAATCCTGTGCAGCGAAAATACAGGCAGCATTATTACAGAGTATGCAGATGCCCCCGGTGCTCAGCTGGTAGTGCTGGATAAAGATTGGGATACCATTGCAAAAGAACCTGTGGTGTCTGCAGGCAGCATTGCTGATAGCACCGGCCTGGCTTATGTAATCTACACATCCGGCTCTACAGGTCAGCCCAAGGGCGTAATGATTGAACACAGAAGTTTGTACAACCTCGTAAAAACTGTTCATAAGCATTACGGTATTACGGCATCCGACAGAACACTGCAGTTTGCTTCCATTGGGTTTGATATGTCGGTGGAGGATTTGTTTTGCAGCATAACAAAAGGAGGCAGTCTTGTTTTAACCAAAGAAAGGATGCTGGCAGATGGAAAAGTGTTTTTTCAATTTTGCTATGATAACAGTATAAGTATTCTGAACCTGCCACCTGCTTTCTGGCATGAATTGACTTCAGATGAAGTATTGGCTGAAGTACAGGTGCCGGCCTCATTAAGGGTGGTAAGTATAGGCGGTGATAAACTGCCCGAATCAGCTGTGGAAAGCTGGCAGAAGCACTATCCTCATGTAACACTTATCAATGCTTATGGCCCAACTGAGTATACAGTAAATACAACACTGTGCAAAATTCCGGCTGCAGCAAAAGGCAATGCTGCCGGCGATGATCAATTAAACAGTAAGGTTAATATCGGTAAGCCGGTATGCAATACGCAGATTTATATACTGGATAAGCAGGATAACCTGGTGCCCTTAGGTGCTGCTGGTGAATTGTGTATCAGTGGTATGGGCCTTGCAAGAGGCTACCTGAACAGGCAGGAATTGACAAATGAAAAATTTGTAACCAATCCTTTCAGGCCGGGTGAGCGCATGTACCGCACGGGCGACCTTGCACGCTGGCTTCCCGGTGGCAATATTGATTTTATTGGCAGAAAGGATGACCAGGTGAAGATAAGGGGTTACCGCATTGAACTGGGTGAGATTGAGAATGTGCTGGCAGGACTCGACGGAATCAGGAGTTGTTGTGTACTGGCAATGGCAGATGGCGAAGGGAATAAACGGCTGGTGGGCTATGTAGTAAAAGATGAGGGATTTGATAAATCATTCCTTGAATCAAAACTAAAGATGCTGCTGCCCGAGTATATGATACCCCGCCTGTGGGTGGAACTGGAAATGATGCCAATGACCAGCAGCGGAAAAATTGACAGAAAGGGATTGCCTGAGCCGGATATGTCGGGCCTTTCCAGCAATGAATATGTTGCCCCCCGTACAAAGGAAGAGGAGCAGCTGGCAGCCATTTGGGCTGAATTGCTGAAGGCTGATAAGATTGGTATCTACGACAACTTTTTTGAACTGGGTGGGCACTCTTTGCTGGCTACCAGGCTGGTATCCAGGATAAGAAGTATCATGAATATTGAAGTGGCGATCAAGGATGTGTTTGATTTCCCAACGATAGAATCAATGTCACTGTTTATGGAGTACACAGGCAGCGAAACCGGAAAAGAATTTAAAACAATTATAAATATTTAATATTATGGAAGATAAGAGTTTAGACATTCTCAGGATTTCCAGGGACAAAGGAGTTTTTCTTGAATTAAACAATGGAGGTCTTTCATTAAAATCTGAAAAAGGAGAAATCGACAGCCTCCTGCTCGGTATCATCAAAGAGAACAAGGAAGATATTATCAAGTATCTTGAAAAACTGAAAAAGAACGGGGTGAAAAACTACCTCAGTATCAATGAAAAGGTGATTGCCTATGATAAAACGGGCATGACACATATTCCTCTGTCGTACAGCCAGGAACGCCTGTGGTTTATTGATAAGATACAGGGCAGTATCCAGTATCACATGCCTGTGGTGCTCAGCCTCAAGGGAAATCTTGACAGGGAAGTGCTTGAGATGACTTTTCAGTCAATTGTAGCAAGGCACCAGGTGCTCTGTACAGTCATTAAGGAAGAAGAAGGTATTGGCTACCAGGAATTGCTGGAGCCGGCAGGATGGAAGCTGGGTTTTGAGCAGGCAAACTCAGAAACTGAACTTCGTAAAAAGCTTGACCAGTTCATGTCTGCAAGGTTTGATCTTGCTGCAGATTATATGATGAGGGCATGCATATTTGAAGTGAAGGAAGGAGAGTATATACTGGCAGTGGTGTTTCATCATATATCCAGCGATGGCTGGTCAAATGATATTGTGATGGCCGAGTTTATGGAGATGTATGATGCATGCAAACGTGGTGTTAGCCCAAGGCTGCCCAAGTTGACATTGCAATACCAGGACTATGCCATATGGCAGCGTAAGCATATATCCGGAGAATTTCTTGAGGATCAGCTGAAGTACTGGTCGGATAAACTTTCTGGTGTATCACCCCTTGAGTTGCCTACCGATTATGTTCGCCCTGCAGTGCAGAGCATAGCAGGAAGCACCCTGTCTTTCAATATTGATAAGGAACTTACAGGCCAGCTGAACATGCTGTGTAAAAAGGAGGGCGTAACCATGTACATGCTGTTACTGGCAGCCTTCAAGGTATTGTTGTATAGGTACAGCGGGCAGGAAGATATATGCGTGGGCAGCCCCATAGCCGGCCGTACACAAGGTGAGCTGGAAGGCGTGGTTGGATTTTTTGTGAATATGCTGGCACTCCGCAGCGACCTCAGTGGCAATCCCTCCTTTACAAAATTGATGAATGAGGTAAGGTCTACCACACTGGATGCATACGACCACCAGCAGGTACCTTTTGAAAAGATAGTGGAGCGTGTTGTAAAAACCAGGGACAGAAGCCGGAACCCGCTGTTCCAGGTAATGTTTACGCTGCAGAACGCCGGTCAGAAAAGTACGGGTTCATCAAAAAAGTTTGAAGGATTAAGCCTGTCACGTTTTGAACATGAATCAGATACATCAAAATTCGATCTCAATCTTTCAGCCGGTGAAACAGGTGAAGAAATTTTGTACAGCCTTGAATACTGTACTGCACTCTTCAGCAAAGAGCGTATCCAGCAAATGGGTGTACATTATTGCGAGCTGTTAAGATCAATCGTAAAAGACCATCACCAGCCAATAGGAAAATTAGCGATGCTGCAGCCATCGGAAGAGCAGCAGTTGCTGAATGAATTTAACAATACGGCCGTTGACTATCCAAAAAATAAAACGGTGATTGATCTGTTCAGGGAGCAGGTAATCAAAACACCTGCAAACACAGCCGTTGTTTTTGAAGGAAAAAACTACAGTTACCAGGAACTGGATGAATACAGTACCCGGCTGGCAGGCTACCTGGCTTCTCTCGGGGTAACAACCGAAACACTGGTACCCATTTGTATGGAACGGGGTATTGAGATGATTGTTGGTATGCTGGGTATAATAAAGGCAGGTGGCGCTTATGTTCCCATCGCACATGATTACCCGCAGGAAAGGGTGAGCTTTATCCTGGAAGACACTGGTGCAGCACTCTTGCTGAGCAGTGGTAATACACTGGATAAACTTTCATATTTACCGGAAAGCGTGAAATTGGTAGATATTGGTTTGGGCAGCATACCTCAGGATATTTCAGGGAAAGAGTACACAGGGCCGGTTGTAAGCAGCAATAACCTGATGTATATCATCTACACTTCCGGTTCAACAGGTAAGCCCAAAGGGGTAATGATTGAGCATACAACTGCCATCAATACCATCCTGTCTCAGGTAAAGGCTGTTGGTGTGCAGGAAACCGACCGCTGTCTCCAGTTTATCAATACCACTTTTGATGTTTCTGTAGCAGAAATATTCTCTGCATTGCTGAGTGGCGCTTCGCTCTATATCATAAAAGATGAGTTGAAATACGATATTGATCAGTTTGTGAAATTTGTGGTTGACAACCAGGTAACAATCGCCAACCTGCCCCCGGCATTTTTTGGAGTACTGCCTGCAGATCAATTGGATTGTATACGGGTGATGACGACGGCCGGCGAACAGGCAGTGTTTGAGCAATCTAAATTGTTTGCACAAAAAGGAAGGTTTATCAATGCTTATGGCCCCACGGAGTGCAGTATTTATGCCACAGCTTTTGAGGGGAAAATTGAAGATAAGATACCCATTGGCCGCCCCATTTCCAATACACAGATTTACATACTGGATAAGCAGGATAATTTGTCGCCGCTTGGTGCAGCAGGGGAATTGTGCATTGGTGGAGCAGGTTTGGCAAGGGGATACCTCAACAGGGAGGAGTTGACAAATGAGAAGTTTGTTCCTAATCTATTTAAGCCGGGAGAACGCATGTACCGCACCGGTGACCTTGCCCGCTGGCTGCCCGATGGCAATATTGAGTTCCTGGGCAGAAAAGATGACCAGGTTAAAATAAGGGGCTACCGTATAGAACTGGGAGAGATAGAAAATGTATTACTGGCACTGGAGGGTATAAAAAGTTGTTGTGTACTTGCCAGGCCCGACAGCGATGGCAACAAACGTTTGATTGGGTATGTTGTAAAGGAAGAGGGAATGGATAAATCCTATGTTGAAACAAAATTGAAAGCACAACTTCCCGAATACATGATACCCCGCCTGTGGGTGGAACTGGATACTATGCCGCTGACCAGCAATGGTAAAATTGACAGGAAGAGCCTGCCGGATCCCGACAACTCAACGCTTTCCAGTAAAGAATATGTGGCTCCACGTACCCTGCAGGAAGAGCAGCTGGCAGCCATCTGGATGGAATTGCTGGGAGTGCAGCGTGCCGGTATTAATGATAACTTTTTTGAATTGGGAGGTCACTCCCTGCTGGCCACAAGGCTGGTTTCAAGGATACGCACTGTAATGGGCGCAGAAGTGGGAATCAAGGATATATTTGACTTCCCAACCATAGAAGCCATGGCCTTATTCCTCGATTACAATAAAGTGGAAGAAGAGAAAGATTTTAAAACAATCATAAGTATTTAATATTATGGAAGATAAGGTATTAGATATCCTGAGAACTTCTCTCGATAAAGGCGTTTACCTGGAGCTGGATAATGGTGGTCTTTCCCTCAAAACTGAAAAAGGGGAAGTTGATTCCCTGTTGCTGGGCATAATAAAGGAAAACAGGGAGGATATCATCAGCCATCTCGAAAAGTTAAAAAAGAATGATGTTCAGGAAAGCAAGCGGATCAATAATAAAATTGTTTCCATTGATAAGAGGAGTCTTGCAAACATTCCATTATCTTTTAACCAGGAGCGTTTAAGGTTTATTGATAAACTGCAGGGAAGTATCCAGTATCATATACCGGTGGTGCTCAACCTGTCCGGGAATATAGACAGGCAGGCGGCAGAGCAATCTTTTAAAACAATCATCAACCGGCATGAAATACTGCGGTCGGTACTGAAAGAAGAGGATGGAACAGGCTACCAGCAGGTAATGGATGCAACACGCTGGGCAATGAAGTATGACGAAGCAGCTACCGAAGATATACTCAGCACTAAGGTTGCAGCATTTATAGCAGCACCTTTTGATCTTTCTGCCGATTATATGATAAGGGTTTGCCTGTACTCAAAAGGGGGTAATGAATATACCTTTGCCATTGTGTTTCATCATATAGCCAGCGACGGATTATCCAACGATATATTGCTGAATGAATTTGCTGAACTGTATAATGCCTTAAAAAATGGCAGAACAGCAGATTTGCCAGCTCTGCCGCTGCAGTATTACGATTATGCAGTATGGCAGCGCAGGAATTTTACGGATGCATACCTGGAAGACCAGCTTAAATTCTGGGAAAATAAACTCTCCGGTGTATCACCACTTGAGTTACCTGCCGATTATAACCGTCCTGCAGTACAGGGCAATGCCGGAAGCAGCGTACATTTTGAGATTGGCAGGGACATCATGGATAAGTTGAACCTCCTCTGCAAAGAGGAAGGAGTAACCTTGTACATGCTGCTGTTATCTGCTTTTAAAGTATTGCTGCACAGGTACAGCGGGCAGGATGATATTTGTGTTGGCAGCCCCGTGGGCGGCCGCACATTGGCAGAGATGGAAGGGATGGCAGGCTTTTTTGCCAATACCATTGCCCTGCGCAGCGACCTTGGTGGCAACCCTGCATTTACCAGCCTGCTGGCCCGTATAAAAAATGCTACATTAGATGCATATGAATACCAGGAAGTTCCTTTTGAGAAAGTAGTGGAGCGTGTAGTGAAAAACCGTGACATGAGCCGTAACCCTGTTTTCCAGGTAATGTTCAGCAGTGTAAAAGAAAGTTATGCAACGCTTGTTCTCGAAGGAGCCGCCATTTCTCCATATAACCCCGACATACAAACATCACAATTTGATCTTTCCTTAACCATAGAAGAAAAGGGAGCATCTTTTGGATATAAAATACAATACAGTACAGATTTATTCAGCCGTTCAACCATGGTCCAGATGGGAGCTCATTTTATGGAGCTGCTGCAATCCATCATAGCCGACCGTCATCAGCCCGTTGGTAAACTTGCAATGCTCCGTTCTTCGGATGAGCAAATTC